>JBEEFV010000101.1:0-34272 GCA_041166405.1 Actinomycetota bacterium | reverse complement strand
GATGCGGATGACCCGCCCGACGTCGATGTTCTCCTTCAGCGTGACCTTGAGGTCGTCGATCTGGTCCTTGAGCGAGGCGACGGCCCCCTCGCCGTCGGCGAGGACGGCGGCAGCCAGCGCGTCGAGCACCGGCAGGAACTCGGGCGACTTGGCCACGAAGTCGGTCTCGCACTTGAGTTGCACGAGCGCAGCGACGTTGCCGTTGCGCGCCATCGCGATCGCGCCCTCGGCGTTGTCGCGATCGGACCGCTCGGCGGCCTTGCCGAGGCCGCGCTCACGCAGCCACAGCGCCGCGGCTTCAGGGTCGCCGTTGTTCTCTTCGAGGGCGCGCTTGGCGTCCATCATTCCGGCGCCGGTCGACTGACGCAGCGCCTGCACTTCTTTTGCGGAAATAGCCATGGTTAGGAGGGTTCGGGTCCTTTGTCTGCGGAAACGTCTGCTTCGGGTTCGGTCGGCGCGGGTTCGGTCGGCGCGGGCTCGGTCGGCGCCGGCTCGGCGGCGGCTGCCGCCGCGGGCGTCTGAGACGCAAGACGGGCCTCGCGCTCCTGCGCCTGCAGCGCCGCCTGTCGCCGGGCTTCGGCCTGTTGCTGGGCGCGACGCGCCTCTTCTTCTTCGCTGCGTTCGGCGACGCCTGGTCCTCCGGCGGCGTCAGCGGCGGCGCGGGCGCGGCGGCTGGCGATGAAGCGGCCTTCTTCGACGGCCTCGGCGATGACGCGGCACAGCAGGTTGCCCGACCGGATGGCGTCGTCGTTGCCCGGGATCACGTACTGGATCACGTCGGGATCGCAGTTCGTGTCGACCACGGCCACGACCGGCAGCTTCAGCTTGTTCGCTTCCGTGACGGCGAGGTGCTCCTTCTTCGTGTCGATCACGAAGATGGCGTCGGGCAGGCGGCTCAGGCCGCGGATGCCGCCGAGGTTGCGCTGCAGCTTGATGAGCTCGCGGCGCAGGATGAGCGCTTCCTTCTTGGGCATGTTCTCGAAGTCGCCGGCCTCGAGCATGCGCTCGTACTCCTGCATCTTCTTGACGCGGGCGAGGATGGTCTGGAAGTTGGTGAGCATGCCGCCGAGCCAACGCTCGTTGATGTAGGGCATGCCGCACTCGGCCGCGTAACGGGCGACGGGATCCTGCGTCTGCTTCTTCGTGCCGACGAACAGGATCGTGCCGTTCTCGGCGACGAGGTCACGGACGAATTCGTAGGCGACCGCCGTGCGCTCGAGCGTCTGATTGAGGTCGATCAGGTAGATGCCGTTGCGCTCGCCGAGGATGAATCGCTTCATCTTCGGGTTCCAGCGCCGGGTCTGGTGACCGAAGTGAACTCCGGCCTCCAGCAGTTGCTTCATGGTGACTACAGCCACGTTTGTTGTGCTCCTTGTTCGGTTGACGATCCGTGCGCGTCGCACCACCACGTGGTGACCGAAGCTGCGCGTACGGCAGTTGATGTGCCCGACACGGTGTCGAGCGGGGATCGATGTTACCCGACGTCGTAAAGCAGCACGTAGTTCCTGGGTTTTCCGGCGGTGGTGACCACAAGTTGGCGCCCTCCTCCACCAAGCTCGCCGACACCAAACCCGTCGACCGGCGGCCGCAGGCGGAACGACCCGCGCGGCGACGCGAGGCGAGGACCGTGACCGTCGAGCGGCAACGCAACCAGACGGTCGGCCACCAGCACGGGTTCACCGAACTCGGCGCTCGTGTCGGGGCCGCGCGCCGACCACAGGCGACGGCCGTCGTACGGGTTGTACGCGGTCAGGCGGCCCCAGTGGTCGGGGACGAGCAGTTCGTTGCCATTGTCGGCGACGACGGGCACTTGGAACAGTTCGCTCTGATCGGCCGTCGCGTCCCACCGCGGCGCGCCCGTCCGCGCGTCGACCGCGAAGACGTGCTCGTCGGAGGCGACGGCGGCCACCAAGTCGAGGCCGTCGGGGTACACGACCGGTGACGACGTGCCGTAGACACCGAGGTCGCCGCTCCACAGCGTCGCTCCGGTCGTGGGATCGAGCCCCCACCACTGCGCGATCCCGACGACGACCACGACCGGCGAGCCCGCAGCGCTCTGCCCGGCTGCGGGCTCCGCAGTGCTCGCCGTGGGCAGCACCAGTCGCCAGCGCTCGCTGCCCGTCGCGCGGTCGAGACCGACCGTGACGCCGTTCGCCGTCGTGAAGACGACGGTGTCGGCCGCCACCACGGGCCGATTGGCGCGGTTGTCGTCTTTGTCGCCGGTGGTCGCCGCCGACCACACGACCTGTCCCGTGTCGCGGTTCAAGGCGAAGACCACGCGTTTGCCGGCGACGAACACACGGTCGCCGTCGATGCGCGGCGCGTTGGCGAGCGCGCCCTCGACCGGAGTCGTCCACTCGAGGTTTCCGTCACGCGAGATCGCCACAACTTCGGAACCACCGGCAGTGACGACGACTCCGCGCTGATCGGAAGCAGGCAGGCCGACGACGTCGGCGTCGATCGGGACGCGCCAGCGCTCATGTACGCGCGGATGGATCCGCACGGTCTCTCGTGCCGTTGCCGGCGCGGCGCCGCGCGAGAACGCAAACGCCGCGGTCGCCAGCGCGGCGCCGATCGCCAGCAGAGCGACGAGAAGGAATCGGAGGTATTTCACGTGGGGCTCCTTCGGTTAAGGGGTGACCGCGCTTGCGGGGTCTTCGAGGGTCGCGATGGCGGCGCCCGTAAACGCGCGCGCCGCGGTGTCGGCAACGGCGTGACACGTCGGAGGGGCGTCGGCGATCGCCAGGCGCACTTCGCGCCGCGCGGCGGGCGACTGCTTGATCGTGCTGTGGCTCCCGGTGAGCGGGTTGCTGGGCGCGGCGTCGACGATCACGTTCGCGGCGTGGGCGAGACGCGTGCGTACGGCGGGCACGGTCATGTCCATTGCCGACGCAATCGACGTGTACGCGACGCCTTCTCGCAGTGACCGATGGTTGATGCGGTCGATGAACTGCGACGTCTCCGAGAGTTGCGCGACGCCGGGCCTGGTGAGGTCGAACGATCCGAACTGCCGTTTTGCCAGCGCGCGGATCGCGCGACCCTCGGCCGACCACCGCAGCCACGCCGCCGTTGTCGCGCCGTCAGCGCCGTGATGTGGCGTCGCCAGCGTGACGACGTGGGCGATCGACGGCAGTTCGTGGCCCGGGCCGTCGTAATCGTGAGCCAAGGCCTCGCGGACGATGAGGCCTCCTTGGCTGTGCGCGATCAGGTCGACCTGCGCTCCGGGATGCTCCTTGGCGATTTCGTCGAGGAGGTCGCGCAGGTCGCGGGCGTCGTCGCGCAGGTCGCGCGTCGTGTCGCGGGCGTCGTACGCCTCGGGGTGGCGGCCGCCGCGGTAAGAGAAGTCGATGGTGTTCTCCGGCGCGTACCCGAGCGCAGCCGCGTCGAGCTCGCTCGACAACGTCTCCGGAGCGTGCTGGTACCGCGCGTGCGACCCGAGCCCGGCGACGAACACTGCGATCCGGTTTTGCGGCATCGGCATCGGCGGCGGTGCTACGTCCTCGGGGGTGCAGGGCCGCGCCCACGCTTCGATGATGTCGGCGAGCGCCGCCGCGAGCGCCGCAAGGGGCCCGGCCCACTCGCCCATGTTGACGATCTGGTCGAGTAACCCCACCAAGCCATTGGTCGTGGCGTCGAACGCGGCGTGCGCCAGATCAACGGCGCCGTTGCGCACGTCGCGCGCGAAGGCCAGCAGCTGACGACCGAGGCGCAGCAACGCCGCGCGCGACCCGCCACTCGCCCCGCGCGCCAGCCGAAAGGCGTGTGACGCGAGGCGGTCGATGGAATCGGCAAACTCGGCTGCCCCGGGCGCCCCGACGAGTGAGGGCTCGCCGGCGCCCGCCCAGGTGTAGCTGTGCTGGTCGACCGTTGCCGCACGGTCGGCGACGAATCGCCCCAGCGCCCGCGAGTCGTGATGCGCACCTTCTTCGGTGAACTCGCCGTCGGGGATGAGATGCACCCGCGCCGGCCCACTCTCGATGAGGATCGCCGGGTCGACGTACGCGTCACCGATGCGCGCGCCGAAGTGAAACGTGTCATTCGTCGTGCCGACGGGATCGTTTTGGCGCATGACCTGACCGGACCGCACTTCGATCGAACGCAAGAACGAGTAGCTGGTGCGTACGCCGTCGGCGTGCTGGATGACGACGTGCAGCGCGCCGCCGACCTGGCCCGCGAACGTGACGCGCCCGGGCGCCGACGCGCGCGCGACGCCGCCGGGCGTCGTGCTGTATTCGAGGCCACGGTTGCCGGAGCCGTACGGGGTCGACGGTGGTCGGAACGGATCGATGACGGGGCCGTTGACCGGAGCGACGTACGTCACGGGCGCGGCAGAGGCCGGGGGCGCGAACCCGGCGAGGACGGCGATGCCAACCAGCACCGCCAGCGCCGCGAAGCTGCGGCGCACAGGCAATCTCCCTTAGACCGGCATCGAAGATGCGCGGACTACCGACGGGGAAGCGGTGGAGCGAACGTAGCGACCAAAGTCGCCGATCGAAAGAGGCAGTTTCAGCGAGTCGGCATGCGATGCCACCACCCTCCCCCGCCGTCGGCGCGCCGCGCCGCCGCCAACTCTTGGAGCGCGACCAGCACTTCGCCGCGCGTGAGGTTCGCTTCGCTAATCACCGCATCGGTGGTCATCGGCACGAAGTCGAGGACGTCGAGAACTTGGCGTGCCCGCGCCGACAGCCGGCTCCGGCGCGGCTTCGGCAATGCGAACAGGCGCGGTGAGGTTTCGAGGCCGAGCGCCAGCAAGACGTCGTCGGCGCACGTGACGGGCGGGATGCCGTCGACGAGGAGTCGATTGGTTCCGTCGGACGTGACGGCGCCGACCGGCCCGGGCACCGCCATGACGTTGATGCCACGAGCCAGCGCCGCGTCGACGGTGTGCATCGAACCGCCCTTCGCCGACGACTCGACGACGATGACGATCTCCGAGAGCGCCGCGATGATCCGGTTGCGGCGCGGAAAGCCCCACTGCGTCGGTGGCGTGTGGGGTGGCTCTTCGGTGAGCAGCAGCCCCTCACGCCCGACGCGCTCCCACAACCCGACGTGGCGCCGCGGATAGACGACGTCGAGCCCGGTCGCGACGACGCCGATGGGGTGACCCCCGGCGCTGAGCACCCCTTCGTGCGCCGCGCCGTCGATGCCGATGGCGAGTCCCGACACGACCACCACGCCGGCTTCGGCGAGTTCCGCGCCGAGTCGCCGCGCGAACCTTCGCCCGTACGCAGTGCAGTTGCGCGTGCCGACGATGGCAACTCGCCGCGCCTCGAACAGCGAAGGGTCGCCGCGCGCGTAGAGCTGTTTCGGCGGATCCGGGTCCTCGCGCAGCGCGTCGGGGAACAACGCGTCGGTGGGTTGCCAAAGGTGCTCGGTCATCGCACGACGCTCCGCAACTCCGCGAAGTCGTGACGCATCTCGAGCGCCGTCGCGACGTCTTCTTCGGTGAGTTCGCCGTCGCGCCCTTCGAGGTCGGCGAGCGTGCGGGCCACGCGACGGATGCGCGCCAGACCGCGTGCACTGAGAGTCGCGCTCTTGAGACGGAACTCGAGCAGCCGTTTGGCTCCGTCGTTGAGCGCCGCAATGCGCGCCAGCGCGTCATCGTCCATCTCCGCGTTCGTGCCGCCGCTGCGCTCGAGTGACAATTGGCGCACGGCGGCGACGCGCGCCGCCACCTCCGCCGTCGACTCGCCCTTCTGATCGCTCACCAACTCCTTGGCGTCGGGTCGGTGTACGGCGAGGCGAAGGTCGAAGCGGTCGAGCAGCGGACCCGACAGACGCCGGTGGTAGCGCATGCGCGCCGCGTCGTTGCACCGGCAGGCGTTCGGCGTCGCACCGGCACCACACGGGCAGGGGTTCATCGCCGCGACCAACAAGAAGTGCGCGGGGAACGTCACCGACGCCGCCGCACGCGTCACGCGGATGACACCTTCCTCGAGCGGCTGGCGCAACGCTTCGAGAACCGGCGTCGCGAACTCGGCGAGCTCGTCCATGAACAACACGCCCCCAGTGGCACAACTGATCTCGCCGGGTCGCAGCCGGGCGCCGCCTCCGCCCACGATCCCGACGGCCGACGCGCTGTGGTGCGGAGCGCGAAACGGCGGTTGCGTGACCAACCCGTCGGGTGGCAGCTCGAGGCCTGCAGCGGAATGCGCCCGCGTGGTCTCGATCGCCTGCTCGACGGTCAGCGGCGGGAGCAGACCGATGAGTCGGCGCGCCAGCATGGTTTTGCCCGCACCGGGCGGTCCGAGCAGCAGCGCATGATGCCCGCCCGCCGCCGCGACCTCGATGGCGTGGCGGCCGAGTTGCTGCCCGCGGATGTCGGCCATGTCGGGTATCGCGAAGCACCGCCCGCGCCTTCGTGGCGCGGGCGGATCGGGCCACGGCGCGTCGCCCCGCAGCGCGTCGACGGCCTCGCGGAGATGGCCGACGGCGCGGGCACGGCTCTCCGGTAACACCGAGGCTTCCGCGAAGGCTTCGTTGGCCACGACGAGCACCTCGGCACCGACGGCCGGCGCCATGCACACGACGCCGGGCACAGGCCGGACACGCCCGTCGAGGCCGAGTTCGCCGATGAACCCAACCCCCTGGATCGCGTCGAGCGGGACGTCGCCCGACGCCACCAGCACGCCGAGCGCGATCGGCAGGTCGAGTCCCGCACCGGTCTTCTTCAGGCCCGACGGCGCAAGGTTGACCGTGATCTTTTTCTGGGGCCACGAAAAGCCGGACGAAATGACGGCGGCGCGGACGCGATCGCGCGACTCGCGGCATGCGGTGTCGGGCAGCCCGACGATGGTGAACGCGGGCAGGCCTTGCGACACGTGCACCTCGACGCGCACGGGTAGGCCGTCGACGCCGAGCAGCGTCGCCGAAGGGATTGCGGCAAGCACGACCGACTCCTCACAGGAGGCGGGCTACATAGGCAGACGCGAAGTCCGCGAGGCGTCTCGCACAGTAGCGAGACGGTGTGACGCGTTAACGACCCTTGAACGTCGGCGTCGTCTTGTTGACGAAGGCCATCATCGCCTCGGTCATGTCCTCGGTCTTGAAGTTGACGGTCTGGCAGCGCGCCTCGTCTTCGAGCGACTCGTGCAGCGAGCCGCCGATCGAGTTGTTGAGCATCGTCTTGGTCATCGACAGCGCCAGCGGCGGAAGATTGCAGAGGCGGTCTGCCCACTCGTCGACGAACTTGTCGATCTCGTCGTCGGCAACGACGTGGTTGACGATCCCGAGCTTCTCTGCCTCTTGTGCGGAGATCACGTCGGCGAAAAACGCCAGCTCCTTCGCCTTGTGCAACCCGACGAGGCGCGGGAGGAGCCACGAGCCGCCGGCGTCGAGCGAGAGGCCGCGCTTGGCGAAGATCTGCGAGAACCGCGCCGACTCCGACGCCACGATGAGGTCGCACCCCAACGCGAGGTTGCAACCGGCGCCGGCGGCGACGCCGGTGACCTTGGCGATCGTCGGTTGCGGCAAGTTGTGCAACGCCATGACGACGTCGCCGACGTCGCGCATGCTCGCGAGACCGGACGGGCCGCGGCCGCTCGACTCGGGATTTGCGGGACCGCCACCACTGAGGTCGGCACCGGAACAGAACGCGCCACCCGCGCCCGTCAACACGACAACGCGTACGGCGGCGTCGGGCGCGAGCGAGCGGAATGTCTCACGCAACTCGTCCCACATCCGTTGGTTGAGCGCGTTCTTCTTTTCCGGCCGGTTCAGCGTGATGGTGACGATGGCGCCGGCGCGCTCGACTTCGATGGTCTCCATAGCGCCGGACGATACTGGTCGACGTGAGCGCGGACGACGGCGACGACCTCGAGGTCGCGCTGGTCCATCCGTTTCAGGCGCGCAAGGCGTATCTGTGTCCGGGATGTCACCAGGAGATCGCGGTCGGCGTCGCCCACTTCGTGGTCGTGCCGCTCGACGTTCCCGAAGATCGGCGGCACTGGCACAGGTCGTGCTGGCACATGCGAGCTAGAAGGCGGCCGGGATCACCTCGACGGCATTCCCGATGATCGACACGACGTCGAAGCGCACCTCGTCGTAGTGCTCCGCGCTCGCAGCGAGCCACGCCGCCGCCAGCCGGCGCAGCTTGCGTTGCTTCGCAGCACCGACGGCTTCTGCGGGCACACCAAAGCGCGTGCCGGCGCGCGTCTTCACTTCGGCGATGACCAGTTCGCTTCCGCGTCTGGCGATCAGATCGATCTCGCCGATGTCGCAGCGCCAGTTGCGGGCGACGACGGTGTAACCGTGCTGCACGTACCACGCGCTCGCGAGACGCTCGCCGTGGGCACCGAGTGCGATTCCGCCATGCGACACGGCGGACCTCCGATCAAAGCTCCTTTTCGGGAAGCTCCTCGACGTTGACGTCTTTGAAGGTGACGACGCGCACCGACGATACGAAGCGTGCGGGGCGGTACATGTCCCACACCCAGGCGTCGTGGAGTTCGACTTCGATCCACCCACGGTCGGCCTCGCCCATCGGTGTGAGCTTGACCTCGTTCGCCAGATAGAACCGCCGTTCCGTCTCCACGACGTACTTGAACATCGGGAGCACCGCTCGGTACTCCTGGAACAGCTGCAGCTCGATCTCGGTTTCGTACCGCTCGAGATCTTCGGGAGAGCTACTCATTGTCGGCGAGTCTACGACGACGGTGTGGCGCGGCCTACAGGAAGGAGATGTGGTCGAACGGCCACACCTTCACGAGGGCGCGACCCACGATCGTGTCGATCTTGATCTGGCCGAAGACGCGGCTGTCCGCCGAACCCGTCCGGTTGTCTCCCATCACCCACAGCCGCCCCGATCTCACGGTCGTCTTCGGGAAGTCCGACGTGATGACGGTGTCCTTCAGGTAGGGCTCGATCAGTTGGTGGCCGTTGACGTACACGTGGCCGTTGCGGCCCTGCACCGTTTCGCCGGGCAGGCCGATCACCCGCTTGATGAATTCGTCGGTCGACGGCTGGACGATCCCGATGCCTTCGCCGACCTTGCGCAAGAGTCCCTCGTCGGCCTTGGTGGTCGACGCGCCTGTGCGCGGATCGTCGAACACGATGATGTCGCCGCGTCGCGGATCGTGGACCTTGTACGCCAGCTTCGACACGACGACGCGGTCGTCGATCTGCAACTGCGGCAGCATCGAACCCGACGGGATGTAATACGCCTGCGCCAGGAACGTCTTGACGAGGAACGCGATCAGCGCGGCCACGATCAGCAGGATCGGGATCTCGGCGAGCGTGCGCGCGATTGACGCGGGCGGCTTCGGTTGCGCCGGTTGCTTGACGACGACTACCCGCTCCTGGGGACGCACGAGTTGCTCGCGCAAGTCCTGGACCGTTGAGACCGGGTCCGCAGCGACGGGGAGGTTGTCTTCGACGAGGAAGTACGGCAGCGCGGTGTCGGCGACGACGGGCTCTTCGTCGACCGGTTCTGGTTCCGGCTCGTCGTCGGACTCGTCGTCGTCGTCGTCGACATCGTGGTAGCGCAGGCGCAGATCGACGGGCTCGAATGGTGTCAGCTCGTCGTCATCGTCGTCATCGTCATCGTCATCGTCGTGCGTCGTGCCGGCCGCGGTGGCGCGCAATACACGGGCGTCAGCGCCCGACGGCGGCCGCGCGAGCAGCTCTTCCGGGTCGGGTTCGGGTTCCGGTTCCGGTTCGGGCTCCGGTTGCGGTTCGGGCTCGGATGGCGCGGGCGGCGGAGGGACCGAACTCAGGTGGTCGACGGCGGCGACGGCAGCAGCGATGTCGAGCACCGGGCTCGACGCCACCTGCGTCGGTTCGTCATCCTCGTCAGGCTCCAGCTCGTCGTCGTCGATCTCGTCGGGCTCGTCGTAGGCGCTCGGTGCGTCCGGTTCGGGGTCCGCGGGAGGCTTCGGCTCACCGAACCCGGCCAGGGCGCGCTCGAGGCGCGACAGCGCGGAGGGTGCCTCTTCGGGGGTATCGGGTGGCGTCATCGCTGTGCGCGGGGGGTCAACACGACGCGCCCCACCGTAGTGGGCGATTTCGGCGCCGGGGGTGTTCCCGCCGCCGGGCTACTTCTGGTGCGTGCCGGTGGGCGTGCGCTTCTCTTTGATCTTCGCCGCCTTACCGATGCGATCGCGCAGGTAGTACAGCTTCGCCCGGCGGACGTCGCCGCGGGTCACGACCTCGATCTGGGCGAGGATCGGCGAGTGCACCGGAAAGGTGCGCTCCACACCGACGCCGAAGCTGATCTTGCGCACCGTGAACGTTTCGCGCACGCCTGAGCCCTGGCGACGGATGACCGCGCCCTGGAACACCTGGACGCGCTCGCGGGTGCCCTCGACCACGCGAACGTGCACCTTGAGCGTGTCGCCGGGGTTGAACTCCGGGATGTCGTCGCGCAAATTGGCGCGGTCGACGAGATCAGTCGGATTCATGGCGTGGCGACTCCTGCAAGACGAATGCGGCGGACCGTCAAGCGTACTCGTCGGGGGCCCAACGGTCCAAGAGGGCACGGTCGGCGTCGGTGAGCCCGCCGCGCTCCTCGACCAGATCGGGTCGCCGTCGCAGCGTCCGGACCAGCGCTTTCGCCTTGCGCCACGCGGCGATCGCGCCGTGATCGCCCGACCGCAGCACGTCGGGCACGTCCCAGCCGCGGAACGACGGCGGGCGCGTGTACTGCGGGTACTCGAGCAGCCCGTCGCCGCCGAATGACTCGTCGCCGGCCGACAACTCGTTGCCGAGTACCCCCGGCACCAGGCGGGCGACTGCCTCGATGACGACGAACGCCGCGGCCTCGCCGCCGGCGAGCACGAAGTCGCCGATCGACAACTCTCCGTCGACGAGGTGGTCGGTGATGCGGGCGTCGAAGCCCTCATACCGGCCGCACAGCAACGAGAAGCCGTCGGTCGAAGCCAGCTCGCGGGCGACGGACTGATCAAAGACGCGGCCGGACGGCGTCAGTGCGTAGAGCGGGCGCGGCGGGTCGACCGCCTCGACGGCGGCGAACACCGGCTCGGGCATGAGCACCATGCCCGCTCCCCCGCCGTAGGGCGCGTCGTCGACGGCGCGATGCACGCCCGCGGCATGCGACCGCAGATCGTGCACACGCAGATCGAGCACGCCTTCGGCGCGCGCTTTCCCGATCAGGCTCGAGTTGAGATACGGGTCGACGACGTCAGGAAAGAGTGTGAAGACGTCGACGCGCATTCGCTCGCTCACGGGTGAAGCGTACGAGCGCGGCGAGCGTGATCACGACTGCGGCAAAGTCGAGCGGCGCGCTGGCGTCGCCACCGGTGCGCGGGAGCTCGTCGACGGACAGCACGCTCGCCTTCACGGATGTCGGCGCGTTGATCGACAACATGTTCGCCAGCACCTGCCACCCCGTCCAGCTCAGGGCGTAGCCCTCGAGGCCGTACGGATGGTTGTACGCCTCGGTCGGGGTCGGGAGCAGACCACCGGCGATGCGCACGCGACCGCGTCCAAGCGGCACCTCGCCGTAGGCGACGCCGGTCGGTTCGCTGCTGTTGCGTTTGACGACCACGGCGGTCTGGCCGACGACGCTGCCACCGGCTTTGCGCCAGGCGTCGAGGTTCACCATCTCCTGCGGCGCGTGACACGAATCGCCTGACGTGCAATCGGGTCCCGGCGTCGCCGCGATCGGATACCCGACCGCACCAGGGTCGTAGGTCTGGCGGCGGCGGTCGAAGCCCGCGCCCGAACCGTTCGAGGCGCCGGCGCGGTCGAGACCCGTCGCCAGCGGCGCGCCGAACGTCGACGCGCCCTTCTCGTCGGTCAAGCTGATCCAGCCGCCGTACTCGACGCCCTTCACGAGCGCGCTGGCGGGCACGACGCCCAGGTCGACGAGCGCGTCGAGCGCGTGGTCCGTCAGCACCAACGTGCCGCCGTTCGACGCGAAGGTTTTCAACGCTGCGAACCACGCGGCGCCGTCTTTGGCGGCGACGCCCGGCGCGGGGTCGTCGGCGAGCGCGTAGATCGACACTCCGTCCAGCGCGTGCGGGTTCGCCAAGATCGCGGCGGGCGTAACGGCGCGCACGTGCGCGCCGAGGCCAGCGAAGACGTCGGTGTTGGCGACGTTGTACGGCAGGTTCGGCTGCGGAACCGCCTTCGACGGAGTGAAGTGGACGCGCATCGTCGTGACACCGTGGCGGAGTCCTGATGGCGCGAGGCGGTACCGACCGGGCAGAGGTTCGTTGATGTCGATGCGCGCTCCCGCCGGGAAGTAGGTCAACTCTTGGCGGTACCAACGACCCACCTCGTGCCAGCCCTCGCCTTCGCCGGGATGGTCGCTGCCGTAACGCTCGAGGACCACGTTCGACGCCGTCTCGGGCGAGATGCCGTCGACGTTCGTGAACGTGAACTCCGCACTCAGTCCGCCGTTGGCGACGCCGTCCTGGGGTCCCTGCACGTCGAACTGCGCGCCCTGGCCGGCGACTTCGCGCACCGCGAGGTCGGCCTGCGCGCGCAACGCATTGGGCGCGGCCGCCGTCGCGCTCGCGGCGCGCACCTTGCGCTGCACCGATGGCGCGTACGCGACCGATGCCGACACCGGCGCGGCCGGTTCGGCCGGGTGCGACAGCGCGGCGAGCTGCGCGTAGATGATCCCCTTGTTGCCGTCGACGTGCAGCTGCTCGATGGCCGGGTTGAACACGTCGTTCGGCAGCACGTGGCTGTACGCCATCTCGTTGTCCACGGCCGTCGCGCCAAGACCGAGGTCGCTGGCCATCCAGTCGCCGAACGAACCCGTCGTCTGGTAGTCGATCGTGTCCCAGACGGTGCCCCACTGGTCAGGACACATCGGCGCGGAGCCCTCCGAGATCACGACGAACACGGGAATGTTCCCCGGACACTTCTTGGGGTCACCGATCAGCGGTGAGTACGACAGCCGCTTGATGGCGTCGGCGTAGATGGCCTCCGCGGTGTCGACGACGCGCGTGTTCTCCGCCCACGATTCGGCAGTGCCCGACAGCAGCGTGAAGCTGAACGAGTCGGCGGCCAACATGCCGTGCAGGTCGCCGCCGCCCGTGAAGGGACGGCCGGCCACGTCGCGTTCATGCCGGAGGTACGCGGCGTAGCCCTGCTCTTCGGGTTCGGACTCCGGCGTGTACACCGGGTTGGCGAAACCCACTCCGGGAAAGTCGCGGTTCACGTCGGCGCCGTTGCCGTTGTAGCGCTGGAAGTAGACGCCGCCCTTCGAGATCTCACCGCGGCCCCATCCGTCGGGGTTCGACAGCACGAAGTAGATGACGCTGTTGCGCAGCACTTCGCCCGCGGTCGGACCGGAGTTCGTCGGCTCGAGGATGTGCGTGTTGGGCGCGGTCGCCGCCCACGTGATCAAGTCCTCGGCGGCGCGCACGCCACCTTCGAGACCGGCGCGCTCGATGCCGTGGATCGACAGCGAGAACGCGTAGCGGTGACGCTCGGCCAGCGGCACCGGCGACTGGTCGTCGGTGACCACGAAGGCGTAGAGGTCGCGCCGCGCGCGTGACTCGTCGGCTTGCGGCAAGCCTGCCGATTGCATGTCGAGCTTGGCGAACTCCGGGACGGTCGCCTTGAGGTCGTGCAGGTTCTCGAGGTGCCCGAACCGCGGGTACTTGCCCTGCAGGTAGCGCAAGCCAGTGAGCGTCTCGTCCCACTGCAGGAACTGCGTCGCGCAGACGTTGCCTTTCGCCCACGGGCTGCTGCCGGGCGTGCCTTTCGTACAACCCTGCGGGTCGGGGAAGACTCGGCCGTAGAGCTTGTAGGCGGCGTCGTTCGTGGCCGCGGGGATGGCGCGGGCGCGCGGCGTCGCCCCCGGCAAGAACGCGAGTGCGCTCAGAACAGCCAGTAACAACAGGCCGCGGCGAAATAGTGCGGTACGAACGGAGAGGGAACGCCGAGGTGGGGTTTGTCCTACGCGGATCGTTTCTGGCGGCGCCTATCGACGCGGTGGAGCCGTAGGCGTACCGTCGAACTATGGGCGGTTCACGGAAAATGTCGGTCGGGCGCGCCGTAGGCGTGCTGCTCGGGGTCACCCTCGCTGTCGCCACGATCGTGGTGAGCGCGGATACGCCTGCGGGGGGCACGACGGTGTCCGACGCCATCACTCGCACCGGCGTCGCGGTGACGCCCAACCCGCGGTCGAGCGACGACCCACCATCCAACGCCATCGACGGCGACCTGTCGACGGCGACGTGGTCGACCGAGTCCGGGACAACGACCAAGCCGGAGTACCTCGAGGTGAGCTTCGACTCCACACCGGTCAACCGGATCCGTCTCTACAAGACGCCCGACTACGGGCCGCACAACTTGGTCATCCAGTACACGACCGACACGGGCGAACTCACCGGCAGGTCGTGGTCGAACGTCGTCGGCCTCGACAACGGGTTCAAGGGCACCGAGGCGATGAACATCACGTCGGTCGATCCTTCGACCGCGTCGATCACGGGTGACAAACACGACAGCACCGTCAGCGGTTACGCGTCGCTGATCTTCGACACCGTGACGGCGACGGGTCTGCGCATCGGCTTCTCGGGCGAACAGTTCAACAACCACTACCGCGTGTTCGAGTTCGAAGTGCGGTACGAAGCGGAGCCGCCGTCGTTCACCAGCGCGACGACGAAGAGTTTCGACATCGGTACGTCCGGACTCTTCAACGTCGAGGCAACGGGGTTCCCCAACCCGATCGTGACGCTCACGAGCGGAGAGCTGCCGACGGGCTTGAGCTTCTCGCCGTTCAACGGTACGGGGGCGGGCGGCGGAAGCATTTCGGGCACGCCCGCTGCAGGCACCGCCGGCGAGTACCCGCTGTCGTTCAAGGCCAGCAACGGCCACGACCCGGACGCCACGCAGGACGTGACGCTCACCGTCAACGAAGCGTCGACGACGACAACGACGTCGGCACCGAGGTTGAGAGTGCGCGCACCGAACGGCGGTGAGAGCTGGGCGCGCGGGAGCGTGCAAACCGTGCGCTGGGGATCGTCGAACATGCCGCGAGGCGCCCGCCTGCGGATCGAGCTGTTCCGCGGCGCCACGATGGTCAAGACGCTCGCCAGTAGCCGTCTCGTCTCGAGCGGCGCGTATTCGTGGACGCTCGGCAGTCGGCTACGCCCGGGACACAACTACACGGTGCGCATCGCGTGCAACGACAACGCCGCGCAAGACGTCAGCGACCACGTCTTCACGATCACGTAACCGCCCTCATACCGAAGGACAGGCCTTTCAGGAAAAGGTCGGCATCGTGTTGGCGCGGAAACTTGTTGGCGAGCTCATAGAACTCCGCGGTGTGGTCGCTGTGCACGAGGTGCGCCAGCTCGTGCACGAGCACGGCGTCGACCACGAACTGCGGCGCGCCCTGCAAGCGAGCGCTGATCCGAATGGAGCCGTCGGCTGCCGTGCAGCTTCCCCACCGCGCCTGCTGGCGCGTCGACCACTGCACCGATGTCGGGCGAGCGACGTTGTTCAAGTACGTCCGCGAAAGGTGCACAGCCCGCGCGTGCAACTCGGCGTCGGTCGGGCGTGATTTGGCGCGACTGGCGACGAGCTTCGCCGACAACTCGTCGACGTACGCCTGGCGTTCCCGCTTCGGGACGCGTTGCGGAAACACGATGACGATGCGATCGCCCTCCCAGTACGCAGCGACCGTCTTGCGCCGCCGCGGTGACACGCGGATCTCCACGTCAGGTCGCGCCTCTTCGACGACCTCGAACAGTGGCGCCTGCATCGCTTCCACCCAAGCGAAGGTAGATGCGCACGTCGGCGCGTGCGCGGACCCGGCGCTCAGCTACAAGGCTTGCCGCCGACGCCCGGGGGGTTCTTGATCGTCGGGTCGTCGACTTCGAGGTGCACGTGCGGCCACACGGGCGCCACGCTGTACTGCTCGACATCGGAGACGAACGGAAGCCGGTTGGGGTGCTCCGCGATCTTCGTCTCACCGGCGACGACGCGTTCGCCCGCTCGCACGTCGAGGCCGGCGATGTGCAACACCTTGACCTCCCACCCGGGGTGCGAGTCGGGCTCGATGACGAGAAAGGAGTCGGTGTACTTGCAATAGAGCGTGTACGTGCCGCCGCGCTTGACGACTCCGGAAACGGGCGCACGCACTTCGCCGGTGGGATCCGATTCGACGTCGGCGGCCGTCTGCGGGCCGGTGTTGCGATCGCGCGTCGGTGTCACGACGGTTCCGGTGATGCCGGGTAACGCGACGAGCGTCCGCGACGCCGCCAGGTTCGACTGGTGGAATCCCACGACTTCGACGCGTTGCGTCGGGTAGTTCAACGTCACGCCCTCACCGTCGAGAAACGGGCGGAACTGCGTGTCGAGAACGTGACGTACGCGCGGCGGTGGCTGCGTCGTCGTCGGCGGGACGGTGGTCGTGGTCGTCGTGGGCGCGACGGTCGTCGTCGTCAGCAGCGTCGTCGGCGCCGTGGCCGCGAGGGGCGCGGCGTCCGAAGGCCTCGAACAGGCAGCGCCGAGCGCAAGAACAACCAACAACCAACGGCGCATTACGACCGAGAGAGTACCGGTTTATTCGGAAGGACAGTTCGCGCGCACGTGCTCCCGGTACGCGTCGGTCAACCGCTCGAAGTCGGGTCCGGCGTCGTGGCCCTCGGCGACGGCGCGGGCCTTGATCTCGGCGTCGTAGGAGCCCTCGAGGTACTCGCGCAGGTCGTCGAGCATGCCGTGATATCCCGACAGGAAGCCGGGCCGCCACGCGGTCCCAGGCGCCGGGAGATCGCCGCCCGGATACGGCTGGTCCTGTGCATCCGGTTCGGGCAGGTAGTGCAGTGTGAACAACAGGCGCGTGCCGTCGCCGTCGGGTGACAGGTCGAAGCGCATGTAGCTGTCGTCGTCGAACGTGTACTGGACGGCGTTCGGCGGATCGAACACCGTGACGACGCCGCGGCTCGCCATCGGCTCGTCCGCAGAACCGCCCCAGCCGAACGCGCACTTTCCGCCTTCGACGCGTTCGACACGCGACTCGGGCAGCATCCAGACGTCGAGGTGCTCACCGGTCGACACCGCCTCGAACACCAGGCCGATCTCGTGGGGATAGTGACGCTCGTAAACCATCGTGTTGCGATCACGGAATTGCGCCAGTTCTTGGTCAGCGCGCACGTCGCGACTCCTTCAATTCGTCGAGGTGTTTCCCGAGCGCGTCGAACCGCGCCTCCCACTGCTGCCGGCAACGATCGGCCCAGTCGCTCACGTCGCGCAATGCGCCGGCGTTGAGTTGGTACACGCGCAGCTTCCCGATGGCCTTCGACTCGACCACGCCGGCCTCCCGCAGCACCCGTAGGTGACGCGAGACCGCCGGTTGGCTGATCGGGAACAGCGCCACGAGTTCGTTGACGGTCCGGTCGCGAGCAGCGAGCGCTTCGACGATGCCCATGCGGGTGCCGTCGGCGAGCGCGGCCATCGTCGTTGCGGACACGGTCGTAATATATAACATAACCGTTATGCGTTACAACGAGATCCGGTAGCGCACCTCGTCGAACTCGGCGTTGCGCCACGACTGGTGCTTTGTGCCGCCGTCGACGTGCCACCCCGCAGCCTCGTAGAAGCGACGCGCCCGCGGATTCGTGTCGAGCACCCACAACATCGCCTCGGTGAATCCCATGGCGCGCAGTTCCTCGACGCCGGCTGCCATCAGTGCGCGGCCGACGCCAGTCCCCCACGCTTCGGGCGCGGCGTAGAACGTCATCAACTCGCCGACGTGGGCCGCAGCGTCGTCGTCGCGCGACGCACCGACGTAGATGAAACCGGTTGGCGCCGACGACGGCGCGACGAACACGGCGCCGTCGTCGTCAGCGAGCACGCGCTTCCACAACTCGACGCGCTCCTCGTCGACGATGGTGTCGAGGAACGCTGGGCCGAATTGTTCGTACGCACCGCGCCACGACGCCGCGTGCACGCGCCCGATGACGTCAGCGTCAGCGACGGTCGCGCGACGGACCTCGATCAATCGAACAAGCCGTCGGGCACGTCGACGACGACGAGTTCTTCTCGCGTCTCGGTCACGAACGTCATCGGGACGAGCGCGCCCGACTCGAGCACGAGGAGGTCCGACGCCGGATTCGCTTCGACGGCGACGACGGGTCCGCGGTCCACGTCGTGTTGGTCGACGACGCGCTTGCCCACGAGTTCGTGCACCCACAGCGCATCGGGATCGTCGAGCGGCTCGGCGTAGAGATCGCGGTGCGCGATCGCATCGGACGCGTTGCGATCGAACACTCCGTCGAAGGCGACGATCCATCGGTGCATGAACGGGATCGACGTGAGCACGACGAGCTCTCGCCCGTCCTCGTTGTCGAGATACAGACGCGCGCCGGGAGCGACGCGTTCGTCGCGGTTGGTGGTGAGGGAGACGACCACCTCACCGCGTAAGCCGTGCGGTTTGTCGACGCGGCCTACGAGAAGCATGTCGACCTAGTCGACGATGTCGACGCTCGCCTCGATGCCGGCGCGCGCACCGGCGGCGCGCACGACCGTGCGGATTGCCTGGGCGTTGCGACCGCGTCGTCCGATGACGCGGCCCATGTCTTCGGAGCCAACCGACAGGCGCAGATCGACAGAGCCGTCGCGCTTGTCGGCTTCGATCTCGACCGCTTCGGCGTCGTCGACGAGCGCGTTGGCGATGTAGGTGAGCACGCGCTCGGGCGTGTCGGCGTCAGGCTGCGTCTTTTCTTGGGCCACGGCTACTTGGCGCCCTTGAACTGATCCCAGGCGCCGGTGATCTTGAGCAGCTTTTGCACCGTCTCGGTCGGCTGCGCACCCTTCTTCAACCAATCGACAGCCTTGTCGTTGTCGAGGTTGACGACGGACGGTTCCGCCCGCGGGTCGTAGTTGCCGAGGATCTCGATGAAGCGCCCGTCGCGCGGCGAACGCGCGTCGGCAGCCACGACGCGGTACGTCGGCTGCTTGGTCTTGCCCATCCGCATCAGGCGGAGCTTTACGGCCATGTTGTGACTACTTCCTCTTCTTCTTTTTCTTGTTCATCCGCCGGCCTATGCCGGGGATACCGCTCATCTGTTTCATCATCTTCTGCATCTCTTCGAACTGCTTGAGCAGAAGGTTGACGTCGGTGATGGTTGTGCCGCTGCCCACGGCGATCCGCTGACGACGCGAACCGTTCACGAGCTTCGGTGTGGTGCGCTCCTCCCGGGTCATGCTGCGAATGATCGCCTCGACCTTGCCGACCTCGCGGTCGCCGATCTCGACGTTCTTCATCTCCTTGGGGAGCCCGGGCATCATACCGAGAACGCTGCTCAAAGGCCCCATCTTCTTGAGCTGCTGCATCTGGTCGAGGAAGTCGTCGAGGGTGAATTGCCCCTCTAGGAGCTTCTGCGCCGCGATCTCGGCCTCTTGCTCCTCGTAGACCGCTTCGGCCTTTTCGATGAGCGTCAGCACGTCGCCCATGCCGAGGATGCGTCCCGCCATCCGGTCGGGATGGAAGATGTCGAAGTCCTCGAGCTTCTCGCCGTTGGACGCGAAGGCGATCGGCCGGCCGACGACTTGCTTGACCGACAACGCGGCGCCGCCGCGGGCGTCGCCGTCGAGCTTGGTGAGGATGACGCCGTCGAGCTCGAGGGTCTGGTGGAACGCGTCGGCGGTTTCGACGGCCGACTGACCGGTCATGGCGTCGATGACGAGGAACGTGTAGTTCGGTTCGACGGCGGCGGAAATCTGGCGGACTTCCTCCATCAACTCCTGGTCGATGGCGAGGCGACCCGCGGTGTCGACGATCAGCACGTCGCGACCGAGGCGCTGCGCCTCGACGAGCCCGTTGCGGGCGACGGCGACAGGGTCCGTCGGCTCGCTGTACATCGTCACGCCGATCTGGCCGGCGAGGACGCGCAACTGCTCGACGGCCGCCGGGCGCTGGAGGTCGGCTCCGACGAGCAGCGGGTTGCGTCCCTGCGCCTTGAACCAGCGGGCCAGCTTCGCCGCGGTAGTCGTCTTACCGCCGCCTTGGAGGCCGGCGAGCAGGACGACGGTCGGCGGCCGCGATGCGTAGGTGATCTTGAGCGTCTCGCCGCCGAGCGTCTCGATCAGTTGCTCGTGGACGACCTTGATGACCTGCTGGGCCGGGTTCAGGCTTTGGCTGAGATCAAGGCCGATCGTCGCGTCCTTGACCTTGGCGATGAAGTCGCGGGCGACCGTGAAGTTGACGTCGGCTTCGAGCAGCGCCACGCGGATCTCGCGGCACACCTCGTCGACATCGGCCTCCGACAGGCGGCCGCGCCCGCGCATCTTCGTGAAGATGTTGTCGAAGCGGTCGCTCAGTCCCTCAAACACAGGGGGACGAGTGTACGAGGTCGCCGCCGCGTCCCCTACCTCGGGTGTGTGCGTAGTTAGCCGGGCTGTGCCCGCCTAACTACGCACACGGGTGCCTGAAACTCAATTGACGTCGATCGCGATCGTCAGAACTGCGGTCGAGTCGCGAGGATCGTCGGGCCCGCAGTTCGGGCCCGAACTGATGGTGAACTTCGCGGCGTAGTTGCCGGGTTTCGCGTAGGTGTGATCGCGGGTGCGGCTGATCTTGCCCGGACCGTCGGGCACACTCGTCGTACACATCGCGCAACGGGTGTCGCCTCCGGCGTCGTCTCCGTACTCGGCCGAGACGCCGTCGGAGCTGCAGTTGTCTTGGAAGGCGCGGTCGGGGTCGCTTGCGGTGATCGTGAAGTGGACGGAGTCGCCGGCCTTGAGGCTCGTATGGTCCGCGCACACCTGCGCGGGAATCGGGTCGGTTGTGCTCACGCACGGCGGAATCGTGGTCGGCGACGGCGGCACTTCGTCACTCGCTGGCGGTTTGGTCTCGGCGCCGCTGGTCGACGGCGAAGACCCGACGGTGGTCGTCGTCGGGAAGTACTTGTCGGCCGCGGCGAGTGTCACCACGGGATTGCTGTCGCCCTCGGCGGTGAACACGTAGGCGGGCAGTTCCCACAGTTGCACCGCATCGCCGCCGGCCATCACTCGGACGGAAACTGCGGTGAGCTTCACTACCGTGGGTGACTGGTCGACGGCCGCAATCGCGGGTTCGGGTCCGCCGCCGCGTCCAAAGCCAGCGTTGAGGCGATCGACCGCGCGCTGCAGAGTCGCCAACTCGTAGCTGCCGACATCCTCGGGCGTGCCGAGAACACCGAACGTGCTCAGAATCGCGCCTCCGCCGCCGATCGACACGCTGTATTGGTTCATCGACGAGCTCTTCTTGCCGCCGTAGGTCGGCTCGAGAGTGACCGTCACCACGTCGCCGAAGCGCTCGACGTTCACCGAGACGTGTTCAATGTCGACTCCCGCCGACTTCATCGCCCCGAGTGCGATCGACCGCGCGGTGTCGTTGGTCGGCAGATTCGCGTTCTCTGTCGTCGTCGTGGTGGCGCACGGCTGCGGCGCACGCCCCGGCGCACCCACTTCGGCGCACGCGACACCCGAGCTGGCGCCGTTGATGCTGAACGTGCCGTTGGACCCGACGAACAGCGACGAGCGAAAGGCGACGCTATCGGGCGACCCCGTCGGCCCGACGGCCCAGCCACCACTTTCGTCGTGCACTTGACCGTCGACGCCGAAGGCCTTGGCGACGCGGCGGGCGTCTTCGATCGTCGCTGTCGGATAGCGGTAGGCGTCGGCGTGATCGACCTTCGTGGTGACGCCGTCCGCCAACTCGTAGCGGACGTTGCGGTAAGGCATAAAGCCGCCCGCCATCGCGCTTTCACCTTTGGCTGCGCCGGTCGCACTCAGCGGGAGCTGCGGCCGCTCCCCTGTCCCACACGCACCGAGCACAAAGACTCCGACGAGCGGGACGAGCACGAGGCGGCGCATGTCGTTTGGACGCCCGCCGCGGGCCTTCAGTTCCCTCAACCCCAATTCTTGTGATGTTCCGTCAAGGTCTTCTCGTCGGAACATCACAAGAATCAGTCGTCGGAAAACAGAGCGTCGACGAATTCCTCGGGGTCGAAGTCGATGAGGTCGTCGGCGCCTTCGCCGACGCCGACGAGCTTGATCGGGATGCCGAGTTCGTTCTGGATGGCGAGGGCGATGCCGCCCTTGGCGGTGCCGTCGAGCTTCGTGAGCACGACGCCGGTCACGCCCGCCGCCTCGGCGAACTCCTTCGCCTGCGCGAGGCCGTTGTTTCCGGTGGTGGCGTCGATGACGAGCAGCGTTTCGGTGAGCGTCGCCGGGCCCTTCTCGGCGATGCGGTGCACTTTCTTCAACTCCTCCATCAAGTTGACCTTGTTGTGGAGCCGGCCCGCGGTGTCGGCGAGCACGAGGTGCGCGCCGCGCGCTGCGCCCGCCTGGATGGCGTCGAACACGACCGAGCCTGGGTCGGCGCCTTCGGCGCCGCGGATGATGTCGGAGCCCGTGCGCTCGGCCCACATGGCGAGCTGATCGCCAGCAGCGGCGCGGAACGTGTCGCCGGCCGCCAGCATGACCTTGTGGCCCTCGCTCACCTCGCGACGGGCGAGCTTGCCGATGGTTGTCGTCTTGCCGACGCCGTTCACGCCGACCATCAGCCACACGCTCGGCCCCACATCGGCTTTGCGCAGCGTGCGATCGGCGACGAGGCGCGCCTTGAGATCGTCTTTGAGCGCGCCGAGGAGGTCGTCCGAGGTCTTGATCTTGTCGGCCTTGGCCTGGGCGCGCAGATCGTCGAGGATGGCCATCGTCGTCTGCACACCGAGGTCGGATCGAATGAGCGCCTCTTCGAGTTCGTCCCACGTGTTGTTGTCGATCGAACGCGACTTGATGCCGCCGACGAGACCCGACATCGCGGCGCGCGCGCGTCCGAGTCGGTCACGCAGGCGCGGCTTGACGATCGGCTCTTCGACCTCGGCTTCGAGCTCAGCTTCACGTTCGGCTTCGGCGACGACCGCTTCCGCTTCGGCGACGACCTCGTCGATGACCTCAGGCTCGATCGGCGTCTCTACCGTCGACGCCTGCTCGACGTCGGGTGTGACGGCGGCAGGCGGCGGGGCCAGCTTCACCTGCGCAGCGGCCGGACCGACTTCGGGCTTGCGTTCACCCCGCCGTGCGATGGACAGCCGAGCCACCGACACGACGAGAAGCACAACGGTGGCGATGATGAGGACGAGGAGAACCGGCTGCATGACCGCTGCAGCCTACGGGTCCGGTTAGAGGACGGCGGACTCCGGGGTTTCGACCTTCATCGTCTCGAGGCGCTCGGAGACGACCTTCGACGAACCGCCCGGCACCATCGTTACGCCGTAGAGGCAGTCAGCTGCTTCCATCGTGCGCTTCTGGTGACTCACGATCACCAACTGCGCCTCTTGACGGAACTCGTGAATGAGATCGAGGAAGCGGTGCAGGTTGACGTCGTCGAGGGCGGCCTCGACCTCGTCCATCAGATAGAAGGGCGACGGCCGGCTGCGGAACACCGCGAAGAGGAACGCCAACGCCGTCAGCGATCGCTCGCCACCCGAGAGCAACGAGAGGCGCCGCACGTTCTTGCCCGACGGGCGCGCCTCGACTTCGATACCGGTCTCGAGCGGGTGATCGGGGTCGGTGAGGCGCAGGCGACCGGTGCCTCCCGGGAACAACGTGCTGAACAGCTTCTCGAAGTTGTCGGCGACGTCGACGAACGCCGCTGCGAACAAGTCGATGATCTCGGCGTCGATCGCCTTGATGACCTTGGCGAGTTCGCGTCGCGAGTTCTTCACATCGTCGAGTTGCGACTCGAGGAATTCGTGCCGTTCGGCGAGCGCCGCGTGCTCTTCGAGCGCCAGCGGATTGATCGGCCCCATCAACTTCAGTTCCCGCTCGAGTTCGCGTGCGCGCGCCGCCGGATTGATTCCCGCGGGGAGTTCCGGCACCTGCGCCCCCACGACCTGCTCGGGCTCCAGGTTGTGATCCCGGCGGACGGTTTCGACAAGCGCGTCGAGGCGGACGCGCACTTCAGCGGCCTCGAGTTCGGCGCGCTGGGCGCGCTCGCGGGTTTCGTTGAGGCGGCGTTCGGCGTCGGTGCGCGCGCGGCGCAGAGACTCGAGACGCTCGATCGTTTCGCGCCGACCGGCTGCGTGTCGATCGCGCTCGGCGCGCAGCCGGTCACGGAAGGCGGCGAGCCACGCGCTGCGGTCGGCCATCCGCGCGGCGATGCGCTCGCATCCGGCGATGCGCGCCTCGATCGCTTCGCGACGACTGGCCACTGCCTCGCGGTCACCCGCCAGCCGAGCCAGACGCGTCTCGACGTCGGACTGTCGCGCCACGAGCGCTTTGCGCCGCGACGCGAGAGTGCTGCGCTCCACTTCGAACTCGCTGAAGAGGCGCTGCGACTCCTCGACGCGGCGCGCCGTGTCTTCGAGCGGCGCCAGCGCAGCGCGCAGTTCCGCCAGACGCTCGGCGTCACGCGTCGTGGACGCCGTTGCTTCGGCGTGCGCCGCTGTCGCCGCCGTCAACTCGGCCTCGCGCGCCGCGACTTGGGCGCGCAGCGCGTCGCGGCCGCGCTCGGCGTCGCCCACTTCGCGCGTGGCGTCGGCAAAGGCGCGACGCGCCAGCTCGAGTTGGCGGCTGGCGGCGGCGAACGCCGCGTCGGCCGTCGCGAAGGCTTCGCTCGCGGCGTGCTCGGCCAAGGTTGCCGCATCGGCTTCGATCGCGGCGGCTTCCAGGGCGGCGCCCGTCGCACCGACACCGCCGGCGCCGACGCGCCAGCCTGCTGACGAGAAACGGTCGCCGTGGCGCGTCACCGCGATCACGCCGGGGTGCGCCAGCACGAGGTCGAGCGCGGCGGTCCAGTCGCCCTCGACGGCAACGGCGGTCGCGAGGAGCACGTCGAGGAGTCGCTCGACTTCTTCGTGGCGGGAGCGCACGTGGGCCCGCACCGGTTCGGCGCCGATGGCGCTCGCGGCCAGACCGAGGCTGCCGGGAACGCTCGTCGCCGACAGGGCGAGCACTGCGCCACCGAGGGCGGCGTCGTCGCTCGCCTGCGCCAGTTGCATCAGCGCGGCGCGGCCCGCCGTCTCGCTGTCGACGACAACGGCGGTCATGGCCTCGCCGATCGCCGCTTCGAACGCCGCTTGCCAGCCGTCCTCGACGTCGACGAGGTCAAGCAGCGTGCCCAGCACGCCGTCGAGGCCTTCGAGGCGCGCCGCGCCGGCGCGCGCACGCGCCGTGTCGAGTGCGGCGGCCAACGCGTCGCGGCGACCGTCGGCGCGCGCCTTGCGCTCCTGCGCGCTGCGGTGCTCGGCGAGCGCCGACTCCCGCGCTGCGGTTGCGGTGTCGTTTGCGACCTGCGCTTGTCCGACGGCGATCTCGGCATCGGCGACGGCCGCTGCCGCCGCTGTGGCGCGTTCGGTCGCGGTTGTGAGTCGCTCGGTCAGTTGCGCGTGCGCGCTCGTCGCCGCTTCGAGCTTGCTTACCGCTGACGCCACCTTGGTCGTGGCGGCTTCGAGCGCAGACGCCAGCGCGGTCGCTTCGCCCCGCATCTCGGCGACGCGGCGCGGCGCGTCGAGTTCGTCGGCCGTCGGCGCGGCGTCGTCATCCGTCGCCGCCGGCAACGCGGCGATGGCGCCGTCGACCTCAGCGAGCTCCGTGGCGATGCGCGCGCTGTCGGCTTCGAGGGTTGCGACGACGGTCTGGTCGATGGCGGCGGCGAGTTCGGCCGCGGCCGTCCGGCCGCGTTCCGTCGCGGTGGTGCGCAACGCGTTCGCCCGCGACAGCGCGGACTCGACGCGCACCGCCAGGTCCGCGAGTTCGTCGCCGCGGGCGGCGTCGAGTTCGGTTTCGGATGCGGTCACCAACGCGTCGAGACGGAACAGCTCGTCGCGCAGATCGCGGTCCTGTTGCGCCTGGGACGACCGCGTGTCGTCGGCAGCTTTCAAACGCGACGTCAGCGTCGCGACCTCGCGCCCGGCGAGGAAGATCTTCAGTGCCTCGAGCTCTTCGGCTACTGCGCCGTGGCGCCGCGCTGCGTCAGCTTGGCGCTCGAGCGGCTTCAGCTGACGACGCACTTCGCGCAACAGGTCGTTGAGCCGCACGAGGTTGCCTTCGGTGGCCTCAAGCCGGCGCTGCGCCTTCTCGCGCCGACGCCGGAACTTGAGCACGCCCGCGGCCTCTTCGATGATCGCCCGGCGGTCCTCGGCGCGTGCGTTGAGGACGGCGTCGAGCTGGCCCTGGCTCACGATCACGTGCTGCTGGCGACCGACGCCGGAGTCCGACAACAACTCTTGGATGTCGAGCAGCCGGCACGGCACGTCGTTGATGGCGTATTCGCTCTCGCCCGACGCCCGGAACAGCGTGCGCGAGATCGTGACCTCGGCGAAGTCGATCGGCAGGATGCCCGCGGAGTTGTCGATCGTGAGGCTCACCTCGGCGCGGCCGAGGGCGGGCCGCTTGGCCGACCCGGCGAAGATGACGTCTTCCATCTTCGTGGACCGCACCGTGCGAGGGCCTTGGGCGCCGAGCACCCAGGCCACGGCGTCGACGACATTCGACTTACCGGATCCGTTCGGCCCGACGACGACCGTGATCCCCGGCTCGAACACGAGCGTGGTCGAGTCGGCGAAGGACTTGAAACCCTTCAGGGTCAGCGACTTCAGAAACATTCGGTTACGACGCTACCGAGGCGCGCGGGGTGGATTCGCGGATGCTTGACACGTTTCGCAGACGTGGGTACCTCGCTGCGCCACGACGAGCTTCGTGATGGGATCCCCGCACCGGACGCAGGGCTTTCCTGCCCGCCCATACACCTTCGGCGTGAACGCTCCGCGGCGCCCGTAGGCGTCGACGTAGGCGAAGTCGTCGAAGGTCGTGCCGCGTGACTTGATGGCGGCGCGCAGGATTTTCTGCAGGTTCGACCGGATCGCCGCAGCCTCGTCGAGCGTGATCGACGGCGCGACCCGCTGCGGGTGTACCTGCGCCGCAAACAGCGCTTCGTCGGCGTAGATGTTGCCGACGCCGGCGACCGTCGTCTGGTCGAGCAGCGCCGACTTCACGTTCGACAACCGGCGCTGGCCGACGAGTCGCTCGTGGAACGCGGCGTCGCTGATGCGCGCCACGGCGTCGGGTCCGAGGTGCGTGAGTGAACGCGGGCGCTCCCCGACAAGTTCGTCCAGATACAGCTCGCCGAACGTGCGCGGGTCGACGAAGCGCAACTGCGAACCGTCGTCGAGGTCGGCGACGACGTGCGTGTGCTTGACCATCTCGTCTTTGCGGCGCGCGATGCGGAACTGGCCCGACATGCGCAGGTGACCGATCATGACGTCGCCGTCGCCGAGATCGAAGATGAGGAACTTGCCGTGCCGACGCACGTCGTCGATGGTGCGGCCGCGCAGTACCGCCGCGAATTCGGCGTGCGGTTGCCGGCGCACCGCGCGATCGCGAGTCACCGCAACCGACTTGATGCGTCGTCCCGTCAGCGCCGGCGCGAGGTCGCGCCGGACGGTTTCGACTTCCGGAAGTTCAGGCAAGCCGGCGCAACGATTCCCACGCGGCGCGCGCCGCGGCTTGCTCAGCCTGCTTCTTCGACCGGCCGCGGCCTTGGCCTTGCTCGTCGGGACCGATGTACACCCGCGCGTAGAACGTCTTCGCGTGATCGGGTCCTTCGTCGTCGACTACGTAGCGCGGCAGATCCGGATAGTGCTGTGCCGCTAACTCCTGGAGACGGGTCTTGTAGTCCTGACCGCCAGGCCCGGCCGCCGCCTCTTCGATCATTTCGCCGAGCATCCGCAGCACGAACTCCGATGCCGCATCCCACCCGCCGTCGAGATAAATGGCGCCGATGACGGCCTCGAAGGCGTCGGACAGAATCGACGGTTTCTCTCGTCCGCCTGAAGCGTCCTCGCCCTTGCCGAGTCGCACCGCAGAGCCGAGGTCAAGGCCGAGCGCTGCTTCAGCCAGCGCCTGGGCGTTCACCACCGACGACCGCACCTTCGCCAACTCGCCCTCGGGCAGATCGGGATACGCGCGATAGATGTGGTCCGTCACGACGAGGCCGAGCACGGAGTCGCCGAGGAACTCCAACCGTTCGTTCGAACGATTGCCCTCGTTCTCTGCGCACCACGATCGGTGCGCAAGCGCCGCTTCGAGGCTTTCGCGTTCGCTGAACTCGTAGCCGAGTCGCGCGCCAAACGATCCGATCGGATCAGACGCCGTCGGGTCAGGCGCCGATTCGGGCGAGGATGTAGTCAACGGCGTCTCCGACGGTGTGTAGGTCCTGTAGGTCCTCGTCGTCGATGCGGAAGCCAACGGAGCGTTCGCCGAGTTCTCCTTCGAGTGCTTCGACGAGGTCGATCAGCGCCAGGGCATCGGCACCGAGATCGTCGACGAACGCGGAGGTGAGCTCGACCCGTTCCGGATCGATTTCGAGGATCTCGCTGAGCTGGTCGCGAATCAACGCGACGACCTCTTCCCGCGAGATGGGATTCGTGTGCGAGTGAGTTTCAGCCGGCACTACGCAGAGGTTACCGACGCACCTAAGGCTTCGATGACGCGTGCGTCCGCCAATTCGTGCGCGATGCGGACAGCGTTGACGACCGCTTTCGCCGACGACGACCCGTGACCGATGAGCGCGAGGCCCTTGAGCCCGAGCAGCGCGGCGCCGCCCGTCGAGTCCGGATCGAGCTGGTCGGCGGTCGGAGCGAGCGCCGGCAACAACACGTTGCCCGCCGCCTTGGCTTCGTCGCTCGACATGATCGCTTCGAACACCTTGCCGATGAGGAACTTCATCGCGCCTTCGAGCGTCTTGAGGGCGACGTTGCCGGTGAAGCCATCGGTCACCACGACGTCGACGTCGTCGGTGAGGATGTCGCGGCCTTCGACGTTGCCGATGAAGTTGATGCCCGGCGCCGTCTTGAGCAACGCGTGCGTTTCCTTCACGAGCGACGTGCCCTTGGTCGCCTCTTCACCGATCGACAGCAAACCCACGCGCGGGTTGTCGATGCCGAAACGCACCCGCGAGAACGCACTGCCGAGCTGACCGAACTGGACGAGCCACTCGGCGTGACACTCGGCGTTGGCGCCGGCGTCGACGAGGACCGTGGGCGTTGCGCCGGGCACAGGAATGGGCGTGGCGATCGCGGGGCGGGCGACGCCCTCCAGGCGGCCGCAGCGCAACAACGCCGCGGCCATGCCGGCGCCGGTGTTGCCCGCAGAGAACATCGCGCAGGCGTGGCCGTCGCGGACCATCTCGGCGGCGCGCACGAGCGAGCTGTCCTTCTTCGTCCGCACAGCCGCGCCCGGCTCGTCGTCCATGGCGATGACTTCGCTCGCCGCGATGACGGGAATGTCGCCGACATCGCCGATGGCGTCGGGCTGGCCGACGAGCGCGACGGCGAAACCGGCAGCTGCAGCTTGGCGCGCCCCCTCGATGATCTCGGCGGGGGCTTTGTCGCCGCCCATCGCGTCGATGGCAACGGGCAGCTGGCTCATCTACTTAAACGTCGATCGCCTGACGGCCGTTGTACCAACCGCAGTGTCCGCACACGACGTGCGGCACCTTGGCGCGACCGCACTGCGGGCACATGCTGCGCGCCGGCGCCTCGAGCTTCCACGCGGATGCACGGCGGCTGCGGGTCTTGGCCTTGCTCGTCTTCTTCTTGGGGACTGCCATCTCTTCGCTCTCTTAGTTCTGCTCGCCAAGGTCGCGAAGTGCGGCCCATCGAGGATCTATGGCGTCGACCGCGTGACCGCAATCGACGGTGTTTCTGTCGGCCCCGCATTCGGGGCACAAACCCTGGCAATCCGCCGTACACAGCGGCGCCTGGGGCAATTCGAGGTAAATAGCGTCGCGCACGAGCGGTTCGAGGTCCAACCGATCGGCGCCGAGAGGATAGATGTCTTCGGACTCCGGGACACGTTCGAACAGTTCGCTCACGTCCACGTCGAGGTCGCCGGCGGCGGGCCCGAGGCAGCGCCGGCACTCGCCCGCCCACGTCGTGTGCACGTGGCCACGCACGCGAACTGCCCCGCCGTCGAGCGCTTCGACCGTCCCACCGAACTCCGCCGGAGTCCCTGCGGGGACGTGGCTCGAGGTCACGCGGATGTCGTCGAGCTCGCCCGACGTCGCGAAGTCGCGCTTGGCGCCCGGATGCCGCAACAGGTCGGCAATCGGCACAATCCAGGACGTGGTGGTGCGTGACATGGGCGTTCCAGTTTAGGGAACGCGCGAGGACGGGATTTAGCTGTCGATGTCTTGGTCGAAGACCCCGACTTCGCCGTCCGCCATGTAGTCGATGTCGCCCTCGGTGGCTTCGGGAAGAGGAGTCACCTGGAGCTTTTCGCGGCCTGAGTGGACGGTTTTGAGCGTCCGCTGCAGCACGATCTCGAATTGCGCAAGCTTCTGGTCGCAGTAGTCCTCGGCCTCGTTGCGCAGCCGGCTCGCCTCTTCGGTCGCCTTGTCGACAGTGCGCTGCGCGAACAGCTGTGCTTCACGCACGATCTCGGTCTTTTGCACCATGCGCGCCGCTTGCGTGCGCGCCACCTCGATGATCTCGTCGGCCTCGCGCTGAGTGCGCGCCAGGAACTCCTCGCGCTCCTTGAGCAACCACCGCGCCTGGCGCAGCTCGTCAGGCAGACGGGCGAGCGCGTCTTCGAGGAGCTCGATGACCTCGTCCTTGTTGTTGAGCAGGTGCGAGCTCGACAACGGCATCGGACGCGTGTTGTTGATCACGTCCATGACCCGTCGCAGCAACACTTCGGTCCCGGGCCCGCTGGCGGTGACCGGCGGGTTCTGGAAACGCTCCTCTTGGTCCTCCCAGTCGGTCACGCGAACTTCTCTTTGAGTCGCTGGAAGACCGGCTGGGGAACGAACTGCTCGACGCGGTCGACGCTGCCGAGTTGTGCGATCTGGCGCACGAGCGACGACGCGATGAACGAGTTCGCGGAGCCGCACGGAATGAACAACGTCTGGATTCCGGAGATCGCCTTATTCATCTGCGCCTGCTGCAGCTCGAACTCGAAGTCGGAAGCGACGCGAAGGCCTTTGACGATCACGTCAGCGCCTTCGTCGCGGGCAACGTTCACGGTCAGGGTTTTCATCGACACGACGCGGACGTTGCCGAGATGCCCGAGCGATTCCATGATCATGTCCTGGCGCTCCGGCAGCGAGAACAGCCCAGCTGTCTTGCCGGGGTTGCGGATCGCGGCGATCACCACGCTGTCGAAACAGCGCGAGGCGATCTCCACGATGTCGATGTGTCCGTTGTGCAGCGGGTCGAACGACCCGGGGAAGAGCGCAGTACTCACGGGATCCCTTATGTGGAACGAAGCAGCGTGATAACCGTAGTGCCGTAACGGTCAGAACGAACCAACTCCCACCCCTCGGGGGCGTCAATTGGGTGCCGGGCCTCGCAGACGGCGACGCCCGCGACCAGCTTCGACAGCAAGAGCGGCCACCCGTCCCAGGTGTAGGGGGGGTCGATGAATGCGATGTCGACGGATCCGCTTGGCTTGAACGTCGCGGCGTCGGCGCGCACGACGGTCGCCTGTGCGACCAGACCGAGCGACTCCAAATTGTGGTCGAGCGCGCGCAGCGACGCCGGCGCGTTCTCGACGAACGTCGCGTGCGCCGCGCCGCGGCTCAGCGCTTCGATGCCGAGCGCGCCCGTCCCCGCGAAGAGATCGAGCACCGCGGCGTTGGCGAGCACGCCCATACTCGTCAGACGGTTACCGATCGCTTCGCGTGCGCGTTCCGTCGTCGGTCGTACGTCGAGGCCCTTGGGCGCCACGAGCTTTCGCCCCCGAGCAGTTCCCGCCACGACCCTCACGCGATGCATGCTTGCAGCCAATGGCGTTCGACATCGACATGGAGTGGTCGCTCGAACCACCGGGTCTCGTGGCGCGCTTCACGCCTGACGAGCGCCATCAGGGCCCGCACAAGAACGTGCACGGCGGCGTGGCGGCGTTCGTGCTCGACGAAACGATGGCGGCGCTCGGCCAGACGCTCGACAAAGTGCACCTCGTCACCGGGACGCTCAACCTCAAGTACCGCAAGCCGATCCCGATCGACGGACGGGTCGTGCGCGTCGAGGCGTGGCGCGACGGCGACGCGCGCCGCGCCATGAAGGTGTTCGGCCGGATCGTGACGGCAGACGACGTGGTCGCCGTCGAAGCGAACGGATTGTTCATTCGTGTCGATGGAGTTTGAACTCGTCATCGATTGCATCGACTGCGGTGGCCGTTGCCACCTGTTGATGCCGCCACCGCCGGACGACCCGCCCGAACCCGGCGACGTGCTGCGCTATCGCTGCGAGGACTGCCTCGACGTCTGGTATCTGGTGGTTCCCGGCGACGACGAGTGACGCCCGAATAAGTTCCTCGGCGTGCAGAGAGTGTTGGTGCTGGGACCGGGGGGCGCGGGCAAGAGCGTGCTGTCGCGGGAACTCGCCGGCATCACCGGTTTGCCGCTGATCCATCTCGACCGCGAGTTCTGGAAGCCCGGCTGGGTCAAACCCGACCGCGCCGAGTGGCACGCCAAGCTCGACGAGTTGCTCGGCGGCGACGCGTGGATCGCCGACGGCACGCACGTCGACACGCTCGACCACCGCCTCCAGCGCGCCGATGGCGCGATCGTGCTCGACTACTCGCGCTGGATCGCGGTGCGCGGGGTGGCGTCGCGACTCCTGCATCACGAAGGCCGGCATCGTGCCGACCTCGCGCCGGGATGCGGTAACCGTCTCGACCGCGTGTACGCGTCTTTCGTGTGGACCTACCAACGCGTCACCAAACCCCAAGTCGACGGCGCGCTGACGCGTCACGCGGACCACATCAGCGTGATCAGGCTGAGCAGCCGCCGCCACGCCGAGCGGTGGCTCGACGAACTTCGAGCCACCACCACGAGAGGAGTCATCAATGCCTGACGTCGCGTACCACCCGCAGGCGCAGACGATCATCGACATGATCAACGCCGGCGCGGCGGCGCAAGGCGCCCCTGCCGAACCGTCGGTCGAAACGTCACGCGCGGGCTACGCAGGCTGGTGGGCGATGAACGGGCCCGGCCCCGAAGTGAGCGAAGTGCGCGACGTCGCCTTCCCGGGACCGGACGGCACGATCCCGGCGCGGGTTTACCGGCCCACCGAGGATCCCGATGCTCCCATCGTCGTGTTCTTCCACGGCGGGGGCATGGTGGTCGGCTCGATGGACGCCTACGACGGCGTGGCGCGACTGATCGCCGAGGCGAGCGGCGCCGTAGTCGTGAACGTCGACTACCGGCTGGCGCCCGAGCACCCCTTCCCCGCGGCCGCCGAAGATGCATGGGCGGCGACGCAGTGGGCGGCGGCCAACGCTGACGACCTCGGCGGCAGCGCGGCGCGCTTGATCGTCGCCGGCGACTCCGCCGGCGGCAACCTGGCGGCGCTGGTCGCGCTGCGCGCCCGTGACGCCGGCGGGCCGCCGCTGGCGCTGCAGATGCTGCTGTATCCCGTCACCGACTGGGCGGGGACGCACGAGTCGATGGAGAGCAACGGGACCGGCAACTTCCTCACGAAGGACACGATGCAGTGGTTCCGCACGACGTACTTCGGCGACGCCGGACCGGACGTGTGGACGCGTCCCGACGTTTCGCCGCTCTACGCCGACGTCGCCGGCGTGTGCCCGGCGTGGGTGATGACCACCAGCCACGACCCGCTGCGCGATGAAGGCGAGGCCTACGCAGAAAAGCTGAAGTCAGCGGGCGTTCCGACGACGGCGACGCGCGTCGACGGCATCTTCCACGCGTTCTTCGGGCAGACGAACCTGTTCGAACTCGCCGTGCAGGCGCTCGCCGACTTCGCGGCGGCCGTCAAGAGCGCCTAAGCGAGCTCTGCTTCGTCGCACACGCGGTTGAGTTCGTTCGCGACCTTCCGCTGCAGATCGTCGAGTGCGTCCGAGCCGCTCTGGGCGCGACCGAACGCACGGCGACCGAAGCCGGCGCCGATCGCCAACAACACGAAGTCGCCGAAGTCGACTCCGTGCAGCAAGCCTCTCGCACCCAACACGGCGAAGAACGCCGCGAAGGCGTAGCCGCGCAGGACGCGACGGCCGCGATCGTGTGACTTCCGGTCGACAGAGGCGCGAAGGTCGGCGTCGAACTCGACGTCGTGCCCGTCACCGGTGTCGGTGATGACCACCTGTAGCGAGTCGCCGCGCTTGAACAGGTGCGAGTCAGCCGTGGATTCTTTCGCGCGGACGAACAGCAAGCCGGGGCCCTCGTGCCGGCGATCGATCTCGAGGTCCTGATCGGCGGCGAACAGCGTGATGGCGTCGAGGAGGGCGTCCTCGTCGACGTCGAGGTTGCGGTGCACGTGCACCGTTCGGTCGTCGCGGTTGGCGGGCAGCATCGTCAGCTCTTGAAGAGGAACTCGGCCTCTTCGTCATCAATTAGTA
>JBEEFV010000100.1:0-38884 GCA_041166405.1 Actinomycetota bacterium | reverse complement strand
GTTCGGTCAGGGGTGCGAAGTGGTCCTACCCACGACCGCCGCACGGTTGTGGGGAGGACCAGTTCGGATAAACGGGCTCGTGGCCCAGGTGACTTTTTGGGTGCGGGCTTCCTCTAAGAGCGTGGGGAAGGCTTCGATCATGCGGGACGGGGCGCCCGGCGAGTCTCTCGGAACGCGCTTGAGGATCAGGGCGGTGGCCGCGGCTTCCTTGTAGCGCGTGAGGGCGTCGAACCATTCGAGATCGGGCAGTGCGCGCCCGTAGGCGGCGACGACTTCGTCCCGCGTCGGCATCCCGGTCTTGTCGGTCGAGCTGGCGGCGGGGTGGCGCGCTTCGTCGGTGAAGTAGCAGAACCACGACAGGTCGACGCGGGGGTCGCCGACGGACCAGATCTCCCAGTCGATGACGGCCGTGAGGCGGCCGCCGTCGCACAGCGTGTTGCCCAGGCGGTAATCGCCGTGGTTGACGACGGCGGGCAGAGGCGCCGGCGCCGACGCGTGCAGCGCCGCCGCCACCTCTTCGTAGTTCCCTTGCCACTCCTCGGGCACGGTGGTGAAGGCGCGCGTCCAACGGTCGATCTCGTCGCCGAGACCGACGACGGGCTCGTCGCCGAGACCGATCGCCACGGGGTCGAGTTCGTGCAACGCAGCCAGCACGTCGATGGCGTCGAAGGCCCGGGCGCGCACGCGCGTGAAGTTCGCAGGATCGCGTGACGGGTCGAGGATCGGTTCGACGCATTCGCCCGCCACGAAGCTCATCGCGAAGAACGGCGGGTCACCGGCGTCTTCGAACAGCACGTCGGGGACGCGCACGCGGCCGGCGAGCGCGCGCAACAGACGCGCCTGGCGCAGCACGTCGCGATTGCGCACCGGCGCCAACCCCGGCGGCGCCACCTTGAGAACGATCGGCCCGTCGTCGGTGTCGATGGTGAACGTGAGGCTCGACGAGCCGCCGGTGAGCGGCGCGATGTCGCGCACCTTCACGTACTGCGCGCAGCGTTCGCGCAGTTCGTCGACCAATTCAGGCATAGAGGTTGCCGTCGACGCGGATCAACGCACCGTTGGTGAAGCTCGACGCCGGGCTGGCGAGGTACAGCGCGGTGGTGACGATCTCGTCGGGCCGCCCCGGGCGCCCGATCGAACTCGGTGCGACCTGGCGCGCCTCTTCGGGCCACGCGTCGGCGATATCGGTGAGGAACGGACCCGCGGAAATGGTGTTGGCGCGCACCTTCGGCGCGTAGGCGCGAGCGAGCACTTGCGTGAGCACGTTGAGCGCCGCTTTGGCGCCGGCGTAGGGACCGAAGCTGGGGTTCGGGAACAGCGCGCCCGACGACGACACGTTGATGATCGAGCCGCCATCGCCGTCGGCCATGCGCTTGCCGACGAGCGAGCCCAGCCGGAACGGGCCCTTGAAGTTGACGTCGATGATCTTGTCGAACAGGTCCTCGCTGGTGTCGACGAGAGACGGCGCCAGCGGCGACATGCCCGCGTTGTTCACGAGAATGTCGACCTTGCCGAACTCGTCGTAGGCGGCGGCGACGAGCGCGTCGATCTGGTCCCAGTGCCCGACGTGACACCCGACGGCCAGCGCACGGCGCCCGAGTTCACGCACCTCTTTGGCGGCGACTTCGCAGTTGTCGGTCTTGCGGCTGGTGACGACGACGTCGGCACCGTGCTCGGCGAAGGCCCGCACCATCTGCAGCCCGAGGCCGCGCGAACCACCGGTGACGAGCGCGACTTTCCCCGTCAGATCGAACAGGTCTTTCACGGGCGGCGAGCGTAGCGAGCGCCCCAATGAGGCGGGCGGGTGGGCGGCGCGCAGTGTGTCCGGTGCGGTAGCACTCATGCATGCGCGCCAAGAACCTCGCCGACCTCTACTCGTGACCGATCCGCCGACGGTCGCGGCGATCGCACAGCTGTACGCCGAGGATTGGCCGGTCTCCGTCGACGAAACGGGCACGGGGTTCACCGCCGAGTACAGCGCGCCCTCGGCGGGACCGCCGCCGTGGCACGTCTACCGCATGACGATCCGCGCCGCGACGGTTCTCGCCGTCACGGGCGAAGGCGGCGCGACCCGGTTCGACTTCTAAGCGACGGGGTCGAGGATCACGACGGGAATCGTGCGGTTCGTCGCCTTCTTCTCGTAGTCGGCGAAGCCCGGGAACTCCGTCTTCTGGCGATCGAAGATGCGGTCGCGTTCGTCGCCTTCGGCGATGCGTGCGACAACGTCGCGCTGCTCGGTGCCGACTTCGATCGACGCCTTCGGGTTCGCCTTGAGGTTGTAGTACCAGTCGGGGTTCTCGGGCGCGCCACCCTTCGACGCGAAGATGACGTAGCTGTCGCCCTCGCGGCGATAGGCGAGCGGGTTGAGCCGCTCCTCGCCCGACTTCGCACCGGTGTTGTGCAGGATCAGCATCGGGATGTTCTCGAAGGGACCGCCGACCTTGCCACCGTTGGCGCGGAACTCGTCGATGATCTTCTGGTTGCGCTCGCGTCGCTCGTCGCGTTCACTCATACTGCTGTCCAACCCAGTCGCAGGGGGCGATCATTCCTTTCACCTACATCGATCTGCTCGGCGTCACGGAATACGTCGGCGCGGCGTGGGAGCGCGGCGTCGACCGCGACTGGAGCGCCCGCGCCGGCACGCTCGAGTGGTCCTGCACCAAGACGGCGGAACACGCGTACGACGCCACGCTTGCCGTCGGCTTCTTCTTGGCGTCACGGCGACAGGATCACTATCCGGAGTTCGGCGGCGTCATCAACGGCCGCGAGACGCCGTGGCCTGCGCAACTCGTCGAGGCGATGCAAGTCGCGGGACGCGTCGTCGCCGGTGTCGTCGCCACGACACCCGAGGACGTGCGCGCCATCATCTGGCGCCGGCCCGAGTCGGCGCTGGCGCCGCCCGCCGACTTCGCGCCGCGCGCCGCGCTGGAAGCGATCCTGCACGGACACGACGTCGCCGCAGGGCTCGGCGTTCCGTATGAGCCGCCGGCCGGTTTGTGCGGGCGCTTGCGCGACCACACGCATGCGTGGCCGCACTGGAAAGCGCCGGGATGGACGCGCCTGGCGCGCACGACCGATCCGTGGCAGGACCTCCTCGACGCGTCCGGACGGGCACGGTTCGCCGCGTACTAGACACGGGCCCATGAAAGGCACGCCGTGAAGCTGCGGATCTTCACCGAACCCCAACAGGGCGCGTCCTACGACGACCTGCTGCGCGTCGCGCGCGCCGCGGACGAGCTGGGTTACGACGCGTTCTTCCGCTCCGATCACTACCTGAAGATGGGCGCGGGCGACGGGCTGCCCGGCCCGTCGGATGCGTGGATCACGCTCGCCGGCCTGGCTCGTGACACGACGCGCGTGAAGCTCGGCACGCTGGTGACGCCGATCACGTTCCGCCATCCGGGGCCGCTGGCGATCTCGGTCGCCAACGTCGCCAACATGAGTGACGGACGCGCCGAACTCGGCATCGGCGCCGGGTGGTACGACCAGGAGCACGCGGCGTACGCCATCCCGTTCCCGGATCTCGGCGAGCGCTTCGAGCGGCTCGAAGAGCAGCTGGCGATCATCACCGGGTTGTGGGACACGAAGACCGGCGACACCTTCTCGTTCACCGGCAAGCACTACTCGGTCGTCGACTCGCCCGCCCTGCCCAAGCCGGTCGTGCGGCCACGCGTCGTCATCGGCGGGTTCGGCCCGAAGCGCACGCCGCGTCTCGCGGCCACGTACGCCGACGAGTTCAACATCGGCTTCATCGGTCCCGACATCGCCAAAATGGCGTTCGACCGCGTGCGCGAGGCGTGCGCCAACGCCGGCCGCGACGTCGAGTACTCGATCGCGCTGGCCATCGCGGTCGGCCGGAACGACGACGAGGTCGCAGCGCGCGCCGCGAAGGTCGGCCAGCCGCTCGAGCAACTGAAACAGAACGCGCTCGCCGGCACCGTCGGCGAGGTGATCGAACGGATCGGCGCGTACGGCGAGATCGGCGCGACGACGACGTACCTCCAGCTGCACGACCTCGACGATGTCGATCAGCTCGAACTGATCGCGTCGGAGGTCATGCCCAAGCTCTAACTCCCGTCGGGGTAGCCACCGCGGTGGCTCACGATCGGATGATGCGCGAGGCGGTGCGGCACCTTGACCTTGGCTCGCCAGTTATCGGGGTACGGCTCGGTCCACTCCCACGCGTCGCCCACGACGCGTTCGAGTTCGTTGCGCAAGTGCGCGAGCGACACGCCGTACTTCTTCGCCCAGGCGGCTTCAACCGACGCGAGCGTCTTCGCCGCCGCGGCTTTGGCGGCGACGCCGTCGTCGGTGAGCGCGATCGACTTCGGCTTGCCGCCGACCGTCACCAGACCGAGCTTCGCCAGTTGGTTCATCGCCGAACTCCACTCCTTGGCGGCGACGCCGGTGATCTCGTAGAGGTTGCGCGTCGGCACGGACTCGGCTGTCAGCGGGTCGAGCAACCCGCTGTACGTGCCGAGTGACATCTCGCTCTTGGCTTCGAAGTCGTAGGTCATCGCCAGCAACAACTGCGACAGCAACCCGAGCAAGTCGAGTTCGATCGCCGGGCGGCTCTGCGGCTCCGACAATTCGGGCTGGCGGCGATCCCACGACACCGACGGCATGTACTCGGGCAACGGCCGGTCGATGTCGTCGACCAGCGGAATCAGCGCGGCCTGCAGCGTGTCGAGCCCGCGCGCCGCCCAGCGCTGTTTCATCTCGGCGGCGACGGCCTGCCACGCGCCGAACGCCTCTTTGCCCGCGGGTGTCAACCGCACCAGCGCGTCGGCGTCGCTCTTCTTCGGCGTCGAGCCGGCGATGTCGGGCTCGTAGGTGACGTAACCCCATCGCCGCATGCCGTGGTACGCCGGATGGACAGGCGGCGGGTAGCCCGCCTTCGCCGCCAGGTCGCGCATGACGATGCCGTCGTCAGCGACGAAGCGGAGAAAGTTGGCGAAGGTGGCGTACGAGCCGAGCCACACGCCGCGCCACGGCTTCGGGCCGTGATCGGTCGTGAAGTGCGGGGTGCGGTGCTCGAACTCGTTGTCGGCTTCGATCGTCAATGCCACGAGCACCTGCGACAACAGCGACGTGATCGGGGTTGTCTCAGCCACGAGACGCAAGCCAATCACGCGCGGCCGACGCACCGTGACCGCCCTTGTAGGCGACGAGGTCGGCAGACCATCCGTCGATCACGCGCGCCAACCTGTGCGCGACGTCCGGCCGGCTCTCGAGCGCGGCCAGCGGGACCTGCTGCGTGCGGATCGTGAACAGCACGGTGTTCGGGGTGTCGAGGCGCCGCAGCACCTGGCGTTCGCTGCGCATGTAGAGATCGTCGGGCACGCGCAGGTTCGGGCGCGGTTCGGTCGGCACCGGCGCGAAATACGACGGGTCGTCGTGGATGCTCCAGTTGCGGCGCCACACCGACCCGCGCAACCGCGTGAGCAAGCCGTCGACCTTGCCCGCCAGGTGGTCGCCGTAGTGCGGCACGGGACCGTGCACGCCGGCGAGCGGCTTGCCGAGCTTGTCGGCGAGGCGCCAGTACGACGGGAAACACAACGACGCGGCGTCGAGATGGGGCGCGCCGTCACGGATGACGAGCACGCACAGATCTTCTTGCACGCGCCGACCGGCGGCATCGAGGGGATGCAGGCCGCCGGGGTCGTCGCCACCCGTTAGGGCAAGGATCTCGCGTGACGCGCCGGCGACCGCCGGTGTGTCGAGCGCCGAGAACACTTCGGCGTGACGTTCGGCGAGTAGCTGCGCCTTCTGCGCCAGGTCGCGATCGAAATCGTCGTCGCGCACGAACAGCGGCCCACCGAGGGCGCGGGTTCCCATGGCGACGGTGTCACCAAGCTCGTCGAGCCAATCCACACCACATTCTGCGAACTCTGCGCCGCCTGCCGGCAATATCGCCGTGTGGGGACCGATGCCGAGGCGATCGCGGGGGCACGGTGGGCGACCTGATCGGCCCGGATTGCTAGGCGACTAGTCGAGCGTGATGGCCGCGGCATCCGCCGCGGTCATCGTGCCGAAGTTGGCGGCGACGTCGTCGGCGACGAACTTGCGCGCCGAGGCGAGGATGAACCCGGCCGCGAGCAGCGTCGGGATCAGCAGCAACATCGCCGGCCGAATGCCGATCGAGTCCGACAGCGCGCCGATGAGCGGCAGGAAGATGGCGATGCCCGGAATGCCGACGACCGTGATCGAACTGAACGTGACGGCGCGCATATTCGGCGGCGACACGATCGAGATCATGGCGAAGAACGCCGGCGCCAACGTGCCGATCGACCCCGACAGGAACATGTTGCACACGATGGCGACCCCGAGGTTCGGCGAGTACGCCAGCGCCGCGAGGACAAACCCGTTGATCACCCCGGTGATGGCGACGAACCGCAACAGGAACCCCGGCTCCTCGATCGCCTTGCGCGAGACCCACGGGATCGCCACGAACACGCCCACGATCTGCAGCGGTTCGATCGCGGCCGCGATCAGGCCGCGGCCCGCGGCGTGCACGTGGAAGACGTCGCGATAGACGAGCGACAGCAACGCGGCGACGCCGACGAGGGCGATGCTGAGGAACGGCACGGCCGCCCAGATGCGCCGGATGGTGCGGATGCGGTACAGGGTCTTGACGGTGTCGCGCACGCGCACCTTCGGCGGCTCGACGTGATCTTCCGCGGTTCCGCCGGCGGCGAAGTGTTCCTGCAACCCGCGCGGCGGCTCTTCCATGCGCAGTGCGAGCGCCACGAAGACGAGCGTGGGGAACGCGAACACGAAGAAGGGGACGCGCCAGCCGAACGCCTGGCCGAGGATGCCGCCCATCGCCGGGCCGACGATCAGACCGACCGAGTTCGCCTGGCGGTGGAACGAGAACGTCTTCACTCGCGCCTTGGGCGCGTAGTAATCGGAGAGCAGCGACGAGTGCGTCGGCGTCACCACGGCGCGTCCTCCGCCGGCGCCGACGCGCATCAGCACCAACATCGCGACCGAAATGGCGAGGCCCGTCCCGAAGGAGAAGAACGCCCAGATGAAGGCGCCGATGGCGGCGATGCGCACACGATTGCCACGGTCGACGTAGAACGACAACGGCACCTCGATGAGCAACACGAGAATGGTGGTGACCGACACGATCGCCAACGCCTGCGCGTTGTGGAGGTGAAAGTGGTCGCGGATGTCGGGCAACAACACGCCGAAAGCGGCGCGGTCCAACTCGTCGACGGCGTTCAACCCGAACAGAACGAGCAGGGGGTAAACGGGCGCCCCCAACGTCACGGCCGAGGGCCGCCATTCTTCAATCCAGCGCTTTATGGCGTTCATCGATCCCCCCGAATCAGCCTGCTTCTTAGTCGGTAAGGTCGCCCGCATGCCGGACAACCCGATGTTCGAGATCGAAGAGGTCGACGTTCGCGGTCAGAAGATCAAGGTCTTCAAGAACGCGCCGCCGTCGATCCGCGCGCTGTGGCAACTCGCGGGCATTCACGGCGGCGCGACATACCTCGTCTACGAAGACCGCCGGTACACGTACGCGCAGGCGCAGGAAATCGCCAGCGCGTTCGGCGCGCACCTCGCCTCACTCGGTGTCACGAAGGGCGACCGCGTCGCCATCGCCATGCGCAACCTGCCCGAGTTCCCGCTGGCGTTCTGGGCGGCGGCGTCGATCGGTGCGGTGGTCGTCCCGCTCAACGCGTGGTGGACCGGGCCCGAGTTGGCGTACGGGTTGAGCGACTCCGGGGCGCGCGTGCTCGTCGCCGATGACGAACGACTCGAGCGCGTGAAGGAGTTCCTCGACGACACGGCCGTCGAGCACGTGTTCACGAGCGTCGAGGACTTCCCCGCCGCGCCGCTGCCGGACGTCGAGATCGATCCCGAGGACGACGCCACGATCCTCTACACGTCGGGAACGACGGGCAAGCCGAAAGGCGCCGTCGGAACGCACCGCAACTTCTGCGCGCACGTCATGAACGCGATGTACGGCGCGCTCGAGGGTGCGGCCGCCGGTGACGCGTCGACCGCGACCACGAGCGGGCCGCCGCCGCAAGCAGCGACGGTGCTGACGTTCCCGCTGTTCCACGTCGGCGGATTGCAGTCGACGCTGGCGCCGCTGACGATGGCCGGCGGCAAGATCGTGCTCATCTACAAGTGGGACACGCAACAGGTGCTCGACCTGATCGAGTCGGAGCAGATCACGATCATGGCGGGTGTGCCGACGACCATGTTCGAGTTGCTCGACGAAGCCAAACGGCAGGGGCGTGACCTCGGGTCGGTGTCGAGCGTCGCGTCGGGCGCCACGCTCGTGCCACCGGAGTTGGTCAAGCGAATCGACAAGCAAGTCGGCGCGTCGCCCGGCAACGGATACGGCCTCACGGAGACGTCGGGCGCGGCCGTGAGCAACGGCGGGGCGAACTACGTCTCGCGTCCCGACAGCGTCGGCAAGCCGGCGTCGCCCGTCATGGAAGTCAAGATCGTCGACGAGGACAACAACGAAGTCGCCGTCGGCGAGACCGGTGAGATCTGCATCAAGGGCCCGACCGTCTTCAAGGGCTACTTCAACCTGCCGGACGCCACGGCGGCGGCGATCGTCGACGGCTGGTTCCACACCGGCGACGTTGGCCGCCTCGACGAGGACGGGTACCTGTACGTCGTCGACCGCCTCAAGGACGTCATCATCCGCGGCGGCGAGAACATCTACGCGGCGGAGATCGAGGGGGTGCTGTACGAACACCCCGACGTGTCGGAAGCGGCGATCGTCGGCCTCCCCGACGCCAAGTACGGCGAGATCGTCGGCGCGTTCGTGCGCCTGCACGACGGAGCCACGGCGACCGCCGACGACTTGCGCGAGTGGGTGGCGGGCCGTCTCGCGGCGTTCAAGGTGCCCGCGGTCGTAGAAATCCGCGCCGAGTCACTCCCCCGCAACGCCACCGGCAAAGTCCTCAAGCGCGAACTCCGGGAGGCTCACTCGACCCCCTAACCCCGAAGTTGTGTTCTGTCGCACACGTTTTGCGTGCGACAGAACACAAGTTTGGTTTACGGGACCGGTTGGGGCGGCGGGGGGCCGATGTAGCGGGACGACGGACGGATGATGCGGTTGTCGGCGTGCTGCTCGAGCGCGTGGGCACACCAGCCGATGACGCGGGCGGCGGCGAACGTCGGGGTGAACAGGTCGCGCGGGAAACCGCAACGGTCCATCGTCACCGCGGCGTACCACTCGATGTTCGTGCGCAGCACGCGGTCGGGCTTGAGCTCGGCGAGGGTCTTTTCGACTTCGGCTTCGACCTGCACCGCGAAGTCGACGATGTCGCCGCCGAGTTCCTGCGCGATCCCGCGCAACATGATCGAACGCGGGTCTTCGGTCCGGTAGACGGGATGACCGAAGCCCATGATCCGCTGACCCGAGGCCACGCGGTCGCGCACCCACGCCGCGGTGTTCTCGGGTTCGCCGATGGCGTCGAGCGTGTCGAGCGAGCGACTCGGCGCGCCGCCGTGCAACGGGCCTGACAGCGACCCGAGCGCGGCGACGACAGCGGCACCGAGGTCGGCGCCGGTCGAGATGACGGCGCGGGCCACGAACGTCGACGCGTTGAAGCCGTGGTCGAGGCCGAGGATCATGTACTGCTCGATGGCGCGCACGAACTCGCGCTCCTCCTCCACGCCGTGGATCATCCACAGGTAGTTGGCGGCGTAGCCGAGGTCGTCGCGCGGCGCGATGACGTCGAGGTCGTTGCGCAGCCGGTGGATGGCGGCGATGAGCGTGGGGACCGCCGCGCTGATGCGCAGCGCTTCGGCGCGCAACTCGGCGCGGTCGACGTCCAGTGACGCCGGCAGGTCGTCGGCGCCCGCCAGCAGCGAGATGGCGGTGCGCAGCGCGGCGACGGGAGTCCGCACGGCTTTGACGATCGCCGACAACACGTCGAGCACCGTCGGCGGGAGGTGGCGCAGCGGCGCGATCTCGGCGGCGAACGCCTCGGCTTCTGCTGCGTCGCGCGGCAGGTCGCCGTCGATCTGCAATTGCCACACGTCCTCGAAGCTGCGCTTGGCGGCGAGCTCGGGGGCCGCGTACTGGCGGTAGTGGTAGAAGCCCTCGTCGCCGCGCACGTCACCCAGCTGCGTTTCGGCGACCACGACGCCCTTCAACCCTGGAGGTGCCATCACTGCGAGCTCGTCGGCCGGACGGAGTTGGGCGAGCGCCATGATGTCGCGCATCGAGATGATGCCCTTGAGCTCGTCACCCACGGTGACGGGGATGTGGCGGTAGCCGCGGTCGGCGAGTTGATGCCACGCGTCGTCGATCGACGCATCGGCGTCGACGGTGTCGGGGTTACGCGCCATCCACTCCCCGACGGTCGCGCCTGACGGATCGGCGGACGCGGCGGCGGCGCGCAACAGGTCGCGCTCGGTGAGGATGCCGACGGGGCGGCTGTGTTCCACCACCACCACCGACCCGATGCCGTGCTCACGCATACGGCTGGCGGCGGCGGAAAGGGACTCGTTCGGTTCCGCGACGATCGCGGGCTCGGTCATTGCCGTGCTGACTGTTCTCATGGCTTCAAATCTAGATGTATTGTCAAGATTGATTGCATCAATGTATAGTCCGCCCATGACGGACTCGAAGTGGCTCACGTCCGAGGCGGCGGCGCGCAAGCTGCGGGTGAAGCCCGAAACGCTGTACGCCTACGTCAGCCGCGGGATGGTGCGCAGCGAGAAGGTGCCCGGAAGCCGCCGCAGCCGTTTTCTGCGCGCCGACGTCGAGAAGCTCGCCGGTCGCCAGCGCGGCGGCGGCCGCGCCGGCGGCCTCGAACTCATCATCGAGACCGACCTCACCTACCTCGATCCCACGGGCGTGCTCGCCTACCGCGGCTGGAACGTCGCCGACGCCGTGAAGACGGCGACGTTCGAGGAAGTCGCGTCGTGGCTGTGGCACGGCGAGCGCGACCGCGTCGCGTTCGTGTCGCCCCGCGACATGAGTCGCATCGCACGCCAACTCGGCGGAACCCTCAGCGGCCAACCCGTCATGGACCGCATCCGCGCCACGGTCGCGTCGGTTCGGCGGTGCGATCCCTTCCGCGACGACCGGCGACCCGAATCGGTCGCGTCGGCCGGCCGCGCCATCGTCGCCACGATGCTCGACGCGCTGCCCGTCGTGGGCGAAAGCGACCCGGGTGGGTCGGTGGCGGCGCGCTTGTGGCCGAGGTTGTCGCCCCACGCCGCCAAGCCGCGGCTGGTCAAGCTGCTCGACGCGACGCTCGTGATGCTGGCGGATCACGAAATGGCCGCCTCCACGCTGGCGGCGCGGGTCGCGGCGAGCACGTGGGCCGACCCGTATCTCGTCGTTCTCGCCGGCCTCGCCACCCTCGGCGGCCCGCTGCACGGCGCCGCCAGCACGCAGGCGCGCCGGTTGCTCCACGAAGTTCACCGCGACGGCGTGAGTCCCGCCGAAGCGATCGCAGAGCGGCTGCGTAACAACGAGTTCATTCCCGGCTTCGGTCATCGTGTGTACGAGAGCAACGACCCGCGCTGCGACGTGCTGCTCGAGATGCTCGGCGCCATCAAGCACGAGCCCGTCGAAGAAGAACTCGTGTTGCTCATGCGCGAGCGCGGTCTCCCGTTCCCCAACATCGACTTCGCCATCGCGTCGTTCGCCGAGCGTTACGACATGATCGACAACGCCGGCGAGGTCATCTTCGCCGTCGCCCGCACTGCTGGATGGCTGGCGCATGCGATCGAGGAGTACCGGTACCGCCTGCGCTACCGACCGCGGGCGGTGTACACGGGCGTCGCCCTCGACCGCGACTGAGGCATCAGCCCGTCGCCACCCACCGCTCGCGCAGCGACGCCGCCGTCGCCAGTAGCTCGTCGTCGGGGATCTGGGGAGGCGGTTCGAGCGGCGGGAACGGCCCGACGGTCTTCGGGATGACGTGGAAGTGCACGTGCGGGACGGTTTGAAACGCGGCCACTCCGTTGTTCTGCTGCACGAGCAGCCCGTGCGGGTTCACGAAGTCGTGCACCGCGCGCGCCGTACGCGCGACCGCCTGGCCGAGCGCCGCGGCTTCGTCTTGCGTGAGATCCAGGATCGTCGGCGCGTGCCGCTTCGGGCACACGAGGGCGTGCCCGGCGAGGCCACCGAGCGGTCCGCGGGTGAGGAAGATGTAGACCAAGTCGTCCTCGAAAACGACTGCGGGCGCGCGATCGGGAGCGTACGTACCGTCGATGTTTTGGCAGAACGGACACGGCTCCATGGGCGGCACGCGCAGTCCCGGTGGGTGTGACCCATCCGGCTCGGCGGTTGCTGCGAGGAGCGACGCCGCGATGCGCAACTTTTCGCCGACCGTCGCCAGGAACACACGAAGCTCGCGCTCGTCCATGTCCCACTTCGCACGCAACTCGTCGTGCGTCGCTCCGGCGCGAACGTCGTCGAGCAACTTCCACTCACGCTTCGCCAGCGGATCCGTCGCCACGACCAATCATCGCGAACTTCTCGGCGTCGTTGCCGGCGAAGCAAGATGGCGACGTGCCGAACAACGTCGTCATCGTCGGTGCGGGCGCGGCGGGCTACGCCGTCGCCGAAGGGCTGCACCAGAACGGCTTCGACGGGACTCTCACCATCGTCGGCGAAGAGACCGACGCGCCGTACGACCGCCCGCCGCTGTCGAAGGAGATCCTGTCGGGCGCGTGGGAAGTGCCGCGCGCCGAGTTGATCACGCATCGTCGCATCGCACCCATGAACCCGCAGCTGCTCACCGGCGTACGGGCGACGGGACTGGACGTCGACGGCCACCGCGTCGCCCTCGACGACGGCCGCACGCTCGACTACGACGCCGTCGTTATCGCCACCGGCATCACGCCGCGTCAACTCCCGCACCCCGACGCGCCGAACGTGCGCGTGCTGCGCACGCTGCAGGATTCGCTGGCATTGCGCGCTCTCATCGCGGAGGGGTCGCCGCGCCTGGTCGTCGTCGGCGCGGGGTTCCTCGGCCTTGAAGTGTCGGCGACGGCGCGCAAGCTCGGCGCCGACGTCACGGTCGTCGAGCCCATACCCGGGCCTCCGCTGGCGTCGCGCATCGGCGACGTGGCTGGGCGGCGGCTGCTGGCGCTCCACGAGGCCAACGGCGTGCGCATTCACACCGGCGTCGGCGTCGACACCATCACGGAGTCGGGTGTCGTCCGTAGCGACGGCGCGTCGCACGAGGCCGACGTGATCCTCATCGCCGTCGGCAGCACGCCCACGACCGCGTGGTTGGAGGGCAGCGGACTCACGATCGACAACGGCGTCGTGTGCGACGAATACTGCGCGGCCGCTCCCGGTGTGTGGGCGGCGGGCGACGTGGCCTCGTGGTTCCATCAGGGCTACGCACAGCGGATGCGCCTCGAGCATCGAACCAACGCGCAGGAGTCAGGCCACGCCGTCGCCAAGAACGTCCTCGGAATGGCCGAGCCGTTCGTGCCCGTTCCCTACTTCTGGACGGACCACTACGACGTGCGCGTCCAGCTCGCGGGCGTGATCCCGCGCGACGCGACCGTCGACATCGTCGAGGGTGAAGCCGGCGCCGACAAGTTCGTGCAGACGTACTCGGTGCACGGCGAAGTCGCCGGCGTGCTGGCCTGGAACGCGCCGCGCCTCCTGGCACAGCACCGCCGCGACCTCGTGCCTATTCCCTTGAGCTAAAGGTCACGCCGCCGATTTCGACCGGCGCGTGCGACGGACCGACCAGGTCGACGGCGCACAGCCCGCGGCGACCGTCACCCGACGCCGTGAACTCCAACGCCGCGTCGGGCAGCGCCACGCGCGCGCCGTCGGCGTCGGTGCCGAGCAGCCGTGCCCAGCGCGCCGCCACGTCTGCGGGCTCGTCGACGGCGAACACCGCTCGGGCAATGCTGCGGTAGCCGCGATCGGGCGCGGTTTCCCAGGCCGGGCCGGCCCACGGCCACGCGGCGTCGTCGGTGCAGCGGTCGATCGACAAAAGCGCGCCCTCGGTGTCGGCGGGGTGGAAGTGCAGACCGGTCACGCCGTCGCCTTCGGCGGTGAAGACGATGCGCACGCCCAACTCGTCGGCGCGGGCGCGCACGTCGTCGATCGGGTCCGTCGTCTGCACGATCACCATGTAGCCGGCGTCGCGGCCGGCGCGATCGAGAAAGCGTTGTGCGGGCGCGTCCGGCGACTTCGGCGACACGACTTCGAGGAAGCAATCGCCGATGGCGTACAGCGCGTTGCGCAGCCCGAAGTGGGCGACACCGGGGTCTGCCCACACGTGCGGCAATCCGAACTCGTCCTCGATGCGCGTGCGCGTCGAACCGAGATCACTTGCAGCGATGACGACTTGGCGAAGGCGCAGCACGCCCAGGCCTATACCCGTTCGATGATGGTTGCGGTCCCCATCCCGCCCCCGGTGCACATCGTGACGAGACCGGTCGACTTGTCCTGGCGTTCGAGTTCGTCGACGAGCGTGCCGATGAGCATCGATCCGGTGGCACCGATGGGGTGGCCGAGCGCCATGGCGCCGCCGTTCACGTTGCACTTGTCCCAGTCGGCGCCGGTGTCCTTGAGGAACTTCAACACAACGGCGGCGAACGCCTCGTTGACCTCGATGAGGTCGATGTCGTCGATCGTCATGCCCGCCTTCTGGAGGCAGCGCAGCGTGGCCGGACCGGGAGCGGTGAGCATGATGACGGGCTCGGTCCCGGCGACAGCGGTCTGCACGATGCGCGCCCGCGGCGACAGGCCGTGCGCTTGGGCGTAGTCCGGCGAGCACACCATCACGGCGCCAGCGCCGTCGACGACGCCCGACGAGTTGCCGGCGTGGTGGACGTGCCGGATGGCGTCGACCTGCGGGTAGCTCAAGAGAGCGGTCTGGTCGATCGACAGCGACTTGCCTTCGGGAACGTGCGCGCCCATCGCTTCGAAGCTCGGCGCCAGCTTGGCGAGGTCGTCCAGCGTCGTGCCGGCACGCGGGAACTCTTCGTGGTCGAGCGCCACCGCGCCGTCGTCGGTGTAGATCGTCACCACGCTGTTGTCGAAGCGCCCTTCAGCAATCGCCTTGGCCGCACGATCCTGACTGTCGACGGCGAGGCGGTCACAGTCCTCCCGACTGAAGCCCTCGACGGTAGCGATGAGATCGGCGCTGATGCCTTGCGCCACCATCGGGAACTGCTCGTAGAGATGCGCGTTGTTGGCGGTGAAGCCGTCGACGCCCATCGGTCCCGGCCGCGACATCGACTCGACGCCACCGGCGACGACGAAGTCCTGCTGGCCCGACATGACGCCCATCGCCGCGAAGTTGACCGCCTGTTGGCCTGAGCCACAGAAGCGGTTGAGCGTGACGCCCGGCGCGTCGAGCGACCAGCCGGCGTCGAGCGCGGCCATGCGCGCGATGTCCATCGAGTGATCGCCGCTGCCGGCGCCGCAACCCATGATCACGTCGTCGACTTCGGCGGTATCGAAACCGTGGCGGTCGCGCAGCGCGTTGAGCACCTGAGCGAGGATCCGTTGCGGGTGCACCTCGTGGAGTGCGCCCGTCTTCTTCCCTTTGCCGCGCGGCGAGCGCATGGCGTCGATGATCAATGCGTCAGGCATACGCGATTCCTACCACTTGCCCCTAGCGCCGGGCGTGGGAGAGGCGCACACTCGCGCGCGCTGGGCCAATAGAGGAGGAACCGAATGAAGTTCGTTCTGGCCTATACAAGCCGAGAAGGCAGTTCCGCCGAGGACAACATCAAGTCCGGCGAGGCGGCGCAAAAGTTGTTGGCGAACTGGACGCCGAGCCCGAGCGGCAACATCACCGAGTGGGTGCAGCGCTGCGACGGCAACGGCGGCTTCTGCGTTTTGACGACCGACAACGCCGCCGATCTCATGCGCGATCTCGCGGTGTGGCAGCCGTGGCTGAAGTTCGACGTCTATCCCGTGCTCGACATCGTCGACGCCAGCGCCATCAACGAAGAAGCACTGAACCTCGCCAGCTCAGTCGTCTAGAACGGCGACGTGTCGACGAGCGCCGCCAGCTTGCGCTGACGGCCGCGCTTGGGCTTGTCCTCTTGCGAGATCTGCCCGTCGCGTAGATAGACGACGCGCTGCGTTTGCGCGGCGATGCGGACGTCGTGGGTGACGATGACGACGGTGCGGCCGGCGTTGTGACTGGCCAGCAGAAGTTGCATCACCGCTTCACCTGACGCAGTGTCAAGGTTGCCGGTGGGTTCGTCGGCCAACACGATCGGCGGATCGAGCACGAGCGCGCGCGCCACGGCGACGCGCTGCTGCTCACCGCCCGAAAGCTGACCAGGCTTGCGGTCGGACTTGTCGGCCATGCCGACGAGCTCCAGCAGTTCGTCGACGCGCTGGTTGATCTCTGCGGGCTTGCGCCGCGCCAGGACCGCGGGCACAGCGACGTTCTCGGCGACCGTGAGGCCCTGCAGCAGGTTGAACTGTTGGAACACGAAGCCGATCGACTTGTTGCGGATCTCGGCGCGCTGCGCCGCGCTGCGGCTCGCCAGGGCCCAGCCTTCGACGAACACTTCGCCGCGCGTCGGTGTGTCGAGCGCGCCGGCGACGTGCAGCAACGTCGACTTGCCCGAGCCCGACGGCCCGCAGATCGCCACGAGGTCGCCGCGCTCGATGGCGAGACTGACTCCGTCGAGCGCGCTCGTCTCGACGCCGCTCGTCTCGTCGGACACGTACGTGCGATGCACGTCGCGCAGTTCGATGGCGGATCCGATGTGCAAGACCGTCCCCTTACTTCTTTCGCTTCTTGCCATTGCCGTTGGTACCCCAGTCCTTTAAGCGGTCCTCGACCGCGTCCAACCACTTGAGCTCGGCTTCGGTGCGCAGGATCGCGGCTTCGAGCAAGAGGCCCGTCGCCGGATGCTGCTCGGGATCCTTTTGCAGTCCTCCGAGGTCGGCGAGGCGCCCGAGGTGAGCGACGCGCTGGCGATGAATCAGCGTCCGCGCCGACTTGCCGTCTTTGAGGCTGAGCACCGCGACCTTCAAGAACAACTCGTCGCGCAGCTTCACCGGTTCCTCGTTGATCGTGTTCGCCCACTCGGCCAACTCTTTGCGGCCGAGCGGCGTCAACTCGTACACCTTGCGGTCAGGCGCGTCGTCCTGCGGCACAGTCTGTGACCGCACCAATCCGTCGTCTTCGAGGCGCGACAGGCTCGTGTAGATCTGGCCGATATTGAGCGGCCACGTGCCGCCGAGGAACTGTTCGAAGACGGCCTTGAGTTCGTAGCCGTAGCGCGGCTCGGCGTCGAGCAGCCCCAGCAGTACGAACCTCAGCATCGGTCTCGCTCCGTCCTTGACCTCATTACATACATAGGTATATACCTACCCATGTAGCTAGGGGAAGAGGTTTTTGCATGAACCTGCGGTGGATTTGGCTCAACCACTTGCGCGGCATGCCGCGCCGGTGGACGCGCACGGCGTTGACAGTGCTGGCCGTCGGTGCCGGCGCCGCGCTCGCAGTCGGCGTCGTGATCACGAACCACTCCATCAGCACGACGCTCGACAGGTTCAACCGTGGCGTGTCGCTCGGCGCGACGTTTCGCGTCGAAGGTGCAGCCGACCACGGCGGGCTCGACGAGGCGCTACTGCCGAGCATCGCCGCGACACCCGGCGTCGGCGCCGCCGTTCCGCTGGTCGTGACGGTTGCCGAAGTGACCGACACGCACGGTCACGACTCGATGGTCCCCGTCATCGGCGCCGACTGCTCGATCGAGGCGCTGGTCGGCTCGTTCCACTGCGACCCCGCGGGCTTCGCGGCGACCACAGTGCCGATGGTCAGCCCGGCGTTGCAGCAACAGCTGGGGACGCAAGGCGTGCTGCACACCGACATCTCCGACGTGCGCACCGACAACGCCTTCGCGGTGAAAGGCCTCGGCAAGGTCAACCACGGTGCCGTCGCCGTGTTCCCGTTGGCCACGGCGCAACGCCAATTCGGCCGCGTCGGCGGACTCAACGGAGTGCTGATCAAGCCCGCACCGGGCGCCGACGTCCCGGCGCTGCGTGCGGCGTTGCGACAGGTCGTCGGTCCGCAGAACCACGTGCGCGACGCCGCGGAGCCAATCGGCGGCGTCGGCTTCGACAACATCACGGGGACGATCTCGCCGTTCCTGTTCCTCATCAGCATCATCGGGCTCGTCATCGGCGCGCAGCTCGTGCGCAACACGCTCGACCTCACACTCGAAGAGCGGCGACGCGAGTTCGCCACCGCGTCCGCGCTCGGCGCCAAGCCGCGCGACGTGCTCGCCGGCATCCTCAGTGAGAGCGTCGTCATCGGCGCGTTTGGGTCCTTGCTCGCCGTCGGCGGTGGCGCGGTGATCGCGACGGCGTTCGTGTCAAAGCTCTCAGACGAACTGCAGAAGGCGTCGGGATTACGGACCTCGATCGCCACTCCGGGCTCAGCGTGGATCATCGGCTTGGTTACGGCCCTCGGTGTCAGCGTGCTGGCGTCGATCGCGCCCGCGCGGCGCGCCGCCCGCCTCGATCTCGTCGCCGAGCTTTCGGGGCGCACCCGGTTCAACGCCGAACGCACCGCCTCGCGCGTGGCGCTCGGCGTGTCGGCGTTGCTCCTCGCGGCGACGATGGTGTTGGGCTGGACCAGTCACCGGGGAGGCGCCCTCAGTGGGTGGCAGCCACCCGCTTCAATCGCGGCGCTCGTTGGAAGCGTCATCGTCGGATACGTCTTGTGCGTTCAGGTCGCCCCCCGGCTACTGACGATGCTCCAACGAGCGCCCGGCTTTTCCACCGGGCCGGCGCGTGTCGCGCTGACGAACATCGTGCGCGCCCGTCGGCGCACCGTCGCCATTGCCATCGCCATCACCGCCCCCGTGTTCTTCTCGACGACGTTCGCGGGGATCGCGCCGGGGATGGGCGACGCCGCGAAGGCGAACGCGTACGACACGAACCACGGCAACGTCTACGTGAACACGTTGGCGTCGAACAACTCCGGCGGCATCGACTCGAAAGTCACCCCCGAGATGGAACGTGCGATCGCGGCCGTGCCCGGCGTCGCCGCGATCACCCACGACGGCTTTGGCGTGGTCGACGACGTCCAACTCGGCTTGCTGTCGGTGGACGCGTTCGAAGGCGAGCCACCGACGTTCGCGGTGTACCGCGGCGCACCCGCGGCCGACGTGTTCGCGCGCGGTGAAGTAATGGTCGGACCCGCGCTCGCTCGACGTCTGCACCTCGCGCCGGGCGACGCGATCTCGTTGCCCGCTCGGTCCGGTCCGCGCCAGTCCTTTGTCGTCGGTGGGATCTGGGCGTCGCCGAACAACCTCGGCTCCAGCATCACCGTCACGACGGCGCAGCTCACGGGCCTCTACGGACCGCGCCCGGCGGAGCTGCTGCGGGTGGTCCCAGTCGCCGGGGTTACCGGCGAGGAATTGGCCGCGCGGCTGCGCGCCGCACACATCGATCCGCGCCTTCACATCATGACGACCGACGAGTACGCACGCGATCTGCGCGACGAGTTCTTGCAGCTGGCGTCGCCCTTCAACGCGCTGCGCGGCGCGCTCGTCGCCGTCGCGCTCGTCGCCACCGCGTCGACGCTCGTGCTTGCCGCCGCGCAACGCCGCCGTGACAACGCCACGCTCGCCGCCCTCGGCATGTCACCCAACGACTTGGCGCGCTCGACGGTGATCGAAACGGTGCTCACGGCGCTCGTCGTGACCGCGGTGGCGACGACGTGCGCGCAGCTGTCGCTGCTCAACTTCACCTGGGCGTCAGGGCTTCTGACCGGGCTGCCGATTCCTTACCGGTTCAGCGCGCAGCCCGTGGTCATGGCTGCCGCGGTCACCGCGCTGATCGCGCTCGCCGGCGCAGCGTTGCCTGCGTGGCGCACGGCGCGCACCGACGTGATGGAAGCGCTGCGTACCGCGTAGCCGTTAGGTTGCGGCGCTATGACTTCGCTGAGGGGAGCCGCGGCAATCGTCGGCGTGGCTGACGATGCATCACCATCAGGCGTGTTGGACCTGCACGGGCGCGCACTCGAGGCCGCGATGATCCGCGAGGCCCTCGACGACGCCGGCCTGACGATCGCCGACGTCGACGGCATTTGTTACGCGGGCCAGGGCGCGGGGATGGGGTCGCTTGGCCTCGCCGAGTTCCTCGGGATCCGTCCGCGCTACACCGATTCGACGATGACCGGCGGGTCGAGTTACGAGGTGTACGCGGAGCACGCGGCGGCAGCGATCGCCGCCGGATTGTGCGACGTCGTCATCTGCGTCTACGCCTCGACGCCGCAAGGCGACCGTGCGCGCGCCAAGGCGCGCGGCGGCCAGGGCGGCGGGCGGCGGCCGATGATGATGGGCGGGCCGAACCCCAACGCGGAGTGGGAAATGCCCCACGGCCTGCGCCAGCCGATGGGCTCGTACGCGCTGGCGGCGAGCCGCCACATGGCGATGTACGGCACGACGCCCGAACAGCTCGCGCACATCGCCGTCAGCACCCGGAAGTGGGCGACGCTGAACCCCAAGGCGCGCTTCCAGGACCCGATCACCATCGACGACGTCTTGAGCTCGAAGATGATGTCGTCGCCGCTGCACTTGCTCGACTGCTGCCTCGTCACCGACGGCGCCGGCGCGTTCGTGATGACGAGCGCCGACCGCGCGAAGTCGCTACGGAAGGCGCCGGTCTACGTCCTCGGCGCCGCCACGTGCCACGACCACTCGATGATCAGTCAGATGCCCGATCTGGCCACGACCGCAGGCGCGGTATCGGGCCCCGCGGCGTTCGCGCAGGCGGGCGTGAAGCCGGGCGACGTCGACGTGCTGATGGGTTACGACTCGTTCACGATCACCCAGCTGTTGCACTTCGAGGACCTCGGGTTCTGCGCCAAGGGCGAAGGCGGCGCGTTCGTCGAGTCGACCGACACCGGGCCCGGCGGAACGCTGCCGACGAACACGAACGGCGGCGGCCTTTCGTACACGCATCCCGGCATGTACGGGATGTTCCTGTTGGTCGAAGCAGTGCGGCAGTTACGCGGCGAAGCCGGCGCGCGTCAGGTGGACGGCTGCGAAGTGGCCGTGGCCCACGGCAGCGGCGGCGTCTTGTCGTGCATGTCGACAACAGTGCTCGGAACGGAGGCGGTGCTCTCGTGAGTGACGCACGCAGGATCGAACCGCCCGAGAGCGAGGTGGCGAAGCCGTTCTGGGACGCCACCCGCGAGCAGCGCCTGGTGCTGCAGTGGTGCACCGACTGCGGCAACGCCATCTTCTATCCGCGCGAGGTGTGCCCGTCGTGCTTGCGCGCCGACGGCCTCGAGTGGCGCGACGCCAGCGGGCGCGGCGAGGTGTACGCCGTGAGCGTGCAGCACGCGGCGCAGGTGCCGATGCCGGCGTACGAGACGCCGTATGCGGTCGCCGTCGTCGAACTCGAAGAAGGCGTGCGGATGCTGTCGACCATCGTCGGGACGGATCCCGAGGCGGTCGTCGTAGGCCAAGCGGTGACCGTTGCGTGGGAGCCGCTGTCCGACGGCCGTAATCTGCCGATGTTCCAACCCAGCTAGCACTCGACAGCGTCACCGGGCGGTTCGCGCTCGCGGCCACCGTGTCCGCCAGTGCGATGGCCAGCCTCGACGCGACCGTCGTGAACGTCGCGCTGCCGCGCATCGCCCGCGATCTCGACGCCGGCGTGAGCGGACTCCAGTGGGTGCTGACTGGCTACCTGTTGTCGCTGGCGTCGCTGATCCTGTTGGGCGGCGCACTCGGGGACCGCTTCGGGCGCCGGCGAGTGTTCATCATCGGCACGGTGTGGTTCGCCGCGGCGTCGGCGCTGTGCGGTGCCGCGCCGAACATCACTGTGCTCGTCGCGGCGCGCGTCCTCCAGGGCGTCGGCGGTGCGCTGCTCACCCCCGGCAGCCTCGCCATCATCCAGGCGAGCTTCCGCGAGCAAGATCGCGCCGCCGCCGTGGGCGCGTGGTCGGGTTTGCTCGGCGTCGCGGGGGCCATCGGCCCGTTCATCGGCGGCGCACTGGTCGACGGGCCCGGCTGGCGATGGGCGTTCCTGCTCAACGTTCCGCTGGCGGCGCTCACGATCGTGCTCACGCTGCGGTCGGTGCCCGAGTCACGCGACGAACACTCGCGACAACACCTCGACGTCACCGGCTGCGTCTACGGCGTCATCGGTCTGGCGGGCGCGACGTGGGCGCTCACCGAACGCCTCGTGATTCCCGGCGTCATCGGCCTCGCCGCAATGGCAGCGTTCGTCCTACACATCATGCGCGTGCCGTCGCCGCTCGTGCCGCCGCAGCTGTTCCGCAACCGCACGTTCACGGTCATCAACCTCATGACGGTGCAGCTGTACGCGGCGATCGGCGTCGCCTTCTTCCTCGTCGCCTACGAACTGCAGGTCGCGGCGACGTGGTCGGCGCTGGCGTCGGGAACGGCGTTGTTGCCGACGACGCTGTTGATGATCGTGCTGTCGGCGCGCTCGGGAGCGCTCGGGCAACGCATCGGGCCCCGCCTCCAGCTGACCGCCGGCCCGGTGCTGGCGGCCGTCGGACTATTGCTGCTGGCGCGCATCGGCGCGCACCCCTCGTGGCTGCGCGACGTCTTGCCCGGTTCGCTGGTGTTCGGTCTCGGCCTCGTCACGTTCGTCGCCCCGCTGACGGCGACGGTGATGGCCGCCGCTGATCCCGACCACGTGAGCGTCGCCTCGGGGGTCAACAATGCCGTGGCGCGCACCGCAAGCCTCGGCGCCATCGCGCTCGTGCCCGTGCTCGCGGGTCTCACCGATGCGTCCGGCAGTGGCGAGATCACGCACGCGTTCCGCGTTGCCGTCGTGATCGCCGCCGGGCTCACCGCCAGCGCCGCGATCACGGCCGTCGTCGGCCTGCAACGCAACGTCCGATGCGCTCACACGGCGCGGCGCGTGCACTGCCACCTCGACGGGCCGCCGCTACAGGTAAGACTCCACGCATGAGCGTCGTGAAGATCAATGCCGTAGACGTCCCCGCCGACCGAGCCGACGAGTTCGAAGCGCGCTTCGCGGCGCGCGCCGGCGCGGTCGAGCACACCGACGGGTTCGAGGCCTTCGAGTTGCTGCGGCCGACCGGCGGGGCGACCCGCTACTTCGTGTACACCCGCTGGGCGAGTGAGGATGCGTACCAGGCGTGGTTGTCGAGCCAGGACTTCGCCAAAGCCCACGCCCACGTGGCGACCGACACGTCGGGCGGCGCCGCGCCGGTAGCGCACGGCGCCGAACTGCTCGCCTTCGAAGTGATCGAGCGCAAAGCCGCGCCCGGGCAGTGACCTACGCGTCGACGCCCGGCAGGGTCCGCTCGTTCGGATCCGCCGGGTAGCCGCCACCGGCGACGATCGTCGCGGCCATCGGGCGCAGGATCGCGAACAACTCGTCGCGCTCGGCATCGGTGAGCGCGTCGAGCACCGCCGCCTCGCCGACGTCAGTGGCGTCCTCGACGACGACGCGGGCGGTGATGCCTTGCTCCGTTAGCTGCGGCGGGTCACCGGTGATGTACCCGCGGTCGCGCAGCGCGGCCAGGCTCTGGTTGATCGACTCGTCGTCCCAGTGTCGCGACGCCAGGTACAACCCGTGCGGCAGGCCCCACCACAGCTCCGTCATGATCATCATGTCCACCGCGCTGAAGCCCGCGACGTTGTAGGCCGCGGTGTGCGTGTCGCCGCGGTGCTCGCGCACGAGATCGGCGGCGTGCCACAGGTCGCCCACGACGGTGCCCGGCCACTCCTGACTGACGAGGCCCGCGAAAAATGGGTGGCCCGAAACCGGACTCGCATCGGCGACGCGCCGCAAGAGTTCGGTCGCGCGCGGCGCGCCGTCGGGCGCGTCGCCGAGGAGGCGCTCGAGTTGGGCGGTGGCGCCGCGCACGCGCGCCGTCCACCACTGCGAGGGCCGCGCCACCTTCCACGCCGCTTCGAGTTGGTCAGCGATGTGCGACGGGTTGAACACGCCGAAGGCAGCGGCGACCACCAACGCGGGAGTCTCGCCGAGGCAGGCGCCGCGGCTGGCGTAATAGGGCGCCCAGAAGTCACCGCAGTCGCCGAGCTCCGCGTACCCCGCGTGGGCTTCGGGCGCGAAGTACACAGCCGCGGCGAGGGGTTCCACCAACGTGCCGAGGCGACGGACGAGGTGCGGTGACATGGAGCGGGAACCTACTCCGCGGTCGTGCTCCATCGCCTGAGCGCGATCAGCGCCCACACCGCTTCGACGACGCCGAACGGCCACGCGCCCGACAAGAATCCGTAGCTGCTCGACAGCGCGCATCCGGCGGCGAACGCCAGCACGAAGTTGCGGCCGCGCCGCTCGAGCGCGTACATCGCCATCATGAACGTGAGCGCGACGACGCCGTAGAGCGTGACCATTGCCACGGTCTACCTTCTGGACATGACCGAAACGCGGGTGACGCTGATTCCGAAGCCCGACACACCGATCGCCTGCACGCTCGACGCAACCGAGGCCAGCGACCGCACGACGCAGTGGGCGCAGCTGTTGACGCACGTGACCGACCGCGTGCCTACCGAAACGGGAGTACGCCTCCGTTTGCCTTCGGACCCGTCGGTCGTCGCGCGAGTCGCGGACCTGAGCGTGCGCGAAGCCGACTGCTGCGCGTTCTTCGCCTTCGCGATCACCGTCGAACACGAAGGCGTCTGGCTCGAAGTTGCAGCGCCGCCGGACGGGCTGGCCGTCGTCGAGCAACTCTTCGCTTCAGCTTGAAGATCGTTTCGCTGCTGCCGTCGGCAACCGAGATTCTTTTCGCCGTCGGTGCCGGCGACGACGTCGTGGGAGTCACCTTCGAGTGCGACTACCCGCCCGAGGCACGGACGCGTCGCGTCGTGTCGAACACCACGCTGCCCGCCGGCCTGTCGCCTGCAGAAATCGACACCGTCGTAAAGCAGCGTTTGGCCGCCGGCGAAGACCTGTACTCGCTCGACGAAGGCGCGCTGCGCGACGTCGACGCCGATCTCGTGGTGACGCAAGACCTGTGCGCGGTCTGCGCCGTCGCAGTCGCGAACGTCGACGACGCCTTGACACACCTCGGTTGTCGCGCCGAGGTGCTCACGGTCGACCCGATGACCCTCGACGCAGTGATCGCGTCGGTCATCACGATTGGTGAGAAGACGGCGCACGCCGACGAAGCGCGCGCGTTGGTCGAGGTCTTGCGCGCGCGTCTCGCTGCGGTGCGCGCCGCCGTTGCCGGTCGTACGCCGCGGCGCGTCGCCGTTCTCGAGTGGACCGACCCGTTGTTCTGCGCGGGCCACTGGGTGCCCGATCTCGTCACCGCCGCGGGAGGGATCGGAGCGCTCGGCGCGTCGGGCGCGCCGTCGCACCCGATCACCAGCGAGGACCTGCATTCGTCGCAGCCCGACGTGGTGGTGATAGCGCCGTGCGGGTATCGCCTCGACGGCGCGACGTCATTGGCGAAGGAACTCCTTGCCGGCGCCACGCTGCCCGAGGCCGAAGTGTGGGCCGTCGACGCCGACGCCATGTTCGTGCGGCCCGGCCCGCGCCTCGTCGACGGTGTCGAGACCCTGGCGGCGATCGTGCATCGGGACGCAGTCCCCTTGCGCGAGGACGCCGCTATCCGTCTCCGGTGATCTAGAGACCCAACGCGCTGAGCGCGGCGGTGGCCGCGAGTTTGTGCTCCTTGCGCCACGGCGCACCGATGAGCTTGCCGGCCTGCTCAACGCGGGCGTCGATGGCGTCAGGTGGAGCCGCATGCACCTCCAGCCCCAAGGCTTCACACGCCGCCCACAACGCGTCGCGGGTCATCTCGCCTTCCGCGCCATGACACATCGGGTGTGAGCGCAGCCGCACTTCGAGCGATGGCGCCAGGCGGTACTCCTTGAAGCTGATACCGGCGACACGGACTCGCGCATCGAGCGACGCCATGAGGTCGCGTAAGCCGTCGGTAGCGTTGGCGACGGCGCGGTCGTAGGCGGCGGCGATCAACTTCTCGGCGTCGGCGACGGGGAGGCCTTGCGCATCGTGGTACGGCTGGCAATCGCGCGTCGTGATCGAACGTCGGTCGAGAACGCCGAGGTCCGCGCCGGCGCCGGTGAGCGCGACCGCCGTACTGCCGCACAGACCGATCGCCGCGGCCGTCCCCACCACCGAATTATTAGCCTGCTCGCGATGGCTGCGACCTGCGATCACCTCGACCGGATCCAAGACGTTGCGCCGAGCAGCGACGGCTGCGAGGACTGCCTGCGCAGCGGCGGCCAGTGGGTGCACCTGCGTATGTGCATGTCGTGCGGCCATGTTGGGTGCTGCGACCAATCACCCAATCGCCACGCGACCGCGCACTTCCACGCGTCACAACATCCGATCATTCAGTCCTACGAGCCCGGTGAGAACTGGTGGTACTGCTACACCGACGACATCGCGTTCGAGCTCGACGACGCGCCGTCCTTTGCGCATCCGTAGTGGATTGACGCACAGAACCCAGCAATCGTCCACACCGCTCCCAACAGAGTTCTGACGGCGGCGCAGCGTCGTCCGATCGGCTGATGCGGATACGCCGCGCAGAAGGTCTTCCGACCCTAAGCACAAGAATTTGAGCGTGCTTCTCTCGGAGCATGAGGCAACAAGTTCGCCAAGCAGGCTTTCGCAGGTGTGGTGCCGCGGTCGCACTAGTCGGCATCGCGATGATGACGATCGCGTTGGTCGCACCGAGCGCGCAGGCGTCGCCCCCGCCCAACGTGTTCCAAGGCGTGTGCGTCGGCACCGCCAGTTCCGGATCGTGCATCCTCGACGAACCTGAGGGCAACAACCCCGCGACGAACGGGACCGCGACGTACGCGCGCGGCGTCACGACGATGACGTTCGTCATCACGCCCGACGCCGCGATCCAAGAAGTGCAGATCTGCATGCAGGACACGGGGCCGTTCGCGCAGGGCGCCAACGTGTGCGCCGGTATCCACGGCCACCACGTCGCCTACACGAGCTTCGCCAACGTGTACGTCGTCGACCTCGGCGCCGAAGGGTTCGAGAACACCGACCCGCTGTACTGGACGCTGCACGTCGTCGCCGGTGGCAACACGCTGCAAGTGATGTCGCCGCTCCAGGAACTGCCGCCGCCGACCACGACGACCACCGACCCTGGCACCACCACCACTGTCGCACCGACCACGACGACCACCGTCGCACCGACGACCACCACCACCGTCGCACCGACGACCACCACCACCGTGCCGCCCACGACCACCACCACCGTCGCACCGACGACCACGACGACGGTTCCGGAGACGACCACCACAACGGTCGAGCCGACCACGACGACGACGGCTCCGCCCACGACCACGACAACCGCACTCACGCCGACGACCGCGCCGGTCACGACGACCACGACGCTGCCGACCGCGGTGTTGGGCAAGACGCTTTCCCGCACCGGAGGCATCCAGTGGTGGGTGCTCGTAACCGGCGCCTTCCTGTTGCTCCTCGGCGCAGGGATGCTCCTCAGCACGCGGTTCGTGCAAGGGGTCAAGCCCGCGGGGTAAGACCTAGGGCGTGCCCACCGAAGTCCACGTCGCGCGCGCCGTCGCCACCATCGCCTCCGGCTCGGCCGACTACCACGTCGCCATCCGCGCCAGCGGCCATGAACTGACCGCCGACGAACCGCAGTCCAACGGCGGGGGCGACACCGGCCCCTCACCGTTCGGACTGCTTCTGAGCGGGCTGGTGTCGTGCACGGCGATCACGCTGCGCATGTACGCGCAGCGCAAGGGGTGGGACCTCGACGCCATCGAAGTCGATGCCCGCTACGACATCGCGGATGACGGAGCGCGCTCGATTCTGCGCACGATCACGCTGCCGGCGGGTTTCGACGGCGAACAGCGGGAGCGGCTGGCCGCGATCGCCGAGAAGACACCGGTCACGAAGGCGGTGCGGGCGGGCACGCCGATCACAACTGCGCTGAAATAGCCCCATGGGGGTTCTCGAACAGGAGACGATCGGCGGCGTCCGCGTGCTGCGGCTCAACCGTCCCGAACGCAAAAACGCACTCACCGGCGAACTCGGGTGGAGCATCGTCCGCGCCGTGCAACAGGCCGACAGCGACGACGCAATCCGCGTCATCGCGCTCACCGGTAACGGCGACGCGTTCTGTTCCGGGCTCGACCTCGGCCCGAGCGACGCCACCGAAGTGGAGACCGGCCTGTCAGCCCAGCAACAGTTCCTCGACGAAAAAGGTTGGGTCGGCCGCTTCCTCGTCGCGCTGCGGTTCGAGACCGACAAACCCGTCGTCGCCGGCGTCAACGGAGTTGCCGTCGGCGCCGGCCTTTCGCTGGCGATGGCGGCCGACATCCGCATCGCCGCCGACACCGCCCGCCTGCACCCGGGCTACGTCCGCGCCGGCACGTCGCCCGACGGCGGCCTGACGTGGAGCCTGCCGACCCTGGTCGGGCACGAGACGGCGATGCGCTTCCTGCTCGAATCGCGTTTCGTCGGCGCCGAAGAAGCGCTCCAGCGTGGCTTCGTCGGCGAAGTCGTACCCGCAGCCGAACTGCACGACCGGCTGCTCGACTACTGCGGCGAAATCGCGCAACAAGCACCCATCGCGGTGCGCCAGACCAAACGGCTCGTCGCCCGGACGTTGCTGATCGACGACCCCGACGCCCGCGCACGCGAAGAGATTCGTCTCGCGCTGCGCGGCCTCAACAGCGAGGACGGCAAGGAAGCGGTTGCCGCGATCATGGAGAAGCGGCCGCCGAAGTTCGAAGGCCGGTAGCTACTCCGGGGTCGCTCCGTACGAGTCGTAGACACGCCCGGCGGCCGCCGCCGCCTGCTGCCCCGAGTTCAGCTGGTACGGGCTGATACCGCCCGGCTCCCACGGCCCGACCGTGCCCGCGGCGCGCGCGTCGTCGGACTTCGGGGGGATGGCGAAGCGGGCGCGTGCGTCTTCGAGCGAGAGCGCGGCGACGCTGAACCAGTCGATGCGCAAGAAGTCGACGCTGGTAGCGCCGGTCACCGTGTCGTGGCACTGCGCGCCGCGGCGCATCGCGTCGGCGAGACGTAGGGCGACGCACTCGTGCGCCGACAAGTGGCCGGGTGACGCCTCGAAGAGCCCGGCGCCCGTCTTCAACGACCCCGTCTCGAACAGCGAGACCACCATCGCCAGCAGCGAAAAGGCGCGCATGTCGTCGTTGGCGCGGGCGATGAAGCCGAACACCTCGAGCTCGGACTCCACGGTCGTGCCGTAGTCGGCGAGCACGTGTACCCAGTCGTGCTGGGCCAACAGCGGCGACGCGGACCCCGGCAGGCCCGGGAACACGAAGCCGCGCGCTTCGTACAACTCCCACACTCCGCGACCGAGTGTGCCGCGCGGCAGGTCACCCAGCGCCGCCCAGCGCGCCGCCAGCTCCGGGTCGTCCACGTCCTCGTCCCACGCCGAACCGAGCGCGGCATTTGTGTGGAGTTCGGCGGCATCCTCGGGATGCCACGTTTCGACGTAGCCGTTGCGGTCGAAGTCGCGCGCCGCCAGCTTGTACGAGTGCTTGGCGAAGTCTTCGGCGACGCGCGCCATGCCGTCGTCGACACCGAGCTCGGCGGCGAACGCGTCGATGCGCTGCGCCACGTCGCGCGGCAGCGGGCGTAGCACCAGGGCGCACAGCAGCATCACCTGCACCATGCGCTCCCGCACCACGAGGTTGCGACGCGCGAGCAGCTGCGCGAACTCCTGCGGTGTCACCTCGCGGCGGTCGCCGACGTCGACGACGTTGCCGGTCAGCTCTTTGAACAGCGCTTCGATCAGCAGCCTTTGCAGGTTGGTGAGCCCAGCGGCGGGCGCGGCCGCCCATGCCACGCCCGCGGCCAACGCTTGGGCCTCGGCGGCGTTGGGCGGTCCGTGGACCGCTTCTTCCTCCGACGGCACGGGCACCGGCACGTCCGCGACTGTCGCGCAACAAACTGTGTGCATGCCAGATGAGATCGAGACCCGCGTCCGCGACGCCGCGGCCGCAACCGGTGTGGCGTTCGAAGTCTTCCCGTGCGATCCCGCGCTCGCGGACACCGCGGCGTTTTGCGAGGCCTACGGCTTCGCGATGGACGACTCCGCGAACTGCGTCGTGGTGAAAGGCAAGTCGGATCCGCCGACGTTCGTCGCCTGCGTCGTGCTGGCGACGACCCGGCTCGACGTGAACGGAATGGTGCGCAGGCGCATCGGCACGCGCAAGGCGAGCTTCGCCGGCGGTGACGAAGTCGAAGCCCTTACGGGAATGACGATCGGCGGCATCACGCCCTTCGGCTTGCCGCCGGACCTCGCGTTGTGGATCGACGCGCGCGTGATGGAGCGCGAACGCGTCGTCCTCGGGGGCGGGAGCCGCTCGTGCAAGATCCTCGCGCCGCCGACGATCCTCACGGCTGTCGGCGGCGAGGTCATCGTCGACCTTGCTACGTCGGTCGGATGAGCGCGGCCACTTCGGCGCGCTCGTCGGCGGTCAGTTGCCAGCCGACGGACTGCGCGTTCGAACGCACCTGATCGCGCTTGGTCGCGCCGGCGATCACCGACGCCATCGCCGGCAGCCCGGCGAGCCACGACATCGCGAGCTCGAGCAACGTGTGACCGTTGCTCGTGGCGAAAGCTTCGAGTCGCTCGACGCGGTCGAAGGCGCGGTCACTCAAGGCGCGTTCGCGTCGCTCTTCGGGCATCGACGCCAGACGCGTTCCCTCGGGCGGCGCCTCGCCTCGGCGGTACTTGCCGGTCAGCATGCCGCTCGCCAACGGGAAGTACGGCAGGATCCCCGTGTCGTGGCGCGTCGCGGCGTCGCTCAACGCGTCGGCGTCGCGCCCGCGTAGGAGGCTGAGTTCGTTCTGCACCGAGACGAAGCGCGCAATGCCGGCAGCCTCCGATGCCTTCGCCGCCTCGTCGAGCTGCTCGGGCGTGAAGTTCGAGCAACCGATTTCGCGCACCTTCCCGGCGACGACGAGATCGTTCAGCGCGCCGAGCGTGTCCTCGATCGGGACGTTCTGATCGGGCGCGTGGATTTGGTAGAGGTCGATGCGGTCGGTACCGAGGCGCTTCAGGCTGGCGTCGCACGCCTCGACGACGTACGCCGGCGCGCCGCCGGCCTTGCCCTCACCCATCGGCATGCCGAACTTCGTGGCCACGAGCACCTGGTCGCGGCGCGCTCCGAGCGCGCGACCGAGCAACTCCTCCGACTTCCCGCCACCGCCATAGACGTCGGCCGTGTCGAACAGCGTGATCCCGGCGTCGATGGCGGCGTCGACGACGGCGTTGGTCGCGGCTTCGTCCATCCGTCCGCCGAAGTTGTTGCATCCCAACCCGACGAGTGACACGTCGAGACTTCCCAGCTTGCGAGTTTCCATCGCGCCATCATGCGCCGGATCGTCAGTCGAGCGCTGTGTAGGTCCCGGTCCAGAAGTCTTGGACGACGGCCGGCGGAGGGAAGGGCCCGGCGAACATGTCGGTGGTGACCACGGTGCCGATGACGTTGCGCGCAGGGTCGTTGGTCCACGACGAGCCCATGCCGCCTTCCCACCCGTACGACCCGGCGGTCGGTCCGATCGCGGCCTGACGCAGCAGCACGCCGACGCCGAAGCCCCACCCCGCGGCCGCGTCGGGCGACGGACCGGACAGCCCGCGCGCGACTTCGATCTGGTTGGTGGTCATCGCCGTGACCGCGGCGCGGGACAACAGCTTCGAGCCGTCGGCGGCGCGCCCGCCGGTCAACAGCATGTGCGCGAACGCGTAGATGTCGTCGACCGTCGACACCAGGCCTCCGGCGCCGGAAGGGAACGCCGGAGCGGTCGCCCACTGCCCGTCGGGCGGGTCGAACACCGTCTTTCCGCCGTCGGGATCGCTGGCGTAACACGTTCCGAGACGCGTGGTGTCGCGCACCCAGAACCCGGTGTCGCGCATCCCGAGCGGATCGAACAACCGCTCGCGGAGGAACGACTCCAGCGGCCGGTCGGCGGCGCGCGCCACGAGGACGCCAAGCACGTCAGCACCGGTGTTGTACAGCCACCGCTCGCCCGGTTGGTACATGAGCGGCAGCGAGCCGAATCGTCGCATCCACTCGTCGGGCGGCGGACACTCCTGCGGCTGCGGCGGTCCGCCGCCGAGTTCGAGCGCGTCCATCGCTTCGAGCATCGGCTGCGGCCACGGCTGCGTCAAGTCCATGCCGATGCCGAGTTCGAACGTGAACAGATCGCGCACGGTGACGGCGCGCTGCGCTGCCACCGTGTCGCCGTCGACCCTGCCCGCGCCGTCGACCAACACCGGCCTGTCAGCCAGTTCCGGCAGCAGGTCGTCGACGGGGTCGCCGAGGCGCAGGCGGGACTCGTCGACGAGCATCAGCGCAGCCGCGGCCACGATCGGCTTCGTCATCGACGAGATACGGAAGATCGAGTCGCGCGCGATCGGCGCGGGCTCGCCGCGGGTCAGTACGCCCGCATATCCGACCTGCACGTCGTCGTCGCAGGCCGCGAGCCAGGCCAGTCCGCCGACCGAGCCGTCGTCGGCGTGCGCAGTCAGCGTCGCGTCCAGGCGCTCGAGGCGCTGCTTGTCAAAGCCCATCCTCGGCCTCCCTCTCGTCGTGCGAGATATACCCTCCGCCGCCGCGCTAGCGGCGGTACTCGCACAGCGCCGACAGGTTTCCCTCGGAGTCGCGGAAGAACGTCATCCACTCCTCGGTCCCTGGGGGCTGGCCGAGTTGGCCTTCGTGCACGTGGATGCGATGAATGTCGTCGACGAACTCCACGCCGGCTGCTTGCATCGACGCGCGACGCGCCTCGATGTCGTCGACGCCGATGTAGAGCAGTGCGCTCGTGCCCGGGCCTTCGAGCAACAGCCGCGTGCCACCGCCCAGGTCGAGGAACGACAGCCCGGGCGGGTCGTATTCGCCGAGCAACGGCAGGCCGACGACATCGCGGTAGAAGGCGACGGCGCGCTGGCGGTCCTCGACATGCTGAGCCACTTGATGCAACATGCTTAGCAGTGCTAAGTACTTTGGCGCTGGAACTCAATAGCCTGTCGATTCACCTCGTCCGTTGGTCACGTCGCGCCGATGATGCGCTCGGCGTCCCACCGGCGCGACTGTCCGCGCTGTCCGTGCTGGTGTTCGGCGGCGACCGCACGCTGAGCGAACTGGCCGACGCCGAACAGGTATCGCTGGCGACGATGTCGCGGGTCGTCGACGGTCTCGAGCGCACCGGCCTCGCGCGCCGCCACCCCAACCCCCAAGACGCTCGGTCCTGGGTCGTGCACGCAACCGCCAAGGGCCGGCGCCTCATGGAAAAGGGCCGCGCCGCGCGCGTCGAGCGAATGGAGGCGGTCCTGCAACACGTCCCGACGCGCGACCACGCCACGGTCGAACACGCCTTGGTGCTGCTGCGCGCCGCGCTGACCGAAGCAGCTACGCCTTAGCGCGGATGCGCTCGCGCACCGACGCCCCGGTCAGCCCGAACGGATCGATACGGGTGAACCACCACGTCGCCCCCGCCTCCTCCCACGGCTGCGGGTCCTGCCCCGCGTCGAGCTGCACTACGACGTCGTAACCGTCGATCCCGCCTCGTGCGGCGACGACGACGTCGAGGGCGCGCCGCAGGTCGTCCGGCGAAGCGGTGTCGATGATGAAGAGTCCGTCGTGCGCGGCGGCGCGCCGCAGCGGGCGTTGATAGGGCCACCGGGCACCGACCCACACCGGCACACTCCCGTTGCCCGCCGCGGGCGCGAAGGTCACGTCGCGGGCCGTGAAGTGATCACCGGCGTGGTCGACGTGTTCGCCGCTGATCAGCCCACGCACGAGCGCCAGGCCCTCGTCGAGCATCTCGGCGCGCGTCCGGTCGTCGAGCTCCTCACCGAAGCGCGACAACTCGTTGCCGCTGGCGTCGAGCCCGAGACCGACACCGAGCACGAACCTTCCGCCGGACAGACGGTCGAGCGCCACCACCTGACGCGCGAGGACGTGCGGGCGTCGCCGCGCGACCGGCGTCACCATCGGACCCAACAACACGCGTGAGGTCTGCACTGCGATGCACGCCATTGCCGTCCACGGGTCGGTCACGGCGCGAACCGGATCGCGGTAGTACACGTGGTCCCACACGAACACGCCGTCCCAGCCCGCGGCTTCGGCCTCTGCGCCAAGGTCACCGAGCAGCCTCGGGTCGGCGAGTTCGTCGAAGATCGGCAGTGAGAGCCCGGCGCGGATCACGAGCCGCACGCCACGTGCGTGCACTGTCGGCGGTCGCCGTTGCCCGTCGCCAGGTTGCCGCCGGCGTCGGCGACGCCCGCGACTGCTTCGATCCCGAGGTCGCCGTTGTTGCTGGCCTGATTGGCGCGCAGGGTTGTCGTCGGTTCGTCGACGTCGATCCCGTCGTCGGAATTGTCGTTGGAGATGTTGCGGTCGAGCATGGTCGACGGCGAACCAGCGTCGACCAAGATGCCGTCGCCGATGCTGCCGGTGATCGTGTTGCGCGTCAGCGAGTTTCCCCGCGCCAGCGTGCTGCCGTCGGGTCCGACGTGGATCCCGCCCTCCGAACCCTCGCCGTTGTCGGCCAGCACGTTGCCGTCGAGGCGATTGCCGCTCGCACCGGCGACGTACGTGCCGCTGAAGTGGTTGTGGCGGATCACGTTGCCCGACAGCACGTTGTCGTCGGCTTCGAGCAGGCCGATTCCGCCGTCGTTGCCCGTGAAGGTGTTTCGGGTGACGGCGTTGTTCGACGAACCGTCAGCGAGAACCAACGCTTCGCAACCGCCGCCGGTCACCGTGTTGCCGTCGAACAGGCTGTACGTGGTCGCACCGAAGACCTCGATGCCGATGCAGCCGATGCGCGTCAGCTGGTTGCCGGTCACGGCGGCCCGCGTCGTCGCACTCACCACGATGCCGCCGCCGCTGCGGCGCACGGTGTTGCCTGTGATCTGCGCGTCGCTCGAGCGCGTCGCGAATATGCCGGGAAACGCGATCGACGACGCGTTGACCCGCTGCACCGTCAAGCCGTGAACCGTGTCGGCGAACACCCCGACGTGACGGTGGTTCGTGAGGGTCAGGTCGGTCGCGCTCAGACGGGATCCTTTCAAGAGCGCGACGCCCACGGCGAACTGCTGCACGACCCCGTTGCGGACGGTGACGCCGTCGTGCCCGAAGGCTTCGACGCCGTCAGTGTCGCTCCTGCCGTCACCGTCGATGGTGTGGCCGTTGAGGTCGAGCGTCACGTTGTCGGCGCCGATCACGAGGCCATTCGTGTGACAGTCGTGCAGGTCGTTGGCGAGGGTCGTGTTCACGGTGATCACCTGCCCGCAGGTGATCTTCGTGGCCGCTCCGGCCGGCGCGGCGTTGACGAGCATGCCGGCGGACACAAGGGCGAGTGCGGTGAACAAGCGGCGTCGATTCATAAAACCGTCTCCTTGGGCTCGTACATCCTCGAAACTAACGAGCGATGGAAGCGGGCGCATTACGAGATGCGGTGAGCACCGCGCTCGGTGAGGGTGTCGCCGAGATGACGCGGTTGCGCGGCGGCGACGTCGCGGACGCGTACCGCGTCACGTTGGTCACGGGACGTGTCGTGTTCGCCAAGACCCACGCCTCGCCCCCGCCGGGGTTTTTCACGACCGAGGCGAATGGGCTGCGCTGGTTGCGCGACGCGCACGCGCTGCCCGTCCCCGAGGTACTCGCGGTCGGCGACGACCCACCGTTCCTCGCGCTCGAATGGATCGACGAGGACCCGCGAGCGCGCACCGACGATGACGCGTTCGGGCGTGCCCTCGCGGCGCTGCACCAAGCCGGCGCTGTGAGCTTCGGTCGCGAAGACCGACGCAGCACCGGCAGCCGCGGGCTGCCCAATGAACCGACGCGTACGTGGGGCGAGTTCTTCGCGTCGCAGCGCCTCGTGCCGATCGCCCGCCTCATCCGCAACACGCGAGGCCTCGACGACGCGCTGGCGAAACGCCTCGAACACGTCGCCGACCGCATCGCGACCTACACCGGACCCGACGAGGCGCCGGCGCGCCTGCACGGCGACTTGTGGGGCGGCAACCGGATCGTCGATGCGCGCGGCACATCGTGGTTGATCGACCCCGCGTGCTTCGGCGGCCACCGAGAGTTCGACCTCGCGATGATGCGGCTCTTCGGCGGTTTCGCCGACGCCGCGTTCACCGCCTACGCCGAGGTCGCGCCGCTGGCTGACGGATGGGACGCGCGGGTGGCGCTGCATCAATTGGCGCCGATCGGCATTCACGCCATCAAGTTCGGCGGCGGCTATGTCTCGGGCCTCGACCGTGCCCTGCGAGCATTGGGCGCCTGATGGCCGGGCTACTCGTCGACACCACTCCGCTGCGCGTCTCACGCGACTTCCGCCTGCTGTTCGTCGGCCAAGCCATTTCGTTCCTCGGCGGCATGATCACGATGGCGGCGCTGCCCTATCAGGTGTTCCACGCCACGCACTCGTCCGTCGCCGTCGGCCTGCTCGGGCTCGCGCAGTTGGGCCCGATGCTGTTCTGCGGGTTGGTCGGCGGTGTGTTCGCCGACGCCGTCGACAAGCGCACGCTGCTGCTCGTGCTCGGTGTCGCCGCCATGGCAACCTCGGGGCTGCTGGCGCTCAACGCGTCGTTGTCGCACCCGCAGGTGTGGGCGATGTTCGTGCTCGGCGTCGCCAGCACCTCGACCGGTGCCCTCATCTTCCCGGTGATGCGCTCGCTGCTCCCGCTGCTGCTCGACGCCGAGAACCGGCCGGCGGCGTTCACGTTGCAAGCGACGTACGGGGCCTTCGGCATGATGGCGGGCCCTGCGGTCGGCGGGCTGCTGATCGGCGCCTTCGGGCTGAAGGCGGCGTACGCGCTCGACGTCGCCACCTACGTCGTGGCGCTGTTCGTCTACTACCGCATCGCGCCATCACCGCCCGTCGACACCGGCGATGCGACGACGCGCACGTCGATCTTCGAAGGGGCTCGGTTCCTGCGCGGCCACCCGCTCGTCATGAGCATCTTTGGCATCGACCTGTTGGCGATGGTCTTCGGGATGCCGCGCGCGCTGTTCCCGGCGCTGACCGAGCGCCTCCACGGCGGCCCGCTGCTCTACGGGCTGTTGCTGTCGTCGGTCGCCGCCGGCGCGTTCGTCGCGTCGCTCACCAGCGGGTGGACCAGCCGGATCCGCCGGTACGGGCGAGCCGTGGTGTGGTCGGTGTGCGCGTGGGGCGCCGCGATCGCCGTCGCGGGCGCGGTGCGCACGCCCGCGGTTGTGTTGCTGGCGCTGTTGGTCGCCGGAGCCGCCGACATGATCTCGGGGGTGTACCGCTCGACGATCGCGGCGGCGGTCACACCCGACGCGTTGCGCGGCCGCGTCAGCGGCGTCGAGTTCGCGGTGTACGCCAGCGGCCCCGTGCTCGGCGACGTCGAAGCGGGCCTCGTCGGCGGACTCGTCAGCGTGCCCTTCGCCATCGTGTCGGGCGGGCTGGCGTGTGTCGCCGCGGCCGCCCTGTTCGCGGCGGTCGTCCCAGGCTTCGCGTCGTACGTCGCCGACACCGACGCCTAGCGTCGCGGGTGTGGCGCTGCGATACGACGAACGGCCCGACGACAACACACCAGTGTCGACGGCGGATCTCCCGGCGACGCCCGTGCGGGATCGCAACATCAAGGCGACGTCGTGGATCGAGGCGCCGCCCGAGTTGCTCCACCTCGGCGACGACCTGCCAGGTGCCCCGGTCGCCGACTACAAGCGTCGCATCGGCGACTGGCTGTTGTGGCGCGCCGGGCCCGCCAGCGGCGGCGACGCCCGCTACTGGGCGACCGACCTCACGCAGCAGGTGACGCTGCGCCTCTACCCCGACGGCACCGCCGAGGGCTACGGGCCGGACGGTTCGCATCACACGCGCTTTCGTGCGTGGAAGGAGTCACTCCTCGGACGCGGCTAGCAACGGCGCGGAACGGGAACGCCGAACACATGGCTTTGCTTTCCGCACCCTGGTCGCCCGTCGAAGTCCGCCAGCTCGTCGACGCACCCCGCGAAGACGTGTTCAGTGTCGTCGCCGACACCGAGACGCACGCGAGTTGGTTCGTGGGCATTCCGCTCGTCGGCGACGCCGACGAGGAACCGGCTGAAGAAGTGGTCGAGACGCACGGTCACCGTCAGATCGTGCTCGAGGAGCGCGTCGGGCCCGTCACCAACGAGCTCGAATTCGACTTCATCGTCCGCGGCGAGCGGACCGAAGTCGTGATGCGCGAACGCCCGACCGGCAACGCCGTCGCCCTGACGCCGCTGCTGCGGCCGGCGCTGGCCCTGCGCAACAAGCAGTCGTTGCAACGGCTGCGTCGTTACGTCGAGTCGCGGTAGCGCTGCGCCAACTCGGCGACCGAGACCGGCAGGCGCCGCGACCAGTTCCACGGATCATCCGAGCCCGGCTTGTTCGGCTGCGCGGCCATCTCCAGCACGTCTTCGGCGGTGAAAGATACGAGGACTGATGCCGCGGCGCGTAGGCGCGCGTGCACACCGGTGACGTTGGCGCGTGATGCGACCGTTGTGGCGAGGTCGTGCGTCGTCGCGGCCGCCAGCGACAGGCGCGGCCACGCCGGCGGCGGGTCCGTCTCGAAGCGCATGACTTTGTACGACAGGATGCCGCGCGCCGCCAGCGCTTCACGCACGCCGGGCTCGACCGTGCCGAGGTCTTCGCCGATCACGAACACGCCGTTGCGCTGGCTCACCGACGCCACGAGGTCGAGCAACTCGGCCGCGGGGTACCGCACGTACACGCCGTCCTCCGGCGACGCGCCGTCCGGAATCCAGTAGAGGCGGAACAACCCCATGACGTGGTCGATCCGCAGACCGATACCGTGGGCGGCGGCGGCTTCGAGGGCGACGGCGATCGGCCGGTAGCCAACGGCTGACAGACGGTCGGGCACGAAGGGCGGCAGGCCCCAGTCCTGTCCGGCCTGGTTGAACTCGTCCGGTGGTGCGCCGATGTGCATCCCGG
>JBEEFV010000099.1:0-17326 GCA_041166405.1 Actinomycetota bacterium | reverse complement strand
GCGTCTCAGGCGGGCCCGCCGTCTACGACGCCGGAGACCTTGGGGAATTCGCCGATGCGCCAGCCGTCGCGCGCCGCGCGTCGACCGATCTGAGTCAGAACGCTGCGACCGGCGGGGGCCCCGGAGGAGCAACGCCGTCGCCATGCCCGTATCAACCCGCAGAAACCTCGCTGTGGCAAGCCACGCTGACCTACAACGGCGAAGCGGCGGTCGCCCACTTGGTGCAGCTCGAAGACAGCACGCAGATCATGCAGATTCTTCGACGGGCGGACTGTTCAAAGATCGTGAGCCAAGCGTTCGCACCCACCAACCCGCGCTGAACATCGCCAGCACGGAACCGGCCCACCTCATCCCGGCGATGCGACCAAGGCTGTCGCCGGCGTCGATCGACGCCGCCCACGTGAGTCCGGCGAAGGCGGCGACCGCGGCAACGCCGGCGAGCAGCCAGTCGCTGCTCTTGCCAACCGTGATCGCAGCCTCGGCGACCGCGAGCCCGAACAGCACGCCGGCGAGCAGCGCCATGACGCCGCGCAACTCGTACTCACCCATGATGAGCCCACCGAGCGCGGCCACCAACACCGCGACAACACAACCCAGGATCACGCGCACCGAACGGGAGGGTAGCGTCGGCGCCCAATGTCCGATAACCGACTGACCGAACCGTCTCTGCGCAAAGAAGACTGGGTTACGCAGATCTTGGACCGTCTCGACGAGCTCATCGAGTTCGTTCGTTCGAAGACCACCGAGCCGCTGGCGAAAGTGGCGCGCTATCTCGTGTACCTCGCTCTGTTCGCTGTCGTGGGCGTCGCGCTCCTCACGTTGCTCGTGATCCTGCTGATCCGCGGGGTCGCCTACGTGCCCGGACCCATGTGGACCGGCTACGCGGGAATCTCGGTGGTGTGCCTGCTGTTGGGAACGTTCTTCTGGCGAAAGGCGATTCGGGCGACCCGATGACGAACCATCGCAAAGTCGTGATCATCGGTTCCGGTCCTGCGGGGCTGACGGCGGCGATCTACACCGCGCGTGCGAACCTCGCTCCCCTCGTCGTCGAAGGCGAGCCGTCGTCGGACTCCGACCAGCCCGGTGGCCAGTTGATGCTGACGACCGAGGTCGAGAACTTCCCCGGGTTCCCCGACGGGATCATGGGTCCGGAACTGATGCAGAACTGTCGACTCCAGGCGGAGCGGTTCGGCGCCGAGTTCCTCACGGCCAAGGTCACGAAGGTCGACGTGAGCCAGCGCCCCTTCACCGTGGAAACCACCGTCGGCGAGACCTTCACCGCCGATGCCGTCATCGTGGCCACGGGTGCCCGCTCGCTCATGCTCGGTCTCGAATCCGAAAAGCGCCTACTCGGCTACGGCCTGTCGACGTGCGCGACCTGTGACGGGTTCTTCCACCGCGGCTTCGAGGTCGCCGTCGTCGGCGGTGGTGACTCCGCCCTCGAGGAGGCGATGTTCCTTTCGAAGTTCGCCACCAAGGTGCACGTCATCCACCGCCGCGACCAGCTGCGCGCCTCCAAGATCATGGCGGACCGCGCCCGAAACAACCCGAAGCTCGCCTTCGTCTGGGACAGCGTGGTGACCGACCTCGTCGGTGACCCGACGCTGGAGGCGGCGACGCTCAAGAACGTGAAAACCGGCGAGGAATCGAGCCTGCCGGTCCACGGCTTGTTCGTCGCCATCGGGCACGTGCCCAACACCGACGTGTTCGTCGGATTTCTCGACCACGACGAAGCCGGATATCTCAAAACGATCGGCAACTCCACCTTCACCAACGTCGAAGGCGTCTTCGCGTGCGGCGACGTGCAGGATCACGTGTACCGCCAAGCCATTACGGCGGCGGGATCCGGCTGCATGGCGGCCATCGACTGCGAACGCTGGCTCGAAGCGCAGGAATAGCCCGCCAAGCCGGGTCGTTATAACGGCTCGCGGGTACGATCCACGTACCGCTCCAGGAGGAAATCGTGTCCGAAAACCTGCTCACGCTTACCGATTCCAACTTCGATGAGACGTTGGTCGGCGCTGACACCCCGGTGTTGGTCGACTTCTGGGCTGAGTGGTGCGGGCCGTGCAAGACCATTGCGCCAGTCCTCGAGCAGATCGCCTCGGAGCGCTCCGACCAGATCAAGATCGGCAAGCTCAACATCGACGACAACCTCGCCACCCAGGCGCGTTTCGACGTCATGAGCATCCCGACGTTGATCCTGTTCAAGGGCGGTGAGCCGATCCTGCGGCTCGTGGGCGCCAAGGGCAAGGGTCAGCTCCTCGAGGAACTCGACCGATATCTCTAACGAGGTTTCCGAGCTTCCTCTGACGGTTGGGGACAAGGGCCCCGCCGTCGAAGACCTGCACCGCCGCCTGCTCGCGCAGGGACTCCCGGTCACCGGCGAGGACGGCGCCTTCGGTCGTGAAACCGAACAGGCGGTACGCGCCTTCCAGGCCCGGCGCGGCATCGTCGTCGACGGGATCTGCGGGCGCTCGACCTGGGAGCGCCTCGTCGAAGCCGGCTACCGCCTCGGTGACCGGCTGCTGTACATGCGGCGGCGCGCCTACCTCCGTGGTGACGACGTCGTTGACCTGCAGCGCCGGCTGAATTCGCTCGGGTTCGACGCTGGACGCGTCGACGGGATCTTCGGCGTCGACACCGACCGGGCACTGCGCGAATTCCAGCGCAACGCCGGGCTGGCGCTCGACGGGATCTGCGGGCCGAAGACCGTGACGTCGCTGCAACGCCTGCGTTCGAAGGGCCCCGACTCGGACCCGAACGCGTTGCGCGAATCCGTACGGTTCGCGGCCGTCCCGGCGACGCTGCGGGGACGCAAGGTCGCGTTGTGCGAACGCGGCGGCCTGGCGCCGCTGCTGCGCGAGGTGCAGCACACGCTCACGGGGTACGGCGCCGATGTAACGTTATTATCGCACCCCGACGACTCGAACCTGGCGGCGCAAGCGAACCTCAGCGGGGCCGAGGTGTGCCTCCGCGTCGCGCTCTCCCCCGCCGGTCACGCCTGTCGGGCCGCCTACTACGGCGCCCATGGCACCGTCTCCCCCGCCGGGCGCCGGTTAGCCGGACTGCTCCTCGATGAGTTGTCGATCAGCGGCGCCGGCATCGACGGTCCGCCCGTTCCGATGGCGACGTCGATCCTGCGCGAGACGCGCAAGGACTTGCCGGCGGTCGCGCTGGACCTCGGCCCGGCGCGTTTCGTCGTCGAACGCGCGACGATTGCCGCCGCTGCGATCGGTCGCGGCTTGAGCCGGTGGGCCGACGGCCCGTGCCTCGATCTTTCCTAGAGGCTTTCCGGCGTTGCAAAAGTTCCCCACAGAGTTCTGCACAGCCTGGGGAAACTCACATTTCTCGGGGTAAACCCTTGATTAAGCCCCAATTTACGGGCTGTTTAGGACGATTTACCCTGCTGTAGGTTCGGTGATCCGCCGATAGATGCGCTCGAGGTCCTCGAGGTCGGCGAAGTCGATCACGACCCGGCCCTTGTTCTTGCCCATGTCCACCGACACCTTCGTGTCGAGCAGTTCGGCGAGCAACTCTTCGAGTTCACGGAAGCCCGGCGGCCGGAGCCGGCGCGTGGCGGGGCCTTCCGCGGGATCCGCGCCGGGAGCGTCGGCACCCTCGGCGTCGTGATTCCGGTTGGCGCGCTCCCGCACTGCGTCCTCGACGGCGCGCACGCTCATCGATTCGGAGATGGCCCGCTTGGCCAGCGCCTCCTGGAACGAACGGTCCGGTGTGCCGAGGAGAGCGCGGGCGTGACCGGCAGCGAGCAGCCCGTCGGCGACCATCCGCTGCACGCTCGGCGGCAACTGGAAGAGCCGAAGCGTGTTGGTGATCGCGGCGCGGCTCTTGCCCATGCGCGTCGCGAGTTCGTCGTGGGTGAGGTGAAAGTCCTCGATGAGCTGCTGATATGCCGCCGCTTCCTCCAGCGGGTTGAGGTCCTGCCGGTGGAGGTTCTCCACCAACGCCTGCTCGAGGGAGTGCGTGTCGCTGGTCGTCTTGACGATCGCCGGGATCGAAACCAGCCCAGCGCGCTTGGCCGCACGCCAGCGCCGCTCGCCGGCGATCAGCTCATAACGACCGCCTTCGCTCTCCCGTACGAGGATCGGCTGGAGCACGCCGAGCTCCCGCACGGAAGCCGTCAGCGACGCCAGCGCCTCCTCGTCGAAGTGCTTGCGCGGCTGCAGCCGGTTCGGTTCTACGTGGTCGACGGCCAGGTCGATGAGGCTGGAGCCTCGATCAACCGTCACGTCTGTCGGGATGAGGGCCGAGAGACCTCGACCCAAGCCGCTAGGGCGCGCCACCACTGACCTCCTTGGCCAACTCCCGGTAGGCGACAGCGCCGCGGGACGTTGGATCGAACGTAAGAATCGGTTGCCCGAACGACGGCGCCTCGGACAGGCGCACGGTGCGGGGGATCACCATCCGGCACACCTTGTCGCCGAAGTGATTTCGCACCTCAGCGGCCACTTGTTCGGCCAATTTCGTACGCGAATCGTACATAGTGAGCACAATCGCGCTGACTTCGAGGGTCGGGTTGAGGTTGCCGGTGACGAGGTTGACGTTCTTCAGCAGCTGACCCAGGCCTTCGAGGGCGTAGTACTCGCACTGAATCGGGACGAGCACCTCGCTGGCGGCCGCGAGGCCGTTGACGGTGATCAGGCCGAGCGACGGCGGGCAGTCGATGATCGTAAAGTCGAACGAGTCGTCCAGGGCTTCGATGGCGCGGCGGAGCCGCAGCTCACGGCTGAACGCGGGTACCAGCTCGATGTCGGCGCCTGCAAGGTCGATTGTCGCCGGCGCGACGAACAGATTGCGTACCGCCGTCGGTTCGACGCAGTCGTCGAGCGCCACGTCGTGCAAGAGCACGTCGTACACGGAGTGTTCGAGGTTGCGCGGGTTGATCCCCAGACCCGTCGTGGCGTTGCCCTGCGGGTCAAGATCGACGATGAGCACGCGAAACCCCAGCTCAGCGAGGCCGGCGCCGAGGTTCACGGCCGTCGTCGTCTTGCCGACGCCGCCCTTCTGGTTCGCCACGGCGATGACCCGGGGGAGTGGACGCAGGGCCGCGGGATGCTTGGGACGCACCGGAGGGTCCTCCGGCGCCTGCGGGGCCTCCGGCGGCGCTTCGGACACGGGGCCGGCGAGGTTCGCGGCGGCCTCACCGACGATCTCGGCCATCGTCGGGGGGTCGGGCACCGGAGCGGAAGCCTCTTCGATCGGGACTTCTGGCGACTCCTCGACCGGTTCGGGAACGACCTCGACTACGACGGCTGCGACGTCCTCGGTCTCGTCGGCTGCCTCTTCGGCGGGCGTCTCTTCGGCAGGCGGCTCCGCGGCCGGGTCGTCGGAGGCGCCGCGGAGTCGATCGAAGATCGCTTGGCCGCGCCGGAGGATGTCCGGCTCAGGAGAGCTCATGCGGCCACATGCTCGCCCGCAAACCGACCCACGTCAAGCACTGATCGCGGCGTGGATCCACGTGAAACATGTGTTTTCCCTGGTCAGCGCTCAGAAGAGCGGACGCTTGGCCGCCACACCGGTGCGACGGGGAAACTTCTCGGGGCACTCCCGCACCTGTTCGAGGACCTGGAGGGTGGCGGTTGGGGCGAACAATCCGTGGCCCTTCCGCATCCCGAGTTCGTCAAGGCCGGCTGCAGGCCAGCGGTCGTCGGCCCCGCCCGGCGGTTCGGCGATCACCGCTTTTCCGCCCACGCGGAGGAACGGAGCCGCGTACTCGGCCGCCACTCCCGGCGCCGCCAGAGAGCGCGCCACGACCACATCCACCGAGCCTCGCCAGCCGCGTTCCGTCGCCAACTCTTCGGCGCGACCCTCGACCACCTCGACGGTGAGTCCAAGCTCCTCGACGGCCGTGCGGACGAAGGCGATGCGTTTCGTCATGGCGTCGACGAGGATCCACCGCAAGTCGGTGCGCCACGACGCCAGCGGGATGCCCGGCACGCCACCGCCTGTGCCGAGGTCGACGATGGTGCCGCCGCGACCAACACGGGGGAGCGCGGGCAGGTACGCCCGGGCGTGTTCGATGTGCGCCGCTACCGGCCCAGGGCCAAGAAACCCCAGGTCACGAGACTGTTCTAGGACGCGAACGAGGGCAGAATCAGCCAACCGCGACGGGCTTGACGATGACGCGCCGGCGGGGTTCTTCGCCCTCGGAGCTCGTCTCGATGCCATCGACGGTGTTCAACACGTCGTGCACGACCTTGCGGTCCGCCGGCGGCATCGGATCGAGGCGCACCGCGACCCCGCCTTCGGTCACCTTTTCGGCGACCTGCAGCGCGAACTTCTCGAGTGCAGCGCGCCGTTTCACCCGGTACTCGGCGACGTCGACGATCACCCAGCCGTCGCGCATGCCCGTCTCGCGGAGCACGACCGTGCGCGTCAGATCTTGGATCGCTTGGAGCGTCGCGCCCCGCGGTCCGACTAATAACCCCAGGTCAGAGCCGTCAACCGCCACCTCTACCGCAGACTCGTTGACCGTGCGCACGCCGACGCTGGCGTCAAGACCGAAGGCATCCAGCAGGCCTTTCAGGAACTCGACCGCCACTTCACCCTGCTGCTCTAACGCCTCGACCGACACCGGTTCTCCTCGTGATTGCTCGTCATCCGACCGACGCGGCCGGCGTTCACCATTACCTCGCGTACCGCCCCCGGAACCGCCGCTACCGCGTCCGCGACCACCGCGGCGGCGTCGCCGGGCATTGCCGTCGGAGCTCGGTGCACTGTCGCCCGCCTCTGTGACCTGGGCAATCGCGTCGGCGACCGCGGGATCCGCAGCGCCGTTGCGACCGCCGCGACGGGGTGCAGTGGGTTCGGGCTCGCTCGCCGTCGCCACCGGAGTCACGCTCTCACCGCCGCTTCGCCCCCGCTCGGGGCGACTGCGGCGCCGGCCGGTCTCCTTCGACCGCGGCGCGGTGGGACGTACGCGGGCGCGAACCCGCGCCTCACCGCGGACACGGCCGAACAAGCCAGCTTTGGGCTCTTCGAGCACCTCGAATTCCGCGTCGTCGACGTCGACGCCGAGTTGATCGAGGGCGCGCTCTTTCGCCTCTTCGATTGTTTTCGCTGTTATCTCAACCCATTCCACGGGCTTGCCTTACCTTTTCCGCTTCGAACGCTTCCGCGCCGCGTTGCCTGGGCGGCCGGGTTGCGTGACGCGACCGCTGACGGGCTTCGACGGCGGCGCCTGGCCTCGGGGGCCGTCCTTGCCGTTGCCGTTCGTGGTGCCGCTGGCACCACCCATAAGGCCGCTGAACAGGGATTTCCGCTCCGCCGGCGGCGAAGCCGGGCTGCTCGCCGCCCGGCTCTTGACCTCACGCACTTCTTCCATATGCGCCTTGAGGTGGGGGTCGAACCGGTACATCAGGCTCTGTTGGGCGATGCGGAACAGGTTCGAGATCAGGAAGTATAAGGTCACGCCACCCGGCAACTGCAGCGAGATCAGACCCGAGAACAACGGCATGATGCGGTTCACCGTCTGCATCTGCTGGTTCATCTGGTTGTTGGCGTTGTTGTTCGCCGTACGGGCCTGCATCTGACGCAGTTGGTAGAACGACGAGACCACGACTGCCACGATGAGCAGGTACAACACCGGTGCGCCGCGGCCGGCGTGCGACGGGATGGCGCCGAAGTCGACGCCGAAGGACTTCATCTTCCCGGCGCTGTGCTCGAGCGCCTTGTACAGCGCCGTGTCGTGGCTGAGATACGAAGGCTTGCCCGTCACGCACTTCTGCTTGACGATCTGGCCCGCGCAGGACGCGCCCTCCTTCAGCGCCACGGTGTGCGTCTTGGTCATGCCGCGCAGCACGCGGAACATGACGATGAGCACCGGGAACTGGAGCAACATCGGCAGACAACCCGACAGCGGGTTGATCTTGTGCTCCTTGTAGAACGCCATCATGGCTTCGTTCTGGGCCTGCCGATCGCCCTTGTGCATGTCCTGGATCTTCTTCATCTCGGGCTGCAGCTTCTGCATGGCGAGCATGCTGCGGGTGCCCTTGAGCGTGATCGGCGTGAGCACGCCCATCACCGACAGCGTGAGCAGGATGATTGCGACCGCGTAATTCGGGATCAGGTCGTAGAAGAAGGCCAGGACGCCGGCCAGCAGAGAGAACACGGGTTTCCTTGTTGTGGGTTAGTCGGGGACGGGGTCCACGCCGTAGCCCCCCCAGGGCGCACAGCGGGCGAGGCGCTTCACCGTCAGCCAAGACCCCTTCGAGGCGCCGTGGCGCTCGAGGGCTTCGGCCGCGTAGTGCGAGCAGCTCGGGTAGTAACGACAGCGCGGCGGACGGCCGGCGCTGAGGCCCTGGTAAAGGCGAACACCGCCATGGAGGAACCGGGCCGTACGAGTCATCGGTGGGTGGATTCGAGGCTCATAACAACGTTATCGACACTGGTGACGAGCTCGTCGAACGGGACAGTCGCAGCCGATGAATCGGCCGAGATCAGATAGAAACCGCTGGTCAGCGGGGTACTCGCCTGGGAAACCGCGGCACGGATCCGCCGGCGGATCCGGTTGCGGACCACGGCGCCACCGTTGCGCTTGCCGATTGCGTAGCCCACGGACGCGGCTGTCGCCCCGCTCGCAGGCGCGGCGAGGTAGCGGACGCGGAGGGGACCACTACGCACGGTGCGGCCCCGCTGAGCGAGGTCCGCAAACGCACGCCGTCCCCGAAGGCGACCGACGTTCGGCACGCGCCGCTTACGCGGACAGCTTGGCGCGGCCCTTACGGCGCCGCGCGGAGAGGATGGCGCGCCCGGCTCGGGTCGACATACGGTGACGGAAGCCGTGACGCTTTGCGCGCTTTTGAGCGTTTGGTTGGTACGGGCGCTTCATGAGGATTCCTTGCGTGTGAAAGAGCTTGCGACCGGCAAAACTGGCCGGTGGCAGGCCGGGCATACGGGGCCCAGCCCATGCGACGGTCCAGCAAGGCTACGCCGCGCGTCAAGCACGCGCCAGCCAGGGTGGAAAATGCCTGTGGAAAACTTCGTTTGCCCAGGTAACAGCGCAAATTAATCCACATCTTGCGGCTGTGGAAAACGGTGCTACCTTCGCCATCTTTCACTTGTGGCGTCGAACCGAACCGGCGTCTCCCACGACAACTCGCTTGCAACACTTCGCCCTCCTTCCCCTAGGGCTCAGCGGCAGGTCCGGGGGGCGGCGACTTGTGTTCGTAGGCAGTTATCCACAGGTGTGGAGAGAAGTGTGGAGAACCAAGGACCCGGGGAGGCGGAACGGCAGGTGACAGACGCAGAACGGCTGTGGAAGGTGTGTGCTGACACCCTTCGAGGACAGCTTTCGGATGCGACATGGATGGCGTGGTTCGAGGGGTTGATCCCCGTCGCGGACGATGACGTGAGTCTGACGTTGGCCAGTCCCAGCTCGATCGTGAAACAACGACTCGAGGAGCGATTCCAGGACGAATTGGACGCGGCAGTGACCGAGGCAAAGGGCACGCGCGCCAAAGTCGTCATCGAAGTACGAGCAGGTGATGCAGGTATGGCCGACGCAGGACTCCCAGTCAGCGCGGTGAACGACACCCCGATCCCGCCACCCCCGCCACCGCGCCAAGGCGAGCAGGCGCGTCTGGATCCGGAGTTCACTTTCGATGCCTTCGTCATTGGCGAGTCGAACAGCTTCGCCCACGCCGCGGCGCGGGCCGTCGCCGAGAACCCCGGCCGGGCGTATAACCCGCTGTTCGTCTACGGCGAGTCGGGTCTCGGCAAAACACACTTGTTGCACTCCATCGGCAACTACGTGCGCCAGAACTTCCCGCACCGCCACGTTCGCTACGTGACGACCGAGACGTTCATGAACGAGTTCGTCGACGCCATCCGCACGAACACCACGAACACGTTCAAGCGCCGCTACCGCGAAGCCGACGTGCTGCTGATCGACGACATCCAGTTCATCGAAAGCAAGGAAGGGCTCCAGGAGGAGTTCTTCCATACGTTCAACGACCTCACCAGCGCCCGCAAGCAAGTGGTGATCACATCCGATCGCCCGCCGAAGGACATCCCGACGCTGGAGGACCGCCTGCGGAGCCGGTTCGCCGCCGGCTTGCTCACCGACGTGCAGCCGCCGCAACTCGAAACGCGTCTCGCGATCCTGCAACGCAAGGCGGGCGTCGAGCCGAACGACATCCCCGACGACGTGCTCGAGCTCATCGCCACGCACGTGAAGGACAACATCCGCGAACTCGAAGGCGCGCTCACCCGCGTCATCGCCTACGCGAGCCTCAACCGGCAACCGATCACCCTCGAACTCGCCGAGCACTTGTTGACCGATCTGATTTCGGGCAACCAGCCGCGCCAGATCACACCCAAAGCGATTCTCGACGCCACCGCCGAGACCTTCGGCTTCTCGATCGAGGATCTGTGCGGCCAAAGCCGGCGCCGCCCACTGGTCATCGCGCGCCAAGTCGGCATGTACGTGTTCCGCGACGTCACCGACTTCTCGTATCCCGCGATCGCCAAAGAGTTCGGCGGCCGCGACCACACGACGGTCATCCACGCGGTGTCGAAGATCGAGACGCTGATGAAGGAACGGCGTCAGATTTACGATCAGGTGACGGGGCTCATCACCAAGATCAAGACCGGGGGATGAGCTGTGGATCGGTGGGGACAACTGTGCGGTTTCCCCGAGGTTTCGCCGAAGTCGTTACACCCCTGTGTGATTGTGGGGATGACCGGCTTGCAACATTTCCCCCTCTGAGCAGCACAAACGAGGTGTTGTCCACAATCCACAGCACCTATTACTGCTACTGAATTTCTCACTAAAGATTAGGTAGGAAAACCGCCTGTGAAGTTTCGCTGCGAACGCGACGTTTTGGTCGAGGCCCTCGCCTCTGCGAGCCGCGCCACCTCTGGCCGTGAACGACTCCCGGTGCTCGCTGGGGCTCGCCTTGCGATTTCGGGAGACGAGTTACGCATCATCGCCACGGACCTCGACCTGACGATCGAGGTGGTCGCCACCGTCGCCGGCATCGCCGACGGGGTCTCGGTGATTCCCGCGAAGTTGGCGGCCGACATCGTGCGCTCGCTCGAGCCCGGTGCAGTCACGATCGACGCCGACGACGAACAAGCCAAGATCGCGTCCGGGCGCTCGCAGTTCGCCGTGCGCGTGTTGCCGGCCGAAGAGTTCCCGATGGCGCAAGGCGAGGTGGCTTCCGACGCCGTCACGGTCGCGTCGGGTGAGCTCGCCGACGCGCTGCGCCAAGTCGTGCGCGCCGCCAGCGGCGACGAAGCGCGGCCGATTCTCACCGGCGTGTTGTGCATGGCAACCGCTGACGGCATGCAGCTGTTGGCAACCGACAGCTACCGGCTCGCGGTGCGCCAACTCCCGGGCGTGAACATGGTCAAGGGCGAGCAAAAGGTGCTCATCCCGTCACGCGCGCTCGCCGAATTGCAACGCCTGTTGAACGCCGCGCCCGAGTGCTCCGTACGCCTCGGGTCGACCGAAGCGAGCTTCGAAGTGGGCAACGTGAAACTCACGACGCGCCTCATCGAGGGCGAGTTCCCCAACGTGCTGAATCTCATCCCGGCGAGCTTCCCGAACGAACTCACCGTGAACCGCGACGCGCTGCTCGACGCCGTGAAGCGCGTGAAGCTCATGGTGCGCGACCAGACCACGCCCGTGCGCTTGTCATTGCGCTCAGACGGGGTCGAGCTCACGGTCACCAACCCAGCCGAAGGCACGGCGACCGAAGACGTCGAGGCCAAGTTCCTCGGCGCCGACATGACCGTGGCGTTCAACCCGCAGTACCTGACCGACGGCATCGAGGCGGTCACCGGTGACGAGCTGACGCTCGAAACACAAGACACGCTGAAGCCCTGCGTGCTGCGCGGCGTCGGTTCCGAGGAGTACCTGTACCTGCTGATGCCGGTGAGGGTGCCCTAACTGCGGGTCAACTGGCTGACCGTTTCGGACTTCCGGAACTACACGACGGCGCGGTTGGAATTGGCGCCTGACGGGCTGACGGTGGTGGTCGGGGAGAACGGCCAGGGCAAGACGAACCTGCTCGAGGCGTTGGCGTGGCTGGCAACGCTGTCGTCGTTCCGTGGCGCGCCGAACGAGGCGCTGGTGCGTCAAGGCGCGGACCGGGCCTACGTGCGCGCCGAGATCGACCGCGACGGACGCGCGGTGCGCATCGAAGCGGAACTCCCGCCACGCGGCTCGCCGCGTGTGCTGGTGAACGGCAACGCGCTGCGGCGCAGCACCGACCTGCTCGGCGCGCTGCGCGTCAGTGTGTTTTCACCCGACGACCTGGCGCTGATCAAGGCGGGACCGTCGCACCGGCGCGACCTGCTCGACGACGCGCTCGTCGCGCTCTCGCCACACCACGCCGAAACCATCACCGCTGTCGAGCGTGTGCTGAAGCAGCGCGGCGCGCTGCTTCGCCAAGCGGGCGGCAAGGCGACGCCCGAGGTGGTGTCGACGCTCGACGTGTGGGACGCGAAGTTGGCCGAGCACGGCACCGCGTTGGTGACGGCCCGCCGCGACCTTGTAACTCGGCTCGAGCCGCTCGTGGCCAAGGCGTACGCGGCGGTCGCCGCCGGCGCCGCGTCGATCACGCTGCGCTACGCGGCGTCGTGGGACGGCGAATTACACGCCGCGCTGCACGCGGCGCGCCAGGACGATCTCCGGCGCGGCATCACGTCGATCGGCCCGCATCGCGACGAACTCGAATTACACATCGGAACGCTGCCGGCGCGCACCCACGCGTCGCAGGGCGAGCAGCGATCGCTGGCGTTGGCCTTGCGCCTCGCCGTGCACGACGCGGTTACCGAAGCGACAGCCAGCGCGCCGATCCTTCTGCTCGACGACGTGTTCTCCGAGCTCGACCCGCACCGCTCGGCCGCGCTCGTATCCGCGTTGCCTGCGGGCCAGGCGGTTTTGACGACTGCGGGAGCGCTGCCTCCGGGAGCGACGCCCGCGGCAACGGTGCGCATCGCCAACGGGACGATCGAACCATGACGTGGAAGCCGTTGCCCGAGCCGGCGTCGGAGCGGGATCCGGCGCGCTTGGGCCCGTCGCTCGACCGCGTGGCCAAGCGTCTCGGCGCGCCGACGGCCAAGGCGCTGTCGGGCTTGTTCCACCGTTGGGACGAGATGGTCGGCCCGGGGATCGCCGCTCACGCGCAGCCGGTGTCATTACGGCGCGGCGTGCTGCTCGTCGACGTCGACACGAACGCGTGGGCCACGCAGCTGCGCTACATGACGTCGGAGTTGGTGGCGAAGTGCTGCGAGGAACTCGGCGAAGGCGCCGTCAAAAAGATTGAAGTGCGAGTGGCACGAGCTCGCTGAGCGTCGCCGCCAAGCGGTCGGTCGGCAGGTCCGTCACCGCTTGGACGGCCGTGTTCCCGGCGGTGATCTGTACGTAGGGCCCGTCCTGCGAGGCCGCGAATCCGTTGTACTTCCCGGCGTTGAACGGCGTGGCATCGCTCGGACGGCGCGACGCGCACGACCGCGGGAACTCGTACAGATACAGGTAGCCGGTGTCGTCACTGCTCTGGTCTTCATAGGCCAGCTCGGCCTGCGCGCATCCTTCCTGCGTGTCGCTCGCCGGCAGCACGTCGGCGCGCACGAGTTCCCATCCAGCGGGCAGCGTCTTCGGCACGAGCAACGTCGCGGTTTTGAACGACGCGAGCTTCACGCGCGCCACCGGCGGGGTCGTGTCGAGCTGCGCCGCTGGAGGCGCAGCGATGCGGATCGCGCTGTCGCCCCAGTCGCTGAACTGCAGGTTCGTGGTGACGGTCGCTTCGGCGCGGGTCAGCAGTTGCGCGCCGTGGAGTTCGCCGTCGTCACCGACCAACGCCCGCAACGTCACCCAATCCACGTGGCCGCCGAGGGCGCGCCCGAACAGCGCCGACGCGCCGACGTCGGCTTCGACCGTCGTCGTGTCGCCTTTACGGCGCAGGATCTTCGCGTCGGTGACCGCGGCGAGGACCGCGCCGAGGTCGAGTGCTTTGGCCTGCTCGGCGCGCAGGCGCATGATGCGACGGTGTTGCGCGTCGGCGCGCACGTACGGCGTCTTCGGCAGGGCGTCGGCCTTCTCGGCGTCGCGAACGTAGATCGCGCGACCGACGAGCACGAGCTCCGTCGCCAGGTCGTCGTCGGAGATCACGGCCTGGGCGCGGCCCGGCGCGTGGAGTTCGCCCTCGACGCGTGCGCCCGCGGTTTCGGCATCGGCGATCGGCGAGCGCGCCGTGCCGCCCCGCACGACCGTCACGCCGTGAAACTTCGCCGTCGCGTGCGCCCCGACGAAGGCGCGGGCGCGGGCGACGAGCGCGTTCGCCGACGGATCGGCGTGCACGGTGAACACACCCACGGTCCCGGCCACGATGAGCGCGGCGGCGACCGCGACCATTACGCGGCGAGCGAAGAGATTCGGGATCGACGAACGGTACCGAGAGCAAGAGCTGCGATGGCAACTGCCCCGAACGTCAGCGCCAGCGGCAGCTGCGGCGACGGGTCCCAGCCGAACTCGTGGAATCCGAACAGACCGATCGAAGTGCGCGTTATGGCCAGTGCCGCGAGCGCGACCGCGTGCAGCGCGATCCCCACCAGCGCCTGGCGACGGGTCAGCGGGCCGACGGCCAGCCACGCCGCGAGGACCGCAGCCCCGCCCGCTTCGATGACCAGCAACGTGCCGATCGGTTCGGGATAGGGGATACCGCTGCGCAGCTGCAGATGGAGCACACCGGTCGCCACCGTGGCGATGACCGCCAGTACGCGCAACCCGTCCTGACCGAGGCGCCGCAACCCGATCGCCAGCGCAACCGCGGCGACGATCGTCGCCACAACCGGCGTGAACGCGCCCGGTTGCTCGGAGCCGCCCGCGACCTTCTCGACGACGAAAGCTCGTGGCGAAGTCGTCGGCACGGTCACGACGAACAACGACGTGGGAGTGCTGGCGTCGAGCGCCGTCGTGGGGCTAGTCGCGGGGTAGACGGACACGACGCCGCGCATGAACTCGTGCGGTTCGCAGAAGTACGGGTACACGCCCGGCGTGTTGAACTGCACGCTGAAGGACTGACCTTGGCGCATCGACCCCGAGCCGAACTCGCCGCGGCTGGCCGTCACGGTGTGCACCGTCGCGCCCTCGTTGTTCCAGGTCACGTAGTCGCCGGCGTGGATCTGCACGTTCGACGGCCCGTACGAGAAGTCGGCGATTGTCGCCGCGGTGCCGCTCACAAAGCGGAGTCGTCGTCGCGCCAGCTCGCCAGCGCTTCGCGGAACCGCCCGCTGCGCACGACGATGGCCGCCACGAAGGCGTTGAACGCCAACGCTGCGGTGGCGCTCGACAGCGGCACGGATCGGCCGCCGCCGTTCGAAGTATCGCTGCCTCCGAAGCCCAACGCACTGCGGCGGCGCGACGCGCGTGTACCCAGCACCGCGCTCGACGTCGACGTGGACGACTCGGACCCGGTGCCGTTCAGTCGAGCTGCGGCGCCGTTGCGGCCGCGGCCGCCCGCGGCTGTGCTGGCTTCGTCGAACAGGCCGTGCAGCGGACCCGACTCCGCGTCGTTGTAGAGCGGGTCGGGGTTGTGCAGCCACGACTGGAGCACTGCTTGGTACACGTGGCGGACGTCAGTGGTCATGGCGAGGTTGTCGGCCGGTGCAGCCGTCGTTCCCATGTTGGGGTGGTCGCCGTGCACACCGCCGACGAGCGACGACTGTGGTGGCCCGACGAACACCACCGGCGCGGCCGCGCCGTGGTCGGTCCCGGCGACGAAGCCGCCGCTCGCTTGGCCGATGCGACGGCCGAACTCGCTCACGATCATGACGAGCGTGCGGTCGGCGAGCGACGGGTTGAGCCCCGCCCAGAACGCGTCGAGCGCGGTGTCGAGGTCGGCGAGCAGTTGCTCCTGCGTGCTGACTTGCGTGGTGTGGGTGTCGAAGCCGCCGTAACCGACGTACACCGACTCGACGCCGAGGTTCTGTTCGAGCAGCGTCCGTGCCGTCGCCAGCGACTCGCCGATCCCCGACGAGCGGGCGGGCGGCGCGTCGGTCTTCGCGAGGTCGCCAACAACGTCGACGGCCTGGCGCAGCGTGGCGCCGACGCGTTGACGCAGCGGGTCGTTGGCGCGGGCCGCGCCGAGCGCGGCGAGCGCGGCGTGCTTGGCGTTGGAGGCGGCGTTCGTGCCGTCACGGAACCGCATCGTGGCGATCGACGCGATCGACGCCCCCGACACGCCGCGGCCCTGCAGCATCAGCGGCAGCTTCGACGACACGGCGACGGCGCGCAGTTCCCCTTCACCCACGCCGACGCGGTCGAGGTGGCGCCCGATCCATCCCGTCGACGTGTTGGCAGGGTTACCCGCGTGCCAGATATCGGACGAGGCGAAGTGCGAGTAGTTGTGGTTGGGGTAGTCGACGCCTTGCACGATGGCGACGCGTCCGGCGCGGTACAGCGAGTGGAGGTGCGTGAGCTTCGGGTTGAACCCGAGCATCTGGTCGGCGTCGCCGCCGCGGTCGAGCGGGAGCAGCGTGCTCGGCGCGTAGGCCAGCGCCGGACGGACCTTGCGGTACACCGACAAGCGCGGCGCGCCCGGCACGTCGCCGCGCGGCACGACGTAGTTCAGACCGTCGTTGCCGCCCTCGAGGAAGATGACGACGAGGCGGTTGCGGTTGGCCGACGCGGGATCGACAGCGGCGGCGCCAAACGCCGGGCCGGCGACTCCGACGATCGAGGCCCCGGCGACCGCGCCGGCGCCGATCAGGAACTCGCGGCGGGTGATCGGCATTACAGCGCCATCCAGTCGGGGCTCGTCAACAGCAGCGTGAGCATGCCGGTCTGCCGGTTGGCCTCGGGCAGCTTGGCGTTCTGCGCGACGTATTCGTGTAGTGCGGCGGTTGTCTCGAGCGTGAGCGTGCCGAGGCCGACGCGCTTCGCCCAGCCGTCGGTGTCGGCCGACGCGGGAAGGCCACTCGGGTTCTTGCCACCGATCGTCGCCGCCCATCCGTAGCGCGCCACTACGGTGGAAGGCGAGAGCCATGCCATTCCGGACGCGAACCCGCCGACGTTCGGCGGCACGAACAGGTTCTGGCCCATGTTGCGCAACTGCAACACCGCGTCGTCGTTGTCGAGGCTGATGCCGAACACCTTCGCCGACGCCACCATCACCTCGGCCGGTTGACGGATGAGCAGGCGTTGCGCCGACGCGTCGCCGTTGCGGAACTCGTCGGACATCAGCAGCGTGCGCATCGCCGCCCGCAGGTCCCAGTTCGTCTGACGCAGCGTGTCGGCGACGGCGACGACGAGTGGGTCGGCGCTGCGCAGCAGGTCCGTGCCCATCGCCGCGTACGC
>JBEEFV010000098.1:0-19868 GCA_041166405.1 Actinomycetota bacterium | reverse complement strand
CACGCCGTCGAGGCACTCCTCGACGAACCACAACGGGCGACGCGAGAACGCGGCGTCCGCGAATTGGAAAGCGGCGAGCGCCGCCGCCGGCCACACCGGGTTAGGAACCATCGTGCAAGAGAGTCCGACATCGGCATAAAAGTTCCCGGGAACCTTTTGGCCGCAGCGCGACTCTTAAGACCTGTGGAGGCTCTCGTCGCGCGCGCCCAAAGGGGTGACCCCGACGCGGTCGAGCAGTTGGTCGATGATCTCGCGCCGTACCTCGGCCGCATATGCGCATCGATTGCGCTCGACGGCGGCGAGGACGCGCTGCAGGAAACGCTCATCATCATCATTAGTAATTTGCGTTCGCTTAGGGAGCCCGCGGCCCTACGAGGATGGGCACGAACGATCGCGGTCCGCGAAGCGGTCCGCATCGCGCGGCGGCACTCAATCGCCGTCGACCCTTCCGCGCTCGACACCGTCGCGTCTGCGGACAACGAGTTCACGGGCGTCGACGTGCGCCAGGTCTTGGCCCAGATGCCCCCGCATCACCGCGCGGTTCTCGTCCTTCGCGAGCTCGAGGGACTCAGCGAAGCCGAGGCCGCGCAGGTCCTCGGGGTTTCGCTGGGCACGATCAAGTCGCGCTCGGCCCGCGCGCGCGACGCCTTCCGCAGGAGGTGGACAGCATGACCATCGCTGACGACGCGTGGCCCGCGGCGCGGCTGGGCAACCTCGCCCGCCTGCGCGCCGTTGCCGCCGGGCTACGCGGCGTCCATTTCTACGAGCGGGTCATCGATGCGCCGTTCGCTGACGTCTGGGCGTTCGCCTCCGATCTCGAACGAACGACCCGGTCGTTCGAACCCGACGTCCACTCGCTCCGAGTTCTTGAACGGAACGGGGATCACTGGAAGGTCCGCGTACGCATGCCGCGCTGGGCCGGCACGGCACCGCTGACGCTCGACGTCACGATGCGAGATGGTTGGTGCTGGATGGTGTCGCGTCCCGCGCTCTACGTCGTCGGGATGGCGGCCGAGCCCGTCGACGCCGACGGATCCCAAACGCGGTTCGGCCTCGCAGAGGGCGCCGTCCTCCCCGTCGCAGCATGGGCGCAGCCCGCGACGCGGCCGCTCCTCGCGGTCAGCCGTTGGCGCCACCGCTTCCACGTGCCGCGAGACGTTGCCCGGCTCGGCGCGTGTGTGACCGCGGGCCGAAACGGACGAGCCCTTTGATCCGGCTCGAACCATCCTCGGCCGTCCACTCTTCGAGTTAGCCCGCGGACGCCTAGCTATCGACGGGCAATGCGATGGTTGAGCTGATCCGCGCCAGTGTCTGCTCCATCCCGGCGCGGAGATGCGACGCTTCGGTTCCCGGGGTGAATAGCCGCACGAAATTGGACACCAGCAACGACTCAGGCTTCGTCGCTTCGTACGACTCCGTCACCTCAGTACCGGAACCGCTGGGCACGAGCCTGTAACGCCACACATATTCGCCCGACCCGCGGGTTGAGCGCGCGAACGCGAATTCGTTCGGCCGATCGGCCACGATCACCGTCGGCGTATTCGACCATCGCAACAACCCGCGCCGGTTGTACGCGTTGAAGCGCGCGGCGACAGCGGGTCCGCTCGCGCCGTCGATCCATTCGCAGCGATGGCACTCGGGACTCCACTCGCCCATGCGCGTGACGTCTGAAATTAGGTCGTAGACGCGTTCACAGCTCGCGTTCATGTGCACCGTGACCGCGTCGGTGCGGAGCGTGCGCGGCGCCATCACCCGCGCCGCTCCGCGAGTAGTGCGCGGCGTACGAGGGCTTGCGACGCGGCCACTACCGCGGCACGATCGATTTCGTCGTCGAGAAGGATCATCTCCTCGACAAGGCCGTGGATCGCGTGGTTCAGCAGTCCCGCGGTCACCCACGGGTCGGCGACGTCGAAGAGGCCCGCGGCGATGCCGACCCGGATGCCCGCTTCGACGATGCCCTGAAGCTTGCGGTTGACCTCGGTCAGTTCGGGGTTGGCAGTGGTACTGCCGATCAGCTTGATGACGTCGCGATACTCGAGGTCGCAGTCGACGAGTGACGCCACCATCTCGTCGGCTAGGTCGAGCAAGTCTTCGTGGCCGACGCGGTCGAAGATCGCTGTCGCCCGGTCCATCACCTCAGCCACGAAGCGTTCGCGCAACGCGACGATGAGCTCTTCTTTGCTACGGAAGTACGTGTAGAAGCTTCCCTTCGCGATGCCGGCCTCGACCGCGATCGCCGAAACCGTCGCCTCGTCGCCTTGCTCACGGAACACACGGACGGCGGCATCGAGCAACAGGTTGCGGCGATCGTCGGTCTCCGCTTCGGTGAACGCTCGCCGGGGCACAGGCGGAGCGTAGGAAACTTGATTCTTGACCACGGGTCAGTTATAGATGACCCATGGTCGGAATTGCAAGGATGACCTCGCAGACAGTGCAGCGGCGGGCGCGCCGATGGTTGGGCGCCACCGTCGCGATCGTGCTCGTCGGCGACGGCGCGTTGCTGTACCTCCACTCGCCCGCGCACGTCGTCACCGTCGATAATGCGGTGCAGCGCTACCGCGCTAGCACCGCCTCGGCGCCGGCGACTCGGCCGATCACCGCCAACACCGCAACCACGGTCGTCGCTCCGTCGCATGCTGTGCTCCAGCCGTCGGCGCCCGCAGGGTCGGCGCCCGGCGCTGCAGCCGCGACGGGCCCGACTTACGCCGCGCCGAAGAACGGCGTGTACACGTACGACACCTCGGGGTTCGAGGAGACCGACGCTGTCGGCGGGGCGCGCCACGACTACCCGGCACAGACGACGGTCACGGTCCGACCGCAAGATTGCGGCTGGGTCCAGCATTGGCAGCCGTTGGAGGAGCGCTGGGACGACGTGGACGTGTGCGTCAACGACAACACCTGGATCTTGACCGGCGTGAAGACCTTCCACGAGTTCTTTCGCCAAACGCAGGAGCAGGACAGCACGTGCGATCCGGGCGCGGTCTACATGCCGCGACCGACAACGCCCGGAACGACGTCGACCTTTACTTGCGGCGGCTCCTTCGGGGCGATGAATTTCACCGCTCGCGTCGTCGGTCCCGAAACCGTCGCTGTCGCGGGCACTCCTACGAGTGGGCTGCACGTGCATTACGCCGTGGCCTTCACCGGCTCGAATCGTGGGTCTGGCACATACGACGAGTGGACCGCATCGAGCGGCGCGCTCCTGCAACGCACTTGGGACATGCACATCGTCACCGACAGCCCTTTCGGCACTGTGCACTACGACGAGCATTACAAGATCACGCTCACCTCCGTGGGACCACGAACATGACTCGTCTGGCCCTCAGCCACAGTCGCGACATCGCCAACGAGAGACGGCTCCGGCCGGCGAACGGTTCGATCGCCGCTTTCGCCGAGGTGTCTCCGGCTATTCAGAGCGGTTTCGTCAGTTGCTCAGTCGGCGTCGCCGACGAGGCGGTGGTAGCCGAGCTCGATGAGACGGCGGCGTCGCGCCTTCGTGAGCGCGGTGCGGAGGAGCACGCCGTCGCATAGCGCCATGAGGGCGTCGACGACGTCGTCGAGCTCGGCCGCGGGAGCGGCGTTGCTGAGCGACCCGCTCAGTAGGACACGCAGCAGCTCGATGACATCGGACTCGTAGGCAGCGACGACGTCGGAGTCGCGGGCGCGATCGTGCATGGTGACGCGTAGGTCTTGAAACTCGTGCAGGCGATCGGCGAACCAGAGGACATGTCGAAGCGGTGTGCCGGAGCGTGGCTTCTGTTCGAGGATCTCGTGGAGCATGCGGTCGACGGCGGCGACGAAGACGTGATCTTTGGTCGGGAAGTACCAGTAGATGGCGTTCTGCGCGAGACCGAGTGAACGGGCGATGCCGACGATCGATAGACCGGAGTAGCCGCCCTCCTGGAGCTGTGCGCGGGCGGCGGCCACGATCTCGTCGACCTTCGCGTCGCGCTCAACAGTGGCTCGCGTGCGTGGCACAACGAGAAGCGTACGGCTCTTGACTCCCTCTCAAGGGGACCGGTAAGCTGTCTTGAGATGGTCTCAAGTGATGATCTCCGATCCATCCGCAGCGCGGAGCGCGCTGAACTCCTGGACACGCTGCGTACCGTCGGACCGAACGCGGCGACTCTGTGCGAGGGGTGGACGGCGCTTGACATCGCCGCACACCTGGCGGGATCGGAGGCACAGCGGGGCATCCCTCTTGCCACGGTGTATCGAGTCCGGCGACTGCTCCCGCCGCGCGCGGCGGGTGTCCTGATGCGCCGCTTGCAGGCGTTGGGCGAGCGACAGAACGACCGCACGAAGCGGCGCGGTTGGGAACAGTCGTTGCGCCGCCTCGCGGGCGGTCCCCCGCCCGCCTTCGCGTCGCCACCGATCGCGGCGATTCGGTTCGTTGAAGAGTGGGTGCACCACGAGGACGTTCGGCGCGCGAACGGCTACGGACCCCGCACGACTAACGACGACGCGCTTTGGACGTGCGGACAGGAACTCGTGCGGTTCGTCTCCTACCTGCCGGGACGCGAGGTCGTCGAAGCCGTCCTCGCCGACGGTCGCCGGCTGCGCATCGGCGGCGACGACGCCGACGTCCGCGTCACCGTCGCGGGTCGTGCCGGCGAGGTGCTGCTTTGGCTCGCCGGTCGCACGGACGCGGCCAACGTGACCGTAGAGGGCGCGCCGGAGGACGTCGCGCTGCTCGCCGACCGGCTCGACGTGTGATCGTTCGCGATGGGACGTCACGTGTGAAGGCGCGGTGGCAGAGAGCGCTCGTCACCGGCGGCTCCGCTGGGATCGGCGCTGCGCTCGCGCGCGAGCTGGCCGCGGCCGGAACGGATCTCGTTCTCGTTGCCCGCGGCGAAGAACGACTCAACAGCGTCGCGTTCGACCTCGAGCATCGATACGGGATCGGCGTCGAGACGATGACCGCTGACCTCCTCGATCCCGACCAACTGGCCGTCGTCGAGGACCGCCTCATGAGTACTGAGCGACCCGTCGATCTGATGATCAACAACGTCGGCGGCCATTACGGCGCCGCGGGAATCGCGCCGTTCGCTAGCCATGACCGTTCGGATCTCGAGGCCGAAGCGTGGCTCAACGCCGTCGTCCTGATGCGACTCACACACGCCGCGGTCGGCGCGATGCGCTCTCGCGGCTACGGGCACGTCATCCAAGTCTCCGCCGGCGTCGCCTTCGCTCCTGCGGCAGGGTCCGCGAACTATGCCGCCAGCAAGGCCTACGTCAACAGCTTGACGGCCGCCATCAACCATGAGCTACGCGGAACTGGGGTACGCCTGATTGCCATCTGCCCCGGCTTCACCAACACCGACGGACCGAAGCGGATCGGGTTCTCAAGCGCGAACGTTCCAAGATTCATGTGGAAAGAACCGGAAGACGTTGCTCGTGCGGCCCTGCGCGCTGCATCGCGCGGACGGAGGAGCGTGTACTCCCCCGGACTACTGGCGAAGATCCTCGGACGCCTCTCGTACTACGGCCCGCGTCCTTTAGTACTCCGCGTCATGGCCGGCGTGATGCGTGACAAGCACACCGCCGACTCCGGGCCGCCGCTCGCGAGCTGACAGCCCGATGCTGTCGGACAGGGCTGCCTACCATGGCGCCAGTCTCGGAGCCGCCGTTCGACCTAGAAGCCAGGCGAGGATGGCGTGCGCCTCGGCGCGGTCGGGCAGGTCGCGCAGCCGCTTCGGAAGCTCCGTCGTCACGAACACTGTCGGCCAGTCGGCAGCGACATAGCCGATACCAAGATCGACGTGGTGAACGAAGACGTCGCGCATATGCCTGTCCACGAACTCGATCATCGACCGTTCGCCGGCACTCGAAATCCCGCTTCTCAGCCACGCGTCATCTGGTAGCAGCTGCCACGCGCGCTCGAGCTCGGAGAATCCGCCAGCAAGCAGACCGCATAGGTCTGTCGCCGATCTGTTCGACCATGCTTCCGTCTCCGCCTCCGCAGCGGCTTGACCACGCGGCCACTGCTCCCGAACGACACCCTCTCTTGCGCCCTCGAAGACGGCGACGTGCGACCTGCTCTTGTGGGCAAGGTGTGCGATCACGCGGCCACGTGACCAACCTGGGAGCAGGCTCGGCTCGCGAATCTCGGTCTCGCCCAAGCTGTGCGCCGCTGTGAGCACCTCACGGTGACCGACGATTGCCGTGTCGATGGCGTCTTGAGGTCGCATGCCCGAATCTAGGTCGACTGACGACGCACGAAGCAAGATCTGTGGGTGACCAGCCATCTAGAGGATGTCGCAGACGCCTCCCTCGACGATCAGGTGCGTGGGCTCGAAGCGGCCGTCGCGACGAACGTCGTCGCTCAAACAATCCTCACGGAGACGCCCGGGCTGAACCTCCCCAGCTGGTATCTCGGCGCTGGCGCGATCACCGGATGCGTCTGGAACCTGATTCACGGGTTCGACCCACGTCACGGCATCAAGGACTACGACCTCGTCTACTTCGACACCCAAGACCTTACGTCCGAGACCGAGACCGCCGTCGAACACGCCGCGAACCAACTCTTCAAAGGCCTCGGTGTCCACATCGACGTCACGAACGAGGCGCGGGTCCACCTCTGGTACGAAGAGCGGTTCGGAACAGCGATCGAACCGTACCGGTCGACGGAACATGCGATCAGCACGTGGCCGACCACGGCGTCCAGCATCGGCGTCCGCCACGAGCGAGGCGTGTTTACGGTCTGCGCGCCGTTCGGCTTGCGTGATCTGTTCGGGCTCGTCGTTCGACCGAATAAGACACTGGTCAGCAGCGATGTGTACGAATCGAAAGCACTTCGTTGGCAAGCCGAATGGCCCCGAACTCAACGTGCTCGATTGGTAGTCGGGTGCCATTCGCCGCAAGAGCTGGTTGTGTTGCTTCAACGACGTCGGGTCGGCGCCGGCCTGCTCCGGCTTCGGGACACACGTTTTGGTCCGGTGAGGCTTTCAGCGATCAACATCATGGTTGGCCGGGACCGAGTCGTCGGTACCGCGGTCACCGCGATCACCGCGGGCTCAGCCAGTACGTCGACGGTGAGCGCGCACGTTGCGCTCGCACTGGTTCATGACGTTTAGGCGGGACAAAGCCAGTCGTCGCTGCCGTGCTGGGCCTGATGTGCGGACGGCGAATACAACTCGCGAAACGTGAACGCGTAGGGCGTCGGGCCGTGTGTGCGCACAGAACGCACACGTGCTTCGGCATCACCTACCGAAGGTACGGTGCCTGCGGAAACCCACCACAGCGCCACCATCGCTTCGCGCACGCGGTGGAACCACTCCGCGCGTCGGCGCAACACCTCACGGTGGAGGCCTGAGTACACCCAGTCCGCGAGCGCGTCCACCGACTCCCAGACGCTGAGGTTGACGATCACCCCAGCGGCGCCGTGCTCGTCCCACTCAAACGCTCGAACCGCCGTCGCGCTGCCGTCCTCGGTCTGAAGCCGCCACACGAAACCCGGCGCCGAGTCGGCAGACGCGTTGACCGGGTCGAGCGCGGCAACGAAGTCGGCGAGTTCAGGTGCCTCCAGCGGGGCCTTCAAGCGAGCGATGTTGACCTGTGCAAGCTGAAACGACACGCAGCCGACGGTAATCGAGCACGCGGCTCCGTGACGTCTGGCAGTGATCCGATGGTCTCGCAGCTCGCCCTGCCGGCGGCCGGCGCACACGGCCTGTTCAGACCATTAGGGCGAGACCGTCCTCCGCGCATTCAAGATCGACTTCTGGAAGATGGTTTAGTAAGTCGCGGTTCATGTGCGTGATCACTACACGCTTCGCGTCGAGGCGGCTGACGTTGGCGCGCAACGTCGCGTAGTCAAGGTGATATCGAATCTTCTTCTCGAAGAAGTACGCCTCGCAGATGAATAGATCGGCCCCGCGCGCGACCTCTACGAGTACTTCCGTCCACTCCGTATCGCCCGAATAGGCTACTCTCCTGCCCGCGAAATCTACGGAGAGCGCGAACGGCGGAGCGCCACAGGCGTGCTCCACCTCGTACGCGGTGACCGTGGCGGGACCCACTGCCGTGGCGACTCGCTCGTCGAGCTCGACGAAGTCGATTGTGAACCGCCGGTCGGCGGTAGAGGACCCTGGGAACAGCACCTCCATCGCGGCAAGCACTCGCGCGCGGATGCCCCGAGGCCCCGCAATGACTAACGGTCGCTTCCGTCGCGAAAATTGCCCGTCGAGCACGAAGAACGGAATGCCACCGAAATGGTCGCCATGCAGATGGGAGACGACGATGTGGCCGATTTGTTCCGGGTCGAAGCCCAACCGTTTGAGTCCGACCAGAGAGGTTGCTCCACAGTCAAGAAGCAGCTCTTCGGTCCCGTCCCCCACGTGAATGCACGTTTGAAGCCTCCCACCGCTCCCAAACGCGTCTCCCGCGCCGACGAACGACAACGTGACTCCGGCGACGCTGGTCGGCCTCTCCACGTCAGGCTTGGCTTGGGAACGCCGCGACCGCCGCGCCGCAAACGAACGACGTCGGCGGAACGCGGTTCATGGGCAGGTCGCGCACGAGACCGGTGAAGCGGGGCAACAGGTGGCCAGACCGACGTGCCGCGTCCGTTTCCGCCTCAGTAGGAAGCCCCCATCCCTGGACTAGGTGACCCTGAATGTCGAATGGAAGCTCCGCCCAACACGGAGAGAAGTTCAGGACTACGCAGTCACGTGTCGTAGTCGAGTCGTTCGGGTGAGTCCCGTGGAGTAGCCGGTAGTCGAGGAGCACGGCGTCGCCTTCGTCGAGCTCCAAGGTCATGCCACGACCGTCGTCGTCGATCCACGTCGGGCCACCATCCTGTGCGTCGGTCGGGTCGCCGTACAGCGCCTCGTGCAAGGGCGTCCACCGGAGGTGCGATTCCGGGAGGACGCGAAGCGCTCCAGAGCGCTGCGCTGTGGCACAGAGGTACACGAGTAAAGCGACCTGGCAGGGACGCGAGTCGAGGCTCGCTGGGTGATCCCAGCACCACCAGTCCTGGTGCCACGCCACAGCGCCGGTTCGCGCGTCTTTTCTGCTGATGTAGCCCGACGTCCAACGAAGATCGCGCGCCCTCGCCGCGACTGCCACGGCGTCGCGACGGTTGTCGTCGCCGAGCACCAGCTCGACGAGGGGGTCGAGCCACCTGAGTGGGAGGAGCGTGTTGTTTGGCCGCTCGCACGCGTCGGCCGCTGGAGCAAACGAGCTCGCCAGGCACCGCGCGCGCCGACATTCCTCGACATCAAGAAAACGACGGAGGACGACATAACCCTGTTTGTCGATCGCCATGAGTCGAGTCAAGCACTGTCGGCCGTCGTTGACGAGAAGCACTATCTCCTTCACGAAAATGCAATCGATTCGAAGCCAGCATGAAGAGAGCGACTTAGGTCTGCGGCGTGTGGATTCGTCGCGGTCGGCGGTTCCTCGGCCGCAGTGGGCCTTCGCACGTGCCAGGGCGCTCGGCAGGGGAGTCGATCCCGGAATGTTTGTTCGCCTGCTCTGGCACTGTGAGACCCTCGCGGAGCTGGAGCGTCGGACTCTGCGGCCGGTCGAAGCCGCGGCGTGTCGCGTGGGACCGCCTTGTCGAGGTTACGTCCGCGGATGAGCTCTGTCGGATAGTCCGAGAACGCTTCAAGGGTCACTCGAATTGGCAAAACGGGTAGCCGTTGGCTGTCACGACGTTGTTCACGCCATTCCGAGCATTGGGTCGGGCAAGGCGGCTCACCGCCCTCACGACCGAGCGCAATCGTTTGTCCCTGGCTTCAGGCTTCGACGTACAAGAAGGAACTGCCGCAGCGGACATCACTCGAGATTCGTACGCAAGCGCGGTTCTCGATCGTCGTTCCGATCGCAGCGCCTCCGCTCACGCGGAGAGGAAGCGTAAACGTCCAAGAGCCGCCACGCCGGACCAGCTGCTTCTCAGTGGGCTTGCCGTGCCGAGAGAAGATCGACACGTTCGCCAGCTCGCGTCGAGACGGGTCGCTGATCAACTCCTCCTGCGGCGGGATCGTGGCGCTCAACAGGGCGTGTCGCAAGGGCACGAGACCCTCGTTGAACGTCGTGACGCGTAGATCGACTCGATCGCCGCGCTTCGCGTGAAGCGCCGACTCAACGGACGCGGCAGAGTGCGAATAGCCGTCGGGGCGCGTCTTGTTTACGACCGCAACGCCGACGCCCATCAATGGGTTCCGGCAGAGCGGAAAATAGTTGGAGTACTGAACGTGACCGGTGAGCCGTTGCACCAAGGTTCGATCGCGGCGATGCGTCGCGAGGCTACAAATTTCGCGCTCCGTTACGCCCGAAGGCGACTGACGTACAACGATGCGCGGATCGTCGGTTAGAACCGTGAGCCACGTAGGCGATTCGCTGAGCACATATCCGGGCGTATAGGAACCGTCCTTACTGACTATGACTTCTAGTGGCAACCACGGCTGCGAGGTCGTGACGGCTAAGGCCGAAACCGCGACGACTCCGATGATCGACAATGGTGTCAGTGAGCCCCCCACCGCCGGCGATGCCATCGCTCGAACCGCCGCCCCGACCATCAGCGCTCCGACAAGCGCTGCGCCGGCGACGGTGTAGTTGCGACTCGGAACGGCGATCGCGACACCGACTAGCGACGACCCGAGCCACCCGAGCGCAACGGGCATCCGCGCGCCGCGACGCGCCACAAGCACGAAGGAAGCGACCGTCGCTAGCGTGATGGCCGCGGCCGGCGCAAGTGCGAGCGCAACCCCAAATACGACGTCGGCCGGTCCGGATTCTTTCAGGATCGCGAACGCTGTCGTCAGGTCGTAACCAGCGACGGCGAGCACTTTGAGTACCACGATCACCGGCGCCCCTATCGCTAACGCCGCCTGCCCATCACCGACGGTGAAGGCGCCTCGCTTCATTCGGCCCGAATCCGGGTTCAATGCTTCCGCCCTCTCGTCGACAGCCGATTAGCGACTCCTCAAACAGATACCACGGAAGAGTCGACGCGACTTGCCGGGCGAGCGCCCGAGGGCAGGTTCGCGGCGCGGGTTAGCGGCAAGGCTGACTTCGGTATTCCTCGTCCGCGCTGATGCAGCCAGCGAATCTCGAAGACGGTTCCGACAACGGTTGCCGCTCACGGCCCGACTGGGAGCAGATCGGTGATGGCGTGGGCCGCGACGGGGGCGCAGACGCCCGGTGTCGCGGCGGTGTGTCCCACGCACGCGATCTTGGTCTGATTCTCCTTACGTGGGCCAACCGTGACTCCCTCGGGGTTGCCGCCACGGTCGTGGCCGACTGTTACTCGGACCCTCGGTTGCGATGGGGCGCGCGGTTGAGACTCCGAAGGGCGTGGCGCGTCCGACAACACCGCCCCCGCCGCGACCGGTCCGACGACGCGACGAACTATGGGAGCGCGAGGTGTCTCAGCGGCGGAGCGCTGTGTGGTGGGGGACACCAGTTGACCAAGGACGACGAGACCGGCGACACCGACGGCGATGGCTGCGGCGCCATATCCGCTGCTGGAGTCGCTGAACTGCTGCCACCACGACCCTGTCTTCGTGGCGAATCGGCCGAAGGCCGCCGCCAGACCTTCATACACGTGCCGGAGGCGTTTTCGGACCCGGTGCCGGATGACTGCGATCCGAATCGCGTCCTTCCGCGTAGCTGGCGTTTCTGCGGCGAATAGCGCCAATCGTTGCTGATCCGGCAATGCCGTGATTGTCGCCATTAGCTCATCGCGCGTTACGAGCGTCGTTACCGTGTCGGCGACGTCGAGCGACGATGCGAAATCGGGAACGCTGTCGAGCAACTCACGGCCGTGTCGTCTGAATATGTCCGTCGAGCTGTTCTTCGCGACCACGAGGCTCCAGGCGAGCAGATGGGTTTGGCTGTCAAAACGGTCATGCCTGAGCGCCTTTTCCGCGGTCGCCTGGACGATGTCCTCAATGTCGTCGTGGCAATGTCCCCTCGCCTGCAGCAGCGGACGGATGCGTGCTTCGGCGGCGGGCCACCACGCTGCAAACAATCCCGCCTCCGGCATGTAAACGCCCGCCCTTCCCAGCGTCTCCGTGCAACCCCTAGAAGGAGGTTGCGCGTTGAAACGACGCATAACGGTAGCGCTGATCCTGGCGCTCGGATTCGTGACCGGCAGTTTGTCTCTTTCGGCGCCGCGCGCCTCGGCCGAGTGGCCGTGCGTCACGGTGACACCGATTCCGCCGGTTTTGCAGGGCGAAACGTACGTCTGCCCGTAGTTGACATCTAGGGGCCGCGGCGCGCGCCGCCGTCCCTACCGTTCGCAACGATTTTTGCGGTCGCGGCAATTGGGTCAGTTCAGCGCGGCCTCGGCGCCGAACGATGGGCTACCGGCGGCCTGTCGTCGGACGCGATTGCGGCAGCGTGGGCGAGGGAACGCCGAGGCGTTGCTCGGTGGCCGTGACCCGCGAGCCGCCTGAGCGTTGCGCGCGGTCGCTCAGGTCAGCGCTTGCGCTTTGCGAGCGCGGCGATCTCGCTCGCGCTCTTCCGTCCGCGGTGTCGCCGGAAACCAAGTTTTTCGAGATAGTCCCATTCATCCCGGGCTTGCTGTTCGGTTCGGCGCTGACGTCGCCGGATCGGCCGGGCTTCCTTAGTCCACTTGCCGAACTGGTCTTGGAGACGCTTCATGTCCGCGGCGCAGAGATCCAGTTCCCATGAGTCTCGTCCAAGCCCAACCGACTGCGACAGCGGCTTACCAACGGGACGGCCGCAGAGATCGCAATAGACGGTTTCCACGACCACCTTGCTGCGCGCCATTGAGTAGTTATACCAGCGGGCAAATCATGGTCCTGTTGTTGTAATCATTCAAAGCCCGGGCCGTATCCGGACGTGCACTATCACCGAACCACTCGCGCCGGATGCGCCGAGCGTCGTACGCGCGAAGCGAGGCGTGTCCACCTGTGTGATGTCTGCGGCGTCGCACAGGCGGACCTTCGAACGACCCTGACGCTCGGCGATAAACAATGGTCTGCCGACGTCTGCGAGGACGACTACGCGCGCATTCGCGCCGAGATCGCCGCGTGGAGTCGTGGACGACCGCCGCTGCCTCGTCAGCGCGGGCGCAAAAGCTAGAGGCGCTTTCCTCGCCATTGGCCGGCACCGAATCGCGATCACATATTCAACGACGCCTTGTCATTCGATCACGCCAACCGATCGGCAGCCGGCCGGGAAGCGTCGACCGCGTCGTAATGCTCCGCGCCGAGCGCGGACTACGGCGCGCTGCCCCACCCTCGTGTCGCGCTTCCAAAAGCTGCGGTGGCGATCCCGCTCACGGTGAGTACAACGCGAACGGCGCCCAGTAGCTGCTGTCGGAAAACGGCGCGTCGGGGTTCGTCTGCGAGCGGACGGCGACGCGCTCCGCGAGTTCTGCGACGTTCTCGCCGCTTAGTCGTTCGACGTAACTCTCAAGGTCACTCCGGCTCGCTGTGCGAAGCCAACCGCATGCTGCGACAAGCGCACTGTGGAGGTCCACGGCTCCCGTCCACTCCTCGTGGACCCGCGTCATCAAGAGCACGGTCGCGGCGTCCGCCACCGGCCACGCAGCCGCGACGACGTGTCCGACGCCAGCGTTGATTGCCGCGAGCGGCCATGGGGGGTGAGGCGTTCCGTCTCCTTGGTCGAGGATTCCGAGGTCGCATGCAGAGCAGAGCGCGACGCGGACCCGCGAGCTCACTCGTGCGATGTCCGAGGGGGTGAGGCGTTGTCCGTCAGCGAGGATCATCGACGCGGCGGCGGTGCCGTCGGGGAGTTTGTCGAAGGTGCCGTGTCCTACGAAGTGAAGGATGTCCGGTGTCGGCGCGCGTGGGCGTGCGCTGATGGCCCGTTGAACCCAGGATCGTGAAGCGCGTGAACCCGCGAGGACCGACGCCGGTTGCAGCCGCTGCTTCAGGGTGGCGACTTCGACTCCCGCGAACCGCAAGGCGCCGCCGGCCACGGGTGGTTCGGCGACGAGGCACATCGTCGAGTTGGGGTTTCGGAGTGGCGGCGCCTCGGACGATGTCGTGCCGAGCGCGCCAGCGACGTGCACGATCGGATGAACCGATCCTGCGGTCGCCGCGAAGATCGCCTGGCCGAGTGGCACAGTCGCGGCGCGTGCGTCGACGACGAGATCCATTCGGCCGGGCTGGAGGTCTGAGACGTCGACGCCGAGAAGGGAAGGGAGCGTGCGGAGCAAAGCGCTCGACGGCTTTCGGGAAGCGAGGCTCGCGTGCCACTCGGCCCGCCAGCCGTCCAAGTCAGCGACCCCGAGCGCGCGGAGCGTTCCGTTCCAGCGTCCACCCGTCGTGCGGTGCGCGAACACGATCCCGTCGCTCGCGGTAACGAAGGCGAGCTGGCCGGGGTGCGTTTCGATGTCGGCTTCGACGAGTTCGAGTGCCGGGTGCCTCGGTGTCCAGCGCGTGTGCCCGAGTCCGTCGTTGGCGGTGCGCGCGGTTACTCGTGCACCGATGGTGATGGCGGCGGCGGCGTCGCTCCATTCGCCGTGGTCGGCGAGGCGCGTGGCGATGCCCGACCACCGTTCGCCCGCGCGTTTCGCCCATTCCTGCGCACGCGAACTATCGCTCTGCGATTGCTGGAGCGCAACCTTGGCTTCGTACAACGCGCGGGCCGTCGCTCGTGATGGTGAGCCATCGTCTGCTGTCAGCGCAGCGAGGACATTGGCCCCTGGGGCACACGCTGCGACACCACCATCCGGCGAAGCGAAGGCTGCGACTGCCCCGACGAGCGCCGCTGGCGGGGGTCCGTCGGAGTCCTCGACCCAGGTGGTGAGTTGCGATTCGAGGGCGGCGAGGTCTCCGCTCCAGGGCGCGCCTGATCCCTGGGCGCTCAACAGGGCGATGATGCGGTGGGCGGTGTCGGCCAACTGTGGATCGAGGACGTCGGCGCTCCGCTCGAGGCATCTTGCGAGTTCGTCCGTGAGCGCGTCGCTGTGACGCTCGAGCAAGTACGTCGCGGCGGCGGTCGCGACGATCCCGGGGGTCGTGTCGTCGAAGCGTTGCGTCGATGACACGACCCGTGGCGCGCACAAACTGCTCGCCGCGACGACGGCTGCTCGCGTCAACGCCGCTGTTTCGGTCCACCGAAGGAAGAGGCTTGTGGCGCGGATACCCGGGGGGACGCGTTCTTCGATCAGCGCGCCGATTCGGCTCGCCGGGTTCGCGACCTGAGCCAGGAGCAATAGTTCGGGCGTGATGGCTGGTGGACCATCGTTGGTCATTGCGAACGTCGCGGCGGTCCACAGCACCGCTGCTAGCGCGTCGGAACAGGTGTAGGTCAACACCGACGCGGGCCCGAGGACATGTACGCGGCGGTCACCGGGTTCCGGTGAAGATCGCGGCGTCTCGCCGCCGAGAAGCACCGCGCTGTAACCAACGGCGTCGTAGAAGTCGCGCCAGTCCGCGGTCATGTGGAGTGCGTTCATGGCGGCCATCAACGAACTTGTCGAGATATTCGACTCCTTCTTCGTTCGCGAGACACCCTCGGCTCTGTCCAACGTCGCCTCGAGGAGGATCGAATACGGAACGCGAACTTCGAGCGGAGGGGCGGGCCAATCAACCGTCGCGACCGGGGATTCGGTCAGCAACGCGAGCATTTCCATGCGACAGGCGTCGCGCAAGCTTCGTGCGACGTCTTTGATGTCCGTCGCGTAGATCGTGAATTGGCGCCGCAAGCTGCCCGGCAGCCCGGCGAGCTCGTCGTCGACGCCGCCGATGAGTCCCAAAACGACGCCACCGGTCGTCGATGGGGTGAGGTACGCGGCGCCCAGTTGCCGCTGTGATGCCAGCAGGGCTTCGGTGCTGATCGCTGCCGTCGGGGCGAACTCGTCGAGCCACGAACACATCGTCCCGGCCTCGATCGAGAGCCGGCCGAGCACCTTCGTAGCCGAACTATCCGTTCGTCGCGTCAGGGCTCGCATGAGCCGGGCGACGTTGGTTTCGCCTTGCGTCGACGAAGCCTCGACGGCGGCCGTCGCGGCGGGTGACAGAGAGCCGTTCACCGGATGCTCGACAACTCGTCGAGCAGGGCGCGCAGCTGCTCAGCGACGAGCGCGTTGCGAGGGTCCGAGAGCGCACCTTCCACGGCGCGCAACGCGGCCTCGTGGTCGACGTTCGCCAGCCACCGCACGGAGTCGGCGAGTACGCCGATCGACTGCGGCTTTGTAAGAAGCGCCTGCCGTGCCAAGTCGACCGCTTCGCCTTGGCGTCCATACCAAACGGCCGCGGAACACAACCTCCTGAGCGCGTCCATGTCGTCCGGGTAGACGCGAGTGAGAGCCCGAGCAAGCTGATACGCCTCCCCGTGGGCCCCGCCCTCCAACAGCGCGTCGACAATAAGGCCCGCGGGAGGCGATCCGACGCGGTCCACGAATGACGCGTGAAGAGCGACGGCGCGCGCCTCGTCGACGCGGCCAGACCGCAGCAAAGTCGTCAGTTGAATCCGCACGTTCTGCTCACGGAGCGCAGTCATCGAAAGACCTGTCGGCAATTCGAGCTGGCCGGGCATCGGAATGCCGGCACCGTCCAGTCGATCCAAGGCTTCCAGCCGTTCCGTTTCGGTGACGTCACCGAGCAGCGTGACGGCCGCCGTTCGCCCGATCGAAGCGCGTGCCTCCGGCGCGAGAGCAGCTACGGCGGTGGCATCTACCTGATTGACGGCGTCCAAGAGCACGGCGCGTTCGCGCGCGGGCTCATTCGCGCGTCGCCACAGGTAGACGGCCGCGAACCCCTGGGAGATTTCGTGCGACTCGCGCCACATCGCTTCGAAGACGAGCGCGGCGAACCGCGTCATGTCCCGCGCCTCCAAGACATCGACGTACTGGTACACAAGTGCCTGGTACTCCCCGGCCTCGACCTTGCGTCCGAGGCGCGTTTCGGCGACTGCGCGAAAAGCTCTTCCCGCGGTGCGGACGTCACCCGAGAGTTCAGCGAGCCGCCAGAGCCCGATTGCGACGCGATCAGCGAGGCCCGCGCGTTGTTCGAGCCGTTCAAGTAGGAGGCCGACGACAGCTCGCGCCTGTCCAGGGTCCAGAACGGTCGCGAGCGTTGCGAGCACGTCTGGGTCGACGGTCGTCGGCTCGTCGAGGGCGGTGGCGCCGGTGCTCGCCCACTGCGCGGACCACATTCCAACTTCCTCGTTGAGATCGGCGAGATCCGCCAAGCGAACCGCCAGGTCGATCCACCGATCGATGTCCGGATGAGGATGTCGAACTACCAGATCGACCGCTGGGACAAGATGGTCGAGTGACGCGAGCGTTTCGCTCGCCCAGAGATGTGCTTCGGCGTCGTCGACCCGGCTGTCCCCCAGTCGGATCGCCCAGTCGACTAGCAGGGGTTGGCGACCTGTGTCGGCAGCGAGCACTGCGGCGACCGCACCCCACGCGCGCGGCGGATGAAGGTGCGAGCGGATTGATGAGGCGACGAGACGCCTCGCCGCTGAAGAATCTCCGTCGAGGGTTTCCGCGAGCGCGGCGAATGACCGCCGATCGGTGTCGCGTGTCACTTGCGACAACTGACGAAGCGCTTCCGCGACGGCGCTCACCGTCGCAGCGTCGCGGTGTCGCCCTTCCCGACGATCAACCAGCAACCGGTCGGCGCGGGCGACGACTTCGCGTTCGGCTTGCCGGTAGCCTGCGAATCTTCCCCGCACGATGGCCTTTCTGAGGAGTCGCCCGCCCGGCAGTTCAACCTCGGAGGCGGAGACACGTGTGTAGACACTGTGTCGCGTCGCGCGCCTTGGGTGTCGTGACGGTGACGTCGGTGACGCCGCCTGCGGTCACGCGGCGCTCACCGGCGAGCGTTCAAGTCGACGAAGCCGCGGACGTCGGCACGACGACGTACGCCGCGGTAATGGTCGCGATCTGCGACCCCGACAGGATGACGCGATCCCACTCGATCGGGACCTCCGCCATACCTTTTCGCTGAATCGTCAATGGCGGGGCAAGCACGATTTCTCGTTCGTCCGGTGGGACGTCGTCCGCGGTGTAGGCGCCCACATAACCCTGGTAGATCGTTCCGCTCGTGGTCTCGATGCGCAACAGCGCACGCGACTGTGGTGGAACGTTGTCACGAAACACTGCAAACCACGTCGTCACGGAACGAATGCGACCACGCCCGATCCGAGAAGCGACGAGGACGGCGAGCGCACAGGCCAACGCGACTTCGATCGCGGTCGTTCGCAGGACGAGCCGATAATGCACAGACCAGTACGTGCGGTGTGCAACCAGCGAGTCGAGATTCACGAACCACCGCGACCGCACGCGGCTCAAGCACCACAGCACCGTTGTCGACACACACGAAAAGACCAGACTCGTCACCGCTACGACGCTGGTCTCACGAAAGGTCGTCCGGTCGTGTTCTGGCCTACGGAGTCCGACCGTCAGCTCGAACGCGAGTCCGGGCATCACGAACAACAGGAACGCCGCCAGCGTCGCCGCGCTGTCTGGCAGCACGTTGCGCTACTCCTCAGGTGGTGGGGGTGGCGGTGGTGGCGGCGTGTCGTGAGGCGGGGGCGGGGTGAGATCGACGATGTCGATGCCCTTCCGGAAACCGTCCTCCGATTCTCGGGGGGCGGGCGGAAGTGGTCGGTTGGTCGCCGCCTCGTCATCGTCCGCCATGGCGCCTCCCACGTCTCGGCCGTCCCCGACATGGTATCGAAGCAGCAGCGCGCTTCGACGTCGCGCATTCGATGGGAGTCGCATTACCCGGGCCTGCGCTGCGCAAGCGCGCCGCAAAAAACGGCAATGCGAAGTTTTGTCGTAACGCCTATGATGTGCATTCACTCGCTATTGCGACCGGGGCAATGGTACGAAGAGTCTGGGGGCACACGTGTACCGAATCGCGAAGCAGTTCAAGTTCTCGGCCAGCCATCAGCTGGTTGACCTACCTACCGACCATCAGTGCGCGCGACTCCATGGCCACAACTACGCGGTCGACATCGTGCTCGAGGCGGAAACGCTCGACGACGTGGGCTTCGTCGTCGATTACGGAGCGCTGAAGCGATTCAGCGAGTTCCTCGACTGCAAGCTCGACCATCGCCACCTCAACGACGTCGTACCGATGGCAACGACGGCCGAAAACCTCGCGTGCTGGTTGTTCGACGTTGCGCGGGGGATGTACCCCCAGGTATCGGCAATTCGCGTCAGCGAGACTCCGACGTCGTGGGCGGAGTACGCGCCCACCCAGCAGGCGTCCGAGCTATGCGTCTGATCCCGGTTTCAGAGATCTTCGGCCCGACGATCCAAGGCGAAGGGGAGCTAGTCGGGCGGCCAACCGTCTTCGTGCGCACGGGCGGCTGCGACTATCGCTGCTCCTGGTGCGACACGATGTACGCCGTACTCCCGAAGTACCGCAGCGACTGGACTCGCATGTCGACGGACGCGGTGCTCGGCGCCGTCAACGCTCTGTCGCGTGGACCGATCCTCGTCACGCTGTCGGGAGGAAATCCGGCCATGCACGAGCTGGGCGCCCTCATCGCACGCGGGCATGAGGAGGGATTTACCTTCGCCGTCGAAACCCAAGGATCGCTCGCCCCCGCCTGGTTCAGCGACGTCGATTTCCTGACGTTGTCTCCGAAGGGACCCAGTTCCGGCGAGGACACGAACTGGGAACGTCTCGATCATTGCGTGGCAAGTGCGGGGCCGTCGACGACGACGACCCTGAAGGTGGTGGTCATCGATGACGACGACCTCATCTACGCCCGTCGCGTCCGAGACAGGTTCCCCGACCTCCCCTTCTACCTCCAAGTTGGCAACCCAGCGCCCGACGCCGCTGACACCGATGCCCTGATGGCGAGCTTCCGCCGACTCGCCGAACAGCTCGCGCAACGCGGCTGGTACGACATGCGCCTCCTCCCGCAACTCCACGTTCTGGCTTGGGGGTCAGAGCGATGCG
>JBEEFV010000097.1:0-15735 GCA_041166405.1 Actinomycetota bacterium | reverse complement strand
GCTTCGAGGTCGGCCCGGCGGTAGAAGATGTTGCACGTCTGGAAGTAGCGCTTGCCCGACACCTCGCCGACCTTCTGCGTGCGGCTGAACGCGCCGCTGTTGTGCTGCTGCGCGGGGTTTGGTTCGGTGCGGCCGACGACGATGCGAGCGCCCGCGCTGATGGCGTTGTAGCCCTGCTGCAGCCAGTCGGGATCGGGCGCGCAGTCGTCGTCGGTGAACGCGACGACCGGCGCACGCGCGGCGCGCCATCCGACGTTGCGGCCACCGGCGCGCCCGCGATTGTCGTCGAGCGGGACGATGTGCAGATGAAGGGGCGACCCCGCCGCGAACTTCTCGAGCACCTCACGGGTGTTGTCGATCGACGCGTCGTCGACGACGACCACTTCGAAGCGATCGACGTGGAACGTCTGGCGTTCGAGCGCGCTGAGTAGACCTTCGAGGCGGTCGGCTCGGGAGTACGTCGAGCAGACAACGGAAATTTCGGGTGCGTTATCCATGGCCAATCACGCCTTTGTACATCGCTTCGTGCTGCGGGCCGATCGAAGCCTTCCAGTCCCACAGCGCGGCGCGCTCGAGGCAGGCGGCGACGGTACCCGGTTCGGCGGCCAACGCCAGCACCCGCTCGATCGCCTGGGCGAGCGCGGCGGCGTCGCCGTGCGCAACGATGGCGCCGACACCGGGCGTCACGATCTCCTCGGCACCACCTCCGGTACAGCCGACCACGGGCGTACCGCTGGCGAGTGACTCGGCGAGCGCCAGCCCGAACGCCTCGTTGCGCGACGGCAACACGGTGACGTGGGCCCGCGCGTAGCGAGCCGGCAGCTCCTCGGGCGCGCCGGCGGGCAACACGTCGATGCGATCGCGGTACGGATCGATGGCAGCGCCGACCGCGTCGAAGGCCCACGTGGCATCGCCGGGGCCGCACAGCACCAAGCGCACGCGCGCGTCCGCCGCCGCGACGGTCACGAACGCCCGTAGGAGAACGTCGAGGCCCTTCTCCGGGCGCATCGCCGACGCGAACAAGATCGTCGGCTCGGCGCTGCGCGGTGCGGGGGCGAAGTTGGCGGTGCGCACGCCCGGCGCGATCACCGCCGGGCGACGGCCGAAGGCGCTTTCGATGTCGTCAGCGACGGCGGGCGAGAGCGCGCTCATCGCGTCGCACGTCCGCACGACGGCGCGCGCCACGCGGCGCTTCGTCGGATGTTCGGCGAGCCACGCGGGAGTCGGATGACCAAGGAAGGTGAACGCGGTGCGCTGGCGGCACAGGCGGGCAGTCAGCGCCGCCGCGGGCGCCAACGAGTGCACGACGTCGTAGCGGCGGCGCGCCAGGGTCGGCAGGACGCGGGCGGCGAAAGTTTCAACCGCAGTGACGTGCACCGCGCCACGCGACAGGCCCCGGATGTTCTTCAGTCGCACGTCGTCGCCGCCGTCGACGTGCGTGACCCCGGGACGATGCGCCGTGCCCGTGATGACGTCGACGTCGTGGCCCGCACCCCGCAAGTACCACGCCAGATCGTCGAGGTAACGCTCGCCGCCACGCCGCACCTCGGGCCACACGTACGGGCTCAGGAGCGCGATTCTCACTTGGCGGCTGTCTTCTCCATGTGCTCTTGGATCTGCGCGCGTCCCGCGGAAGGGTCGCGGTAAATGCGGATCGTCTCGGCGATCGTCTCGTCGAGCGTCCACGCCGGTTCCCACCCGAGCTCCTTGCGCGCCAGCGCCGGGTCGAGCGTGAGCAGCCCCGCTTCCTGCGCGTCGGTCTCGCGTTCGACGACGATGCGGTCGTCGCCCGCGCCCCAGTGACGCACCGCCGCGCGCGTGACCTCGAGCACGGTGGCGGCGCCGCCGTCGTGCGCGAAGTTGTACGCCGGCGAGAGCGCTCTTCCGTCGATGTGCGCGGCTGCGACCAGGAGGTAACCGTGAACGCAGTCGAGGACGTGCTGCCAGGGACGTACGGCGTCGGGCCGGCGCAGCGTGATGTTCTCGCCGGCTTCGAGGGCGCGCACGATGTCGGGGATGAGGCGATCCGCGGACCAATCGCCGCCGCCGATCACGTTGCCGGCGCGCACTGAGGTCACGGGTGCGGCGTGGAGTCCCATCAGGTCACTGCGCCGGTACGGACCGACCGCGATCTCGGCCGCGGCTTTCGACGCGCTGTACGGGTCGTGGCCCCCAAGGCGGTCGCCTTCGGCGAACGGACGCCCCTCCTCGTTGTTCTCGTAGACCTTGTCCGTCGTCACGACGACAACGCCGCGTACCGACGCGACCGCGAGCGACGCCTCGAGCACGTTGACGGTGCCCATCACGTTGGTGCCGTACGTCGAGCGGCGGTCGGCCCACGCGGCGCGCACGAGTGGCTGCGCGGCGAGATGGAACACGATGTCCGGTTCGACAGCCTTTACGGCCTTGTCGACGGCGTCACCGTCGCGCACGTCGGCCTCGATGGTCTGCGCGAACGACGCGACACCGAGATCGACGAACGCGCCGCGCGGGGGCGGTGCGAGCGCGACGCCGTGCACCTCCGCGCCGAGAACGTCCAGCCACGCGGCGAGCCACGCGCCCTTGAATCCGGTGTGCCCGGTAACGAGAGCCCGGCGCCCGCGCAGCGAATCGAGCACTGCGGGACTCATAAGGCGGTTAACACTAAGGGTTCGATGACCGGTTAGTTTCACGCGCCATGTCGGTACGCACCGTCATCCTCTGCGGTGGCAAGGGCACACGCGCCTACCCGCAAACGGCGACCGTGCCGAAACCGCTGCTCGAAGTCGGCGGTCAACCCGTTGTGCGCCGCGTCATGGAGATCTACGCCGCGCACGGCTTCACCGACTTCGTGCTCGCCGCCGGATACAAGAAGGATCTCCTCGACGAGTTCGCGCAGCAGCTCGACGAGCCGTGGAACGTCGAGGTCATCGACACCGGCGAGGAAACCAACACCGGTGGACGCGTGCGCGCCGTCGCCGACGCGGTGGGCGACACGTTCTTCGTCACCTACGCCGACGGTTTGGGCGACGTCGACCTCGAAGCGTCGCTGCGGTTTCATCACGGCCACGACGGTCTGGCGACGATGACGGGCGTGCCGCTGCCGTCGCAGTACGGCACCGTCGACTTTGACGACGACGGCCGCGTCCTCGGGTTCAAGGAAAAGCCGAAGCTGCCCGATCACTACATCAACGCGGGGTTCTTCGTGATGGACCGGCGGTGCTTCGACAAGTGGCCCGACCCGGGCGAGGACTTCGAGCGCGACGTGCTGCCGGCGCTCGGCAGCGCCGGCGACCTCTACGTGTACAAGCACCACGGTTTCTGGAAGTCGATGGATACCTACAAGGACGCGCTCGAACTCAGCGCCCTCTGCGACCAAGGCTCGCCGCCCTGGATGCGCGTATGAGCCCGAAACGGGTCGAAGCGCTCGGGCACGTCTCGCCCGTCAACCGCGCGCTCGCCAAGGTGGGCGTGCTCGGGCGCCGCAACCCGATCGCCCGCCGCGTCGTCAACGCGGCGCGCCACGTGTTGCGCGGCTACGAGGGCGCCAACGCGGTGCTGTCGCACATCGAGAACAACGGCGAGAGCTGGGTGCTGGAGCAACTCGGCCCGCGGCTCGACGTGGCGTTCGACGTCGGCGCCAACGTCGGCGAGTGGACGACGTACGCGCTCGGGGCCGGCGCCAAGGTCGTGCACGCGTTCGAGATCTCGCCGACAACCGCGGACGAACTGACGAAGAACCACGGCGACGACCCGCGTGTGCACATCAACCGCTTCGGGCTTTCGTCGGAGTCGGGCACGATCACCATCCGCCATTTTCCCGACCTCCCCGTCCTGACGACCATCACCGACTTCCCGTGGGAGTTGCCCGCGGAGGAGCTCGAGGTGCCGGTGCGCACGGGCGACGAGTACATGGCCGAGCACGGAATCGACAAGATCGACTTCCTGAAGATCGACGTCGAAGGCGCGGAGGAACTCGTCCTGCGCGGCTTCACGAACGCGTTCGAACGTGGCGCCATCGGCGCCGTGCAGTTCGAGTACGGCAAGTTCGTCGTGCTGACGAAGTACATGCTGCGCGACTTCTACGCCGACCTGACGAAGTGGGGCTTCGTCGCCGGCCGGCTCCTCCCGACGGCGTGGGAGGCCACGCCGTTCCATCTCTCGATGGAAACGCTCAGCGACGCCAACTACTTGGCGGTGCACGAGTCGCGCCGCGACCTGCTCGACCGCCTGAAGTAACTAGGGCGCGATCGTCGTGCCGGCGTCGCGGAAGAACGTGCTCTGATCCGGGAGTTCGTCCGGTGAGCAGAACGCCTCGGCCTTGCCGTCGCGCAGCACGAGCACACGGTCGCAGTGGCGCAGCGTCGACAGGCGGTGCGCGATCACGATGACCAGCGCGTGGCGCCGCAGCGCTTCGATCGTCTCGACGATGACGCCCTCCGCCTTGTGATCGAGCGCGCTGGTCGGTTCGTCGAGCACGATCAGGCCGGGCGGCACCGCGAGCGCGCGCGCGATCGTCAGGCGCTGCCGTTGACCGCCCGACAGACCGCGGTTGCCGCGTTCGCCCACTTTCGTGTCGAACCCTTCCTCGAACTCGAGGACGTCGCCGGTGAGATTCGCTTGGTCGGCGGCGCTGCGCACGTCGGCTTCGGTCACGCCCTCCCGCAGGAACTTGATGTTTTCCTCGACCGACGCGGTGATGAGGTGGCCAAGCTGAGGCACGAGCACGACTTGGCGCGTCCACGACTCCCGGTCGTAGTCCGACGCCGGCCGGCCGTTGACGCGGTACGAGCCGAACGTCGGCGAGTCGAGGCGGACCAACACCTCCGAAAGCGTCGACTTGCCGCTGCCCGACGGGCCGATCACGCCGATGAGCTGGCCGCGGCGCGCTTTGAAGCTGACGCCGTCGAGCGCCAGCGCCTGGCCGTCCTCGCCGTACGAGTACCCCACGTTTTCGAGTTCGATTTCCTCGAGACCGTCGAGGACCGCGTCGCCGACGCGCATACGCCCCGCCGTGTAACGGTCGCGGCCTTCCTTGAGCTCGGCGAGCCACGGCCGCGCCTCGGCGATGACGGGGTCGGCGGCCTGAACGCTTTGCGCTTGTTGCATGGCGCGCAGCACGATCAACAACGCGCCGCCGATCGAGCCCACGTCCTTGATGTCGAGGATGTACACGAGCGCGACGCCGCCGAGCAGGATCATGAACACCAGGCGTTGGTACAGCACCGGCACGAAGCCGGATGCGACCCGCACACGGAACGCCGGGCGCTCGAGGTCGTTGATCTCCTCGTCGATGCGCTCGCGGATCGGATCCTCGACGCCGTACGCCTTGATCTCCCGGCTCGCCGAGATGGCGTCGACAAAGGTGCGGAACAGCTTGCGCGTCGCGCTCTTCGATTCCTCGCCGGCGTCGCGGGTAATGCGCCGCACGGGCAGGAAGCCCACCCACAGCAGGGCACCGAGGACGATGACGACCAGCGCGATTCCCGGCGCCATCAGCAACGCCACGACCAGGAACACGGCGAGCGTCGCCAACGACGTGAACTGGCTGATGATCGCCGTGACGAGCCCGCTGGCGCGGGTGACGTGGAACACGATGAAGTTCACGAACGCGCTCTCGACCTCCGAGCGCTGCGTGCGCCAGCTCGCGTGCGAGAACTCGCGATAGATCTCGCGGCGCATGAGCGTGTTCACCTGCGCGGTGATTCTCGACAACTGCACCGTGATGAAGAACTGCACGCACATCGTCGCCAGCGCCAGGCCGGCGCCGAGCTCCAGCAGCGCCGGAATCGACAGGCCGGTCAACGAAACCAGCGGGAGCTTGACGACCGAGGAGTTGCCCTGGCCCGCGATCGAAATGCCGACACTGGCCAGGATCGCCAGGAATGCCGACTCGCTGATGCCGACGATCATCCCGAGGAACGCGAGGACGACGACGCGGACGCGACCGATGTGAACGAACTCTCCGACCTCGCGCCACGCTTTGACGGAGACGGAAAACGACGGGATACGACGCATGCCGTGATGAAGTTACCGTCCGCCGGCCGCGAGAATGCATACGTGAGCTCGTTTCCTCTGCGTGGGCCGGGGCGCTGTAGGCATGGCTGCTGACCGCGTCGGCGCGGCCGATGCCGTCGTCGACGTCGCCACCAGCGCGCCTTGGTCCGCGGCGCAACCCGAGTTGAGCGTCGTCGTGTCGACGTACCGCCGCCCGCACTATCTGCCGGGTTTGCTCGCCGCGTTCGAGGCGCAAGAAGCGCGCGAACGCATCGAAGTGATCATCGTGGACAACGGCTCCGGCGACGCCACGTGGGCGACTCTGACCGACCACGTCAAGGTGACCCGCGTCGCCATGTGCGCGGCGCGGATCGAGGACAACCACGGCCCGGCGCCGGGGCGCAACGCCGCCGTCCAACTGGCGCGCGCACCGTTGCTGGCGTTCACCGACGACGACTGCCTCCCCCACCCGCAGTGGGCGCGCCGCATGCTCGAAGGCCTCCAAAGCGGCGCGCGGGTGATTCAGGGGCGCACCGAACCCGAAGCGGGCGTCCCGCGGGGCCCGTGGGACCACACGATGACAATCCGGCGCCCCACGGAACTGTTCGAAACGTGCAACGTCGCCTATCGACGCGACGACGTCGTGGCTGCCGGTGGGTTCCGGCCGCTGCCGTCGTACCGCTTCAACGGCAAGCCGTTCGGCGGCGAAGACACGATGCTCGGGCGCGACATCCTGCGCGCCACGCGCAGCGAGCTCGTGTTCGACGCCGACGCCGTCGTCGAACACCGCATTGAGCCGCGCAGCTATCGCAAGTGGCTCAAGGTGATGAACGGCACGTCGATCTTTCCCGCGCTCGTGGCCAGCGTCCCCGAAGTGCGCGACTCGCTGTTCCTGCGGGTGTTCTTGACGTCACGGACTGCGGCCTTCGATCTCGGCGTAGTCAGCGTCGCCGCGGCGGGGGTGTCGCGCACGTGGGTCCCGCTGGTCGGCGTACTCCCCTACGCGTGGAAGCTCGCACCGCGACGCCGCCGCGGCTTGCGCGGCTGGGCCACGCGTGTGGTGCCGTTGGTGATCGGCGACGGCGCGATGGCGTTGAGCCTGTGGCGTGGGTCGATCCGATACCGCCGGGTGGTGCTCTAGTTGGTGTTAGAAAGCGCGGCGTGCCAGTGGGTGTCGGTTCCCGGATGCAAGCGCTAATCCAACGCGTCGGCACCCGCCGATCGAACCCGGCCGTGAAGACCGCGGTGCGAGCAGCGCGCGCTTTGCTACGCGGCTTCGAAGGCAGCCCCGCGGTACTGCGCGACATCTCGAACAACGGCGAAGCGCGCGTTCTCGACGTGCTCGGTCCCGACCTCGGCGTCGTCTTCGACGTCGGCGCGAACGTCGGCGAATGGACGGCGCGCGCGCTCGCAGCCGGGGCGCGCTCGGTCCATGCCTTCGAGATCTCACCGACCACCGCAGCCGGGGTCGCCAAGCGCTACGAGGGAGACGCCCGCGTGCGGGTCAACGCCTTCGGCCTCAGTTCCGCGCCGGGGACGATCACGATTCATCACTACCCCGACCATCCCGCGCTGACGACGATCACCGACTACCCCCACGACGCCGCGTCGACCGCGATCGAGGCACCGGTGTCGACCGGTGACGCCTACATGGCCGAGGCCGGCGTCGACCACGTCGACTTCCTCAAGCTCGACGTCGAGGGCGCGGAGCCGAGCGTCATCGACGGCTTCGCCAAGGCGTTCCGCGACGGCGCCATTGGCGCGGTCCAATACGAATACGGCCGCGTCTGCATCCTCACCAAGTACTTGCTGCGCGACTTCTACGAACAGATGACGACCTTCGGTTTCACCGTCGGACGCATCGAGCCCAACGGCGTCGAGTTCATGCCCTACGACATGGCGCTCGAGACGTTCCGCGACTCCAACTGGCTGGCGGTCCACCGGGACCACAGCGCCTGGACGAGCCGGCTCTCATGACCCAAACGCTCGGGCTCGAGAAGCTCGACGCAGACGGCGCCCGCCGTTTCCATCACGTTCCCGGACTCGACGGCATCCGCGCCGTCGCCGTCCTGTTCGTGATCGGCCTGCACTTCGGCTCGATCTGGGCGGACAAGCGCCCGGGCGGCCTGCTGCCGGGCGGCTACGCGGGCGTCGACATCTTCTTCGTGCTCAGCGGCTTTCTCATCACGACGCTGCTCGTAGGCGAGAAGGCGGGCACGGGCGGGGTCGGTTTCAAGAAGTTCTACGCGCGACGCGGCTTGCGGCTGCTGCCCGCGCTGTACACGGTGCTCGTCGCCCACACCATCTACACGTTGTGGACGGGCGGCTCGATGCGCACCGAAGCGAAGGAAGTCGCGGCGGTCGTCCTCTACGTCGCCAACTTCGCGCAGATCTACCGGATCAGAGCGATGATCACGTCCGGCATCGGCATGACGTGGTCGCTGGCGATCGAAGAGCAGTTCTATTTGATCTGGCCCGCGCTGCTCGTGCTCGGTGTGTTGCGCCAGGCGCGCACGCGCAACGCCGTGTTGTGGACGATCGGCGCCGGCATCGTCGCCTCGGCGCTCATACGCCTCGCCATCTGGAACTGGGGCAGCGGATATCCCGCCGCGTACATGCGACCCGATGCGCGCGCCGACGGGCTGCTGATCGGCGCGCTGTGCGCGTTCTTGTGGCGCTGGGACCTCGTGCCGACTCGCTGGCTGAGTCAGGCCGCCGTCGTCAGCGCGGCGTTCCTCGTGTTCGTCGCGCTGTTCGTGAAGTCGGGCGACTTCGTCTTCGACGGCGGCTTCACGCTCATCTCAGCGGCGGCGGGCGTGATCATCCTCGCCATCGTGCTGCGCGTGTCACCGCTCGTCGGGCCGATGGAGTGGTCGCCGTTGCGCACGATCGGCAAGGTGTCCTACGGGCTGTACCTGTGGCACGGCTTGGCGTTGCGGGTGGCGGCGCACGCGCTCCAAGGCCACACGCACAGCCGCTTCGTCCTGGCCTTCGCCGCGGCGGTGATCATGACGGTCGCGGTGACGTTGTCGTGGGTGTTGATCGAGCAGCCGTTCCTGCGTTTGAAGCGCAGGGTCGCGTCACCGGTTCCGCATTAACAGCCGCGCCGCCCGACCGCGCGCGAGATCCACGGCGTACCCCGGCCGGCGCTTGACGGCGCGGACCTCGCCATTCGTCGCGTAACCGAACGCGACGAGCAAGTCACCGCCGAAGCGGTAGACGGCGCGCTCGGCGCGCGGCGACAGGCGCGCCGCTCTGACCTTGTGCTGGCTCACCTGCGTCGGGGCCTGCGCGTCGAGGATGGCGCGTACCTCGTCGTCGGCGGGCAACCCGAGCCAGCGCAACAGCTCCGTCACGTGCGCAACCGGGTCAGCGCGTAGTTCTTCGTAGCGCACGACGCGTATGCGGTTCGACTTCGCAGCAAAGGCCTGCAGCGCGCGCATGGACCTCGCCCAGCCTTTCGCGGCGACGACCGGATCGTCGGTGCCGAAGGGGACCGACAAGAGCGACTCCACGACGTCGCGGCCGTCGCGGTAAATGCCGATGATCGAAGCGTCCGGGAAGAGCTCGGCGATCAGGTCGAGGTGCTCGACGTTGCCCGGCGTTTTCTCGACGATTCGCAGCGCGTTCGGCGCGCGCTCCGCGTGAAAGCGCTCGAACAACGCGGAGCCGAACCGGCGCACCGCGGCTACGAGCGCGTCGCGGTCGACGAGCGCCGCCAGTCGTTCGTTGGCGAACAAGTCGGTGAAGCTGAGGAACAGCGTCGTTTCGCCGTCGGGACCCGCGAGCGATGGGTGCGACTGGAGCAGGCGCTGCAGCCAGGTCGTGCCGCTGCGCGGGCAACCGGCGACGATGACGGGCGCGGGTGTGGTCTCAGATCGGTCGCCCGAGATCGCGACGGCAGCACGCGGGGCGTCGGAAGCAAACACCTCGGGATACAGCGATTGCAGCACCGCGGCTACCGCGGCGTTCGTTTCGGACGTGTCGACGAGGGACGCCGCGCCCGCGGCGTCGCGCATTGCGCCGTACACGTCGTCGGCGAACTGGCGCAGCAGCAGCAGGAACGGCGTCGGCTCGGCGAAATTGCTCAGGCCGAACCCGGCGTGCATGCCGAGGAAGTAGCAGTCGGCGATGTGGCGCAGACCCAACGCCGCGAACCCCGGTGCGACCGCGGTCGCACCGTCGAGCGTGCGTGCCCCGTCGAGCGCGAACGTCGTCTTGCCGAATCCGGGCAGCGCGGCGACGTCGGCGGTTGTCAGCGAATGGGCGAGTTCGAGCGTCGACCCGACCGGCCGATAGGTGTCGTCGGGCTCACCCACGACGCTGTCGGCCGAGCAGCTCCCAGCGTCCGGGTTCGGCGCGGCCCTCCTCGACCAGCGTGAACCCAGCCTGCGCGCAGCGCGCCAGCCACATGCCCTCGGACCCGGTAGTGCCGCTCGTGCTCACACTCCACGCCATCAGGATCTGGCCTTCGTCGGTGAGAACCCGGGCGGCCTCGTCGATGTCGAGCGCCGAGTTCAACATCGTCACGAGGTCGATCGAACCGTCGGGATACGGCAAGGCGGAGATCACCGCGCGCCGGAACGTCAGATTCGGTTCGTGGTGCAGTCGCTGCGCGTGACGCAGCATCGCCTTGGAGTTGTCGATCCCTTCGACGCGCGCGTCGGGGAAGCGGCGGGCGATGGCGGCGGCGCTGGCACCGCCGCCGGTGCCTACGTCGACGGCGCGCTTCGGCGCGACGCAGTGCGACAGACCGTCTTCGAAGGCGACGAGATGATTCTCGTCAACCGCTTTCTCGGACCACTCCCGCGCCGCCAAGCTGTAATAGAGCCACGAGACGGGCCGGTCCCACGCGCGGGGCCGATCGCGACCGAGCAGGATCGTGGCCGCCGCGGCGCGTCGCCGGCTGTTGACCGAGATCGCGTGCAGCCGGCCACGGACGCTTGGGGACACGGCGGCAACGATATAGGCGCTTCGCGATCAGCTCGCGCTCGACGCGTGCAGCGGCACGGTCGCGGGGAGCTCGACGTGGAACGCCGATCCTTCGCCGGGCTGGCTCGTCACCGAGATGCGCCCGCCATGGCTTTCGATGATCCCTTGCGCGATGTACAGCCCGAGTCCCGATCCTTCGGGGCGACCGCCGTCAGCGGGACGGGCGAAACGCGCGAAGCGCCGGAAGATCAACGGCTGGTCCTCCGGTGCGATACCGATGCCGCGATCGCGCACCGTGATGCGGACGCGATGGGTGCCGGGATCACTCGTCGCCGTCACGGCGATCGCCTCACTCGGCGGCGAGAACTTCGCGGCGTTCGACAGCAGGTGCGTCAGCGCCAGCGAAAGCCGAGCCGCGTCGCCGCGGATCGTCGGCAGCTCTCCGATGACGACGTTGATCGGCTGCGCCACGCTCGCCTGCTGTTGGTCCACCGTCGCACGGATAACGCGCCCGAGGTCGTTCATCTCGCGCAGCTCGCACGGGTAGCGACCCTCGACCACGAGGCCGGCGAGCGCGACGTCTCCGACGACTTGTTCCAGCGAGTCGACGCTGCTCGTGAGGTTCGCCATCAGACGCTCCCGCCAGCTTTCGCCCAGCTCGATGTTGTTGTCCGACAACACGTTCACCGCGCTACGGATCGCCGCGACTTGTTCGCGCATGTCGTTGCGGAGGAAGTGCGAGAAGTCGGCGCGCATCGCGTCCAGCTCGGCGCGACTGCGCGCCGAGGTTTCCTCTTCTTCGGCGAGCATCAGCGAGCGGGCGACGCGGGTGAGTGACGGCACGAGCGAGCGCACCGTCGCCAGCACGGCCTCGGCGGGCGCGTCCTTCGAGGCGAGCCCGATCATCAGCAGCCCGATCGGGCCGAGCGTCGCGTGACCGATCGTGACCGCCACCGCGCGCGGGGCGAGGGAGCGGTCGGTGAACCGCTTGACCGGCAGCACGTCACCGGCGTCGTCGGCGCGGAACACCGTCGGCAGGTCGCGCACTCGGCGCACGTCGTCCTCGCCGAACGGGCCGTCGTCGGGAATGTGGATGGCGACGCGATCACCCACCGTCAGCACTTCGCGGTACCGGCCGTGTTCGCGGTCGAACGACACGAGGCCGACGGCGGTGACGTCCACGACGCGGCCGACGATCGCCTTCACGTTGCCGAGGACCGTCGCGGCGTCGAGATCGCCGGTGGTCCCCGCAGCGCGCGCCACGAGCGACTCCGACGCGTCGCGGGCGATCGCCACCCAACCGGTCACTTCGCCGTCGGGTGTGGTGGCGAGCCCGAGGCGGACGTCGACGAGGATCGACACGCCGTCGGCACGGATCGCCGGCAACACCGCGCTTCGGATGTCACCGGGCATCATGTTGCGGAACGCGTCGACCCACGGCGAGATGTCCTCCGCCACGAAGGTCGCGATCCCGGTGCCGATCGCCTGCGCCGCCGGCATGCCGATGAGACGTTCGGCGCCGCTGTTCCACGCGGTGATGATCCCTTCGTTGTCGCCGCCGATGATGGCGTCTTCGGCGCCGGCGACGATGTGCGCGATTTCCTCGCGCGCCATCGCGAGGGACGCGGCGCGCTGCGCCGATTCGTTGTGCGCAGCTTCCGATTCCTCGGCCAACCGGATGAGGCGCGCCAGCACCACGATGATGAGCGCGATGCGCGCCGGGGTCTCGAGGTAGCCGACGCGCGGGAACACCGCGTCGGAGACCGGTGACAGCACGAGCGGCAGCAGCGCCAGCGCGAAGATCGCGGCGCGCACGCTGCCGAGCCGCGTCGTCGACTGCTGCGGTCGCGCCGAGATGCCGTGCATCGCCGGGTGCAGCGCTGCGGCGCCGATGAACACGGCGTGCGCCAGCCACGTGACGTCGACGCCGGCACCGACGTCGTAACCGTTCGCGCCGAGGTACGCGAACAGCACATCGCCGATCGTCAGGAACAGCAGCGAGCCGATCAGCAGCTGCGTTGCCGGATTGCGCAACCCGCGCTGGAGCGCGAGATAGGCGACGGGCACCAACGCCGCCACGTCCATGATCGGGTACGCGGTGGCCACGAGCACCGCGGCCGCCGAGCGGTGACCTTCGGCGTTGGCGGTCAACAGCGGCCCGGCGACGCCGATCGCCGCGCCCAGCGAGATGACGAAGAAGTCGAGGACGGTGTCGATGCGGTGCGACGGGAGCCGCCGGCGCGCCATGCCCCACAGGGCCGCGAGCAGGAACGGATAACCGGCGAGGTAGAAGAAGTCGGCCCACGACGGGACGGGCACGGGATCGACGTGACGCACGAGGTTGTACACGTCGAAGGTGATGTCGCCGAGCGCCAGGCAGAACGTGCTGACGGCTGCGAAGTACCACAGGCGCGGGCTTTCCGGCCGGTTGCGACGCACGCCGACGAGTACCGCAACACCTCCGCTGGCGACCAAACCGTCGTAGAGGAACGCCTTGGCGACGTCGCCGTGCAGCGCGAAGTACACGAAGATCGCGGCGACGCCCGCGGCGAGATACGCCGGTACGTAACGCGTATTTCCGCGCGTGCCCCGCGTCGGTCGCCCCAACGTTGTCTCCACCCCGGTTGTGAAAGCCGTACTGACCGCCGGGAAAAAGGGTACCGGGTCGCGCCCGCGCCCGTCTTTAGGAGACTATGAGGCCCTCGTCGGGATCCGCACTCACGGTGACGTGCACGACGTCACCGTCGCCGATCTTGCCTTCGAGCAACGCCATCGCGAGCTTGTCGCCGACCTCGCGCTGAATCAGCCGCTTGAGCGGGCGAGCGCCGAACACTTCGTCGTAACCGTGTTCGGCGATCCACGTCCGCGCCTCGGAAGTGACGTCGAGCGCCAAGCGGCGAGCTTCGAGGCGTTCCTCGAGCAAGCCCAGCTGGATGTCGACGATGCCGGCCATGTCTTCGCGCTGCAGTGAACGGAAGCGGATGATCTCGTCGATGCGGTTGATGAACTCCGGCTTGAAGTACTCGCGCGGATCGCCCGGCAGGTTCGACGTCATGATCAGCACGGCGTTGGTGAAGTCGACCGTGCGGCCCTGACCGTCGGTAAGGCGTCCGTCGTCGAGGATCTGCAGCAGCACGTCGAACACGTCGGGGTGCGCCTTCTCGATCTCGTCGAGCAGGATGACAGCGAACGGACGCCGGCGCACGGCTTCGGTGAGCTGGCCGCCTTCGTCGTAACCGACGTAGCCCGGAGGCGCGCCGATCAAACGCGACACGGCGTGGCGCTCCATGTACTCCGACATGTCGATGCGGACCATCGCCTTCTCGTCGTCGAAGAGGAAGTCCGCCAGCGACCGCGCCAGTTCGGTCTTACCGACACCGGTGGGGCCGAGGAACAGGAACGAGCCGATCGGGCGATTCGGATCCGACAGCCCGGCGCGTGAACGCCGGATGGCGTTGGACACCGCGGTGACGGCGTCAGCCTGACCGACGACGCGCTGATGCAGCACGTCTTCCATGCGCACCAGCTTCGACACTTCGCCCTCAAGCAGCTTGCTCACGGGGATGCCCGTCGCCTTCGCGACGACCTGCGCGACGTCTTCGTCGTCGACTTCTTCCTTCAGCATCGGCTGGTCGCCCTGCAGTTCGGCGAGGCGCGCCGTCGCTTCGTTGACTGCGGCTTCGAGCTGCGGGATCTGGCCGTAGCGAATCTCGGCCGCCTTCTCGAGGTCGCTCTCGCGCTCGACGGCCATGCGCGCGTTCTCCAACGCTTCCTTGCGTTCGCGGATGACTTGGATTGCTTCCTTCTCGGACTGCCAGCGCGCCTTCATCCCGTCGGACTCTTCGCGCAGGTTCGCGAGTTCCTCGTCGAGCTTGGCGAGGCGGTCTTGTGACGCGGCGTCGGTTTCCTTCGCCAGCGCGACGCGCTCGATCTCGAGCTGGCGGATGCGGCGTTCGACGACGTCGATCTCCGTCGGCAGTGAGTCGATCTCGATGCGCAGCCGCGACGCCGCTTCGTCGATCAGGTCGATGGCCTTGTCGGGCAAGAAGCGCGCCGTGATGTAGCGCTGGCTCAACACGACCGCGGCGACGAGCGCGCTGTCCTGGATGCGCACGCCGTGGTGCACCTCGTAACGCTCCTTCAGCCCGCGCAGGATCGCGATGGCGTCAGGCGTCGACGGCTCGCCGACGTAGACCTGTTGGAAGCGGCGCTCCAGCGCCGCGTCCTTCTCGATGTACTTGCGGTACTCGTCGAGCGTGGTGGCGCCGACCATCCGCAGCTCGCCGCGCGCCAGCATCGGCTTGATCATGTTGCCGGCGTCCATCGAGCCTTCGGCCGAGCCGGCGCCGACGATCGTGTGCAGCTCGTCGACGAACGTGATCACTTCGCCCTCGGCGTCGGTGATCTCCTTGAGGACCGCCTTGAGGCGCTCCTCGAATTCGCCGCGGTACTTCGACCCGGCCACCATCGAGCCGAGGTCGAGCGCGATCAGTCGCTTGTTCTTGAGCGACTCGGGGACGTCGCCCTCGACGATGCGATTGGCGAGGCCTTCGACGATCGCCGTCTTCCCGACGCCGGGCTCGCCGATGAGCACGGGGTTGTTCTTCGTGCGACGCGACAGCACCTGGATGACGCGACGGATCTCCTCGTCGCGTCCGATGACGGGATCGAGCTTGCCGCTGCGCGCCGCTTCGGTCAGGTCGCGGCCGTACTTGTCGAGCGCTTGGAACGTCGACTCGGGGTCCTGGCTCGTGACGCGATGCGAACCGCGCACTTCCTTGAGGGCGTCGAGCAGCAGGTTCTTGTCCACCTTGAGCTGCGCCGCGA
>JBEEFV010000096.1:0-114181 GCA_041166405.1 Actinomycetota bacterium | reverse complement strand
AACACCACTGCGCCCACCCACACAACGCGGCGACGGCGGACGACGAATTTGGACAGACGAGCAAGCACGGCGCACCTCCCAAAGCGACAACCGCAGTCAACCGCCGCCCTCTTCCGTGTTCCAACCTGCAGCCGTGTGAAATACGTCACAACACCCTGCTAGAGAAGGGCGGTATGGCCAGATTGACCCAAGGCAATCGTTCGATCGCGGGACGTGTCGCGATCGTCACCGGAGCGGCGAGCGGTATGGGCCGCGCTACCGCGCACCTGTTCGCCGACGAAGGCGCGCGCGTCGCCGTCGTCGACCTCGGTGAGGATCGCGTCAAAGCCGTCGTGGAAGAGATCAACGCTGCCGGCGGTACCGCGCAGGGGTGGGTGCTGGACGTGTCGAATCGTGACGACGTGGCGCGCGTCGTCGACGAGGTGCGCGCCGCGTTGGGCCCGATCGACATTCTCGTCAACAACGCCGGCATCGCCGTACCCGCGCCGTTCGCGCAAGCCACGGAGTCCTACCTCGACGCGTGGCAGCGCACGTTCGACGTCGACCTCAACGCGCACGTGCTGCTGATCCAGGCGTGCCTCGCCGATCTCCAGCGAAACGGCGAGGGGCGCGTCGTGAACATCGCGTCGACTGAGGGTCTCGGCGCGACGGCGTACAACTCACCGTACGTCGCCGCGAAGCACGGCGTCATCGGTCTGACGCGCGGGCTGGCCGTCGAACTCGGCCCGACGGGCGTGACGTTCAACTGCATCTGCCCCGGCCCAATCAAGACCGGCATGACCGCCGGCATCCCCGACGACGCGAAAGCGAAGTTCGCGCGGCGGCGCGTGCCGCTGCGCCGTTACGGCGAGCCCGAGGAAGTGGCGCAGATGACGCTGTCGCTCGTGTTGCCGGCGGCGTCGTTCACCAACGGCGTCATCATCCCCGTCGACGGCGGGATGCTCGCGCAGAACACCTGATGCAGTTCGAAGGCGTGCACAACCTGCGCGACCTCGGCGGCTACACGACCGCCGACGGACGAATCGTGCGCGAGGGCTGCCTGTTCCGGTCCGACGAACTCCACTGGCTTACCGAGCGCGACCTCGACGACTTCTCGGCGCTCGGCGTCCGCGTCGTCTACGACCTGCGCAACCACTCCGAACGCGAGCTTCGACCGAACCCGACGCTTGCCGATGTCGTCGTGCACGAACGCCAAGCGCCGCCGTCGGACGGCGGCAGCATCACCTTCGAGGAGCAAATCGCTGCGGGCAACCTTCCGCCGCAAGCTGACGACGAAGAGTTCGGCGACGTCTACATCGCGTTGCTCACGCACCTGCGCGGCGAGCTAGGTCACATCGTCGAACTGGCGTCCGACGCCAACGAGAAGCCGCTGTTGTTCCACTGCGCGGCGGGGAAGGACCGCACCGGCATCACCGCTGCGGTGCTGCTCGGCCTGCTCGGCGTCGACGACGAAACGATCCTCGACGACTACGAACTCACCACGAAGCTGTGGACGCCGAAACGGATGGAACAACTCGGTGACCTCATCGCCGAACACGACCTCGACGTCGACAACCTGCGCCGCATCGTGTCGGCCCGCCGCCCCGTCCTCGCCAAAGCACTGCGCTACCTGCACGACACCTGGGCCACCTTCGACGCCTACGCCATGGACGCCCTGTCCGTCTCCCCCGAAACCATCGACCGCCTCCGAACGAACCTGTTGACGTAAACCCAAACCGGACTTTCTGAATCTGAGTGCCACCCCCCGAGCACGGAGATTCAGAAAGTCGGGGGGAACGGGTTGCTTGTTACACCCCGTCGATGAAATAGGGGGATGGAAGGTTTCGACGAACTCGTCTCGGCGCAGCAGGGCCTGATCCTTTGGAGCCAGGGCCTTGAGATCCTCAAGAGGCGGGGCATGCAGCGGCGGGTCCGAGACGGCGCGCTCGTCAAGGAACACCACGGCCTGTATCGCGTGGCGGGCGTACCGATCACTGACCGGCTCGTGCTGTACGGCGCGGCGCTCGTGTGTGACGGCGTCGGGTCTATGGGCGCGGCGGCCTATTTCCACGGCTTCGACACCTTCGACGTGTTCCGCCCCGTCGTGACGACGACGGAGGCGTGCGCGAGCCGCACGATCAAGTTGTTCGGTCGGGACGTCACCGTGCATCGAACCAACTGTTTGCCCGCTGAGCACCAAGGAGTGTTCTTTGGGGTACCGATGACGACTCCGGCGCGGACTATGTGCGACCTGTCTCGTCGATTCGACGCGCGCTCCCTGGGCAAGCTGATCGACGACGCGAGCCGACGGAAGCTGCTCACACTGCCCGACGTCGCAGAGTGCCGCGACGATCTACGCGCCCGAGGTCGTCGGAGGACGACCGTCCTCGACGAGGTTCTCGAAGCGAGAGGGCTCGGCTACGACCCCGGCGAGTCGGCGCCAGAACTGAAGATCCGAACGTGGCTGGAGGACGCCGGCATCGCGCCAGAAGTCCAAGTTGAAGTCGTCGTCGCCGGTAAGCCCCGTCGCATCGACCTCGCGTACGTGGCCGACCAGGTAGCCGTCGAGTACCAAGGTCTCGACACCCACGGAAACCCGACGGCGGTGATCGAGGACAGCCAACGCACCACCGAGTTGCAACTTGCCGGTTGGTTGATCGTGTTCGTCACCAAGGCCACCGGTCGTCAGAAGACGATCCAAATGGTGCGCGAGGCCCTCGAACAGCGCGGACGGCGCCTCTCACCGTGACTTTCTGAATCTGAGTGCCACCCCCTGAGCACGAGATTCAGAAAGTCGGCGGGGGGCGGGACTTACGGCTTACGCCGCGGGAGCCATGCGCGCGATGGCGGCGACGGCTTTGTAGGCGGCTTCGGCGGGGCCGAGCTCGTCGGGGCGGAGCAGGTTCGCCATGATGCGCAGCACCCACTCCATCAGGGTTTGCGAGCGGATGCCGGTGCCGACGAGCAAGCGCATCAACTCCGGCCGCCCGATGATGTGCACGAAGGCGCGCGCCACCTTGTAATAGAGGCCGTACGTCTCTTGCAGCCGGCGGTCGTAGTCGGACAGCACCAGACCGGAGCCCGACGTCAGTGCTTCGCCGAGGACGTCTGCAGCGATGCGACCCGTCTCGTACGCGTACGCGATGCCCTCGCCGTTGAACGGGTTGATGGCACCGCCGGCGTCGCCGGTTATCAACCACGTCGGTCCGGCTTGCGGGCCGACGGAGAACGCCATCGGCAAGCGCCCCCCTGTTGGAGGGCCGCACGACGTCTCGGGCGACACGCCCCAGTCCGTCGTCCGTTGCAAGTACGAGACGAACTCGTTCTGGAGATGCGTTGTGTTGATCGCCTTCCACTGATGGAAGGTCGACAGCAGACCGATGCCGACGTTGATGCGCCCGTCGCCGACGGGGAAGATCCAGCCGTAGCCCGGCAACACGTTGCCCATCGAGTCGCGGATGTCGAGGTGTGACTCGATCCACGGTTCATCGTGACGGTCCGACGTGAAGTAGCCGCGGATCGCCATGCCCTGCGGATACGCCTTGTTGCGCGACGCACCGAGCGCGCGGCCGAACCGCGACAGCGAGCCATCGGCGACCACGACGTAACGCGCGCGTACTTCTTCGACGGCGCCCGTCTCCTTGCGCTTGATTACCGCGCCGCGCACGAGGCCGCTCTCGACGATCGGCGCCGTCGCCTCGGTCTGATCCCACACCGTCGCGCCGACCTTCTCCGCGTTCTGCGCGACGAGATAGTCGAGGTCGTGACGGGTCACGACGTAGCCGTACGGCGGGAAGTCGGGATGCTGGGGCCAGCGCATCTCGAGTGTGTGGCCGAAGGCGACCGACCGGAGACCGTCGAAGCGGTGATGCTTGGTCAGCGCGTCGGCGAGCCCCATGTCGTTGAGCTGCTTGACCGACCGCGGCGTGAGCCCGTCACCGCACGTCTTTTCTCGCGGATAGTGCTTGCGCTCGACGAGCGTCACCTCGTGGCCGGCCTTCGCCAACCAGTACGCAGCGGCTGCGCCCGACGGCCCCCCACCGACGACGAGAACGTCGACGGTGTGCGGCATTACAGCCCGTCGCGTTCGTAGTCGGCGACGGCCTGGATTTCTTCCGGAGTCAGCTTGCCTTGGAACGCCGGCATGCCGCCCGTGGCCGCGACGTGCTGACCGCCCGGACGGTTCGGGTCGCCGTAGGGCTTGCCCTTGAACGGCGCGGAACCGGTGTTGATCCACGAGATGTGGTCGTCGATGACGGGGAAGGTCAGCTTCGCTTCGCCACCAGCGAGTTTCGGACCGACGCCACCCTGGCCGCTGGCGCCGTGACAGGCCGCGCAGTTGTTGCCGAAGATCGTGGACCCGTCGGGCGCGGCCTGCTCGACGGCCCGCGTCCCGAAGGCACCTATATAGAGGAAGCCCCAGAGGGGCAGCAGCGCGAGCACGCCCATCGCCCAGGCGGGGACGCGGCGGCGCTTGACGGCCTGGAACTTCTCCTGAGCCGCCTTCGAAACCGGCTCGATGAACGCCGGCGCAGTCGGGGTGACCTTGGCGGGAGCGGCGGCTGCTGGAGCGGCGCTGGCACCGCTCGCCGGGGCGGTGTCGCCGGTCGTCGCCGGCGTCGCCGACGGGGCTTCGCCGCCCGTCAGCGCGGCGCGTCGGGCGGCAGATCGAGCGAGAAGATGATCGGGTACTTCAGCCACGATCGCAATGTATTCGGACCGCCGCTACAGCACCAACATGCTGCGAAAACGTGCCTCGCATGAACATGCGTTTCGGGCGAGCACCGTGATAAACACGTCGCCTACGCCCGAAGTGGCGTTTGTTCATGCGCGAGGTACACTTGTGAACGGATTCACGAAGTTGGCGAAGGAGGAGGTAACGGCCTAGTGGTTGCGTTTGCCATCTCAGCGATCGTCGACGTGGCGCTCATTCTCATCGCCCTGCGCACCGTGATGCGCCGCCCGAAGGGCACGCCGCTCACGTGGGGCGAGGCCTTCGTGGCGGCCTCGTTCATCTTCGCCATCTTCTACCTGAGCTACGCCATGGTCCCGCACCAGTTCATCACCATGTGCGACAAGGACTTCGGCTGGCGTTCCGACGTCTTCGGCATCCCGACCGGGCCGTTCTATACGTGGCCGATCATCAACGGCCGCCACAACCTGTGGGCCAACGGCATCACGTTCTTCGGGCACGGCCGCATCTTGCTGAACGAGCAGTCCGTGCGCGACATCCTCGTCACCAACATCTACGGGATCATGTTCACGCTGCACTTCAAGCTGTTCGCCTTGGCGAACAAGCGCGGCGAGAAGGGCGCCGAAGTCGTCCCCGTCTCGCCCTACGGCCGCCCCCTGGTGCGCAAGGCGTAACGACCGATGGCCAAGACTGACGCCAACCCGCCGCTTCCCGTCTTCACCGGCGACTACACCCTGCGTGAGATCACGCCGGAGGAACTCTCCGCGTCCGTCAAGCCGAAGCAGTTCATTCACATCGACCAGTCCGAATGCATCATGTGCGAGGGCTGCGTCGACATTTGCCCGTGGAAGTGCATCCACATGCTCACCCCGGAGACGGTCGAGGACTCGCTCAACACCGACCAGCCCGGCGAGGACCCGTCCGACCACGTCGTGTTCGTGATCGACGAAGACGTGTGCACCCGCTGCGCGCTGTGCGTCGACCGCTGCCCGACGGGCGTGATCATCCTCGGCAAGACCGGCGTCGCCCCCCGCGACGGCGATCCCCACCAGCGCGACTCCAACCATGGCTACGGCTATGGCATGAGGTTCTAGGAGACCCATGGCGACCCGTATCACTCCCGGTCAACGCATGACCGAGGCGATGGACAAGATGAAGGGCGGCGCGCTGTGGACGTCGATCTTCCGTCCCGGCTCGATCTTCCGCAAGGGCTACACCGACAGCCCGCGCAACCGGTCCTACGTGATCATGAACTCGGTGCTGTACCACCTTCACCCCGTCAAGGTGAAGCGCCACGCGGTGAAGGTCAGCTACACGCTGTGCCTCGGCGGCCTGTCGTTCTTCCTGTTCATCATGCTGACGGTGACGGGCATCTTCTTGATGTTCTTCTACCGGCCGACCGCGGTGTCCGCGTGGTCCGACATCAAGACGCTGCAGACGTCGATCGCGTTCGGTCTCTTAGTCAGAAACATGCACCGATGGGCCGCGCACCTCATGGTCATCTCGGTGTTCCTGCACATGAGCCGCGTCTTCTACCACGGGGCCTACAAGGCGCCGCGCGAGTTCAACTGGGTCATCGGCGTCGTGTTGCTGCTCCTCACGCTGCTGCTCTCCTTCACCGGGTACCTCCTGCCGTGGGACCAGCTGGCGCTGTGGGCGATCACCGTGGGTTCGAACATGGGTGGGTACTCACCGGTGATCGGAGACCAGGTTCGCTTCGCGTTGCTCGGCTCGAAAGAGATCAGCACCGCGACGCTGCTGCGCTTCTATGTGCTGCACGTGCTCGCATTACCTTTCGTCATCGTGATCTTCATGGCGATCCACTTCTGGCGCGTCCGCAAGGACGGCGGCATCAGTGGACCGCTGTAGGAAGGAGATAACAGCGCATGGCTGACATCCCTGATCACATTCTCAAGCGGGCGGCTGAACGTCGCGCCGCGCTCGAGGCAAACAAACCGGCCGCCGGTTCGGGCGACGCGCCCGCAGCCGCTGACGCGCCCGTCGACGACGGCAACAAGATCCCCGCGCACCTGCTGCAGCGCAGCGCGGCCGCGCGCGCCAAGACCGCCGGCGGCGAAGAAGCCGCGTCGGGCGGCGGCGTCGCCACCGCGGTGGCACCGGCCGCCGCTCCGGCGGGCATGCCCGTGCAGGGCGCGACCGGTCACACGCAACGCCTGCTGACCGTCGTCAAGGCGGGTTCGATCCAAGACGTCAAGGCCACTCCCACCGACAAGGTCCACACGTGGCCGCACCTGCTCGTCGGCGAGTTCGTCGCGTCGCTGGCGTGCACCGCGTTCCTGCTGGTGTTCTCCGCGTTCGTGAACGCACCGCTGCTGGCACCGGCGAACGTGAACCGCACGCCGAACCCGTCGAAGGCGCCGTGGTACTTCCTCGGTCTGCAGGAACTGCTGACGATGCTGCATCCCATGGTCGCCGGCGTGATGATCCCGACCGTGATCATCGTCGGGCTCGGCGGCGCGGGTTACATCGACAAGAACCCGTCGAACAAGCCCGAAGACCGCAAGCTGGCGATCGCGCTCATGACCCTGTTCCTCATGATGTGCGCGTCGCTCACCGTCATCGGATCGTTCTTCCGAGGCGAGGGCTTCAACTTCATCCTGCCGTGGCGCCAGGGCATCCACGACATCTTCGACCTGTGAGCGTTCGATGAATAGTTCGACCATCGTCATCCTTGCTGCCGTCGGGCTCGGCATCCTCGCCATCCTCTTCGTGGCGACGGCCGGTGCTCGCCGCGACCGCACCGCCGCCATCGGCCTGCGTCGCGAAGCGCGCCGCAAGGACAAGGCCAACCCGGCGTTGAGTTCCGACGAGGCGTTGCGCGGTCGCGCCTACGAGCGCAATGCGATGCTCGAGCGTCGCGGCGCTGAAGTCGTTCCCGTGAGCGCGACGCCCGCGCCGGTCGCCGAGTTCGTGCCGCCGGACTCCGAGACGCTCGCCGTCACCCGCCGGCAATTCCTCAACCGCGGCGCAGCGACGCTGATGGGCCTGAGCCTGGCGTCGTTCGGCGCGGCCGTGCTCGCGTTCATGTGGCCGCCGCCCATCAAGGGTGGCTTCGGCGGCAAGATCAACGCCGGCAAGCTCGCCGACCTCAAGCAGACGATGGCGAGCACAAAGGCGCCGGTCTACATCGCCGATGCGCGCACGTGGCTGTCGCCGTATCCCGCTGACGCCGTCAAGAAGGCGAAGAAGGTCTACGCCGGCGCCGTGCTCACCGGCATGGAGTCAGGCGTGGTGGCGCTGTACCAAAAGTGCGTACATCTCGGCTGCCGCGTCCCGTGGTGCCAGAGCTCGCAGTGGTTCGAGTGCCCGTGTCACGGTTCGAAGTACAGCCGCGTCGGTGAGAAGAAGAGTGGTCCGGCGCCCCGCGGCCTCGACCGCTTCGGCGTCTCCGTCGAGGGTGGCAACGTCGTGATCGACACTGGCGCCATCAGCCAGGGCCCGCCGATCGGCACCAACACGACGGGTCAGGAACAGGAAGGCCCGCACTGCGCATGATGGTCGCCACAACTCAGCAACACCTGGCTGTCGCCTTCGTCGTCGCGCTGGTACTCGGGTGGGCGCTGTTCCTCCTGTTGTCGGTCAAGAAGGGTCCCGACCAGATCGGCGACGAGGCCGCGATGGCGCCCAACCGGCGCCCGTACCTCGACGACGACGGCCTCGAAGGCCGACGCCTCGAGAACGCGCAACGCGCGGCCGTCGCGCTGCTGCTCGTCGTGGTGTTCGGCCTCCCGATGTACTGGTTGCGAGAGCCCGGTCGGCAGACGAACGCCGTCAAGGGCTTCGACCGCGAATCGGCACACCGCGGCTTCCTGCTCTTCCAGCCGACCACCTCCGCGATCCCGGAAGGCAACATCGGCCACTTCGGCTGCGGCAACTGCCACGGCACGAATGGTGAAGGCGGCGTGGCGAACTACACCGTCACCAACACCGACGGATCCACGACCGCGCTGCACTGGACGGCGCCGGCGCTGAACACGGTGCTGAAGCGGTTCACCGAAGAAGAGGTCGACACGATCATCACGTACGGCCGCGCGAACACGCCGATGCCTGCGTGGGGCGTCGCCGGCGGCGGTCCGATGAACGAGTACCAGGTGCTGGACATCATCGAGTACCTGAAGTCGATCCAGATCTCGCGGAAAGAGATCCAGAAGGGCCTCACCACCAACTTCCAGGCGCAAGGCCTCAACCCCAACGACGGTGCGGCGTTGTTCGACCAGTTCTGCGCGCGGTGCCACACCAAGGGCTGGTCGTACTCGTGGAAGGACGCCACCGGACACCCGGTCGAGACGCCGCCCAAGCCCGGCTCGGGCGCCTACGGCCCGAACCTGACCGGCGGCGACACGCTGCGCCAATTCCCGGACGAGGCGAAGCACATCGAATTCATCACGCTCGGCTCTGAGTTCGCGAAGCCCTACGGCACACGCGGCGTCGGGACCGGTCGCATGCCCGGGTTCGGTCAGATGCTGACGGAAGCGCAGATCCGGGCGATCGTCGAATACGAGAGGACTCTGTAGTGCCGCACCTGCACGCCTTGCAGTTGCTTTCCACACTGACGTGGGACCCGCAGATCCGCGGCTTCCTGATCGTCGTGACCGCGATCGCGCTCCTTCCGGGAACCATCTACGTGCTGCTGTCGACCAACGTCGGCGCCCGCATCGGGTTCCTGCTCGCGATCGCCGGGCTCAGCGGGTGGCTGATGCTGCTGTCGATCACCTGGACGCTCTACGGCTCGGGCATGAAAGGCCGGGACCCGAGCTGGAAGGTCAAAGAGGTCGTGCATTCGCAGTCGGTCCAGGATCTGTCGAGTGCCGCGCTGCCGACGCTCGCGGGGTTCCCGGCTCACTGGCACAAGGCGCCCCCGTCGGTCCTCGGCGACTCGACCGCGGCCGCGGACAACTTCATCACGAAGTCCGGCCGCAAGCCGAAGATCGGTCCCGAGGGTCCGATCATCCGGGACCCAACGCCCGAAGAGCTGCGGTACCCCGCCGAGTACGCCACCAGCGACCAGTACGTCGTCCTCGACGGCTACGAGCGTGGCGGCGACAACTGCTGGGGCCCGAAGGACCTGTGCACGCACGACGCGCCGAAGAAGATCCTGTTCTGGAAGATCCACCACAAGTTCTTCTTCACCCACTCGGCGCACTACGTCGCGGTGCAACTGCAAGCTGCCGCGCCCGCCCCGAACGACCCGTTCGGCAACGCGACCTATACGAAGAATCCCGACACCACGAAGCCGGTCGTGACGGTCGTCGTCGAGCGCGATCTGGGCTCGGTCCGGTTCCCGCAGGTCATGCTCCTGCTGTCGTCGGGCATCATCTTCTTCGTGACGTGCCACGCTCTGCACCGCCGCGACAAGCGGATCATGGCGTTGCGTGCTGCTGGCCCCGCGCCTGCGACCGCTTAACCAAACAGAAAGGAGCGAACTGATGGCTGATTACCTGCCGCTGCTCCTGATGTTCATCCTCGCCACGCTCTTCGCCTTCGCGTCGTTCATCGCGTCGGGCCTGCTGGCGCCGAAGCGCCCGACGATTGCCAAGGAAGCGCCGTACGAGTGCGGCATCGTGCCGTCGCGTGAACCCGCCGAGCGCTTTCCCGTTCGCTTCTATCTCGTGGCGATGATCTTCATCGTCTTCGACATCGAAATCGTGTTCGTGTACCCGTGGGCCGTCATCTTCGACAAGCTCGGCGCGTTCGGGCTCGTCGAGATGCTGGTGTTCGCGCTCGCCGTCGTCGTGAGCTTCGCCTACCTCATCGCCAACGGCGCGCTCGACTGGGGTCCGGCGAAGAACCTCAAGACGCTCACCCGCATCCAGACGGGCAGCGCACGCACGACCGAGTCCACCGTGCGCCGCATCGGGAACGCCGCCTGATGGGCCTCGAGTCGCTCAACCACAATTTCATCACCGGCACGCTCGAAGACCTCGTGAAGTGGGCGCGACGCAACAGCGTTTGGCCGGCGACGTTCGGCCTCGCGTGCTGCGCCATGGAAATGATGGCGACCGGCGCGGCCAACTTCGACTTGAGTCGCTTCGGCATGGAGGTGTTCCGCGCGTCGCCGCGCCAAGCCGACCTGATGATCGTGGCTGGTCGCGTCTCGCAGAAGATGGCGCCGGTGCTGCGTCAGGTCTACGACCAGATGATGGAGCCCAAATGGGTGATCTCGATGGGCGTGTGCGCGTCGACCGGCGGCATGTTCAACAACTACGCGATCGTGCAGGGCGTCGACCAGATCGTGCCCGTCGACGTGTACGCACCGGGGTGCCCTCCCGGCCCCGAGACCCTGATTCACTCCATCCTCACGCTGCACGCCGGCATCAAGTCGGGCGAGATCACGCGCCGGCGCGAGTCGTCGGGCGCCGGCGCCGGCCTGCTCATCGAGGCGCACGCGTGACGGCGATCGCGACGGTGCTGCACATCGCGCGCGACGAGTACGTCACGAGCGTGCAGGGATTGTTCGATTCGGGCTTCAACATGTGCATCGACCTCACCGCGGTCGACTACCTCGAGTACTCCGGCCGTGAACTGCCCGACGAGATCGCGCCCGAGCGGTTCGAGGTCGTCGTCGGCTTGTTGAACATGACCGAAGCGACTCGTTGCCGGATGCGCGTACAGGTACCCGAGTCCGACCCCCATCTGCCGACGATCACCAACATCTATCCGGGCGCCGACGCCATGGAGCGCGAGGTGTTCGACATGTTCGGGATCGTCTTCGACGGCCACCCCGACCTGACGCGCATCCTCATGCCCGAGGACTGGGAAGGCCACCCGCTGCGCAAGGACTTCGAGAACCCGCGCGTGCCCGTGCAGTTCAAGCACCCGCGGGCGACGAGGTAGTCGTGGCGGACATCGATCTCGGCGCCGAAGTCGAGCCCGTCGGCCAGACGTCGGAAGGCGCGCAGGAAGAGTTCGGCGTGCTGCGCATGTCCGAGGGTGTGCAACTCGACTCTGGCGACCTGTCGATCGAGACGGGCGAGGACCAGACGATGGTCATCAACATGGGCCCGCAGCACCCGTCCACGCACGGCGTCCTGCGCCTCATGCTCGAACTCGACGGCGAGACGGTGCTGCGCACCAAGCCCGTCATCGGTTACCTGCACACCGGCATGGAGAAGACCGGCGAGACGCTGACCTACACGCAGGGCGGCACCAACGTCACGCGCATGGACTACCTCTCGCCGTTCCACAACGAGATGGTGTTCTCGATGGCCGTCGAGGAACTCCTCGGCATCGAGGTTCCCGAGCGCGCCGTGTGGATCCGCATGCTGCTCGCGGAGCTGAACCGCATCAGCTCGCACTTGCTGTTCATGGCGACCAACGGCATGGACGTCGGGGCGATCTCGATGATGATCTACGGCTGGCGCGAGCGCGAGCTGGTGTTGGCGTTCTTCGAAAAGGTCACCGGCCTGCGGATGAACCACAACTTCATCCGTCCCGGAGGCTCGGCGGCCGACTTGCCCGACGGATGGCGCGACGACGTCTTGCACTTGCTCGACGCCCTGCCGCCTCGTCTCGACGAGTACGACACGTTGCTCACCGGACAGCCGATCTTCACGCAGCGCACGCAGGGCGTGGGCGTCATCACGCCCGAGCAGGCGATCGCGCTGTCGGCGACCGGCCCGACGCTGCGCTCGGCCGGCGTCGAGTGGGACCTGCGGCGCAACATGCCCTACTTCCACTACGACGAAGTCGACTTCGACGTCGTCGTCGGCACGTACGGCGACGCCTTCGACCGCTACGCCATTCGCCTCAACGAAATGCGCGAGTCGTTGCGCATCGTGCGCCAGGTGCTCGAGCGCATGCCATCGGGCCCATACCGCACGCTCGACAAGAAGGTGACGCCGCCGCCGCGCGGCCGCATCGACGAGTCGATGGAGGCACTGATCCATCACTTCAAGATCTTCACGGAGGGCTTCAAGGTCCCCGAGGGCGAGGTCTACGTCGCCGTCGAGTCGCCGCGCGGCGAGCTCGGTTGTTACCTCGTGAGCGACGGATCGTCGAAGCCGTACCGCCTGCACATCCGCGGCCCGTCCTTCGTGAACCTGCAGTCGCTGCCGACGATGCTGCGCGGCGGCTTCATCGCCGACGCCGTTGCCGTCATCTCCTCGATCGACCCCGTGATGGGCGAGGTCGACCGGTAATCGCTGCGTCGGGCTAGTACCAAGCCGGCTGGATGGCGTGGGCGACGAGCAGGTGCGGGGTCGAGTCCGGGTCGATGGCGCTCATCGTGTAGATCCCGCCGTCACGCATGAAGGCGATCTGTTCGGCGTCGGGCGACCACGCCGGGTCCGTGTCATCGCCCGACAGGTTCGTGATGGCGTGCCGGTTCGAGCCGTCGGCGTCCATGACGCAGATCTCGAAGCCGGAACCGCCATCGCCATCGCTGGCGAACGCGATCCTCGTGCCGTCGGGCGACCACGCCGGCGAGCCGCTGTTCGTGTTCGGGGGGTTGAACGGCGCCGCTACGCCGCTGGAGACGTCGAGCGCGAACAGGGCGTAGTCGCCGTTCGCGCAGTCAGCGCTGCTCGACCAGAACACGATCGTCTTGCCGTCGGGCGACCACGACGGGTCGCGGTTGAGGCAAGGCAGGTGCGTCAACTGTGCCGTCCCCGACCCGTCGCTGTTGATCACCCAAATCTCGCTGTACTGCGCGTTGGTGTTGTCGATGCGCGCGAACGCGATCCGGCTCCCGTCGGGAGACCACACCGGCTGGCTGTCGGCGGCGACGCCCGTGGTGAGGCCGTACTCGCCGCTGGCGGAAACGACGTGCAGCGCGCCGCCCGCCCCGTCCGCGTCGGCAAAGGCGATGGCCTTGTGATCGGGCGACCACGCGGGGAAGTAGCCGCCTGACGCGATCTTCCTGGCGTCGGGAGCATCCCGATCAGGATTCATCGTCCACAGCGCCCCGGCGGCGCTGAAGGCGATCCGTCCCGGGACGAACGCGCTGCCACTTGCGCCGCGCCCGCCCGTCGTCGTCGCCGGGCCGCCGCTACCGGTGCCGCCGATGGTCGTGTTGGTGGCGCCGCGGCCGTTGCTCGTCCCGTTGCCGCCGCTGCCCGTCGTCGTGCGCCCGGCGTGATGCGTCGCCGGTGCGTGGATCGGCGCGCCGAGCTTGCCGATCGTCAGCGGAGTGGCGCCGTGTTCGGATCCGGCGGCGGGCGTGTGATCGAGCAGATCCGACGGAACGGTCACGGTCGGCGACGGCTGCAGCGACTGTTGGTCGGCGCGCAGCTCCACGCCGCGGTGGTCTCCGGGGTCGTGGCGCGTGATACCGACGACGATGCCGATGACCACCAGCAAGGCTGCGGTGATGATCGAGCTCGCGTGGCGGCTGGTCCGGATGTAGTGCACTCCCACAACGTTAAGGTGCGCGGGTGGACGCTCCGGTGGCGCTCCGGCTGGAAAATGTGACAAAGCGCTTTCCGGGGGCCTCTGTCGACGCCGTTGCGAACCTTTCGCTCGATTTGCCCGAGGGCACGTTGACCGCGCTTGTGGGCCCGTCGGGGTGCGGGAAGACGACGACGTTGCGGATGATCAACCGCCTCGAGGAGCCGACGAGCGGTCGCATCGAGCTGTTCGGGATCGACCTGCGCGCCAAGCCGCTGCACGAATTGCGCCGCGGGATCGGCTACGTGATTCAGCAAGCCGGCCTGTTTCCCCACCGCACGGTCGCGGCGAACATCGCCACCGTGCCCAAGCTGCTGCGGTGGGACAAGGCGCGCATCCGTGCGCGGGTTGACGAACTCGTGGAACTCGTCGGTCTCGACCCCTCGATCCTCAGCCGCTATCCGGCGGCGTTGTCGGGCGGGCAGCAACAACGCGTCGGCGTCGCCCGCGCCCTCGCCGCCGACCCGCCCGTGTTGTTGATGGACGAGCCGTACTCGGCCGTCGACCCGATCGTGCGCGAGCGCTTGCAAGACGAACTCATCGCGCTGCAGCGACGCGTCCGCAAGACGATCGTGTTCGTCACCCACGACATCGACGAGGCCATCAAGCTCGCCGACAACGTCGCGCTTATGCGCGTCGGCGGCGAGCTGGCGCAGTTCGGGCCACCCGACGAGTTGTTGCGGGCACCCGCGAGCCCGTTCGCCGAATCGTTCCTCGGCAACGAGCGCGCCCTGCGGCGCCTCGCCTTGCGCAAAGTCGGAGACGCCAAACTCGCGGCACTCAACGGCGCGCCGAACGGGTTGCCGACTGTCGCGGCATCGGCACCGCTGCGCGAGGCGCTGGACGCGCTGGTGGCGCAGGGGGTCACCGCGGTGGTCGTCACCGACGACGCCGGAGCGCCCGTCGGCACGCTCGACGTCGTCGCCATCGCCGGAGCGTTGCATGGGGCCTAACAGCTTCATCTGGTGGGACTGGGTGGGCAGACACGAACACGAGATATGGCTCGCGACGCTCGAGCACCTGCGCCTGACGCTGTTGGCGGTCGTGATCGGCCTTGCGATCTCGCTGGCGCTCGCGGCCATCTCGTTGCGGTGGCGGCCGCTCTACACGCCCCTCGCCGGTTTCGCCGGTTTCCTGTACACGATCCCGAGCCTGGCGTTGTTCGCGCTGTTGCTGCCGATCACGGGCTTCAACACGCTGACGGCCGAGATCGGCCTCGTGTCGTACACCCTCGCCATCTTCCTGCGGAACATCGTCGAAGGCGTCGACAGCGTGTCGTTCGCCGTGACCGACGCCGCCGACGGCATGGGGTACGGGTTGGCCCGCCGGCTCGTCACCGTCGAGTTGCCGCTGGCGCTGCCGGCGATCATCGCCGGCTTGCGGATCGCCACCGTGACGACGGTCGGCCTCGTCACCGTCACGGGACTGATCGGGCAGGGCGGTTACGGCGCCTTCATCAGCGCGGGGCTCGGCCGGACGTTCAGCACCGAGATCGTCGTAGGCGGCGGGTTGTCGGTCGTCATGGCCGTCGTGCTCGACGTCATCCTCATCGCCGTCGAGCGGTTTGCGACTCCGTGGGCGCGCCCGTGATCAGCCTGTTCTGGCACTTCGTGACGACCGCGCACAACTGGTCCGGCCGCAACGGGATCAGCCACCGCGCGCTGGAGCACCTGAGGCTGTCGCTGGCTGCGATGGTGGCCGCCGCGCTGCTGTCGGTGCCGGTCGCGGCGTGGCTTGGCCACATCCGCCGCGGCGGCTTCGTGGGTCAGTCGGCGGTGAACGTCGGCCGCGCCATCCCGTCGCTGGCGATCCTCGCCCTGCTGTTCCCGCTGTCGTTGCGCTACGGGTTCGGTCTCGGGTTCTGGCCGACCTTCGCTGCGCTCGTCATCCTCGCGGTTCCGCCGATGTTCGCCAATACGTACGCCGCGGTTCGCAACGTGGATCCCGCCGTGGTCGACGCGTCGCGCGGAATGGGTATGAAGCCCGCCGAAGTGTTGCTGCGCGTCGAGATCCCGGGCGGCGCCGGCTTGATACTGACGGGAGTCCGCATCGCGGCATTGCAGGTAATTGCGACAGCCACCCTCGGCGCCTACGTTGGATTCAACAGTCTCGGCTCGTTCATCAACGAAGGGTTCGGCCAGCGCGACGACGCAAAGCTGCTCACCGGCGCAGTTGCGGTGGCGTTGTGTGCACTCTCGGTCGACCTCGTCTTTGGAGTCATCGTCCGCCGCGCCACGCGGTGGCAACGGAAAGGAATCCGCTTGTGAAGCGCTCGCTATCGAAGGTTCTCGTCGTAACGCTGGGCCTCAGCCTCGTCCTCGCCGCCTGCGGCAAGGACGACAAGAAGAACGATTCGAGTCCAACGACGGCCAAGGCCGCGAAGTCTTCGGTGCCGATCACCATCGGCTCGCAGGACTTCCAGGAGTCGAAGATCCTCGCCGAGATCTACGCGCAGGGGCTCAAGGCGCAGGGCTACACCGCGTCGGTAAAGCCGCTCGGCGCGAGCGCCTACCGCAAGGTCGAGCTCGAGGCGTTCAAGGCGGGCACGATCAACTTCGCGCCGGAGTACGCGGCGTCGATGCTCGAGGAACTCAACAACAAGAAGGGCGAAGCTACGGGCGACGCCAAGGCGACCACCGACAAGCTCAACACCTACTTGCCGACGGTCGGATCCGGGCTCGTCGCACTCGAGCCGAGCGACGCCGTCGACACGAACGCGTTCGTGGTGACCAAGAAAACTTCGGATGACCTCGGCCTCACGTCGCTGAGCGACCTCGCGACGAAAGGCAAGACCCTCAAACTCGGCGCGGTGGCGGACTGCGCGACGAACCCGAACTGCGTGCCCGGTCTCAAGAAGGTCTACAACGCCGACTTCTCGAACTACACGACGCTCGGCGCCGGCCAGCCGATCGCGCAGGCGCTCGAGGCGGGGGCGATCACGATGGGTGTGCTGTTCTCGACCGACTCGACCATCGCGGTCAAGAACTTCGTGCTCCTGAAAGACGACAAGCACATGCTCGCCGCCGACAACGTCGTGCCGGTCGTGGCGAAGGCGCTCAACACTGCTGGCTTCGCCGAAGCGGTCAACAAGATCAGCGCGAAGCTCACGACCGAGGAGCTGATCAAGCTCAACAAGCAGTACGACGTCGACAAGGCTGACCCGGCCGTCATCGCCAAGGGGTTCCTCACGAAAGAGAAGCTGCTCTAACGCATCCGTTTGTGACGGGTTTCACTAGTGTCGGAGCGGTATGGCCCGACTGAGCGCGAACAACCTGGCGACGGCCCAGGCGATCATCGCCCGGTACCCCAAACCGCGCTCCGCGCTGGTCCCGCTGTGCCACCTCGCGCAGGAACAAGACGGCTATCTGAGCAACGACGCGATGGCCCACATCGCCGAGCTGATCGGGTGCACGCCCGCGGAGGTCTACGGCACGGCGAGCTTCTACGAGATGTTCAAGCTCCACCCGTGCGGCAAGTACCTCGTCGGCGTGTGCACGAACATCTCGTGCATGCTCGAGGGCGCGTACGAATTGCTCGAACACTGTGAGAAGACGCTCGGCGTCGAGGTCGGGGGTACTACCGCCGACGGGATGTTCACCCTCGAAGAGGTCGAGTGCTCCGCGGCGTGCACCGTCGCGCCCGCCGTGCAGGTGAACTACCGGTACCAGGAGCGCGTCACGCCCCAGTCGTTCGACGAACTCGTCACCGAGTTGCGCGCCGGTCGGCGCGACGACATCCCGCCGCACGGCGTCCTCGCCAAGGTTCGCCAGGCGCCGACGGATCGCTGGGCCGATTCCGCCAGCAGCGGGGACAACCCGTGATTCGCACCGACATCCCGAAGATCGTCAGCCGCCGGTTCGACCAACCGGACGCGCACACACTCGACGGGTACCTACGCACCGGCGGTTACGAAGGCCTGCGCAAGGCCCTCGCCATGTCGCCCGACGAAGTCGTCGAGGTCGTCAGTGGCGCGACGCTGCAAGGGCGCGGAGGTGCGGGGTTCCCCGCCGGCAACAAGTGGAAGCTGCTGGCCGACAACTTCCCGCGCTGGATCGTCGTCAACGGTGACGAGTCCGAGCCGGGCACGCACAAGGACCGCACCCTCATGGAGCGCGATCCCCACATGGTGATCGAGGGCGCGCTCATCACGGCCTACGCCTGCAAAGCGAGCCAGGTGTTCCTCTACGTGCGCGGTGAGATGGCGCATGCGCAGGAGCGGATCGCGCAAGCGCTCAACGACGCCTACGCCGCGGGTTACGTCGGCAAGAACATCCTGGGCGGACCGTGGTCGATGGACGTCACGCTGCACTGGGGCGCGGGCGCCTACATCGTGGGTGACGAGACGGCGCTGCTCGAATCGCTCGAAGGCAAGCGCGGCATGCCGCGGCCGAAGCCGCCGTTTTTCCCGGCGGCGATCGGGCTGTACCACAACCCCACGATCGTCAATAACGCCGAGACGCTGGCCACCATCCCGTGGATCATCGACAACGGCTTCGAAGCGTTCGCCGCGCTCGGCAGTGAGAAGTCGAACGGGACGAAGCTGATCGCGTTGTCGGGACACGTCAAGAAGCCCGGCACCTACGAGATCGAGTGTGGCGTCGTCACATTCCGCGACGTCTTCTACGACCCGCTGCTCGGCGGCGGCATCCGCGACGACAACGAACTGAAGGCGTTCATCCCCGGTGGCGGTTCGTCGCCGTGGCTGTTCCCCGAGCACCTCGACATGCCGATGGAAGCGTCGCTGGTCGGCCCCGCGGGAGCGATGCTCGGGTCGGGAGCGATCGTCGCCATGGACGAGACGACCGACATGGTGCGCGCCGCGTGGCGCCTCGTGCGCTTCTACGCCAAGGAAAGCTGCGGGAAGTGCACGCCGTGTCGCGAAGGCACCAGCTGGCTGGAGACGATCATGGCGCGCATCCTCGCCGGCCACGGCCGTCCCCAAGATCTCGACCTGTTGCTCGACGTGTCGGACAACATCAGCCCGGGGCCGTTCCCGGGTCCGAACGTGACACCGGGCGAACCGGCGTACGCGCCGTTCCCGTACAAGAAGACGACGATCTGCGATCTCGGTCCGTCCGTCGTGTCGCCACTCATGAGCGCGCTGCGCCGCTTCCGTCCCGAGTTCGACGCCTACATCGCGCGGAACCCGCGCAAGCTGATCGAGGTCGCGAGTGTCTGACGAGAAGACCGTCCCCGAATCAGGCGAAGACGTCACCGAGAAGGACAACGAACTCACGCAGGAGGCGCACGAGCAGGAAGTAGCGCCGACGCCTCCGCCCGACGGCGTTGCCGTCACGCTCAACGGCATGCAGATCTACGCCGACAAGGGCGAGTTGCTGATCGAAGCCGCGCAGCGCCACGGCGTGCACATCCCGCGCTTCTGCTATCACGAGCGCCTGAGGCCGGTCGGCATGTGCCGCATGTGTCTCGTCGAAGTCGACACCGGTCGCGGCGCCATGTTGTCGCCGGCGTGCCTCGTCGAGTGCACGCCCGACATGAAGGTCGAGACGGACTCGGAGAAGTCGCGCAAGGCGCAGGACGGCGTCATCGAATTCCTGCTCGTCAACCATCCGCTCGACTGCCCGGTGTGCGACAAGGGCGGGGAGTGCCCGCTGCAGGACAACACCATTGCCTTCGGCCCCGGCGAGACGCGCATGGTCGAAGAGAAGCGCCACCGCGAGAAGCCGATCCCGCTGTCGGATCTGGTGCTGCTCGACCGGGAGCGCTGCATCCTGTGCGACCGCTGCACGCGTTTCGCCGGCGAGGTCGCCGGCGACCCGCTGATCTCGTTCATCAAGCGCGGCGTCGAAACCGAGATCAACACGTTCCCCGACGACCCGTTCGCGTCGTACTTCAGCGGCAACACCGTCCAGCTGTGTCCCGTCGGCGCGCTCACGTCGAAGCCCTACCGCTTCGCCGCTCGACCGTGGGACCTCGATCAAGCAGAGTCGACGTGCATGACGTGCGCGGTCGGGTGCCGCATCGAGGTGCAGTCGCAGACCCGCGAACTGACGCGCTATCTCGGCGTCGACAGCGACCCGGTCAACCACGGATGGCTATGCGACAAGGGGCGCTTTTCCTACGAGGCTGTCAACAACACCGCGACGCGTGTCACCGCGCCGATGGTGCGCAAGCACGGTGAACTCGTTGAAGTCGGTTGGGGCGAAGCGCTCGCGGCGGCGGCGAAGGGCTTGTCCGATGCGATCGGTCGCCACGGCGGTGGATCAGTCGGCATCATCGGCGGGTCGCGCCTCACGAACGAAGACGCGTTCGCGTGGGCCAAGCTCGCACGCGACGTGCTGAAGACGCCGAACGTCGACGCGCAGCTCGACGACGGGTTGCCGGCGTCGATCGTACTCGGACTGCCGCGGGCGACCATCGACGAAGCGTGCGCCGCGCCGGTCGTGATCACGCTGGCGCCCGACATCAAGCAGGAACTGCCGGTGCTGTACCTGCGCCTGCGCGAGGCGTTCCTCAACGGCACGTCGAAGTTGATCGAGTTGACCCCGGCGGCGACGTCGCTGACGCCCTACGCCAGCGCGTCCCATCCGTATCGTCCCGGCGAGGCGGGTGCCGCGGCCGCGGCGATCGTCGAGCAAGTCACTGACGCGGGCGCGGTCGTCATCCTCGGCCGCCCGTCGACCGCGGAGGCCGCAAACTTCGTCACCGAAGCGGCGCTCGTCCTGGCGGCCAAGCTGCCGGGCGTCAAGTTTCTCTCGGCGCTGCGACGCGGCAACGTGCACGGCGCATTGGCGTACGGCCTCTATCCCGGCGCCGACGGCATGGACACCGGTGCGATGCTGCGCGCGTCCGCCAACGGCAAACTGGCGGCGCTCGTGCTGCTTGGCGCTGATCCCGCCGGTGACGTGCCCGACGCCAGCCTCGCCCAGCGCGGGCTCGCCGGCGCGGGCTTCACGATCGCTGTCGACTCTTCTCAGTCGAGCGCTACGGCGCGCGCCGACGTCGTGCTGCCGGCCGCGGCGTTCGCCGAGAAGAGCGGCACCGCCACGAACATCGAAGGCCGCGTCACGCGGGTCGCGCAGAAGGTGACGCCTCCGGGCGTTTCGTGGCCGGACTGGATGATCGCTGCGGAGTTGGCGTTCGCCATGGGCGGCGACCTTGGATTCGAGACGATCGACGACGTCGCCGCTGCCGCCGGTACCGACGACGAGTCGGTCGCCGGCGATGGCGCGGTGATCGCGCCGACGTGGTCCGGCGCGATGCCGCCGACTCCCGAGATCAACATCCCGGCCGCCGACGCCTATTCGTTGCGACTCGTCTCCGGGCGCATGCTCTACGACGACGGTTGGTCCGTGAAGTACTCGCCGTCGCTCGCCAATCTCGCCAAGCCCGTCGTCATGCGCGTCAATCCGCGCGACCTCGACCGACTCGGCGTCGCGACCGGCGGTCAGGTGCGCGTCAGCGGCGCACACGCGAATTTCGTCGTCAACGTGCACGCCGACACCGGCGTGCCCGCGGGCAGCGCCTGGTTGCCGGTCAACGTTGCCGCTGACGACGCCCGGTCGCTCATCGACGCCAGCGGTCCGGTGACCGACGTGCGGATCGAGAACGTCCAATGAACCTGCTGGCGCTCGACCCGCTGTTCAACCACGGCCTCGATCTCGGCGTGGTGCTGATCGTGATCGTGAAGACCGTCGTCACCTTCGCCGTGCTGATGATCGCGGTGCTGTTCATGGTCTGGTACGAGCGCAAGCTCGTGTCGGACCTGCAGAACCGCATCGGCCCCGCGCGCGCGGGCGGTCGCTTCGGCATCCTCCAGTCGTTGGCCGACGGCATCAAGCTGTTCTTCAAAGAAGACCTGCTGCCCGACCGCGCCGACAAGCACGTGTTCCGGCTCGCGCCGTACCTCTCGGCGGTACCGGCGTTCTTGAGCTTCGCCATCGTGCCGGTCGGCGGTTCGATCACGATCGCCCATCACACGACGTACTTGCAGCTGGCCGACCCGCCGATCGGCATCCTGTTCCTGCTCGCCATGAGCGGCGTGTCGGTGTACGGCGTGATGCTCGCCGGCTGGTCGTCGGGCTCGAAGTACCCCCTGCTGGGTTCGGTACGCGCGTCGGCGCAGATGGTCAGTTACGAAGCCGCGCTCGGCCTGTCGATCGCCACCGTGGTCGTCCTCGCCGGCACGCTGTCGACGCGCGGGATCGCGCTCAACCAAGCGGGCGCCGGCCCCGGCGGATTCTTGCCGGCGTGGAACCTCGTGCGCCTCGGCGTCGTGCCCTTCGTGATCTTCCTCATCGCCGCGACCGCGGAGTTGAACCGTCCGCCGTTCGACCTTGTCGAAGCGGAGCAGGAACTCGTCGGCGGGTTCCACACCGAGTACTCGTCGATCCGCTTCGCCCTGTTCTTCCTCGCCGAGTTCATGAACACCGTCACGATGTCGGCGATCGTCGTCACGCTCTTCCTCGGCGGCCCGAGCGGGCCACTGCTGGGCGTGCTGCCCGACTGGCTGTGGCCGATCATCTGGTTCGTCGCGAAGCTGATGATCTTCCTCTCGGTCCAGGTCTGGTTCCGCGCCACGCTGCCGCGGCTGCGCTACGACCAACTGATGGACATCGGTTGGAAGGTGCTGATCCCGCTGGCGCTGTTCTGGCTGCTCGTGATCGCCGCTGTCCGCGTGCACTCGTGGTACGCACTCGTCGCGGTGCCGACCGGGATCTTGCTGGCGCTGCTGTTGCAGCGTTCGATGGCCGTCGGCCGCGCTCGTATCGAGGAAAGGGTCGGTCAGTAATGGGACTCCTCGAAGGCTTCGGCGTCACCGCGAAGCAGATTGGTCACGTCGTCACCGTTCCCTATCCGGACGAGAAGCGACCGAAGTCGGAACGGTTCCACGGCCGTCACGTCCTCAACCGCTACGAGGACGGGATGGAGAAGTGCATCGGCTGCGAGTTGTGCGCCGGTGTGTGTCCCGCGAAGTGCATTTACGTGCGCGGCAAGGACAACCCGCCCGACGCACCGGTCTCGCCCGGCGAGCGCTTCGGCTTCGTCTACGAGATCAACTACCTGCGGTGCATCCACTGCGACTTGTGCGTCGAGGCGTGCCCGACCGAAGCGATCACCGAGTCGAAGCTGTTCGAGTTCTCGTTCACGAATCGCGACGACGCCATCTACACGCGCGAAGAGCTCATCGTCGGCGACGACGGCAAGCCGAAGCAGATGCCGTGGGAGGACTGGCGCGACGGCGACGACGAGCACACGTCCGCCTGGATGCGCGCCACCGCCCCGAGTGGTGACCCCAACTACCAGAACACTGCGCTGTGGTCGGGCGAACTGGGCTACGGCGTGCGCGCACCGGAGCAAGGCCAGCACGAGCCCGTCGTCGAAGCGACGGTCGCCGACGAGCACGGAGACTCGCACTGATGCTGCTCGCGGCCAGCGCGCCGCTGGCGGACAAGCTCGTCCTCATCGCCGGCGCGGTCATCGTGCTCGGCGGTGCCATCGGCGTCGTCGTGGCGCGCAACCCGGTGCACGCGGCGTTGATGCTCGTCCAGACGCTGTTCGGCGTCGCCGTCCTGTTCGTGGCGCAAGGCGCGCACTTCCTCGCGGCGGTGCAAGTGATCGTCTACGCCGGCGCCATCGTCGTGTTGTTCCTGTTCGTGATCATGCTGCTCGGCGTCGACAAAGAAGAGTTGGTGGCTGCCGAACCCATGCAGAGCCAGGCCATCGTCGCCGCCATCGTGATGGTCATCACCCTGGCGGAGCTGTGGCTGCTCGGCCACGGCCACTGGGCGACGGGCACCAAGAGCGTCGTGGGCGCGTTGCAGGGCCCCGGCGGCAACGTCGAACAACTCGCCGAGACGATTTTCACCCGCTACCTGTTCGCGTTCGAAGCGACTTCGGTGCTGCTGGTGATCGCCGTGGTCGCAGCGGTCGCGCTGGCGCGGCGCCCCGAAGGCGCGGACGTCGACGCCGAACTCGTGGCCGCGTCCGAAGCCGAGGACGCGCAGCACGCCGCCGCCGCCGAAGCCGTCGACGAGCTGGCGATGGAAGAGCAAGCCGCCGAGGCCGAGGAAGTGACGTCGTGAACCTCCTCGCCTACACGTACGCGCTCACCCCGTGGTATCTCACGGTTGCCGCGGCGCTCTTCACGATCGGCGCCGTCGGCCTCCTCGTTCGCCGCAACGTGCTCGTGATGTTCATGTGCGTCGAGCTGATGCTCAACGCCGTCAACCTGACCTTCGTGTCGTTCGCGCGCGAGCTCAACGACATCGGCGGCCAGGCGCTGGTGTTCTTCGTGATGGTCGTCGCCGCCGCCGAAGTCGTGGTGGGCCTGGGCGTGATCGTGGCCATCTTCCGTCGCCGCTCGGGGGCAACCGCCGACGACCTTCACATTCTCAAGGGCTGAGGACTTGATCGACGCCGCCGTTCTCATCCCGCTGTTCCCGCTCGTCGGGTTCGCCACGCTGCTCGTCTTCGGCAAGCGGCTCGGCGATCCGCTGTCGGGTTGGATCGCGACCACCGCTATGGGCGGCGCGTTCCTCGGCGCGTGCGTGACCTTCGCCGGTCTGCTCGATCGCTCAGGCGAACACCGACACCACGTGCAGCGACTGTTCGAGTGGATCCACGTCGGCGCGCTCAAGGTCGATGCCGCGCTGCTCGTCGACCCGCTGTCGATCACGATGGCGTTGTTCGTCACCGGCGTCGGCACGCTGATCCATCTCTATTCCATTGGCTACATGCACGGCGACGAGAAGTACCCGAAGTTCTTCGTGTACTTGAACCTGTTCGCCTTCTCGATGCTGATGCTCGTGCTGGGTTCGTCGCTGCTCGTCGCCTTCCTCGGGTGGGAAGGCGTCGGCGCCTGCTCGTACTTCCTCATCTCGTTCTGGTTCGATCGTCCGACGGCCGCTGCCGCCGGGAAGAAGGCGTTCATCACCAACCGCGTCGGTGACGTCGGCTTCATGCTGGCGATGTCGCTCACGTTCGTGACGATCCACTCGCTCAACTTCACCGACCTCAACCACGCATCGCTGACCACCGCGACGGCCACGGGCATCGCGTTGCTGCTGTTCCTCGGCGCCTGTGGCAAGTCGGCGCAGCTGCCGCTCTACGTTTGGCTCCCCGACGCCATGGAGGGCCCGACCCCCGTGTCGGCGCTGATCCACGCGGCGACGATGGTGACCGCCGGCGTCTACCTGATGTGTCGCGTCGCCCCGGTGCTTCATCAAGCGCCGAAGGTGTCGACGGTCATTGCCATCGTTGGCGCGCTCACGGCCTTCGTCGCCGCGACGATCGCGGTGGCGCAAAACGACATCAAGAAGGTGCTGGCGTACTCGACCGTCAGCCAGCTCGGCTACATGTTCCTCGCGGTCGGTTCGGGCGCCTACGTCGCCGCCATCTTCCACATGATCACGCACGCGTTCTTCAAAGCGCTGATGTTCCTCGGCGCGGGGTCGGTGATCCACGGGATGCACCACGAGCAGGACATGAAGAAGATGGGTGCGATCCGCAAGTTCATGCCCGTCACGTCGGCGACGTTCATCGTCGGCTGGCTGGCGATCGCCGGGGTGCCGCCCTTCGCCGGCTTCTGGTCGAAGGACGACATCCTGCTGGCGGCGTATCACAAGAGTCCGATCCTTTGGGCCGTCGGTCTTGTGACCGCGCTGCTCACCGCGTACTACATGACTCGCCAGGTGTACCTCGTGTTCTTCGGCGAGGCGCGCTTCGACACCGACGAGCACCACAAGCCCCACGAGTCGCCGCTGGTGATGACGTTGCCCCTCGTCGTGCTCGCGATCGCGGCGATGTTCGGCGGCGCTCTCAACTTCCCGTTCAATCGCCACTGGGAATTCCTCGGTCACTTCCTCGAGCCCGCCTTCGGCGGCGTGCTCGCCGACTACCAGCCGGGCGGGATGACCAAGTACGGCCTTGCCGCGGTCGCGGTCGCCGGCGCGCTCATCGGCGTGCTCTACGCGCGGTCGCAGTGGCGGACGCGTTCTGAGATCCCAGCCCTCGAGCCCGAGCTGCTGGCGCACGCGTACGAAGCCGACACCATCGTCGACACGTTGGTGGTCCGGCCGTCGCGCGCGCTCGCCGACGCCGCGCTCGCCGTAGACACCGACGTCGTCGACGGCGCGGTCAACGGCGTGGCGGCGCTCGTCGGCAGGGGAGGCGCGGCGCTACGCACCGTGCAGTCGGGTTACGTGCGCAGCTACGCATTGATGGTCGCGGGCGGCACCGCGCTCCTGCTGGCCTACATCCTGTTCCGGAGCGTCGCATGACCGGTTTCCCGCTGCTCACGGCGCTCGTTCTCCTGCCGGCGGCGGTCGCGGCGATCGTGGCGATGCTGCCGCGCACGCGCCTCGACGCCATTCGCATGGTCGGCCTCCTCGGCTCGATCGCCACCGCCGTGCTGTCGGGCTACCTGCTGACGCGCTTCAAGGTGGGCGCGCCCGGCTACCAGTTCGTCACTGACCATGTGTGGATCCGCAGCCTCGGGATTCACTGGAAGCTCGGCGTCGACGGCATCTCGCTGTTCCTCATCGCGCTGACCGGTGTGCTGTTCCCGATCGCGATCGCGGGCCCGAACGTCGACCACGACGTCAAGAGCTACATCGTGTGGCTGCTCGTGCTCGAAGCGGCGTGCATGGGCACGTTCCTGGCGCTCGACCTGTTCGTGTTCTTCGTCTTCTTCGAAGTCGTGCTCGTGCCGATGTACTTCCTCATCGCCAACTGGGGCCACGGCCGACGCGACTACGCGGCGATGAAGTTCTTCCTCTACACGCTCGCGGGCTCGGCGTTCCTGCTCGTCGGCATGCTCGCCCTCGTGTTCCTGCACGCCCGCGGCGCGGCGCCGCTGACGTTCGACTTCGTCACGCTGATGAAGGACCCCGGCGTTTCGCAGGCGACGGCGCGCTGGCTGTTCCTGGCCTTCGCGGTTGCCTTCGCCGTCAAGGTGCCGCTGTTCCCGCTGCACACGTGGCTGCCCGACGCGCACACCGAAGCGCCGACTGCCGGTTCGGTCATCCTCGCCGGCGTCCTGCTGAAGATGGGCACGTACGGGCTGCTGCGCTTCGACCTCGGCCTTTTCCCCGAAGCCGCGAAGCACTGGGCGCCGCTGCTGGCGACGCTCGCGGTTATCGGCATCATCTACGGCGCCGCGGTGGCGGCCGTGCAGAAAGACCTGAAGCGACTCGTGGCGTACTCGTCGGTCGCCCACCTCGGCTTCATCGTGCTCGGCACGTTCGCCTTCACGTCGCAAGGACTCTCCGGCGGCGTGATCCAGATGATCAACCACGGCGTTTCGACCGGCGCGCTGTTCCTGCTCGTCGGAATGATCTACGAGCGACGTCACACGCGCGCCATCTCGGAACTCAGTGGGCTGCAGAAGGCGGCGCCGCTGATGGCGGCGGTGTTCACCGTCGTAATGCTGAGTTCGATCGGCCTGCCCGGCCTCAACGGGTTCGTCGGCGAGTTCCTCGTGCTGATCGGATCCTTCGGCCCGCATCGCTGGTGGGCCGTCGTGGCGACGACCGGTGTCGTGCTCGCCGCCGTCTACCTGCTGTGGGCCTATCAGCGCGTCTTCCACGGCGAACCCGTCGGTGACAACGCCGCGATGCCGGACCTGCAGTGGAGGGAGAAGTTGGTGCTCGCTCCGCTCGTGCTGTTGATCGTGGGGATGGGCGTGTATCCGAAGCCGGTCCTCGACCGCATCAACCCGTCGGTCAACGAACTCGTGCACCACGTACAGGCGGCCGACAAATGACGTTTCTCGCGCAGGTCCAGAACCCGTTGAACTTCCCGACGCAGCCGACCCAAACTGACACGTTCCATCTTCCGCACGTCGAGTACTCGCTGCTGTTGCCGGAATTGATCGTCATCGGCGGCGCACTCTTGCTGCTGTTGCTTTCGGCGCTGATCGTGCGGCGTCGCAACATCAACGTCAACACGACGCTCACGCTCATCACCCTCGGCGCCGCGGGCGCACCACTGTTCTGGCGCTGGCACGAGTACCGAGATCACGCCGCAAAGGTGGCGAAGCTGTCCCCGTCGGTGGCGCAGCTCGGCTCGGCGGTCGCGGGTGGTCCGCCGACGCGCGCCGTCGTCGGAGCGATCGCCAACGACGGCTTCGGCATCTACGTCGTGGGGCTGCTGCTGATCGTGGCGGCTCTCGGCGTGCTCATCGGCGACTCGTGGCTTCGCCGTGAGGAACAAGCACGCGGCCCCGAGTTCCACGTGCTCGTGTTGCTCGCTACTGCGGGCGCCATGTTCATGGCCGTGAGCAACGACCTGATCGTCACGTTCCTCGGCCTCGAGATCCTGTCGCTCCCGCTGTTCGTGCTCGCCGCGTACCACTCGCGTCGCGCCATCGGACGTGAAGCCGCGATGAAGTACTTCATCCTCTCCGCGTTCTCCTCCGCGCTGTTCCTCTACGGCGTGGCGCTGGTCTACGGCGCGACGGGTTCGACCAACCTCGACGAGATCGGTTCGTTCCTCGCGCAGAACGTCGTGACCAACGGCGTCCTGCTCGCCGGCATGGGGTTGCTGCTCGTGGGCTTCGGCTTCAAGGTCGCGGCGGTGCCGTTCCACAACTGGGCGCCCGACGTCTACCAAGGCGCGCCGTCGCCCGTCTCCGGCTTCATGGCGGCGGCCGCGAAAGTGGCGGCCTTCGCCGGTATGTTGCGCGTGTTCATGACGGCGCTGAGCGCGCTCCGTCTCGACTGGCAACCGCTCGTCGCCGCGCTGGCGTTTCTCAGCCTCGTGGTCGGCGCCGTGCTCGCCGCCGTGCAGACCGACGTGAAGCGAATGCTGGCGTACTCGTCGATCAGCCACGCCGGCTTCATGCTCGTCGGTCTCCAGGCGGGCACGCTCGACGGCGTGTCGGCGACGCTCAACTACGTGGCCATCTACAGCTTCATGCTGCTCGGCGCGTTCGCGGTCGTAACGGTGGCGTCGTCGCCGTCGCATGACGTCAATCAGGACTTGCGCGACTACCGCGGTCTGGCGCGCCGGCGCCCCGGTCTGGCGTTGCTCTTCACCATCTTCTTGCTGGCGCAGGCCGGTGTGCCGTTGACGGGCGGGTTCATCGCCAAGTTCGACGTGATCGCCGCGGCCGTCAACGCCAAGTCGTACGCGCTCGCCGTGATCGCCATGCTCTCGGCGGTCATCGCCGCGTTCCTCTACCTGCGCATCGTGTTGTCGATGTACACGTCGGGCGACGACGACGCGCCGATCGCCCGTGACCCCGCGCTCCGGCCGTCGCGGGCGATGGCGGTCGCCCTCGCGGTTGCGCTCATCGTGACCGTCGCCACCGGCATCATCCCGGGCCCGGCGCTCGACCTCGCCAGGCACGCAACCTTCGCGTTCTAAGTGCGCATCAAACCGATCCTCGGCACGAAGCTGTGGTTCGAGCCCCGCGGCTGGGGTGGCTGGGGTTGGACGCCGGTCTCGTGGGAAGGCTGGGCCGTCGTTGCGGCGTTCGTTGCTGCGAGTTTGGTGCTCTCCGCCGTGGCACCGTGGTCCGTCGTCGTCCTCGTCGGCGTACTGGTCGCGGTGTGCTGGCTCAAGGGCACGTCACCCGGCGGCCCCGCCGCCCGCCGCCTGCTCCAGATTCAGCGAGATCGCGAGGCCGACTCCGAATAGTCCGAACTGGCTCTGCCCACGACCGTCCGACGGTTGTGCGCAGAGCCAGTTCGGAGTTTGGGGGACAGAGGCCCCCAGCCGCCGGTGAGGGCGACGAAGATGCACCAGCCGATCAGGGCGCCGGCGACGTTGGTGATGACGTCGGTCGACTGCGCGATGCGGCCGCGGTTCGCCACGAACTGCGCCACCTCCGCCGCCACCGAGATCATCAGCGCGAAGCCGAACGACCGCAGGAACCGCGTCCCGCGCCACGCCAGCGCCACGCCCAGCGGGACGAAGAGCGCGACGTTCGCCAAGACGATGTCGCGGTAGCGCCCGGTCGTGTGCGCGGCGACGCGCAGATCGCCGAACGGGCTGAGGTCGACGATCCGGCCTGAGCCGTGGTACGGGCTGTGTTGCGTGAACAACCAGATCGACGTCAGCGACGTGAGGAACAGCCAGACGCGTGCGGCGCGTTCGAGCGGCCAGGCGTTGAAGCGGGCAGCGACGGCGACGCCACCGGCGACCACGACGGCGACGATGATGGCCACGCGGAGCGTCTCGCCGAACATGTAGTCCAACGGACCGAGCAGGCTCGCCGTCATTCGAAAAAGTCTACGCACGGTGCCTCAGAACTATTTGCAAGGGATTTCGCAAAAGAATGAGAGCCCTAGCTAGGCTCGCCGTGCGATGTCGGATTACCTGGGCAGCTTCCTGGTCGTAGCGATTGTTGGCGCCTTGGCCGTCGGTGTCGTAGGCGGCATGTTGGGGCTTGGCTCGCTGCTCCGACCCACGCGACCGCAGCCCCAGAAGTACCTCACGTACGAGTCAGGCGTGAACCCGGTCGGCGACGGCTGGAGCCAGAGCCAGATCCGCTACTACATCTTCGCTCTGCTCTTCGTCATGTTCGACGTCGAAGCCGTCTTCATCTTTCCGTGGGCGGTGCGCCTCGAAGCGCTCGGGACCTTCGGTCTCGTCGAGATGCTCGTCTTCATCGCGATCCTCGCGCTCGGGCTCGTCTACGCGTGGCGCAAAGGGGTCCTGCGATGGGTCTAGTCGACAAGGGTCGCTCGCCGAAGGCGCTCACGTGGCTGCTCAACTACGGCCGCAAGAGGTCCATGTGGGTGTACCAGTGGGGCCTCGCCTGCTGCGCGATCGAGATGGGTGCGGCGTTCGGCTCGCCGCGTTACGACGTGATGCGCCTCGGCATCATCCCGTTGCCCGCCAGCGCCCGTCAGGCCGACCTCGTCGTCATCTCCGGCACCGTCACCGACAAGATGGCGCCGCCGATCAAGCGTCTCTACGAACAGATGCCCGACCCGAAGTACGTCATCTCGATGGGTTCGTGCGCCAACTGCGGCGGCCCGTACTGGGACAGCTACTCCGTCACGAAGGGCGTCGACCAGATCATTCCTGTCGACGTGTACGTGCCCGGCTGCCCGCCGCGGCCTGAAGCGCTGCTCGAGGGCATCGTGCTGCTGCAGGAGCGCATCCAAAACGAGGACCCCGCGGAACGCTGGCGCGGCGAGCCGATCATCGTCGGCGGTGGCCAGATCTCATGACCGACACGCCAACCACGGAGGAGACGCCCGCCGAGGAGGCGGTCCCGGCTGTCGAGCCGGTCGAGTCGGATCCGGTCCGCGAGGCACTCGTCGAGCGCCTCGCCGCCCAGTTCAAGGACGCCATCCTCGACACGCACATCGCCAAGGGTGACCTCTGGGTTCGCGTCGCCAACGCCACCTGGCACGACGTCGTGTCGTTCTGCAAGGTCACGCTCAACCTGCGGTGGTTCGACTTTCTCTCCGGCATCGACTGGTTGAACAACCCGAACCTGTCCGCGGAAAAAGTGTGGGACGCCGACGTCGTCAGCGGCGAGCTCGGGCTCACCACTCCGGGTTACGCCGGCGCGGAGACTCGGTTCCAAGTGATGTGCCGCCTGAAGAACGTCGAGACCAACGTCGGCATCACGTTGAAGGCGGACCTCGACGCGGACAACCCGACGGTTGCGTCGGTCGTCGACGTGTTCGCCGGTGCCGACTGGCACGAGCGCGAGACGTGGGAGATGTACGGCTTCGTCTTCGAAGGCCACCCGGGTCTGCGGCACCTCTACCTGCCGGGCGCGTTCGAAGGTCATCCGCTCCGTAAGGACTTCCCGCTCCTGGCGCGCGAGATCAAGCCGTGGCCGGGGCTCGTCGACAAAGAACCCATGCCCGGCGAAGAAGCCGAACCCGAAGAGGAGGCGGCGTCAGAGTGACCGTCACCGAAACTGCATCCGAGTGGCAGAAGGCGAGTTACATCGCCGGTCAGGCCGCCGACGCGCGCGTCAACGTCGAGCTCGAGACCGAGGGCATGACCCTCAACATCGGCCCGCAACACCCGGCGACGCACGGCACGCTGCGCATCGTCGTACGCCTCGACGGTGAGCAAGTCCTGTGGGCCGACCCCGTCCCCGGCTACATGCACCGGGGTTACGAGAAGCTGTGCGAAGTCCGCAAGTACTTGCAGATCAACACGCTCGTCAACCGCATCGACTGGCTCGGCAGCTTCGCCAACGAGGTGCCGTACATCCTCGCAACCGAACAGCTGATGGGGATCGAGGCACCGACGCGCGCGCAGTACATCCGCACCGTCCTCTTCGAGCTGTCGCGCATCGCCAACATCACGTTGTTCCTCGGCGACATGGGCGTGCAGCTCGGCGCCATCACGCCGGTGTTCTACGCGTTCCGCGACCGTGAGCACGTCCTCAACCTGATCGAAGGCGCGACCGGCAGCCGGTTCCATCCCAACTACAACCGCATCGGCGGTTTGAAGGACGACCTGCCAAAGGGGTGGATCGCCGACGTGCACGCGGTGATGGACCGCGTGCGCCACTTCTGCGACGAGATGGAAGAACTCTTGCTCGGCAACGAGATCTTCTCGACGCGTTGCCGCGGCATCGGCGTGATCCCCGCGGCGGTCGCCCTCGACTACGGCATGTCGGGTGCGAACCTGCGCGCGTCGGGTGTCGACTGGGACCTGCGCCGCGACGACACGTCAAGCCCCCTGGCGTGGAAGCACGCCGACTGGAAAGTGTGGACCCACCCCGACGGCGACAGCTTCGCCCGGTACTGGGTGCGCCTCCAGGAGACGCGTGAAGCGTCCAAGATCATCGATCAGCTGTTGGACGGCCTGCCGAGCGGGCCGATCATGGCGAAGGTCCCGCGCATCATCAAGGTGCCCGAGGGCGAGGCGTACGTGCAGACCGAGAACCCGCTCGGCGTCATGGGCTACTACGTCGTGAGCCGCGGCGACCTCGGCCCGTTCCGCGTCAAGATCCGCAGCGCGTCGTTCAACAACGTGTCGATCTGTCCGTGGATCCTGCGCGGCGTCTACGTGCCCGACATCATCACGATCCTGGCGAGCCTGTATTTCATCTTGGGGGACATCGACAGGTGAGCCTGCTGGCCCTCAGTTACACCTGGACGACCGTGATCAAGGTCGGCGTCGTCGCGGCGATGACGCTCGTCGGCCCGCTGATTTTCGTCTACGTGTTCCTCTTCAAGATGATGAGCCACATGCAGAGCCGGCTCGGGCCGATGGAGGCCGGACCGCACGGCACGCTCCAACCGGTCGTCGAGGCGATCAAGTTCTTGCAGAAGGAAGACATCTTCCCCGAGCGCGCCGACCGCCTCGTCTTCGCTGCCGCGCCGTTCGTCGTGCTGGCGTCGACGTTCCTGCTCTACGCCGTCGTGCCGGCGGGGCCGCGCCTGGTTGTCGAGAACCTCAACACCGGTGTCTTCTTCGCCATGGCCGTGTCGTCGATCTCCGTGATCGGCATCCTCATGGCCGGGTGGGCGAGCGCCAACAAGTACTCGCTCATCGGCGGGCTGCGCTCCGCCGGCCAGCTCATCGCCTATGAGTTGCCGATGATCCTCGCCGTCGTCGGCGTCGTCATCCAAGCGGGCAGCCTCAGCTTGCAGGACATCGTGCACTCGCAGGCCGACGGGTCGATGTTCGGCTGGAGCGGGATCGGCAACCCGTTCATCATCACGCAGTTCATCGGCTTCATCATCTTCCTCATCGCCGCGCAAGCGGAGCTGACGCAGACTCCGTTCGACATGCCGGTCGCCGAGTCGGAACTCGTCGCCGGTTACATGACCGAGTACACCGGCATCCGCTTCCTCATCTTCTTCATCTCAGAGTTCGGCACGGCGTTCGCGTTCGCGGCGCTGGCGTCGACGCTGTTCCTCGGCGGTTGGTACATCCCGGGCGTGCACGGCACGGCGGCCGACGTCCTCGGCCCCATCGCGCTGATGGCGAAGATCATGGTCCTGGGCTTCCTCATCTTCTGGATCCGCTTCACGTACCCGCGCTTCCGGGAGGACCAGCTGCAGCGCATCGCCTGGAAGGTGTTGATCCCGATCTCGCTCGCCAACATCGTTATCACCAGCATCCTGAAGGTCGCCCTGTAGATGTCGCTCGTTCCCGGATTCATCAAGGGCCTCGGCGTCACGTTCAAGACGATGACGACGCGCGCCGTGACGGTGCAGTACCCGCGGCAGAAGGAAACGCCGCCCAACCGTTCGCGCATGGTCATCGCGCTCAGCGACGAGAACTGCACCGTGTGCATGTTGTGCGCCCGCGAGTGCCCCGACTGGTGCATCTACATCGAAGGCCACAACGACCTGGCGCCGCCGCGCCGCGAGGGCGGCAAGCCGCGCAAGGCCAACGTCCTCGACCGTTTCGACATCGACTACTCGCTGTGCATGTACTGCGGGATCTGCGTCGAGGTGTGCCCGTTCGACGCGCTGTTCTGGAGCCCCGAGTACGAGTACAGCGAGGTCAACATCGCCGACCTGCTGCACGACAAGGACCGTCTGGTCGACTGGCTGCAAACGGTTCCCGAAGCGCTCGGCCTCGAAGCGGGCGCCGAGGCGAAGAAGGGGGCCAAGTAGTGGTTGCGGTAGCTACCGCACAGAACGTCGCGTTCTGGGCGATCGCTGTGGTGATGATCGGCGCGGCATTCAACGTGGTCACGTCGACCAACGTCGTGCGCGCCGCGCTGAGCCTCGTCGTCGTCCTCGCCGGCGTGGCCGCGCAGTACATCCTCCTGGCCGCCGAGTTCACCGCCGTCGTGCAGGTGCTCGTGTACATCGGCGCCGTCGTCGTGCTGTTCCTCTTCGGCATCATGCTCACCCGCGCCCGCATCGGCCACGAGTCCGACCTCGACAACAGCAACCGCATCCCGGCGTTCGTGGTGTCCTTCGCCGTTTTCGTGTTGCTGGTGGCGCTGTTGCGCGACGCGTTCGGTCACGCGCACATCAACGTGTCCGCGCCGTCGACCACTGAGCAGGTCGGTGACGCCATCTTCTCGACCTACCTCGTGCCCTTCGAAGTCGCGTCGGTGCTGCTGCTCGCCGCGCTCGTCGGCGCCATCGTGTTGGCGAGGAGGGACTAAGTGCTACTCAACCAGTTCCTCTTCCTCGCCGCGGTGTTGTTCTGCACCGGGATCTACGGCGTGCTCGCCCGCAAGAACGGCGTGCTCGTGCTGATGTCGGTCGAGCTGATCCTGAATGCGGTGAACCTCAACCTCGTCGCGTTCGGAGCGTTCAACCAGAGCGTGGCGGGTCAAGTCTTCGCGCTGTTCGTCATCGCGATCGCCGCCGCCGAGGTCGGCGTCGGTCTCGCCATCGTCCTGCTCATCTATCGGAATCGAAAGTCGGTTGATCTCACCGGCATCGATGCGTTGAAGGGCTGATCGTGCTCGACCACGCCTATCTGATCCCGCTCACGCCCGTCGTCAGCTTCGTGTTGATCCTCTTTTTCGGGAAGCGCTTCCCGAGCAAGGGATCGTTCATCGGCGTCCTCGCATTGGTGGCGTGCTTCGTGATGTCGCTGGTGCTCGCGGGGCAGTGGATCAGCCGCGACAAGACGATCGAGACCCTGCATCACGCGACGCCCGCGCAGTTGCGAGCCGTCGAGAAGACGGGCCACGAACCGGCGAGCAACGACGCCGGTGGCGAGGAGCGCGAGTACAAGCGCGCGCCCGTCGTGCACGAGACGACGTGGTTCGAGAACGGCCCGCTCAAGATCAAGGCGGGCACGCTGGTCGACGGGTTGTCGGTGGCGCTGCTCGTCGTGGTGTCGACGATCTCGTTGCTCGTGCACATCTTCTCGACGGAGTACATGCGCGACGACCGGAGAAAGACCCACTACTTCGCCGCCCTCAGTCTCTTCACCTCGGGCATGTTCATCCTGGTCACTTCCAGCAACACCCTCCAGATGATCTTTGGCTGGGAAATGATGGGTCTGTGCTCGTTCATGCTGATCGGGCACTGGTGGGAGTCCCAGGACAACTCCAACGCCGCGCTCAAAGCGTTCTTCACCACTCGCACCGGTGACATCGGATTGCTCGTCGGCATCTCGATGCTGTTCTGGCTCGCGGGCAACACCTTCGACATCGGCCGCATCAACTCGATGGCGTTGTCGGGGCGCATCGACCAAGGACTTCTCACCGCGGCGGCGTGCGCGCTGTTGGTCGCCGTCATCGGTAAGTCGGCGCAGTTCCCGTTGCACACGTGGCTACCCGACGCCATGGCCGGTCCGACGCCGGTATCCGCGCTGATCCACGCGGCGACGATGGTCGTCGCCGGCGTCTTCCTCATCGCCCGCCTCTACGGCGTGTTCTGGCAGGGCTTCCACATCGGCGCCGGCGACGGTTACACGCCCGTCGCGATGGTCGGCGGGGTCACCGTGCTCATCGCCGCCGCGCTCGCCTTCGTGCAAACCGACATCAAGAAGGTGTTGGCGTATTCGACCGTCAGCCAGCTCGGTTACATGGTGATGGCGCTCGGCGTCGGTGCGTGGACCGCTGCCATTTTCCATCTCTTCACCCACGCCTTCTTCAAGGCGTGCCTGTTCCTCGGTGCCGGCTCGGTGTCGCACAGCGGGTCGCACCACAGCTTCGACATGAAGAAGGACATGGGCGGGCTCAAGAAGTACATGCCCGTCACCTTCTGGACGTTCACGATCGCCTCGGCGGCGCTCGCCGGGCTGCCGCCCTTCGCTGGCTTCTTCTCGAAGGACGAAATTCTCGTCGGTGCGAGCGAGAACGGCTACAAGCTTTTCCTCTACGTCGGTTTGATCGGCGCCGGCATGACCGCGGCGTACATGACGCGCTGCATCTACCTGACGTTCTTCGGCGAGCCGCGCGGCGCCGCTGCGCATCACCACCCGCACGAGTCGCCGATCGCGATCACCGGCCCGCTCGTGTTCCTGGCGATCCTGTCGGTCGTCGCCGGTTTTGCGCAGGCGCCCATCTTCGGGATCGAAGCGTTCTCCGACATCGTCGAGCCGGCGTACGTCACGAACGTCGTGAGCCACCACGGGTTCTTCGGGATCCTCGCGGGTCTCGGAATTCTCGCGGCCGTGATCGGCGGCGTGAGCGCGTACACCGTGTACTTCCTCAACCGCGGTCCCCGCGGGCTGCTCGACCGCAACCGGGCCGCGCACGCCGGTTACGCGTTCCTGGCGAACAAGTACTACCTCGACGACCTGTACACCGACGGGGTCGTCGGCAGCATCAAAGGCCCGATCGCGCGGGCGGCCTACTGGTTCAACCAGAACATCCTCGACGGCATCGTCAACGGTGCCGCGGCGATCGCACTGGCGACGGGACGTTTCTCCTACAACGTGATCGACCAGAAGATTGTCGACGGAGCAGTGAACGGACTCGGCATCTCCGCCGAGGCCGGTGGTGGCGCACTACGCACGGTGCAAACCGGCAAGGTGCAGCAGTACGCGGCGATCCTCTTCGGGGCGCTCGTGATCTTTGCCGTCGCCCTCTGGCGACTGACTTAAAGGAATCTCGATGCACGACTGGGTACTCAGCCTCGCGATCTTCACGCCGCTCATCGGCGTGGTGATCATCATGCTGACGCCGAAGGAGAACGAGACGCTCGTCAAGAGCATCGCCCTCCTCACGACACTGGTGACGGCGGGCTTCGGCGGCTACATCCTCAAGAACTTCGACTACGACCGCACGAAGACGCTGCAGTTCGGCGTCAACAAGCAGTGGATCGAAATCATCGGCAGCCGCTACCACGTCGGCATCGACGGCCTCTCGCTGCCGCTGCTGATCCTGTCGATGTTCATCTGCATCCTGTGCGTCATCTACTCGTGGGACCACTTCCCCGAGCCGCACAACCCCAAGGCGTTCCTCGCGCTGATCCTCATCCTCGAGACGGGCATGAACGGCACGTTCATCGCCGAAGACCTCATCCTGTTCTTCGTCTTCTTCGAGCTCGTCCTGTTGCCGATGTACTTCATGATCGGCGTGTGGGGTGGCGCGAACCGGCAGTACGCGTCGATCAAGTTCTTCTTGTTCACGTTGTTCGGATCGGCGCTGATGATCCTCGGGTTCCTGGCGCTGTACTTCCGCGCCGGCCATACCTTCGACATCCCGACGCTGGTGCAGAACGCGTCGACGATGCTGCCGCACAACAGTCAGCTGTGGATCTTCGGCGCGCTCTTCATGGGCTTCGCCATCAAGGTCCCGATGTTCCCGTTCCACACGTGGCTGCCCGACGCCCACACCGAAGCGCCGACCGTCGGCTCGGTGATCCTGGCCGCGATCCTGCTGAAGTTGGGCACGTACGGATTCGTACGCATCGCGCTGCCGGTGCTCCCTGACGCCGCGCACAGCTTCGCCTGGTTCATCGGGCTGCTGGCGGTGATCGGCATCATCTACGGCGCGCTCGGCTGCCTCGCGCAGAAGGACCTCAAGCGCCTGATCGCCTTCTCGTCCGTCGCCCACATGGGCTTCGTGATGCTCGGCATCGCCACGCTCACGAGCTTCGGCATCAACGCCGCCATGTTCGGCATGGTCGCCCACGGACTCATCACCGGCATGCTGTTCTTCGTCGCCGGTTCGATCGGCGAGCGCTACGGCACCCGCGAGATGAGCCGTCTCGGCGGTCTGCTCGTGCAGGCACCGAAGCTCGGCTGGATCCTCGGCTTCTGCGCCATGGCGTCGCTCGGCCTGCCGGGCCTCGCCGGATTCTGGGGAGAGTTCCCCGCCATCCTGTCGGCGTTCAACCCGGCCGCCGGCCTCTCGGTCGTGTTGTTCCGCTGGTACATGGTGATCGCGTCGATCGGCACGGTGTTCGCCGCCGGTTACCTGCTGTGGATGTTCCAGCGCGTCGCCTTCGGCGAGCCGCGCGACGAGTTCGCACACGCGCACATCCACGACCTGCACACTCCGGAGTGGATCGCGTGGACGCCGATGCTGCTCGGCATCGTCGCCCTCGGCGTGTTCCCCGCGCTGATGTTCAAGCTCACCGACGGCGCCGTGCAGCAGATCGGCCACTCGCTGGCGATGGTCGCCCGCTAACGCATGCTGTCGTTGCTCGCAGCCGCGTCTTCTTCGGCGTCGTCGTTCAAGGCGCCGATCCTCGACTACCACGCGTTCGCGCCCGAGATCGTCCTCACCGGCGTCATCGTGCTCGTGCTGCTGGCCGACCTGCTGGTGCCCGAAGACCGCAAGGTCCTCGTCACCAACTTGGCGGGCCTCGGCGTACTCGCTTCGCTGATCCCGATCATCACGCTCGCCATCGACGGCCACGACCGCACCATGTTCGGCGGCGCCTACGTCGTGGATCACTTCGCGCTCGTGATGAAGGGATTGTTCATCGCGACGGGTTATGTCGTGCTGCTCATGTCGACGAACTACGTCGCCGACGGCGACTACTACGAAGGCGAGTTCAGCTTCCTGTTGCTGTCGTCCATTCTCGGCATGACGGTGATGGCTTCCGCGCGCGACCTCATCACGATCTTCGTCGCCCTCGAGATGCTTTCGCTGCCCGCCTACATGCTCGCCGGGTGGCGCAAGCGCGACCCGAAGAGCAACGAAGCCGCACTGAAGTACTACCTGCTCGGCGTCCTCAGCTCCGCCGTGATGCTCTACGGCATGTCGCTCGTGTACGGCGTGGCCGGCACGACCGTGCTCGCCGACATCGGATCGTTCTTCACGCAGTTCGACTCGCAGCCCGGCATTATCACGGTCGCCTTGCTGATGATCGTGATCGGCTTCGCGTTCAAGGTGTCGGCGGTGCCGTTCCACTTCTGGGCGCCCGACACCTATGAAGGCGCGCCCACGCCCGTCACCGCGTTCCTGTCCGTGGCGTCGAAGACCGCCGGGTTCGTGGCGTTGATGGAAATCCTCTACGTCGGGTTCCTGTCGAACAACAACGTATGGGGCCCGCTGTGCTGGGTGCTGGCGGCCATCACCATGACGGTCGGCAACCTGATCGCGCTTCGGCAAACGAACATCGTGCGCATGCTGGCGTACTCGTCGATCGCGCAGGCCGGCTACATCCTCGTGCCGTTCGCCGTGGCGGGGGAGAACGCGCACGCGCTCATCACCGCGCAGAAGGCCAGCGTCGTCTACCTCCTCATCTACACCGCTATGAACCTCGGCGCCTTCGGCGTCGTCATCGCGGTGGCGCGCAAGACGCGCTCGGGAGAGATCAAGAGTTTCGGCGGCCTGTTCACGTACGCGCCCGGGCTCACGTTGTTGATGACGGCGTTCATGTTCAGCCTCGCGGGCATCCCTCCGCTCGGCGGGTGGTTCGCGAAGCTGTTCATGTTCTCGGCCGCGCTCGACGCCGGCACCGCTCCCGCGATCGTGCTCGCGGTCATCGCCGGCGTGAACTCCGTGATCGCGTTGTTCTATTACGCGTCGGTCGCGCGGGAGATGTGGATGAGCCCGGTGCCCGACGGCGACGTCACCCCGATCCGCGTCCCGCCGGCGCTGGCGACGGCGCTCGCCATCACCGTGATCGTCACCGTGGCGGTCGGCGTCTACCCGCCCCTCCTCGCCAAGCTCGGCGATGTCGCCACCCTCACCCGCGCTTTCTAAATTCTTGTGATGTTCTGACAAGAAGACCTTGACGGAACATCACAAGAATTCGGCGGTGGGGTTCGACGTCTTCATGGAGCGGGCGCTCTACGGGCGCGACGGCTTTTACGCGAGCGGACGAGGTGCCGGGCGGCGCGGTGCCGACTTCATCACGAGCCCCGAAGTGGGCCCGCTGTTCGGGGCGGTGATCGCCGGCACCCTCGGTGACGCGTCGGTTGTCATCGAAGCCGGCGCCGGACGCGGCGCGTTGCGCGACGCCATTCTCGCCGCCGCCAAGACTCCGCTGGAGTACATCAGCGTCGAATTCGACGATCCTTGGCCGGAACGCGCCGACGTGATCATCGCCAACGAGCTGCTCGACAACCTGCCGTTCAAGATCGTCGAACGCGTCGGCGACGGGTGGGTCGAGTTGCTGGTCGCCGACGGCGCATTCGTGCGCGGCGACGCAGTCGGGTTCGAGGCCGACGCGCCCGACGGCACGCGCCTGCCGATGCACACCCGCGCTCGCGAGTGGGCCGCCCGCGCCCGCGCCACCGCGCCGCGCGTCGTCCTGTTCGACTACGGCACGCGCACGACGGCGGAACTGATCGGGCGTGCATGGCTGCGCACATACCGCGAGCACGGCCGCGGCGGCGACCCCCTCGCCGACCCAGGCAGCCAGGACATCACGACCGACGTCGCCTTCGACCAACTTGGTCCCGCCACGATCACCACCCAAGCCGAGTGGCTGCGGGCCCACGGCATCGACGCGCTGGTCGCCGACGCGCGCGCCACGTGGACGGAACGCGCGCACATTGGCGACCTCGAGGCGCTGAAGGCCCGCAGCCGCGTCACCGAAGCCGACGCGCTGCTCGACCCCGACGGCCTGGGGGGCTTCCTCGTCGCCGAATAGTGTCAACCCCATGGCTGAACCCGATGCGATTGAGGCCCTCTTCGGCGAGGACCGCACGTTTCCGCCCCCCGCCGACTTCGTGAATCGCGCTGTTGTGGGCGACTCGTCGCTGTACGACGAAGCGGCGGAGGATCGCGAGGCGTTCTGGGAGCGCCAGGCCGAAGCGCTCGACTGGTTCGATCGCTGGCACACGGTGTGCGAGTGGGAACTGCCGTTTGCGAAGTGGTTCATCGGCGGCACGCTCAACGTGAGCTACAACGCGCTCGACCGGCACGTCGCCGCCGGCAAAGGCGACAAGGTGGCGCTGCACTGGGAAGGCGAGCCCGGCGACACGCGCACCATCACCTACGCCGAGATGCTCGCCGACGTCGAGAAGTTCGCCAACGTCCTCAAGAACCTCGGCGTGCAACGCGGCGACCGCGTGAACATCTACATGCCGATGATCCCCGAGCTGCCCGTCGCCATGCTGGCGTGCACGCGGATCGGCGCCGCGCACTCCGTCGTGTTCGGCGGGTTCTCGTCCGAAGCGTTGCGCGACCGCATCAACGACGCCGAAGCGAAGGTGCTCATCACGTCCGACGGCGGGTACCGCCGCGGCGCAGCCGCCGGGCTCAAGGTGAACGCCGATGTCGCCGTGCAGGAGACGCCGACGATCGAGCACGTCGTCGTCGTGCGCCGCACGGGTCAAGACGTCGAGTGGACCGAGGGCCGCGACCACTGGTGGCACGACTTGATGGACGACACCGCGCTCGACGCGCACTGCGAACCGGAGCACATGGACTCGGAGGATCTGCTCTACCTGCTGTACACGTCGGGCACCACCGCGAAGCCGAAGGGCATCATGCACACCACGGGCGGTTACCTGACGCAGGTGGCGTTCACCCACAAGTACGTCTTCGATCTCCACCCCGAAGACGACGTGTACTGGTGCGCCGCCGACATCGGCTGGGTGACCGGCCACAGCTACATCGTCTACGGACCGCTCACCAACGGCGCCACCTCGGTGATGTACGAGGGCACGCCCGACACACCCGACAAAGACCGGTGGTGGGACATCATCGAGCGCTACGGCGTGACGATCCTCTACTGCGCGCCGACGGCTATTCGCACGTTCATGAAGTGGGGCGACCAGTACCCCGGCAAGCACGACATGTCGAGCCTGCGCCTGCTCGGTTCGGTGGGCGAGCCGATCAATCCGGAAGCCTGGGTTTGGTACTGGCAGACGATCGGCGGCGGTCGCTGTCCGGTCGTCGACACGTGGTGGCAGACCGAGACCGGCGGCATCATGATCTCGCCGCTGCCGGGTGTCACGACGCTCAAGCCGGGATCGGCGACGTTCCCGCTGCCCGGCATCTCGGCCGAAGTGGTCGACGACGCCGGCAAGGCCGTCCCGCGTGGTGGCGGTTATCTCACGCTCACCGAGCCGTGGCCGTCGATGCTGCGCGGCATCTGGGGCGACCCCGAGCGCTACAAGGAGACGTACTGGTCGCGCTTCGAAGGCCGCTACTTCGCCGGCGACGGCGCCAAGACCGACGACGACGGGTACCTGTGGCTGCTCGGTCGCGTCGACGACGTGATGAACGTCTCGGGCCACCGCGTGTCGACGACCGAAGTCGAGTCGGCGCTCGTCGACCACCCGTCGGTTGCGGAGGCAGCCGTCGTCGGAGCCAACGATGCGACGACCGGACAGGCGATCATCGCTTTCGTGACGCTGCGTTCGGGCAACCTCGGTGACGAGGCGCACGGACAAGTCCTGCGCGATCACGTCGCCGTCAAGATCGGGCCCATCGCCAAGCCGAAGACGATCGTGTTCACCGACGACCTGCCGAAGACGCGCTCGGGCAAGATCATGCGCCGTTTGTTGCGCGACGTCGCCGAAGGCCGCGCCCTTGGTGACACGACGACGCTCGCCGATCCCGCGGTGGTCGCCGAAATCGCCAAGCGGGCCGCGACATCGCCCACCGAGGAGTGACTCCGGGGAACTGGCTCTGGAACAACGGCGAGATCGAACCCGGCCCCGCCGTCATGTTCGATCTCGACGGCGTGCTGTCGGACGCGGTTGGTCGGCAGCACTACATCGAAGGTCCGCGCCGTGACTGGCACGCGTTCTTCGAAGCGTGCGGAGACGACCCGCTTATCGAAGAAGTCGGCCAGCTCCTGCACCTGCTCGACCCGTCGCTTCCGATCGTGCTGCTCACGGCGCGCCCGCTGCGCGTCCAGGCGCAGACCGTCGGCTGGCTCGAGCGCTACAAGCTGCGCTGGGACTTGCTGATCATGCGCGACTACGGCGACTACGACTACGCCGAAGACTTCAAGTACTACTCGGTGCAGGCGCTCAAGCAGCGCGGTACAGAACTCGTCCTGGCCTTCGAGGACGACCCGCGCAACGTGATGATGCTCCGCTCAGCAGGCGTGCCGTGCGTCTACCTACACTCCGGCTACTACGGCTAGGAGGGGCGGCCATGACAGAAACGGTCAACAACTTTCTCTACAACAGCGCCCGCTGGGACGGATTCCACATCCGTGACGGTGACATCGTCATCGCACCCCCCGGCAAGTGCGGCACGACGTGGACGCAACGCATCGTGTCGTTGCTCGTGTTCGACTCGCCCGATCTGTACGCGCCGATGGCGCGCATCTCGCCCTGGCTCGACATGAACACGCGGTCGGTCGACGCCGTCCTCGCCGATCTCGAAGCGCAAACGCATCGTCGCTTCGTGAAGTCGCACCTCGACTACACGCTGCTGCCGCACGACGATCGGCTCACGTACATCTGCTCGGGCCGCGACCCGCGCGATGTCGCGATCTCCTGGATGCATCACATGGACAACGTGAACATGGACAACTTGGTGGCCGAACGCATCGGCGCCGTCGGTGCTGAGGACCTGGCGGACATGTCGGCGGACGAAGTTCCCGATCTCTCGGGCGGGCCCGCTGATCGTTTCTGGCGGTGGATCGAAGGCGACGACTTCGTGAACTTCGTCGCTCACCTGCGCAGCTTCTGGGACCACCGTGACTTGTCGAACGTCGTGATGCTGCACTACGCCGACCTGCAAGCGGATCTCGTCGGGCAGATGCAGTACCTCGCGGGCCGTCTCGGCATCGAGCGTTCGCGTGCACGTCTCGAGGAACTGGCGCCGTTCGCGTCGTTCGACGAGATGAAGTCGGCGGCGGCGGTAACGGCACCGAACGGCGACCAGACCTTCTGGCGCAGCACGTCGGACTTCTTCCACAACGGCACCACCGGTCAGTGGCGCAGCCTCATCTCCGAAGACGACGTGCCGCGTTACGAGAAGCGGCTGCACGAGCTCGCCGACGGTGACTTCGCGCGCTGGCTCGAACGCGGGTCGCTGGGCTGACCGTGCCCGAGCACCTGCGCACGCTGTTCTTCGACAGCGCGCGCTGGGACGACTTCGTTTTTCGGGACGACGACATCATCATCGCCACGCCGGCGAAGTGCGGCACCACTTGGACGCAACGCATCGTGTCGCTCCTCGTCTTCGACTCCGTCGACCTGCCGCAGCCGTTGGCCCACGTTTCGCCGTGGCTCGACATGCTCACGCGTCCGCTCGAGGACGTCGTCGCCGAACTGCACGCGCAGACGCACCGTCGCTTCATCAAGACGCATCTGCCCTTCGACTTGCTTCCCTTCGACGAGCGCGTGACGTACATCACCGTGGGACGCGACCCTCGCGACGCCGCCGTGTCGCGGCGCAATCACTGGGACAACATGGACGTCGCAAAGGTCATCGAGGAGCGCGTCGCCGTAGTCGGCAATGAAGTCGTCGAGGCGAATGCGCCGTCCTCGGAGGCTGATTGGTTCCGCGAGTTCTTGGGCGACAGCTTGCCGTCGCTCGTTCGGACGCTTGACACCTACTGGCAGCAGCGCCACCGCCGCAACGTGGTCCTGCTGCACTACGCCGACTTACAGCGCGACCTCGTCGGCCAGATGGCGTACCTCGCCGAACGACTCGGGATCGAGCGCTCGCGTTCGCGTCTCGAAGAACTCGCGCCCGCCGCCAGCTTCGACACGATGAGGGCGCACGCGCGTGACGTCGCGCCGAACGCCGACCAAACGTTTTGGCGCAACACGACCGACTTCTTTCGGACGGGCTCGAGCGGCCAATGGCGTGACCTCGTGACCGACGACGACCTGGGGCTGTACGACGCGCGCCTGCGCGAACTGGCCGAACCCGAGTTCGCCTACTGGCTCGAACACGGCACATTGGGCTGACAGGGAACTCGCAGGAACGCGGCGTACCGTGTTCGGCAAATGAGTAGGAACACGATAAAGACGTTTGTGTTGCTCGCGGCGCTCGGGGGATTCCTCGTGTTCGTCGGCGGCATCTTCAAGGGCACGGGCGGCGCCACGCTTGGCCTGCTGATCGGGCTCGTCTTCTGCGGCGGGTCGTACTGGTTCTCCGACACGCTCGCCATCAAGGCGGCGCGGGCCGTGCCCGTCACCGAGCAGGAGATGCCCGACTACTACCGCATCGTGCGCGAGCTGACGCAGAAGGCCGACATGCCGATGCCGAAGCTGTACGTGTCGCCCGAAATGCAGCCGAACGCGTTCGCTACCGGTCGCAACCCCGAGCACGCGGCCGTCGCCGTCACGCAGGGCATTCTGCAGATATGCGACTGGGACGAGTTGCGCGGCGTGCTCGCCCACGAGATCAGCCACGTGGGCAACCGCGACATCCTCATCGGCTCGGTCGCCGCGGCGATCGCCACCGGCATCATGTTCATCACCCGCATCGGGATGTTCTTCGGCGGCGGGCGCGACCGCGATCGCAACCCCATCGTCGACATCGCGTTGCTCGTGCTCGCTCCGCTCGCGGCGATGTTCATCCAGATGGCGATCACGCGCAGCCGCGAGTACGAGGCCGACCGATCCGGCGCGCGGCTCATCGGCGACGGCGAACCGCTGGCGCGGGCGCTCGGAAAGCTGGAGACCGCCGCGCAGCGCGTGCCCATGAACGTGTCGCCCGCCGAAGCAACCCTGTTCATCGTCAATCCGCTGACGGGTCGCAAGGCGCAGTTCGGCAACCTCTTCCGCACCCATCCGCCCACGGAAGACCGCATCGCCCGCCTGCGCGGAGGGGACTGGAAGCACTAAATCCGCCCAATCCGGGCCGCTGAACGCGGGGAACCCCGGTGTTGTCGGTAATCTCTACGCCCGACCATGCGTACCACCAAGCATTTGGCGCGCGGGGCCTTCGGTCTGGCCATCGTTCTCCTCCTCGGCTACGTCGCCGTGGCTAGTGACGCGTCTGCCGATCTGGTCGATCCCACGCCGACATCGACGACGGTGCCGCTGGCGCCGACGACGACGTCACCCGAAAAGACGAACCCGGCGACGCCGCCGCCGAACTCCGGTGGCGGCGACGACCCGGGCAACGCCACGGGCGTCATCCCGCCCGGCTACGCGAAGATCATCGCGTCGGTCAAGCGCAGCAAGGCGAACAACACGAACGCGCTGATGGCCGCGCTGCAGCCGTTGGTCGACGCCGGAATGACGCCAACCCAAGCGGCCATCGCCGGCTTCGGACATTTCCCGGTCGCCGGGTCCGCCAACTTCACCGACGACTGGTTGAACCCGCGGTTCACGCCGGTGTTCCACCTGCACGAGGGCACCGACATTTTCGCGGCGATGGGCACGCCGGTTCGCAGCCCGGTCGAGGGCCTGGTGCGCCATTCTTCGGGCGGCGCCGGAGGTACGGCGGCGTACGTCACCACGAAGGAAGGCCACGAGCTGTACTTCGCGCACCTCTCCGCGTACTCCGACGTCAAGCCCGGCGACGCGGTGAAAGTTGGCGACGTCATCGGCTTCGTCGGTGACACGGGCAACGCTGCCGGCGGTCCCGCGCACCTGCACTTCGAGATTCACCCGCGTGGCAAAGGCCCGGTGAACCCGAAGCCCTATCTCGACCAGTGGGTCGCGCAGGCGATCGCGTCGGCGCCGCTCGTTGTCTCGTCGCTCACGGGCCAGGCGGCCCCGCCAGCCCCCGTGGTCCCGCCCGCGCTGTCGGCCACGGTCGAGCGGATCGCGCCGCCGCGCGCGCAGCTGGCGTGGGCCAGCTCCGCGAACCCGACGGGCGGCGCGTTGCGCCTCGCCGAAGTCGAAGCTGCGGTGGCGTCGCTGCGCGTCGACTGGACCAGCCGCGCCGCAGCCGCCGCAGCGCGGGAGAAGCAGCGCGCCGACGCCGACCGCGCCGCCAAGCTGCTGCTGCGCCCGCTCACGCCGCCGGGACTCCTCGACGTGCTGGGGATGCGCTAGTCAGTCGCGGAAGTTGTTGAACTGCAGCGGGATGCCGAGATCGGCCTCTTTCAACGCTGCGATCACGGCTTGCAGGTCGTCGCGTTTCTTGCCGGTGACGCGCACCTGATCGCCCTGGGTCTGGCTCTGCACGCCCTTGAGCCCGAGATTCTTGATCGTCGCGTTGACCTGCTTCGCCTTGTCCGACGAGATGCCGGCGACGAGCTTGATCTCCTGGCGGGCCGTGCCCTTCGCCGCCTCTTCGATCTTGCCGGGCTCCATCGCCTTCAACGAGATCGAGCGCTTGACCATCTTCTCTTCGAGCACCTGATAGACGGCGCGGAGGCGATCGTCGGTCGCGGAGTGCAGCGTGATGCTGTCGGTCCCGAGTTCGATCGTCGAGTCGGTGTTCTTGAAGTCGAACCGCGTACTGACTTCGCGCTGCGCCTGGTCGACGGCGTTGCGGACCTCTTGCATGTCGATTTCGGAAACGACATCAAAGCTCGGCATGGCGTCACGCTATCCTCGACGGTCCAAGGGGTCGTTGCCCGAGTGGCCAAAGGGAGCAGACTGTAAATCTGCCGGCTCAGCCTACGGAGGTTCAAATCCTTCACGGCCCACCATTTAGTTAACAGAATGAAGATGTGACGATCAGAGTCATCCTCGCGGAGGACCACGCGTTGTTCCGCGAGGGCGTCCACCAACTCGTCAACCGAGAGGCTGACCTCGAGGTCGTCGGCACCGCGTCCGACGAAGCCGAGTTGCTCAGCCTCGTCGACGAACTCGCGCCCGACGTCGTCGTCACCGACATTCGCATGCCGCCGACCGGAACCGACGAAGGCGTGCGCGCCGCCGGTCGCTTCAGTGAGTCGCACCCGAAGATGGGCGTGGTCGTGCTCAGTCAGTACTCGAGTCCGGCGTACGCGCTGGCGTTGCTCGACAAAGGTTCGGCGGGACGCGCCTACCTGTTGAAGGACAGCGTCGCCGACGTCGACCAACTCGTGAACGCCATTCGCGCCGTTGCCGACGGGGGATCCGTCATCGACCCATCCGTGGTCGACTCGCTCGTCTCGGCGCGATCGAAGAAGACCGAAGGTCTCGGCCGATTGACGCCGCGCGAGCACGAAGTACTCGGCGAGATGGCCCAGGGCAAGAGCAACGGTGCCATCGCCAATGCGCTCGTGCTCTCCGAGCGGGCCGTCGAGAAGCACATCAACTCGATCTTTTCGAAGCTCGGCCTCACGGAGGAACCGCAGACGAACCGTCGGGTAAAAGCCGTGCTCATGCTGCTTTCGTCCGAGAACTGACCACGACGGTGGGGGTGGTAGCACCACCCCATAACGCCTGTCGGCATCCTTTCGGCGTTTTTCGTCACAGCGCACACTGACAAGGTGGAAGGCGATTCGGCCGTGCGCGTAGTGATCGTCGACGATCAGGCGCCGTTTCGCGAGGCGGCGCGGGCGGTGGTCGAGCGTGCCAAGGAGTTCGAGCTGGTCGGCGAAGCCGACTCGGGCGAGGACGCGGTCGACGTGGTCGACCGGCTGCGCCCTGATCTCGTCCTGATGGACATCAACATGGGCGGCATCAGCGGCATCGAAGCGACGAGCCGCATCACCGACGCGCATCCGGAAGTCACAGTCTTCCTGCTGTCGACCTACAACGAGGACGACCTGCCGCCCGACGTCCGCACGTGCGGCGCCGCGGCCTACATGAACAAGGAAAACTTCGGCGGGCGGCTGCTGCGCACCACGTGGGAAGCCGGCGGCCAAGACGGCTGGCGCAACCGCCTTTCCGTGGCGTAACCGTTCAGCGGACGGCCGTGATCTTGTAGGCCTGCACCAACGACTCGCGGCCCTTCACCAGTTGCGGCTCGAGCGCCGTCACTTCGGGCGGTGACACGAGGTCCTTCATCGTGGCTTCCGACAACACCGTCTCGCCGGGGTCGGCGAACTGCTGAAGCCGTTGCGAGAGGTTCACGGTGTCGCCCACGACGGTGTACTCGATCCGCTCTTCGGAACCGAGGAGCGCGGCGGCCACGTCGCCGGTCGACACGCCGATGCCCAACCCGAACGGCGGCAGGCCGTCGACCTCCCACCGCTTGTTCAGCTCGTTCTGTTGCGCGTGCATCGCCGCCGCAGCCTCGACCGCCTTGGCGGCGTGATCTTCCATCGCCACCGGTGCACCGAATACCGCCATCACGGCGTCGCCGACGAACTGCATGACGGTGCCGCCGGCCGCGATGATCGCCCGGTTCATCTCGCCGCGGTGTGCGTTGAGCTGGCCGGCGAGCCTGGCGGGGTCGGCGTTCTCCGCGAGCGTCGTGTAGCCGCGGATGTCGGACATCACGACGGTGACGCGGAGGTTTTCGGTCTCGCCGATGCGACCACCGTCGCGGCGCACCTTGTCGGCGAGGCCCGTCGGCAGCAACCGCGAAAGCGTCTCGCCCGTTTCTTCGCGCGACACGATCGCGTCGTGGAGCATGCGGAGCCGCTTCAGACCGCCACCGCTGCCACCGCTCGACGCTTGGTCGGCGATTCGCATGAACAACTTGTCGACTTCGTCGGCGGCCGCCGCGGGCGTCGTGTTGCGCGCCACGGCGATCGCCTTGATCGGCCGGCCCTCGGCGACGAGTTGCAGCAACGCCTCTTCCTGCTCGGTGAGCTCACTGCCTTTCGTGACGGGGCGCACGAGCATGGACACGATCGACGGATCGATCATCGACCCGCCGCTCACCACTTCCACGATGGCGCGGAACAACTGGTCGCCTTCGGCGATGCGGTCCTTCAACAAGTACGCGTAGCCGGACGCGTCTTCGGCCAGCAACGACACCGCATAGTCCGGGTCGTCGTACTGCGACAGGATGACGACGCCTGTACCGGGATGCCGCTTGCGGATCTCTTTCGCGGCGTCGATACCTTCACGAGAAAAATTCGGCGGCATGCGGATGTCGGTGACGACGACGTTGGGGGCCGTTGCTTCGGCGCCGGCGACCAACTCGTCGTAGTCCGCGGCGACGCCGACGACTTCGAGGCTCTTGTTCGACGACAAGAGCGCGCGAACGCCTTCCCGCACGATGAGGTTGTCATCGGCAAGGAATACCGTGATCGTTTCCCCCTCCACGGTCTTAGATTCTGCGGGACCGCGTGCCCGCGAACAAGCCGGGCGACCACCGTGTTGAGAGGGGTGCCAGCACTACTTTCACCACACCAGCCTGTGCCCTGGGTCGTCGCCATTTAGCCGCGTACGTTGCCGGTGTGCGGTTGAAGACCCTTGTGCGTGCGTCGCTCGTCGCATGGTTGTTGGTATTGAGTGGTGGTTGTGCGGGCAGTGCGCGCGCCGGCGAAGTGGAGGTCAGTGCGAAAGAGATGCGGTTCACGCCCTCGACGTTGCACGTCGCTGCCGGACGCCACACGATCGCCGTGCACGATCGCGGAAAACTCACGCACACCTTCAGCCTCAACGCGCTGGGACGAGAGGTCACGATCCATCCGGGCAAGACACGGACGCTAACCGTGGATCTGCAACCCGGCAGTTATCGCTACGTGTGCCGCATCCTCGATCATGAGGGTCTCGGCATGCACGGCGTCCTGCGCGTCAGCGCGAAGTAGAGAAGGAGAACAGCATGCGCATCGAAACCTCGGTCATGGCGGTGTCATGGATCCCGTCAGAAGCAATCACCTCGTTGACGCTGAAAGCGCCCTTCGAGATGGGCGTTTCGCACTACGACGAGCCGCTACCCGATCACATCGACAGCATCACCGAGTTGCGCGACGCCGATCGCTTCCGGTTCGCCAACATCCTGCGCGCGTGGATCGACGTCAGTGATGCGGGCAAGATCCTCGGCTACGGCTACGCAGGCGGCAGCATGATCGGCGCGACGACCCTCCGTCTCGGCAAGAAAGAGATGACCTTTGGCGCCCACGCCTACCCGGACATTCAGCGGGAACCCGTCGTGACGGACAACTCCGTCACCTTCGTCCAGACCGGCGGCGGCTGCACAGGTGTGCCGGCCCCGCGCCGGGTCTCGAAGCCACCGTTCGTGCAATGGGAGGCGCCGACGGCGTGGTCGACGCTGCAGTTGACGATCAACACCGACGGGACTTCTGCGGGCGAACTCGTCGGAGCGAGCCCCTTCCCGCGTCACTGGATCTACGACGACAAGGGCGCGCTGGTCGGCAAGACCGGACTCATCGACTTCAAGGAGTGGTACCGCAAGGCGTTCGACAAGCACACGCCCTGGGGCGACGAGGACTCCCCGGCGTACGTCACCACGGTTGCCACGGCGTTGGAGCAGGAACTGTCGAACCGCGTCATGCGCGACGGCGCGAAGCCGAAGTACCGCAAGCTCAAGCAGGGTGAGACGCTCGTCGAGCAGGGCGACAAGGGCGACGAGATGTTCCTGCTGCTCGACGGCATCCTCGAAGCCGAGGTCGACGGCAACGTCGTGGGAGACCTCGGGCCCGGTGCGATCTTGGGCGAACGCGCGCTGATCGAAACCGGCGTGCGCACCGCCACACTGCGCGCCGCCACCAACGCACGCGTCGCCATCGTCGACTCGTCGGTGGTCGAGCCCGAGCTGCTCGCGCAGCTGGCTCAAGACGTCCACCATCGGGAGGACACCAAGTAGTGAGTCTCGGCACCGCCGACCAAGCTGACGCAATCGTCATCGGTTCGGGACCCAATGGTCTCGTCGCGGCGACGATGCTGGCTCGCGCCGGCTGGTCGGTGACGGTGCTCGAAGGCAACGACGTGTCGGGTGGCGCGATCGCGTCCGAAGCGCTCACGGCGCCGGGCTACGTGCACGATCCGTACTCCGCGTTCTACGGGATGTTGCACGCGTCGCCGGTGTTCACCGAGCTCGGTCTCGACCGGCGCGTCGAGTGGGCACGCTTCGACGCGCCGATGGCCGCGGCCGTCAACCCCGACCGCGCGGGCATTTGTTACGCCGACGTGGACCGCACCGCGAAGTCGCTGGCGGAGTTCGCGCCCCGTGACGCCGACGCCTGGCGCGAACTCGTCGATTGGTGGGACAAGGTCGGCCAACACTTCCTGCGCATGATGCTGTCGCCGCTCGGCGCAGTCCGACCGACGCTGCGCGTCGGTCGGGCCGTGAAGATCAAGGGCGGACTCGCGCTGGCGCAGATGATGCTGGCGCCGATCGAGACTGTTGCGTCGCAACGGTTCTCGTCGGTCGAGGCGCAAACGTTGGTGTGCGCGGGCGCGTGTCACGCCGACGTGTCGACGGCTGCTCCGGGAAGCTCGCCGGGCGCGTTGATCCTCGCACTGATCTCACAAACGAAGAACATGCCGGTGCCCGTCGGCGGTGCCGGCAAGCTCGCCGAAGCGTTCACGGCCGCCGCGACCGAGGCGGGCGCCGTCGTCGTAACCGGCGCGAAGGTCACGCGTGTCGTGGTCCGCAACGGTCGCGCCGTCGGCGTCGAAACCGACGACGGGCGTTCCTTCAGCGCGCGCCGCGCCGTCGTCGCCGACACCAACGCGCGCAAACTGTTCGGCGAACTGGTGCACGAAGACGAACTTCCGGCCGAGTTCGTGTCACGACTGTCGTGGTTCCGTCCCGGGTCGGGCATGTTCAAGCTCGACCTCGCGCTCGACGCGCCACCGTCGTGGATCGCCGAGGGGCTCGGCGTCTCCGGCCACCTCCACCTCGTCGGCACGCCCGGTGACATGGCGCGCGCCTACGGCGAGATCGAAGGGGGGTTGTTGCCGACCGAACCGATGCTCATCGTCGGTCAGCAGACGCTTGCCGATCCGTCGCGCGCGCCCGCCGGCGGCCACACGTTGTGGGTCGAGACCCATGTGCCGTCGCGGCCGCGGGAAGGGTCGTGGGGTGAGTTTCGCGACCGCTTCACGGAGCGCGTGCTCGATCGCCTCGAAGCGTTCGCGCCGGGACTGCGCAGTCACATCGTCGGCTCGGCGATCAACACGCCGCCCGACTTCGAGGCGCGCAATCCGAACCTCGTCGGCGGCGACCTCGGCGGCGGGACGATGTCTTTGCAACAACAGCTCGTGTTCCGCCCCGTGAGGGGATGGTTCCGATACAACACGCCCGTCAAGGGCTTGTATTTGTGTTCGGCGTCGGCCCATCCCGGCGGCGGCGTACACGGCATGGCAGGACGCAACTGCGCGCAGCGCGTGTTGCGGCATCGATCGGTGACGGGGAGGTCACGTTGAGAAGGTTGCAAGCCGGACTACTCGCCGGTGTACTCGCAGTAATGGGACTCGGTGCGTGTAGCAGCGGCGGCGGGAACAGTCGCACCATCGAGGTCGACTATCACTCAGACGACTTCGCCGGTTCGTTCCTCGGCTACTACCCGCGTGAGGTCACCGTGAAGCCCGGGATGACGCTCAAGTTCCATCAGACGTGGACGGGCGAGCCGCACTCGGTGTCGTTCGGGACGCTGATCGACAACGGCATCAAGCCCGTGCTGCCGCTGCTCGACAACGTGGCCGCGGGCAAGGAACCCCTGCCGCAAGAACCGCCGCCCGAATACGACCAGAAGCTGTTCGAGGAGCGGTTGCCCAGCTTCTTCGGGCAGGGCGACGGGATCAGCCAAGCCGCGGCGAAGCCGTGCTTTGCGAAGACCGAAGCGCAGCTGCCGCTCGACCAGAAGGCATGCGCCAAGGCGAACCAGACGCAGCCCGAGTTCACAGGCTCCTACGCGTACTACTCGAGCGGCTTCATCCCGTTCCAGGGGTCGCGCGGCAACACGTACGAGATCAAGATCGCCGACAACGCCAAGCAAGGGACGTACTACTTCTACTGCAACGTCCACGGCGTTCCGATGGGAGGCAAGCTCACGATCAAGAAGGGCGCGACCGTCGAGTCGCAGGCGGCGCTCAACCGTCGAGGCAAGGCCGAGGCCGATCGCGTCGCCAAGCCGCTGCTCGCCGCGTACCGAAAGGAACTCGCGGGCAAGAGTCAGTTCAAGGGCAACATCGCGGGTTCCGGCGACGACTCGACCGAGGGCGTCGAAGGCGTCGTCAACGAGTTCACCCCGCGGACCATCACCTCGAAGGTCGGGGAGAAGGTCACGTGGACCTTCGACGGCAACCATACGATCAGCTTCAACGTGCCGCCGTATACACCCCTGTTCAAGAACAACAAGAAGGGCGAGCTCCAATTCAACGGCGCACTCGACAAGGCGGTCGGCGGGTGGCCCGGCGCCCCTGAAGGCCACGGTGAGTTCGACGGTCCACCTCCGCCAGCAATTCATCTCGACGCCGGTGACTTCGACGGATCCGGCGGCCTCAAATCTTCGGGGACGGGATTCAACACCGGTGACACCTATTCCGTGACGTTCACGAAAGCCGGCACGTATCCGTACGCGTGCCTCATCCATCCAGGCATGATCGGCAAGGTGGTCGTGAAGTAATGATCCGTCGCGGACTCGTCGTAGTGGTGCTCGCCCTCGTCGGCGCGAATCTCGCTGCGTGCTCCAGCAGCACCGGCAGCACGCGCACCGTGCAGGTCGACTTCAACTACGACGAGTTCGCGGGGTCGTTCCTCGACTACTTCCCGTCGCACGTCACCGTGCGGCCGGGCATGACGGTTCGCTTCGATCAAACGTGGACAGGCGCGCCGCACACCGTGTCGTTCGCGCCCCGAGAAACCATCGACCAGCTGCCGCGGTTCTTCGAGCGCGGCGGTGTCGTCAACCAGGATGCCGCGCAGCCTTGCTACGTGAAGTCGGTCGCCGATCTTCCGGCCGATCACTCGGCGTGCCGGGGACGTGCGAGTCAGCCGTCGTTCGACGGGTCGTACGCGTACTACTCGAGCGGTCTCATCTTGCCAACCGGCAAGCGCGCCAACCGTTTCGACGTGAAGATTGCCGACAACGCCAAGGAGGGCACGTACTTCTACTACTGCTCGATCCACGGCGTCCCGATGGGCGGCGAACTCACGATCTCGCGCGGCGCCACCACCGTGCCGTCGCAGAAACAGCTGAATCGCGTCGGACGCGCCGAGGCGCAGCAACTCGCGGCGCCGATCCTCGCCGAATACCGCAAGGAACTCAGGGGCGACGCCGCCTTCAAGGGAAACCTCGCGGGCAGCGGCGACCCGTCCGTGCAAGCGACCCAAGCGGAGGTGAACGAGTTCACGCCGCGGGTGATCAAGTCGCGTGTCGGGAAGAAGGTCACGTGGACGTTCGTGGGCAACCACTCGATCTCGTTCAACGTCCCGCCGTTCGCGCCGCTCTACAAGGTGCTGAAGAACGGCGACATCGTCGCCAACGACGAGCTCGACAAGGCCCGCGGCGGCTGGCCCGGCGCGCCGCCAGGCCACCGCCCATATCCCGCGGTCACGGACACCCTCGTGCAACTCGACGCCGGCAACTTCGACGGTACGGGAGGACTCAAGTCGTCGGGCATCGGCTTCAACACCGGCGACACGTACTCGGTCACCTTTGCCAAGCGCGGCACGTACGCGTACGCCTGCCTGATTCATCCGGGCATGATCGGCAAGGTGGTGGTCACGTAACCGCCGTCGCAGTCCCCGTTGCCCCGGTCGAGACCGAGCGGCCCGCCCCCGCGGCGGTGTTGCAGCTCTCACCGAGAGCGTTGTTCTTCATGCGCGTCGTGTTCGTCGCGCTGTTCGTCGCGTCCTTCGTGCTCATCGCGCTCGGCGTCGCCGCGCAGTACGCGTCGTACTCGCACAGCTTCCTCGAACGCTTGCGCGACATCGGGCTCAACCCGACGTTCACGGGCGACGTTGCCAACCGCGTCGCCGACGCGTCGCGCGCGGCGCAGACGGGTCCGCAGTTCGGTCTCGACCTCACCTTCAGTCTGATCAATCTCGCCCTTGCCGGCTTCCTCGCCTGGCTGAGGCCCCGCGACGTGGCGGGCCCGCTGCTGGCGTTCGCGCTCGTCGGCACCGCCGCGGTCTGCAACCTCGGCGCCCACACCGTCTACGACGCGGTGCCTGCGAGCAGTTGGCAGTCGGTCTCGCACGACACCTACACCGTCGGCACGGCGCTGCTGTACGCGTTCGCGGTCGTGGTGTTCCCGGACGGACGACTGGTGCCGCTGTGGAGTTGGCCGCGGCGCGCGCTCTTGTACATCGCCGTCGCTGCCGGCCTCGCCGCGCTCGCGCTCAACAAGGGCGGGGGCTCGGGACGCGCCATCGCGCTCGTGATGGTGTTCGGTCTCGGCGTGCCGTTGGTCGGTCTCGCGGCGCAGGCATACCGCTACCGCCATCCCGCAACCGCGACGCACCGCCAACTCTCCCGCCTCCTCGTGCTGGCGCTGACCGTCGCCGTCTTGATCGGCGTTGTCGCCGTGGCGCGTGGCGTGCAGAACGCCAACCAACCGGTCTTCGAAGGACGCGGTATCCAGACCGTCCCGCTGGCGCTGTACCGCGTGTTCCAGTTGGCGCTCACCATCGTTCCGCTGGCGTTGTTCGCCGGAATCTTCCGCTACCGCTTGTTCTCGGTCGACACGCTCGTCACGCGCACGCTCGTGTACGGCACGCTGGCCGGCTTCGTGTCGGCCGTGTACATCGGCGTCGTCGTCGGCGTCGGCGGCCTGTTGGGCGCGGGCACCAACGGCAACCTGCCGCTGTCGGTCGCGGCGACGTTCATCGTCGCCGTGGCGTTCGAACCGGCGAAGGGACGGATGGAGCGCCTCGCCAATCGCATCGTCTACGGCCACCGCGCCACCCCGTACGAAGTGCTGTCGGAGTTCTCCGAGCGCGTCGCCGACGCAGTCGCCAGCGAAGAACTGCTCGCCCGCATGGCGCGCGTGCTCGGCGAAGGCACCGGCGCCGAACGCGCCGACGTGTGGCTCGCCGTCGACGACGAGCTGCGACCGACCGCCACGTGGCCTGGCAGCCACGCGACGCTGGCGCCGCTGCAGATCACCGGGCCGCAGATCCCGTGGATCGAAGGCGTCACGAACGCGGTCGCCGTGCGCCATCAAGGCGAGCTCTTCGGCGCGCTCTCGGTGGTGAAGGCGGGTAACGACACGCTGACGCCGACCGAAGACAAGCTGATGGCCGACCTCGGTCGCCAAGCGGGTCTCGTGCTCCGCAACATTCGCCTGACCGCGGAGTTGCGCGCCCGACTCGAAGAGTTGCGGGCGTCGCGCCAGCGCATCGTGGCGGCCGGCGACGAAGAGCGCCGTCGGCTCGAGCGCAACCTTCACGACGGCGCGCAACAGGAACTCGTGGCGATCAAAGTGCAGCTGTCGCTCGCCGAAGACATGGCGGACGAACTCGAGGGCGACAACGAGCCGCTGCTCGAATTGTTGGCGAAGCTCAAGTCGCAAACCGGCGACGCCGTCGACAGCTTGCGCGACCTCGCGCGCGGCATCTACCCGCCGTTGCTGGCGGCGGAAGGCTTGCCGACGGCGCTCAACGCGCAGGCGCGCAAGTCGCCACTCGACATCACCGTCGACGCCGACGTGGGTCGCTACCCGCAGGACATCGAAGCGGCCGTTTACTTCTGTTGCCTCGAAGCGTTCCAGAACGCCGCGAAATACGCAGGTGACTGTGCGGTCACGGCGACGCTGCGCGAAGAAGACGGGTTCCTGCGCTTCGACGTGTCGGACAACGGCTGCGGGTTCCACCAAGCCGACACGAAGGCAGGCATGGGTACGCGCAACATGTCCGACCGCGTCGAGTCGCTCGACGGCAGCCTTTCGATTTCGTCGGCCCCGGGGTCGGGCACGACGGTGACGGGCAGAGTCCCGATCCCGACTTCGTAATCTTTCCGAGTGGCAAGAATCGGCGACTACGCCCTCATCGGTGACTGCCACACGGTCGCGCTCGTCGGCCGCGATGCGTCGATCGACTGGTGGTGCCCGGGCCGGTTCGATGCGCCGTCGGTGTTCGGGCGGATCCTCGATCCGGCGGCCGGTCACTGTTCGGTGCGCCTCGACGCGCAGCGGTCGTCGAGCCGCAGTTACGTGCAGGACACGAACGTGCTCACGACCGTTCTGTCGAGCGACGACGGCGACCTCGAGATCACCGACTGCATGCCGGTCGAGCACTACGCCGCCGACCATCCCGCGGCCGTCGTCACGCGCCGGTGCATCCTGCGCCGCCTCCGTTGCCTGTCGGGACACGTCGCCATCAACATCGAGTCGATTCCGCGCCCCGACTACGGCCGCGTCGCCGGCAACGACTTCATCGCTTCGGTGGAACTCTCCGCCGGCGATTCGATGTGGTTGCGCGTCGACGGCGATACGTTCGAGACGACCTCCGACGTCGACGCCCACGACGCCGCAGGCCAGCTGAACACGACGATCGCGTTCTGGCGTGAGTGGCTGTCGGGTTGCAGCTACCGCGGCGCGTACGAAGACGTCGTGCGCCGCAGCGCGCTCGTGTGCAAGGCGTTGATCTACGCGCCGAGCGGCGCCGTCGTCGCCGCGCCCACGACGTCGCTTCCCGAATGGATCGGAGGCGAACGCAACTGGGACTACCGCTACACGTGGATCCGCGACTCGACCGTGACGTTGATCTCGCTGCGCGTGCTCGGATACGGCGCCGAGGCCGACGCGTTCAAGGCGTGGCTCGAACGCGCCGGCGGCGCCAACCCAGACGCGCTGCAGATCATGTACGGCATCGAAGGCGAACCGGATTTGCCGGAGATCGAACTGGCGCACCTTGCGGGGCACCGCGGGTCGAAGCCGGTTCGCATCGGTAACGGCGCCGCCAAGCAGAGCCAGCACGACAGCTACGGCCAGCTCGTCGAGGCGGCGTACCTTTACGTCCGCAGCGGTGGCCACCTCAGTCTGCGAAATCAGCGCTACATCGCGCGCCTCGTCGACGTCGCCGCCCAACGCTGGCGTACGCCCGACCACGGCATATGGGAGATCCGCGCCGAGCCGCGTCGGTTCGTGCACTCGACGTTGCTGTGCTGGGTGGCGCTGGCGCGCGCCGTCGAGCTCGCCGAGCACGGTCAGCTCGCGGGCGACGTCCGCCGCTGGACTGCGGAGCGCGACGCGTGCAGGCAGCATCTCCTCGATACCGCCGAGCGCAGCGGTTGGTTCCCGCAGGCCGCCGGCGATGGCGAGTTCGAAGCGTGCGCCGACGCGGCAACGCTCCTCATCCCGGCGATGGGTCTGCTGCCCGCCGACGACGAGCTCGTGCAGAAGACCGTCGAACGCGTCCGGGAGGACCTGTCCGAACGCGGCCTGTTGCTGCGCTACCGCGCGGAGGACGGGCTCAGCGGCGAAGAAGGCGTGTTCTTGCTGTGCTCGTTCTGGCTCGTCGACGTGCTCACGCATCAAGGGCGCTTGCACGAAGCCGAAGAACTCCTTGAGCGCCTGATCGGTCTCTCCAACGACGTCGGCCTGTTCGCCGAAGAGACCTACGCGTCAACGGGCGAAGCCTTGGGCAACTTTCCGCAGGCGTTCACGCACATGGCGCTCATCACGACGTGCGCCCACGTGACCGCCGCGCGCGAAAAGCGGATTCCCGCACCCGGCGTCACGCACGACTTCGCGGCATCCGCCATCGACCGGCTGATCGCTGAGGGCCGCTGTTAAGTCAGCAGTTTCTGCATGATCACGACGTCGAGCCACTGCCCGAATTTGCGCCCGACTTCGCGTTCTCGGCCGACGAACTCGAAACCCGCCTTCTCGTGGAGCGCGATCGACGCCTCGTGATCGCCAACGATGCGGGCGAACACCGCATGGAACCCGTGGTCGGTCGCCAGCTCGAGCAGTGATTCGAGGATGAGACGGCCGACGCCGCGGCCTTGATACGAGCGGTGCACGTAGACCGAGTCCTCGACCGAGGTCCGGTACGCCGGGCGCGGTTTGTACTCGGTCAGCGATCCGAAGCCGACGACCGACTCGCCCTCGACGGCGACGACCGCCGGGTGGGCGCCGGAGTGCTCGTCGAGCCACCGTTGCTGGTCCTCGAGCGTGCGGGGCACGAGGTCGAACGTGACCGTCGACTCGAGGACCTCAGGGTTGTAAATCGCCCGAATCGCCTCGGCGTCGTCGATCGTCGCCAGCCGAACCCTCATTACCCAAGCGTACGGGCCATGTCCTACACTTCTCCGGCCCATCGCAAGAACGGGCAGGCCCTCTTAGCTCAGTCGGTAGAGCACCGCCATGGTAAGGCGGTTGTCGTCAGTTCGATTCTGACAGAGGGCTCCACGGGACAAGCCCGTACAATCTGGCGGCGTAGCTCAGGTGGTTAGAGCACACGGCTCATAATCGTGGTGTCGTCGGTTCGACTCCGACCGCCGCTACCAGGCACAAAAGGAAAGCACGATGGCAAAGAACGAAAAGCGCATCAAGGTCACGCTGGCGTGCGAGGAATGCAAGCGGCGCAACTACATCACGGTCAAGAACAAGATCAACGACCGCGAGCGCATCGAGATGAAGAAGTACTGCAAGTGGGACCGCAAGCACACGGCCCACAAAGAGACGCGGTAAGCACCCGCTACGTAACGTTTTCCACAGGCCCTCGGTCTAATCGTCGTTATGACAACCGATCTGGCTGATCGGGTCGCCGCCGCCAAGGCGGGGGACCGGGCGGCCTTCGACGATCTGGTCCGGGCCACGTACGCGGACGCGTACACCCTCGCGTACCGGCTCGTCGGGAACGAAGAGGACGCGAGAGACGTGGTGCAAGAGGCCTACCTCCGGGCTTACAAGTCGCTGAAGAAGTTCCGCGAAGACGCGGCCTTCTCGACGTGGCTGTACCGCATCGTCGCCAACTGCTCCTCGACGGCGCTGAGCAAGCGCAACCGCACGCGCCACGACGTGCTCGACGACGACGCCATGCTCGAAGAGACCCGCGTCGAATCCGACCCCGTCGCCCACAACGAAGCGCTCGCCGAGCGCGACCGGCTGACCGACGCGCTCGCCGAGTTGCCCGACGCCCTGCGTTCGGTGGTCGTGCTGCGCGACGTGTACGACCTTCCCCACGAAGCCATCGCCGCCGAGCTCGGGATATCAGAAGCAAACGCGAAGGTCCGGTTGCACCGGGCGCGTCGCAAGCTGCGGGAGACGCTGTACCCGCTGCGAGGAGAGGACCAGGCTCATGCCGTCTAACACGACCACCAGCTCTAATTCGCTTGGCCTGACCTGTGACGAGATCGCCGGCTCGCTCGCCGACTACGCCGACGGCGTCGACACCGCGCCCGCGGATGTCCGCGCGCACGTCGAGGCCTGTCTGCGCTGCCAGGCGGAGATGGTGCAGTACCGCCGGCTGCTCAAAGGCCTCCACAACCTGCGGACCGAAGTGCTCGAGCCCGCGCCCGGTCATGTGACATCGGTTCTCGCGCACATCGAAGCGGCCGCCGAGCGCGGTGCGATCCGCTCGATGCTGACGGGTCGACGCGGCGCATACGTCGGCGGCATCGCCTTGGCGACAGCCGCCGCGGGCGCCGCAGGCGCCGTGGTGTTGGCGGGTCGAGCCCGCCGCCGCGCCTTCAACGTCGCGTAACGTTTTGCCCCGTATGGGGCATCCCACGGTTGAGGTGACGTTGCTGTTCACCGACATCGAGGGCTCGACTGCGCTCGCGCACGAACTCGGCGACGCCTATGTCGATCTCCTGGCACAGCACAACCGCATCGTGCGCGACGCCGTCGGGCACTTCACGGGCGTCGAGGCGCGCAACGAGGGCGATGCCTTCTTCGCCGTGTTCGACCGCGCCGCCGACGCCGTCAGCGCCGCGCTCGCAATGCAGCGCGGCTTCGCCAAGCACCCGTGGCAGCACGGTCGGCCCGTGCGAGTGCGCATGGGTCTCCACGCCGGTCCTGCGATTCGGTTGCTGCACGACTTCGCCGGGCTGAACGTGCACCTCGCGTCGCGCGTCGCTACCGCCGCGCACGGCGGACAGGTCGTGGCGTCGCAAGCCGTGCTCGACGCGTTACCCGACGATGCCGACTTCGCATGGACCGAACTCGGCGCGCACCTCGTCAAGGATTTTCCGGAACCGATCACGCTGTACCAACTCCGAGCCGACGGCCTCGATGCGAAATTCCCTCCGCTCAACACCATCGACGCCCGCGACCACAACCTTCCGGCGATGGTGACGTCGTTCGTCGGCCGCGGCGACGAACTCGCCGAACTGCGAACGCTGCTGTCCGGCGAGGCGCGTCTCATCACTCTGACGGGACCGGGCGGCGTCGGCAAGACACGCATCGCCATCGAGGCGGCGTGGTCGGTGCTGAGTCGCTATCGCGGGGGCGCGTGGTTCGTCGATCTCGCGCCCGTGGCCGATCCGGGCGCGATCGTCGACACGATCATCGGCGCGCTCGGCGTGCGCGACCGCGACCACCTGATCGAGACGTTCTCCGAAGGCCGCACCCTGCTCGTGCTCGACAACCTCGAGCAGTTGCTGTCGGGCGTTGTCGCCATCTCGGAGCTGTTGGCGGCGTGCCCGAAACTCGTCGTGCTGGCGACGACACGCGAGCGACTGCGCCTGCAAGGCGAACACGAAGTGGTCCTCGACGGACTCGTCGATGCCGAAGCCGTCGACCTGTTCGCGGCGCGAGCGTCGGTGGTGCGTCGCGAGTTCGCCGTCGACGAACGCGTCGACGTGTTGTGCCAGCGAGTAGGGGGTTTGCCGCTGGCGATCGAACTCGCCGCCGCACGCCTGCGCACCCATTCGATCGACCAACTCGTCGACGCCATGGACGACATGCTGGCGACGCTCGCCGAAGGCGAACGCGATCGGCCCGCACGCCACCAGGCGATGCGCGCCGCCATCGCCATCAGCGTCGACGCGCTCACCGAAGCCGAACGCAACGTGTTCCGCAGCTTCGCCGTCTTCGGCGGCGGCGCCACGACCGACGCCATCGGCGCGGTGTGCGCACCGAAGGCCGACGAGATCGAGTCGCTCGTCGACAAATCGCTCCTGCGCCGCCGCGACGACCGCATCACGATGCTGGAACCAATCCGCCAGTTCGCGGAGGAACGCCTCCGCCACGACGTCCCCGGCGAGTTCGAGCAACGCGTGCAGAGCCACGCGCACTACTACTTCGAGATGGCGCAGCGGTTGGAGCCGGACCTCATCAACGCTCGCCAACGCGAAGCGCTCGCAGAACTCCGCGCCGACCACCCCAACCTCCGCCTCGCGTGGGAACGGGCCGACGGCGACATCCCTCTTCGCATCGCTGCGTCCTTGATCCGCTTTTGGTACGGCGCATTCCCCTACGAAGGTCGCGCGGTTCTGAAGCGGGTGCTCGACGCTGACCCGCACGGAGATCCCATCGCACGCGCCAAGGCGCTCGTCGGAGCTGGGCAACTCGCCGCGCTGCAGCACGACTTGGACGAGGCTCGAATGCTCCTTGGCGGTGCCATCGACATCGGTGACGCGTCATCGTCGGCGATCGCGAACAACGTCCTCGGCGACATCGCGCGCCTCGCGGGAGACCTCGACGAGGCGGACGCTTACTTCGACGCCGCGATGAAGTTGGCCGAATCTGCGGGAGACGATCGAGTCGTCGGGCTCGTGCGTAACAACCAAAGCCTGGCCGCGTTCGACCGTGACGACTACGAAGCGGCGGCGGAGATGGCCCAAAAGGCGCTGACCCTCGCGGAGCTCACCGGCGACCAACAAGCCGCCACCCGCGCGGTCGGCAACCTCGGCCGCGCGCTCATGCAAGCGGGCGAGCTCGCAAAAGCTCAGGCTGCGTTCGAGCGATCCCTCGAGATGGCGCGAGCGACAGGCGATCGCGGCGCCGAGGCGCTCGCGATGCGAAACATCGCGGCGTCGATCCAGTTCGCCAGCGTGTCGTCCGGTGAGTTCAGCGGCGAAGCGCTCGCGATCGCCGCTCGCTATGTGTACGGGGCGGTGGAGGTCTTCGACGAGCTCGGGTTCAAGCGACCGCTCGCTGAGACGCTGTTAGGAGTCGCGGGCATTACCGAGGACAAAATCGAGATCATGCGGGCTGTATCTCGCGCGCGTGCCATTTTCGTAGAGCTTGGAGATTCCGCCGGAATTTCTGCCGCGGACGACGTCCGCGCCGCCGTCCAAAACTCCCGTTAGCCCGCCGTCTCGGCTGCGGCGCGGCCCATGAAGATCGCCGCGTCGAATGTCATTTCCTCCGGCGCGACATCGAACTGTTGTGGCGTCAGGTTGGCAGAGAAGACAACGGACCCTGACCTCTCGCCATCCTCATGGACATTGAGTGTCACAAACGCGATCGATCCGTTGCGCGTGAACGTCTCGACGTGAGCCGTCATCTGAAGCGATTCGTCGGCGTCGAGTCCGAAGTTGCCATCGAGAATCCCCACCGCGCTGACGCCTCCGTCAAGCGCGTCTCCTCGCAAAACCTCGCCCTCAAAGACGGCCCGACGTTCGCCGTTGGCCTCTTCGGTATCTGGCGTGAAAACAAGGTCGACTCGAAAACGTTCGATGTCGGGGGGCAACAGGCCACCGCCTTGTCCGCCCGTTCCGATCAGACACTTCAGGCAAAGCGCCATTTCCGTCCCCCTTCGTCCGAAGCACGGAGCGTAAGCCAGAGGTCCATGCTTCGGGGTGTCCTCGGTCACACAGGACCGAGCGCGGCGTAAAGCCGACTAGGGAAGGCCCAGCTTGCCGGTGCTATCCTCGTCGGCCGCACCCCCACTAGGGCAGTGGCTCAATTGGTAGAGCACCGGTCTCCAAAACCGGCGGTTGGGGGTTCGAGTCCCTCCTGCCCTGCTCCACCGTTTCGCCTGCAAAGGAATTTGTGAACCGAGAAGAGAAGCGTCGACTACAGCGGCAAGGCCAGCTGGGTCCTGATGGCACGCCCGCTCCCGCGGCCGGCGCCGTGCAGGACCGGCAGCGTCGCGTCCGCCAAACCGGTCAGCGACAGGCTTCGTCGGGGAACCCCCTTGCTCGATCGGCTGAATTCCTCCGGGAAACCCGTGGCGAACTGCGCAAGGTCGCGTGGCCGACCCGTCTCGAAGTGCGCAACTACTCGGTCGTCGTTTTCGTGACCCTCGTACTGCTGATTTCCCTCATCTTCGTGCTCGACTACGCGTGCTCGAAGTCCATCCTCTTCCTCTTCCACGCGTGAGCCTCGTGTCTGACTTCTCCGAAACACCTTCCGAAGACGACGCCGCCGAGGCGATCGTCGAACAAGCAGCGTTCGACGCGCCTGTCGCCGAAGAGTCCTTCGCCGAGGAGACCGTCGCCGACGAGACCATCGTCGACGAGCCCGTCGCCGAAGAGGCCGCTCCGGTCGAGACGATCGCGCTCGACTCCTACACGTCGGAGCCGATCGGTGCGCCCGTCAGCGAAGACGAGACCCCACTCGAGGAAACCATCGCCGCCGAAGTCGAGATCGACGAGCCGGTGAGCGAAGAAGAGGTCATCACCGCCGAGGAGCTGCTCGACGAGACGGCCACGGCCGACGACGACGAAGCAGACGCCGAGCCGGTCAAGCCGGAAAGCCCCTACGACCGCCCCGGCCAGTGGTTCGTGATCCACTCGTACTCCGGTTACGAGAAGAAGGTGAAGTCGAACCTCGAGAGCCGCATCGCCTCGATGAACATGGAAGACCGCATCTATGAAGTGGTCATCCCCGAGGAAGACGTCGTCGAGTTGAAGAACGGCCGCAAGGTCGTCGTGACGAAGAAGATGTTCCCGGGCTACCTGCTCGTGCGCTGCGAGCTCGACGACGACTCGTGGTACGTCGTGCGCAACACGCCGGGCGTAACGGGCTTCGTCGGTTCGGGCGCCAAGCCGACGCCGCTGCGTCGCAAGGACGTCGAGAACTTCCTGCAGGTGCCTGTCGAAGGCGAGCAGGGCGAGGTCAAGAAGAGCCGTCCGAAGTCGGCCTACGAAACTGGCGAGTCCGTGCGTGTGAAGGAAGGCCCCTTCGCCGACTTCACCGGCACGATCGCCGAGATCAACGAGGACCAGCTCAAACTCAAGGTGCTCGTCAACATCTTCGGCCGGGAAACCCCGGTCGAGCTCGATTTCGCCCAAGTGGCGAAGCTTTAAGAGGAATAGAGAAATGGCACGCAAGAAGGTCGCAGCGATCGTCAAGATCCAACTCCCCGCCGGCGCGGCAACCGCCGCGCCCCCCGTCGGTACCGCGCTCGGTCCCCACGGTGTGGCGACGATGGACTTCGTCAAGCAGTACAACGCCCAGACGGAGAACCAGCGCGGCCAGATCATCCCCGTCGAGATCACCATCTTCGAGGACCGCAGCTTCAGCTTCGTCCTCAAGACCCCGCCGGCGCCGGCGCTGATCCGCGCCGCCGCGGGCCTCGAGAAGGGCTCGGCCACGGCCGGGCGCGACAAGGTCGGCTCGATCACCCGCGCCCAGGCCGAAGAGATCGCCAAAACCAAGATGCCGGACCTGAACGCCAACGATCTCGAAGCCGCCGTGCTCCAGATCGCCGGCACCGCCCGGTCGATGGGCATCGACGTCAAGTAACCGCTCGCACTACCGGACGCCGCAGAACACCTCACTGCGGGACGGACCTACAAGAGGGAGGCAGCAATGCCGGAACGAGGCAAGAACTACGAAGACGCGCTGAAGAACTTCGACCGCGAACAGGTGTACGCGCCGCTCGAAGCCATCCAGCACGTGAAGTCCGGAGCGAAGGCGAAGTTCGACGAAACCGTTGAACTGGCGCTGCGCCTCGGCGTCGACCCCCGCAAGGCCGACCAGATCGTGCGCGGCACCGTCAGCCTCCCGGGTGGGACGGGCAAGGCCGTGCGCGTCGCCGTGTTCGCCCAGGGTCCCGCGGCCGAAGAGGCACGCCAGGCGGGTGCCGACATCGTCGGTGCCGACGACCTGGTCGAGCGCGTCGTCGGCGGCTTCGTCGATTTCGACGTCGCCATTGCCACGCCCGATCTGATGGGTCAGGTCGGTAAGGCCGCCCGCGTCCTCGGTCCGCGCAAGCTCATGCCCAACCCCAAGACCGGCACCGTGACCACCGACGTCGGCCGGACGGTCGGCGAGTTCAAGGGCGGCAAGGTCGAGTACCGCACCGACAAGGTCGGCAACATTCACGTCCCGATCGGCAAGGCGAGCTTCGAGCCCAAGGCGCTGCTCGAGAACATGCGCGCCGTGCTCGACGAGGTCCAGCGCGCCAAGCCGGCGTCGGCCAAGGGCAAGTACGTGCGGTCGGTCACGGTCTCCTCGACCATGGGCCCCGGTGTCCGCATCGACACCAACCGCCTGCGCATCACCGACGAAGACCTGGCAGCGACTCCCGCCACGTAACGGAATCCCATGGCGAACGAGGGGATGCGGTCGGCCTGGGACGGCGAAGAGGGCGAGCACTGGGCTGAGTACGCGGATCGCTACGACGCCTCATCCGAACGCGTCAAGGCGGCGTACATCCCGGCCATAGGCGCGGGAGCCGATGACCGGGTCCTCGACATCGGCTGCGGTGCGGGCGTCCTCGCCCTCGAACTCGCGGGCCGCGTCGCGTCGATCACGGGTGTCGATCTGTCGTCGCGCATGCTCGACGTCGCCCGCAGGCGCGCCGCGGAGCGCGGCATAGCGAACGCGACGTTCGAGCACGCCGACGCCCAGACCGATCCGCTGGGCGCCGGTTACGACGTCGCCGTGAGCAGCTTCGGCGTCATGTTCTTCGACGATCCGGTCGCCGCGTTCACCAACATCGGGCGCGCCCTCAAGCCGGGCGGGCGCGTCTCGTTCCTGGTGTGGCGGCCGATCACCGAGAACCAGTGGCTCATGGGCATCCGCACGTCCATGGCGATGGGCCGTGAGCTGCCGCTCCCGCCACTGGACGCGCCGAACCCGTTCACTCTCTCCGTGCCCGAGCGGACCGCGTCGTTGTTCCAGGCCGCGGGTTACACCGGCGTCACCTCGACTCCCGTCGACGAGCCGATGGTGCTCGGCTCCGACGTAGAGAACGCCTACGCGTTCTTCAGCCAGGCCGGTCTCGCCAAAGGCCTGTCCCAGGATCTCAGCGAAGAAGACCGGGCGCAGGGCTTCGCCAATCTGAAGCGTTTCCTCGCCGCGTACGAAACGCCCGAGGGCGTCGTCGTCCCCAGCGCGGCGTGGGTGATTGGAGCGACGCGCGGCTGATCCGCTACGATCTCTCGCTTCAACAACTGATCTTTCGCCGCAGACAGCTGGCGCGCTTGCGCTCAAAGGACCGAAAGGCCCGCCCGCCGAGGTGAACCTCCTAGACGACTAGGGCGTTCGCACGTGTCTGCGGCGTCTTAGAAAACGAAAAGGAGGTGCAACCAGTTTGGACAATCCCCGTCCCGAGAAGGTCGCCGTGGTCGACGAGGTGCGTGAGCACTTCAACGGCGCCGACGCCGCGATCCTCACCGAGTACCGCGGCCTGACGGTCACCGAAATCTCGAACCTTCGGCGCGCGCTCAGCCCCGCCGGCGGCGAGTACAAGGTCTACAAGAACACCCTCGTGCGCTTCGCCGCACGCGACCTCGGCCTCGACCTCGACGCCATGCTCGAGGGCCCGACCGCCATCGCCTTCGTCAAGGGCGACGCCGTCACGGTGGCCAAGGCGTTGCGCGACTTCGCCCGGACCAACCCGAAGTTGGTCGTCAAGGGTGGGTTGCTCGGCGAGAAGGTGCTCGACGCCAAGGACACGGCGGCACTCGCCGACGTGGCCCCGCGCGAAGTGCTGCTGGCGCGCCTCGCCGGTGGCATGGCTGCACCGATGGTCCAGTTCGCCGGCCTGCTGCAAGCGCTGCCGCGCAACCTGGCGTACGGCCTGAAGGCCCTCATCGACCAAAAGGGCGGCGCCCCGGAGGCGACCGCCGAAACCGAGGCACCCGCAGAACCCGATTCCGCAGGCGAAGCCGCCAAGGAAGAAGTGCTCGAGTCGCCGCAGGAAATCGCGGCCGACGACGCCGCACCTGTAGTTGAAGACATCACCGAAACCGAAGAAGCGCCCGAAGTGGTCGCTGAAAACACAGAAAGCGAGTAAGCGATGGCCACGAAGGAAGAAATCCTCGACGCAATTGCCAGCATGACCGTCCTCGAACTGAGCGAACTGCTCAAGGAATTCGAGGAGAAGTTCGGCGTGACCGCCGCCGCGCCCGTCGCGGTCGCGGCGCCCGCGGGTGGCGGTGGCGGCGAAGCCGCGGCCGTCGAAGAGGAGAAGGACGAGTTCGACGTCATCCTCACCGGTGCGGGATCGCAGAAGATCCAGGTCATCAAGGAAGTCCGCGCGCTCACGAGCCTCGGACTCAAGGAAGCCAAGGACCTCGTCGACTCGGCTCCGAAGCCCGTCCTCGAGAAGGTCAACAAGGAGGCCGCCGAGGCCGCCAAGGCCCAGCTCGAAGGCGCCGGCGCCACCGTCGAAGTCAAGTAACACCCAGCACTCCCGAACTGGTCTCGGTTCCGCCGCGTTCGCGCGGTCGGGCCGAGACCAGTTCGCGTCTGGAAGGATCCAGTGATCCCGAAGACCCACTACGCCAAGGACAACGGCCTCCACCTCGCCTACCAGGTGTGGGGCGACGGGCCGATCGACATCGTGCTCGTCTGGGGGACGCTGTCGCACTGCGAACTCTTCTGGGAAGACCCGCCGATGGCGCGTTTCCTCGAAGCGCTCGGCCGGTTCGCGCGCGTCATCCAGTTCGACAAGCGGGGGACGGGACTGTCCGACGCCGTCGCGCAGATCCCGACCCTCGAAGAACGGATGGACGACGTCCGCATCGTGATGGACGCCGCCGGCTCCGAGCGTGCGGTGCTGTTCGGCGAGTCCGAAGGGGCGCCAATGTCGTGTCTGTTCGCGGCGACGTTCCCGGAACGCGTTTCGCAGCTCGTGCTCTACGGCGCCCTCCTCAGCCTCGTGAACCGCGGCGAGTTCCAGGAGGGCTGGTCACTCGAGGAGGTCGACGCGTTCCTGGACGCGATGGAGCGCGGGTGGGGCACCGGCCAGGCCTTCGCAATCGCTGCACCCAGCCGGTTCCCGGTCAGCGAGGAACTGCAGGACGTGTTCGGTCGCTTCGAGCGCCAAGCGCTCACCCCGGGCGCGTTCCACTCGTTGATGACGGCCAACGCCCGCATCGACATCCAGCCGGTCCTGCCGTCCATCACTGTCCCCACGCTGGTGCTGCACCGCAGCGGTGACCGGATGGTCCCTGTCGGTCACGGCCGGTTCATGGCGGAGCACATCCCCGGCGCTCGCTACGTCGAGCTCGACGGGATCGACCACTACGTGGCGGCGGGCGACATCGACGCGATCTTGCGGGCGATCCGCGAGTTCCTGACCGGCGTCGACGCCGACGCGTCCGCCGACGTCGACCGCGTGCTCGCCACCGTCCTGTTCACCGACATCGTGAAGTCGACCGAGACGGCCGTCGCGCTCGGGGATCGCAAGTGGACCGACCTGCTCGACTCGCACGATCGCCTCGTGCGCCAAGCCGTCGAACGCGGCCGCGGCCGGCTCGTGAAGACGACGGGCGACGGCGCCCTGGCGACCTTCGACGGCCCGGCCCGCGCGGTGCGCGCCGCCGAAACCATCGTCAAAGGCGTCCGCCCGCTCGGCATCGACGTCCGGGCCGGCGTGCACACCGGCGAGGTCGAACTGCGCGGCACCGACGTCGGCGGTGTCGGCGTGCATATCGGCGCACGTGTGCAGGCGCTGGCGGCCGCCGGGCAGGTCATGGTCTCCCGCACAGTGGTCGACCTCGTGGCGGGATCCGGTCTCGAATTCGCCGACGCGGGCGTGCACGCACTCAAGGGAGTTCCGGGCGAATGGCAGCTGTTCGCCCTCGCCACCTGACCCCCTGCCCGCCCGCAGCAAATGCTTGACCGACGGGTATGACTCCTTTACCTTGTCGCCAAGCGAAACCCCCGCTAGGGGGTTGATTTCCGCGTGCACGCCCGCGTATACTCGCTAGTTCCGTGCACGCCCCTTCGCCCGTCGCAACTTCTGCCCTTGTTACGACGCGCCCCCATCTCCCTGAGGAGTAGGTCTTGTCGGCTCGTCCCGTCACGCCCACCCGTTATTCGTTCGCGAATGTTCCCGATGTCCTGCCGCTGCCTGACCTTGTTTCGGTCCAGCGCGACAGCTTCACCCGGTTCATTCAGGAGGGTCTCCAGCAGACCTTCCGCGATCTGAGCCCGATCGAGGACTTCACCGGTCAGCTCAGCCTCGAGCTCGAATTCGACCCGAACGACATCGATCTGCGCCCGCCGCCCAAGTTCACGACGGACGAGTGCAAAGAGAAGGACATGACCTACGCGGCGCCGATCTTCGTGCGCGCCCGGTTCATGAACGCGCAGACGGGTGAGATCAAGGAACAGACCGTCTTCATGGGCGACTTCCCGATGATGACGGACAAGGGCACGTTCATCATCAACGGCACCGAGCGCGTCGTCGTCTCGCAGCTCGTGCGCTCGCCCGGCGTGATCTTCCAGCCGGGCCGCGACGCCAAGACGATCGTCACCGGCACCATCCACCCCTACCGCGGTGAGTGGATCGAGTTCGACGTCGAGGCGAAGCCCGGCAAGGACATCACCGCCGGCACCCGCGTCGCCCGCAAGCGCCGCCTGTCGATCTTCGTGCTGATGCGTGCGCTCGGCTTCGAAGACGACGCGGTCATCGAGCGCTTCGTGCGCCACTTCGACTTCCTCGCAGGCCAGTGGGAGAAGGAGCGCGACATCGCGCCCACCCGCGACGACGCCCTGCTCGAGATCTACAAGCGCGCCCGCCCGGGCGAGCCGCCCTCGGTGGAGTCGGCCCGCGCCTACTTCGAGAACGCCTTCTTCAACAACAAGCGCTACGACCTGACCCGCGTCGGTCGGTACAAGCTCGACCGCAAGCTGCGCCACGAGATCGACGTCATCGAAGAGATCCTCGGCGTTCCGCTCGACAAGCCCGAAGAGGGCCAGGGCGTGCTCAGCTCGTCCGAAATCCTCGCGGCGGCTAGCTACATGCTGCACCTCGCCAACGGCGAGACCGGCTACCGCCTCGACGACCAGGACCACTTCGCCAACCGCCGCGTGCGTTCGGTCGGTGAGCTGATCCAGAACCAGGTGCGCGTCGGCCTGAGCCGCATGGAGCGCGTCGTGCGTGAGCGCATGACGACCCAGGACGTCGAAGCGATCACGCCCCAGACGCTGATCAACATCCGTCCGGTCGTCGCGGCGATCAAGGAGTTCTTCGGTACGTCGCAGCTGTCGCAGTTCATGGACCAGGTCAACCCGTTGTCGGGTCTGGCGCACAAGCGTCGCCTGTCGGCGCTCGGCCCCGGTGGTCTGAGCCGCGAGCGCGCGGGCTTCGAAGTGCGAGACGTGCACAGCTCGCACTACGGCCGCATGTGCCCGATCGAGACGCCGGAAGGCCCGAACATCGGCCTGATCGGCGCCCTGGCGTCCTACGCCAAGGTCAACGACTACGGCTTCATCGAGACGCCGTACCGCGTCGTCAAGAACGGCAAGGTGCTCGAAGAGATTCGCTACCTCGCCGCTGACGAGGAAGAAGAGCACGTCATCGCGCAGGCGAACACGCCGCTCGATGCCAAGGGCAACTTCCTGGACGAGCGCGTGCTCGTGCGCCGCGGGCCGCAAGGCGCCGGCGTCATCGTGGGCGCGTCGTCGACGAGCTACGGCTCGACGTCGGAAGTCGACTTCGTGCCGCCGGCCGAGGTCGACCTCATGGACGTGTCGCCGAAGCAGATCGTTTCGATCTCGACAGCGCACATCCCGGTCATCGAGCACGACGACGCCAACCGCGCCCTCATGGGCGCCAACATGCAGAAGCAGGCAGTCCCGCTGGTTCGCCCCGAGGCGCCGTACATCGGTACCGGCGTCGAGGCACGCGCCGCGCAAGACGCAGGCGACGTGCTGATGGCCGAAGGCAAGGGCACGGTCACCGAAGTCTCAGGCGACCACATCACGGTTGAGTACAACGACAACCAGAAGGACCACAACGGCCACCAACTCGGCCGCCGCGTGTACCGCCTGCTCAAGTTCCAGCGCTCCAACCAGAACACCGCCATCAACCAGCGCGTGCTCACCGAGGAAGGCGCCAAGGTCGACAAGGGCGACCTGCTAGCCGACGGCCCCTCGACCCACAACGGCGAACTCGCCCTCGGCAAGAACCTGCTCGTCGCGTTCATGCCGTGGGAGGGCTACAACTACGAGGACGCCATCATCCTCAACGAGCGCCTCGTGCGCGACGACGTCCTCACCTCGATTCACATCGAAGAGCACGAGGTCGACGCTCGCGACACCAAGCTCGGTGCCGAGGAGATCACGCGTGACATCCCGAACCTGAGCGAAGAGATCCTGAAGGACCTCGACGAGCGCGGCATCATCCGCGTCGGCGCCGAGGTCGGCCCCGGCGACGTGCTCGTGGGCAAGGTCACGCCGAAGGGCGAAACCGAGCTCACGCCCGAAGAGCGCCTGCTGCGCGCCATCTTCGGTGAGAAGGCGCGCGAAGTGCGCGACACGTCACTCAAGGTTCCCCACGGTGAGTCGGGCAAGGTCATCGACGTCCGCGTGTTCAGCCGCGACGACCAGCACGAGCTGCCGCCGGGCGTCAACATGATCGTGCGGATCTACGTCGCCCAGAAGCGCAAGATCTCCGAGGGCGACAAGCTCGCCGGCCGCCACGGCAACAAGGGCGTCATCTCGAAGATCCTCCCGGAAGAGGACATGCCGTACATGGCCGACGGCACTCCCGTCGACATCATCCTCAACCCCCTCGGCGTGCCGAGCCGCATGAACGTCGGCCAGGTGCTCGAATCCGCGCTCGGCTACGCCGCGCGCTGGGGTTGGAAGGATCCGAAGTCGAAGGAAGCCATCGGCACGCCGACGCGCTCGCCGCGCAAGACCCGCCCGCGCACGGAGCCGGCGGTCTGGGTGTCGACGCCCGTCTTCGACGGTGCCCACTGGGACGAGACCGACCACGCCGGTAACCACCCGACGATGCAGTCGATCTTCGACAACCTCAACCCTGACGGCGTCGACGACGTGAAGCTGATGCAGAACACCGGCAAGGTGACGCTGTTCAACGGTCGCACCGGTGATCCGTACGACAGCCCGATCTCGGTCGGCTTCGTGTACATCCTCAAGCTCGCCCACCTCGTCGACGACAAGATCCACGCACGCTCGACGGGCCCGTACTCGATGATCACCCAGCAGCCGCTCGGCGGTAAGGCGCAGTTCGGTGGTCAGCGCTTCGGTGAGATGGAAGTGTGGGCGCTCGAGGCCTACGGCGCGGCGTACGCGCTGCAGGAACTGCTCACCATCAAGTCCGACGACGTCCTCGGCCGCGTGCGCGTGTACGAGGCGATCGTCAAGGGCGAGAACATCCCCGACCCCGGAATCCCGGAGTCGTTCAAGGTGTTGATCAAGGAGATGCAGTCTCTCTGCATCAACGTCGACGTCATGTCGAAGCTCGGTGGCGAAATCGAGATGCGCGACATCGACGACGACTACCGCTCGGATCTGGATATCGACATCAGCCGTCCGGAGCGTGGTTCAGACGAAGAAGACGCGCGTCGTGCGCGTGAGAGGGCAGGTTTCTAAGTGCTTGACGTCAATCTCTTCGAGTCTCTGAAGATCGGCCTGGCGCGCGCGGAGGACATCCGCGAGTGGTCCAAGGGCGAGGTGAAGAAGCCCGAGACCATCAACTACCGCACCCTGCGTCCTGAGAAGGACGGCCTGTTCTGCGAGAAGATTTTCGGTCCCACCAAGGACTGGGAGTGCTACTGCGGCAAGTACAAGCGCGTCCGGTTCAAGGGCATCACCTGCGAACGCTGCGGCGTCGAAGTCACGCGCTCGAAGGTGCGCCGTGACCGCATGGGCCACATCGAGCTGGCTGCGCCCGTCGTCCACATCTGGTACCTGCGCGGCACGCGCTCGTGGCTGGCGTACCTGCTCATGGGTACCGAGGCGCGCGAGGAGCTGAAGGCCAAGCAGCTCGAGAAGGTCATTTACTTCGCCGCCAACCTCGTCACGTGGGTCGACGAAGAGAAGCGCCACACCGACCAGCCGACGCTCGAAGCCGAACTGCTCGAAGAGCTCCAGGAGATCGAGAAGCAGCGCGACCTCGACATCGACAAGCGCTTCAAGGCGCTCGAGTCCGAACTCGCCGACCTCGAGAAGGAAGGCGCCAAGGACTCCGAGCTCAAGGCGAAGCAGAAGGCTGCCGACAAGGACCTCGCAGGCATCCGCGAGCGCGCCGAGCTCGAGCTCGACCTCGTCAAGCGCGCGTGGGACGAGTTCCGCGACCTGCACGCCCGCAAGATCATCGAAGACGAACTGCTGTGGCGCGAGCTCGCCGACCGCTACGGCGAGTACTTCGAAGGCGGCATGGGTGCCGAGGCCATCGCCTCGCTCATCGACCGCATCGACTTCGACTCCGAAGAGATCAAACTGCGCGACGGCATCGAGGCGTCCGACGGCCGCAAGCCGCTGTCGGTGCAGCGCAAGCAGAAGGCCATCAAGCGCCTCAAGATCGTGGCGGCGTTCAACCGTCGAAACGAGCAGGGCAAGCGCATCAACGACCCGCGCTCGATGATCCTCGAGGCCGTGCCGGTGATCCCGCCGGACCTGCGCCCGATGGTGCAGCTCGACGGTGGTCGCTTCGCGACCTCCGACTTGAACGACCTCTACCGCCGCGTCATCAACCGCAACAACCGCCTCAAGCGTCTGTTGGATCTCGGCGCGCCCGAGATCATCGTCAACAACGAGAAGCGCATGCTGCAGGAGGCCGTCGACGCGTTGTTCGACAACGGCCGTCGCGGCCGTCCGGTGACCGGTCCCGGTAACCGCCCGCTCAAGTCGCTGTCCGACATGCTCAAGGGCAAGCAGGGCCGGTTCCGTCAGAACCTGCTCGGCAAGCGCGTCGACTACTCGGGCCGTTCGGTCATCGTCGTCGGCCCCACGCTCAAGCTGCACCAGTGCGGCCTGCCGAAGCTGATGGCGCTCGAGTTGTTCAAGCCGTTCGTGATGAAGCGCCTCGTCGACACCGAGTTGGCGCAGAACATCAAGTCAGCCAAGCGCATGGTCGAGCGTCGCAAGGCGCCGGTGTGGGACGTGCTGGCCGAGGTCATCAAGGAGCACCCCGTGTTCCTGAACCGCGCGCCAACGCTGCACCGCCTCGGCATTCAGGCGTTCGAGCCCGTCCTCGTCGAGGGCAAGGCCATCCAGATCCATCCGCTGGTCTGCACCGCGTTCAACGCCGACTTCGACGGCGACCAGATGGCGGTCCACCTGCCGCTGTCGTCTGAGGCGCAGGCCGAGGCCCGCATCCTCATGCTGTCGGCGAACAACGTGTTGTCGCCGGCGACCGGTCGCCCGATCACGGTGCCCACCCAGGACATGGTGTTCGGCTGCTACTACATCTCGCTGCATGTTCCGGGCGCGTCGGGCGAAGGCTCGGTGTTCCGCAACCTGTACGAGGTCGAGAAGGCCTTCGAGGAAGGCAACGTGGCGCTGCACGCGCAAATCACGTTCCGTCAGCAGAAGACCAACGATGCCGGCGAAACCGTCACCGAGGATCTCGTCACCACGCCGGGTCGCCTGATGTTCAACTCGGCGCTGCCTGAGGGCTTCCCGTTCGTCAACGACGTCATCGGTAAGTCGAACACCTCGATCGGCTCGATCGTGGAGACGCTGGCCTTCAACTATCCGAAGGTCGTCGTGGCCGAGTCGCTCGACCGCATCAAGACGATCGGGTTCCGTTACGGCGCCCAGTCGGGCCTGACGATTTCGATCGACGACGTGAAGACGCCGCCGGACAAGCGCCAGATCCTCGACCGCTTCGAGAAGGAAGCGGAGAAGACCGAGACGCAGTTCAAGCGCGGCATCATCACCGACGACGAGCGGCGCCAGAAGGAAGTCGAGATCTGGACCTCGGCCAACACCGAGATCAAGCGGGCGATGGAAAAGACCCTCGCCGAGAACCCGTTCAACTCCATCAACATGATGGTGGACTCGGGCGCTCGCGGTAACCCGCAGCAGATCGCGCAGATCGCCGGCATGAAGGGCCTCGTGTCCAACCCGCGCGGCGAGATGATTCCCCGCCCGATCAAGTCCTCGTTCCGTGAGGGCCTGTCGGTGCTCGAGTACTTCATCTCGACCCACGGCGCCCGCAAGGGTCTCGCCGACACCGCGCTGCGCACCGCCGACTCCGGTTACCTCACCCGTCGTCTCGTGGACGTCGCCCAGGAACTGATCATTCGCCAGGAGGACTGCGGCACCACGCGCGGCATCTGGATCGAGGACATCACGCCGGACGCCGCCGGCAAGCAACGTCACCTCAACACGCGCCTGTACGGCCGCGTGTTGGCGGAGCCCGCCGGTGGGATCAAGGAAGGCGCGGAGTTGACCGAGGAATTGGTCAACCAGCTCCGCGACAACCCGGAGGTCGACCGCGTCCGCACCCGTTCGGTGCTCACGTGTGACGCCGAGTACGGCGTGTGCGGCCTGTGCTACGGCCGCTCGCTGGCGACCGGTCGTCCGATCGAACTCGGTGAAGCTGTCGGCGTCATCGCCGCCCAGTCCATCGGTGAGCCCGGCACGCAGCTGACCATGCGTACGTTCCACCAGGGTGGTGTCGCGTCGGAAGGCGTCGACATCACGGCGGGTCTGCCCCGCGTCGTCGAGCTGTTCGAGGCCCGTGTGCCCAAGGGTGCCGCGATCCTCACCAAGACGTCGGGCGTCGTCCGGATCACCGACGAGGACAACTCGCGTCGCGTCGCCGTCGTCGGCGATGACGGCGAAGAAGAGGCCTACACCGTGTCGCTGCGTGCGCACCTCGAGGTCCGCGAGGGCCAAGAGGTCACCGCCGGTGACGCGCTCGTCGAAGGTCCGAAGGACCCGAAGCAGCTGCTCGAGATCAAGGGCATCCGCATCACCCAGCAGTACCTCGTCGACGAGGTGCAGAAGGTGTACCGGGCGCAGGGCGTGTCGATCCACGACAAGCACATCGAGCTGATCGTGCGTCAGATGCTCAAGCGGGTGTCGGTCGCCGAGCCGGGCGACTCGCAGTTCCTTCCCGGCGAGCGCGTCGACGCACGCAAGTACGGCGAGGTCAACCGCGAGCTGGTGCAAGCCGGCAAGCGCCCGGCCGAAGGCCGTCCCGAGCTGATGGGCATCACGAAGGCGTCGCTGGCGACCGACTCGTGGTTGTCGGCGGCATCGTTCCAGGAGACGACTCGTGTCCTGACCGAAGCGGCCATCGAAGGCAAGAGCGACAAGCTCCACGGCCTCAAGGAGAACATCATCATCGGCAAGCTCATCCCCGCTGGTACCGGTATGACCGTGTACCGCGACGTGGGCATCGATGCTCCCGAGGCCGAGCCGATGCTCGGTTGGTCGTCGGACTACGGCGACGATGCCGACTTGGCAGCGTGGCTCGCCGATCGCGATCCCACGACTGCGGGTGAAACCGTCTTCGACTGGAATCAGCCGGCAGCTACCAGCGGCGCATCCGAAGAGGTCGGCGAAGAACCCGCCCTCTAGGTCCTACCGAACCAAGCGTTAACAAGCCCCCGACTGGATTATCTGGTCGGGGGTTTGTGCTTGGTTGCCGCGGTCGTCGACGGCGGTGACCCACCACGTGATCGGTTGGCCTTCGGGCGCCAGCTGCGCTTTGTAGCCGTCGGCTGACTGCGCGATGTCGGTCGCGTGCTCGGTCGCGTCGCGCCAGTGCAACACGAGGCTCGTCAGCTGTCCCTGCTCGACGACGTGCACGTCGACCTCGCATCCCTGCGCCGTGGCGTCGAGGTCGGGCGCGTGCTCGAGACTCCACGCGAGGTCGCGCGACATCGCGCCGCCCGATGACGTCGTCACGGTGAGCGTCGCGGCGACGTCGCCCTCGGGCGCCGAGTCGAGAGCCGTGACCGTGAGCACGGCGGCGTCGTGCGCTGGGATGCGTCCGGTGCGCGGCGCGACCGCGGCCCACTCCGCGGACGTCGCTGCTCGGTAGCTCACGGCGCGGTCGGTGGGATTGCGCAGGTGGACCCGCGCCACCTTGCCCTCGACTTCGGGGGCGTCCAACGCGAGGACATTGCTCACGGGCATTTTCGTGAGCGCGTTGACGTCGTCGTTGCCGTTGTCGCGAGTGGCGATTACGACCACGGAGGCGACGAGCGCGGCGGCGACGACCGCGGCCAGCGCGACCGGCCAACGGCGCTGCCGCGGCGCATCCATCTCGAACAGCGGCGGCGGGTCCGCTGCCGGGCGCCGGCGGCGGTTGGCGTGACCGACCGCGCGGACGTCGTCGGGTACCTCGGCGGTCCCGCCGCTGAAGAAGGCGCGCACCGGCGACATCGCCCGCAGGCGGTCGCCGCACAGCGTGCAGTCCTGCGCGTGCGCGTAGACGGCGGGCCCAACCGCGAGCAGGTCGGCGACCGTTTCGGGGTGGGCGTCGTCGAGGATGTGACCCAGGCCTTCGCAGTCGCCCGGTCCGCTGAAGGCGAGCAGGGCGGGGTCGAGCGACCGTTCCCACTCGTCGGCGATCTCGTTGCATTTGTCGGCGGCGGCGGTCGGGCGCATGCCGAGGCCGTCGCCCAGCGCCACCAGGTCACCGCCGGTGCGGGCCCGCACGTCGAGCGCCGCGCGTTCCTCGGGTGGTCGTGTCGACGCCAGTGTCGCTGCCAGCGCCGGCAGGTCGAGCACCTTGGTCTGCAAGTTGGCGACGTCGATGGGTTCTTCGTCGGCGGCGCGGGTCACCGCCTGTTGGCGGGCATGGGCCAGGACGAGGGCGCGGGCACGTCCGGCGCGTCGAAGCGCACTCGTCGCTACGTCGGTGGCGGCGTCGGGATCACCGAGCATCGCCAGCGCGTGACCAAAGGCCAATTCGGCCGGGTCGCCCGCCATCGCCGCAACCTAGCGGTGGCGGCCTACCAATGCCGCAGACGACGCCAGGGCTGCCAGTCGGACCGCCACGTCGTAACCGCGTCCGCGGCCGGCACGCCGTCCCCGGCCCAGCGGGAATCGGTGCCGTAGAAGCGGTGGCCACCCTTGACCCACTCCTGGAACTGGCCGTTCACGACGTCCCATAGGTCCCGATGCAACTCTTCGTACAACCCGAACGGGTCGTCGTTGCAGGCGTCGCAGCCGCAGGCCGGATACGCGGAACTCGGCGCGTTTCCGAACTGTGCCAGCAGGCCGGGAAACGACGTCCAGCCGATGACTACCGGTGCCCCGCCGCCGGCCGGCACGATCCGCCTCGAACGCTCCGTGGGCCGCACGGCCTGGACGTAGGTGATCTCGACGTCGTGTTCGACCGACTCGATCTCATAGGACTCGAGGAAGGCGTCGAACACGGCGTCGGCGAAGGTGTGCAGAACCCGAAACCGCTCCGGATTTGTGACCCGGCTGTAGGCGTCGTCAGGCGGATCGCTCACGCGACGACGGTACGGCCGCACCACGCCCGTTTGCAGGGGTTTTCCGCGTCCTTTATCATTGCCCGCTGGCTTTGCGCGCCTCTCCGCCGCACAGCCTTCCCGAGTGTCAACCCAAGAGGTTTGTGTGCCCACCATCGCGCAACTGGTCCGTAAGGGCCGGGAATCGAACAAGTCCAAGACCAAGTCGCCGGCCCTGAAGGGGTCGCCGCAGCGTCGCGGCGTGTGCACGAAGGTGTCCACCACCACGCCGAAGAAGCCGAACTCTGCGTTGCGCAAGATCGCCCGCGTGCGTCTTACGAGCGGCGTCGAGATCACGGCGTACATCCCGGGCGAGGGCCACAACCTGCAGGAGCACTCGATCGTGCTCGTGCGCGGCGGTCGCGTCCGCGACCTGCCGGGTGTGCGTTACAAGGTCATCCGCGGCGCGCTCGACGCGTCGGGCGTCAAAGACCGTAAGCAGGCGCGTAGCCGCTACGGCGTCAAGCGAGAGAAGTAACCAATGCCGCGCAAGGGCCCGCCCTCCGTCCGCGAACTCAGCCCGGATCCGATCTATCGATCGACGCTGGTCACCCAGCTCGTGAACAAGGTGCTGTCGCGCGGCAAGCGTTCGCTCGCCGAGCGCATCGTGTACGACGCACTGAAGCAGATCGAAGAGAAGACCGGCACCGAGCCGATCGCCACGCTCAAGCGTGCGCTCGAGAACACCAAGCCGCAGCTCGAGGTCAAGAGCCGCCGCGTCGGCGGTGCGACGTACCAGGTGCCGATGGAAGTGCGCCGCGAGCGTCAGACGACCCTGGCGATCCGCTGGCTCGTCGGCTTCGCGCGTGCCCGCCGCGAGCGCACGATGACCGAGCGCCTCGCGCTCGAACTGATGGACGCCGCCAACGGCGTCGGCGCGTCAGTGAAGCGTCGTGAAGATCTCCAGAAGATGGCGGAGTCGAACCGCGCCTACGCCCACTACCGCTGGTAAAGGGTCCGCCAAGAAACACCGGAGCGGGCCACGGGAAACCGGTGGCCCGCTTTTCATGTCCCCCCAACCGATTACTGAGAACGAACTCCAATGCCTACGCGTGAACATCCACTAGCGAAGACCCGCAACATCGGGATCATGGCCCACATCGACGCGGGCAAGACCACGACGACCGAGCGGATCCTCTATTACACCGGCAAGAACTACAAGATCGGTGAGGTCCACGAAGGCGCCGCGACCATGGACTGGATGGTCCAGGAGCAGGAGCGCGGCATCACCATCACGTCGGCCGCGACCACGTGCATCTGGAACGACACGCTCATCAACATCATCGACACGCCGGGCCACGTCGACTTCACGATCGAAGTCGAGCGCTCGCTGCGCGTCCTCGACGGCGCCGTCGCGGTGTTCGATTCGGTCGCCGGCGTCGAGCCGCAGACCGAAACCGTGTGGCGTCAGGCCAACAAGTACGGCGTGCCTCGCATGTGCTTCGTCAACAAGATGGACCGCATCGGCGCCGACTTCTATCGGACAGTCGACATGATCAAGGACCGCCTCGACGCGGTGCCCGCCGTCATCCAGCTGCCGATCGGCGCGGAGAGCAACTACAAGGGACACGTCGACCTGCTCGAGATGAAAGCCGTCGTCTGGGACGAGTCGTCCGACAAGGGTGAGAAGTTCGACGTGGTCGACATCCCCGCGGAGATGGTCGACGACGCCGAGGCCTACCGCCACGACCTCGTCGACGTGTTGTCGAACTTCGACGACGTGCTCACCGAGAAGTACCTCAACGAGGAAGAGATCTCGGTCGACGACATCAAGCGCGCGCTGCGTACCGCGACGCTGGCCAACCAGGCCGTGCCGGTGCTGTGCGGCACCGCGTTCAAGAACAAGGGCGTGCAGTCGATGCTCGACGCCGTCGTCGACTACCTGCCGTCGCCGCTCGACATCCCGCCGGCGAAGGGCCTCAACTTCAAGGGCGACCAGGAGCTCGAGCGCGAGGCCGACGACAAGGCGCCGTTCAGCGCGCTGGCGTTCAAGATCATGACCGACCCCCACATGGGCAAGCTCACGTACATCCGCGTGTACTCGGGCACGCTCAACAAGGGCGACTCCGTTCTCAACTCGACGAAGGACAAGAAGGAGCGCGTCGGGCGCATCCTCCAGATGCACGCCAACCACCGCGAGGACCGCGACGCGGCGTTCGCCGGCGACATCGTCGCCGTCGTCGGCATGAAGCAGACGACGACCGGCAACACGCTGTGCGACGAGAAGCAGATCGTCGTGCTCGAGTCGCTCGACTTCCCGGCGCCCGTCATCCACGTCGCCGTCGAGCCCAAGACCAAGGTCGACCAGGACAAGATGGGCAAGGCGCTCCAGGCGCTGTCGGAAGAAGACCCGACGTTCCAAGTCCACGGTGACGAGGAAACCGGTCAGACGATCATCGGCGGCATGGGCGAGTTGCACCTCGAGGTGCTCGTCGACCGCATGCTGCGCGAGTTCAAGGTCGAAGCGAACGTCGGCAAGCCCCAGGTCGCTTACCGCGAGACCATCACCGAAACGGTCGAGAAAGAAGACGTGCGCTACGTGCGCCAGACCGGTGGTCGCGGCCAGTACGGCCACGTCGTCATCACCCTCGAGCCCACAGGTCCCGGCGGCGGTTACGAGTTCGTCGACAAGATCACCGGCGGTGTCATCCCGCGTGAGTACATCCCGTCGGTCGACGCCGGCATCCAGGAGGCGCTCAACTCGGGCGTGCTCGCGGGATACCCGACCGTCGACGTGCGCGCCATCCTGACCTTCGGCTCGTACCACGACGTCGACTCGTCGGAAATGGCGTTCAAGATCGCCGGATCGATGGCGTTCAAGCAGGCGGCCAAGAAGGCCAAGCCCGTTCTGCTCGAGCCGATTTTCGCAGTCGAAGTCGTCACGCCCGACGAATACATGGGTGACGTCATCGGCGACCTCAACTCGCGGCGCGGCCGCGTCGAGGGCACCGAGCAGCGCGGCAACAGCGTCGTAGTCAAAGCTCAGGTGCCGTTGGCACAGATGTTCGGGTACGTTACGGACCTTCGGTCGAAGACCCAGGGGCGTGCGAGCTCGACGATGCAGTTCCACTCGTACCAGCAAGTCCCGCAAAGCATCGCTACGGAAATCGTGGCCCGCGTACGCGGCGAGTAGCGTTCTGTGCCCATTTGATGGGCCGGATTTAGAAGCACCAACCAACAACAACAAAGAGGAATCGCCACAATGGCTAAGGAAAAGTTCGAGCGCAATAAGCCCCACCTCAACATCGGCACCATGGGTCACGTCGACCATGGCAAGACGACGCTGACGGCGGCGATTTCGAAGACCCTGTCGGAGCGCTTGCCCGAGGGCAACAAGCAGACGTGGGACTTCGATCAGATCGACAAGGCGCCCGAAGAGAAGGCCCGCGGCATCACGATCAACATCGCGCACATCGAGTACCAGACGGCCAACCGTCACTACGCGCACGTCGACATGCCGGGCCACGCCGACTACATCAAGAACATGATCACGGGCGCCGCCCAGGTCGACGGCGCGATCCTCGTGGTGTCGGCCGCTGACGGCCCGATGGCCCAGACGCGTGAGCACGTGCTGCTCGCTCGCCAGGTCGGCGTGCCCTACATCATCGTGGCGCTCAACAAGGCCGACATGGTCGACGACGAGGAACTCCTCGACCTCGTGGAGCTCGAAGTGCGTGAGCTCCTGAGCGAGTACGAGTTTCCGGGCGACGACACGCCGGTCATCCGCGTTTCGGGTCTCAAGGCGCTCGAGGGCGACACGGCCTCGCAGGACCAGGTCATGGAACTCATGGACGCGGTCGACAGCTACATCCCCGAGCCCCAGCGCGACCTCGACAAGCCGTTCCTCATGCCGATCGAGGACGTGTTCACGATCACCGGTCGTGGCACGGTCGTGACCGGCAAGGTCGAGCAGGGTGCGGTCCACACCGGCGACGAAGTGGAGATCGTCGGTCTGCGCGACACGCAGAAGACGACCTGCACTGGCGTCGAGATGTTCCGCAAGATCCTCGACGAGGGCCACGCCGGCGACAACATCGGCGCACTGCTGCGCGGTACGAAGAAGGAAGAAGTCGAGCGCGGCCAGGTGCTGTGCAAGCCCGGCTCGATCACGCCCCACACCGAGTTCGAGGCGCAGATCTACGTGCTGTCGAAGGAAGAGGGTGGGCGTCACTCGCCGTTCTTCAACAACTACCGCCCGCAGTTCTTCTTCCGCACGACCGACGTGACCGGCTCCATCCAACTGCCCGAGGGCACCGAGATGGTCATGCCCGGTGACAACGTCACCATCAAGGCCGAACTCGGCAAGCCGATCGCCATGGAAGAGGGTCTGCGTCTCGCCATTCGTGAAGGTGGCCGCACCGTTGCTTCCGGCCGCGTGACGAAGATCATCAAGTAGCGATCGATGGCGCAAAAGATTCGCATCCGACTGAAGGCGTATGACCACGAGGTCATCGACCAGTCGACCAAGAAGATCGTTGAAACCGTTCTGCGCACGCAGGCCGTCGTGCGCGGTCCGGTGCCGCTCCCCACGGAGAAGCACCGCTTCACGGTGATTCGCTCGCCGCACAAGTACAAGGACAGCCGCGAGCACTTCGAGATGCGGATCCACAAGCGGCTGCTCGACATCGTCGAGCACTCGCCCAAGACGGTCGACTCGCTCCAGCGATTGGAGCTGCCGGCCGGCGTCGAGGTCGAGATCAAGATCCAGACGGCCTAAGTCGTTACGAAATCCGAAAGAGCCCCGGCGGAAACGCCGGGGCTCTTTCGCGTCTACGTTCCGCGTCCGTGTTGGTGGGTGTCGATACCGGGGGCACGTTCACCGATCTGGTGAGTGCGGACGGTGTGGCGGTGAAGGTGCCGTCGACGCCCGACGATCCGGGGCGCGCCATCCGCGACGCCGTCGAGCGCGTGGGTGACGTGTCGCGGTTGCACCACGGCACCACGGTGGCGACCAACGCGTTGCTCGAGCGACGCGGCGCGGTCGTCGCGCTGGTGACGACCGAAGGCCAGGAGGACGTGCTCGAGATCGCGCGGCAGGACCGGCCGTCGCTGTACGACGTGTTCGCCGATCGGCCTGAGCCGCTGGTGCCGCGGCACCTCAGGTTCGGTGTCGCCGGTCGGCTGGATGCAACGGGCCGGGAGATAGTGCCGCTGGGCGACGTTCCGAGTCTCGGCCACGTCGACGCGGTCGCGGTGTGTTTGTTGCATGCGGATCTCAACGACGCGCACGAGCGCGCAGTGGCGGACCAGCTGCGAGAGCGCGGCCTCGACGTGACGTTGTCGTCGGCGGTATCGCCTGAGTTCCGCGAGTACGAGCGAGCGGTCACGACGACGCTCAACGCCTACCTGCGTCCGGTGTGCCGCGACTACCTCGCCGGCTTGGCCGCGTTGGCCAATGAGGTGTTCGTGCTGTCATCTGCAGGCGGACTTATGCCCGTGCACGACGCCGCAGAACTGCCGGCGGCCCTGTTGCTGTCGGGACCGGCGGGCGGGGTGCGCGCCGCGGCGGCGATCGCTGCTGCCAACGGAATGGCCGACTGCGTGACGTTCGACATGGGTGGCACGTCGACCGACGTGTGTCTCGTACGCGGCGGCGTGCCGGAGCCTGCGCCGGCGCGCGTCGTCGCGGGCTTACCCGTGCGACTCCCTTCGCTCGACGTGCACACGATCGGCGCCGGCGGTGGTTCGATCGCCGGCATAGACGCCGGCGGCGCGCTCGCGGTGGGGCCGCGGTCGGCGGGCGCCGTTCCTGGGCCGGCCTGTTACGGGCGCGGCGGAACGGAGCCGACGGTGACGGACGCCGACTTGTTGCTCGCGCGCATCCCGGCCGACGCGCCGTTCCCCGGTGTCGGCGTGCTCGATCGCGCCGCGGCGCGAAACGCATGCGAACAGGCTGGCGTCGAACCCGAAGGCATCGTCGCGGTGGCCGACGCGCACATGACCGGCGCGATCCGGCGAGTGACCGTCGAGCGCGGCGTCGATCCACGCGGGCTGGCGCTCGTCGCGTTCGGCGGCGCCGGGCCGTTGCACGCGTGCGCGCTGGCGGACGCGCTCGGCATGGCCGCGGTCATCATTCCGCCGCGCGCCGGAGTGCTGTCAGCGGCGGGCGTCCTCGCCGCGCCCGTCGCCCGTGAGTTGGTGCGCACCTGGCCGACGCCGAGTTCGACGGAGGGCATGCGCGCCTTCCACGAGGAGATAGTTGCCGAGGCGCGCCAGCTCGTCGGTGCGAACGCGTTCATCGAGCTCGCGGTCGACTGCCGTTACGTCGGGCAGTCGCACGAGCTCACGGTTGCCGGGGGCGAGGGGTTCGACGACGTGCATCGGCGAGTCAACGGCCACGTCCGAGCCGATCACGCCGAGGAGGTCGTGGCCCTTCGCGTTCGCGCTTCGCTCGCGTCGCCGGTTGACGTGCTCGACCTGCCGCCGGTTCTGTCGCGCGACGCCGGAGCCGGCCCAATGGTGATCGCCGAGGCCGACTGCACCATCTGGGTGCCGGACGGATGGCGCGCCGCGATGGGCGAAGCCGGCGCGCTGGTGCTGCGGAGGACGACGTGATGGACCCCGCGAGCCTCGCGGTGCTGCTGGCTCGCCTGTCCGGCGTCGCCGAGGAAGGGCTCGCCGTGCTTCGGCGCTCGGCGTCGAGCCCGAACATCAACGAGCGCGTCGACTGCTCCACCGCGCTCTTCACGGCGGACGGCGAATTGCTCGCGCAGTCCGAGTCGATCCCGGTGCACCTCGGCTCGATGCCGGCATCGGTGCGCGCCGTGATCGACGCCGTCGGCGCGCTCGCACCGGGCGATGAGGCCGTGGTCAACGACCCCTACGCCGGCGGCACGCACCTCAACGACGTGACGGTGGTCGCGCCCGTGCATGACGGCGACGACCTCGTCGGTTGGGTCGCCAACCGCGCCCACCACGCGGACGTCGGTGGCACCGCGCCCGGATCCATCCCCGCCGACGCCACGCATATCGACGAAGAGGGCATTCGGCTGTCGCCCACGCGGCTGACACCAGAAGTCCGCGCGCGGTTTTTGGCGGCGTCGCGCACGCCCGACGAACGCGCCGGTGACTTCGACGCGCAGGTGGGAGCGAACGGCGTGATGGCGCAGCGATTCGCCGAAGTGATCGCGGAGGGTGCGGCGCTTGACGAGGTGCTGGCGTACGGCGAGCGCCGAATGCGGGCGGCGTTGGGTGAACTGCGAGACGGCACGTGGGAGTTCAGTGACGTGCTCGACTCGACGGGCGCGGGCGACGCCCAGCGTGCGCCGGCCACGATCCGCGTCGCGCTGACCGTCGCCGCCGACACCGTGACGTTCGACTTCACCGGTACCGACGCGCAGTCGGCGGGCAACGTCAACGCCGTCGAAGCTGTGACCGTCAGCGCCGTGGCGTTCGCTCTGCGCTCGGCGACCGATCCGACGATTCCCGCGAACGGCGGCGCCATGCGACCCGTCCGCGTGATCGCACCCGCGGGCAGCATCGTCGCCGCGCAATACCCGGCGGCCGTCGGCGCCGGCAACGTGGAAGTGAGCCAGCGCGTCGCCGACGTGTGCCTCGGCGCGCTCGCGCAGGTCGCGCCCCAACGGGTCGGCGCGGCCAGTCAGGGGACGATGAACAACCTCCTCATCGGAGGCAACGGCTGGGTGTACTACGAGACCGTCGGCGGCGGCCAAGGCGGCCGGCCCGACGGCAGCGCAGGGCAGTCGGGCGTCCACACCGCGATGACGAACACGCAGAACACCCCGGTTGAGGCGCTCGAGCGTTCGTTCCCGCTACGCGTGCGGCGCTACCGCCTGCGGCGCGGATCGGGTGGCGGCGGCGCGGCGTCAGGCGGCGAGGGTGTTGCGCGCGACCTCGAAGTGCTCGAGGCGTGCACGGCGAGCCTCATCACGGAGCGACGCGTGTCGCAGCCGTGGGGTCTCGCAGGCGGTGCGCCGGGCGCCGTCGGCGAGAACTGGCTCATTCCGGGCGGCGACGAAAACCGCGCGAAGCGTCTTGCCGACAAGTGCACCCTCGAACTTCGTGCCGGCGACGTCATACGCATGCTGACGCCGGGCGGAGGAGGCTGGGGCGCGCCGACCTAGAACCGCCACGTCGCCGCGATCCGGTCGGCGACGTTTGCGTCGCCGGCGCGGCGCCCGACGGCGAGCACGAATGTGCCGCCGTGGCCGTCACTCACAAACCACTCGACGTCGTTTGCCGGCGGCAAGCCTTCGTCCGGGAACGTGAACGCGAGGCGCGTGGCCGGGCGGCCTCCGACCGTTGTGCTTGTTTCCTCGCCGAGCACTCCGCCGTGCATGGGGATCTTGCGCCGCGCGGCGCGCAGCGTCGCCTGCGGCGAGTCCGCGTAGTGAAAGACGTACGCCCACGCGTGAACGGGGTCGCCCGGTGAAAGTGCGAACAAGCGCGCGCCCGGGATCTTGGTTTCGCGTTCGACCCAACCGCCCGGCAGCGTCACGTGCGCCGTCTTCCATGGCTGCGGGCGAGCGATCACGAGACTCTGCGCAACACCCCTCAGTTCGCGCGCGACGCCGCCGGCGCGCGGCAGCGTCCACGTGCCCACTTGGAACACGAAGCCGTCGGCGATGAGTTCGCGTACCACGAAGCGTTTGTGGCCGAGCCACAACGTGTCGGCCGCGCGCGGCTGTTCGTAGCGCGCCACGATCGCGGCGTAGTCGCCGACGCGACCTCTCGTCGTCAACGCATTGTCGGGTGCGTCGGCCCGCAACGTGTCGAGCGTGGTGGTCTTGCTCGCCGGCCAGCGCGCGACCCAGAACCCGCCGCGCCGTAGCAACCCAAGCGCTGCGTTTTCACGACCGTGGAGGAACTCCTGGTGGCCCGGGTCGATCGGGTGATTGTCTTCTGCGAACCATCCGCGCGGCACGAGCACCGACACGCCGCCTTCGCGACTCGTCACCCGGCGGCCCAGGCCCGACGTGCCCGAGCCCCACGTGAGCGCGCCGAGCCCCGCGACCACCACGACAAGCGCGGCCAATGCAATCAATGCAGTCCGTATCGCGCCGCGCTTCGGCATCGGTCAAAGTCTCGCATGGCACCCGGCCTGACCATCCGTCCGCTCGCAGACGGCGATGCCGACGTGTGGCAGCGACTGTTCGCGTCGGTGGCCGAGGAGGCGCTGTGGATCGGCGCCGAACCTCCGGTGCCCGACCGCGGACGCGAGATCGTCGACGCCTTCGTCGACCACCCCACGGACGTCATGCTCCTGGCGCTGGTCGACGGTGAGCCCGTCGGTTGGATCAGCGCCGAGGTCGAAGAACCGGGCGTGGCGGAGCTCGGCATGGGAATCGTCGACGGCTACCGCGGCCAGGGCATCGGTAGCGCGCTGATGCACGCGGTGACGGAGTGGGCTACGGCGAGACAGCTCGACCGCTTCGTGTTGCGCGTGTTCCCGCACAACGAGCGTGCGCTGGCGTTGTACCGCAAGTTCGGATTCGTCGAACTCGAGCACAAGGTCGGAGTGTGGCCGCGCCGCAACGGGGAGTTTTGGGACCTGATCTTTATGGAACGCCCGCTGCGGCCGATTTAAAGCACACTTTGTTGGTGGAAGCGGTCGCGCTACGCGGGCTCACGAAGTCGTACGGCGACAAGCGCGCTGTCAACGGCCTTGATCTCGACGTGCCCGTCGGATCGTTCTTCGGACTCGTCGGCCCGAACGGCGCCGGCAAAAGTACGACGCTGCGGATGGCGACGGGCCTATTGCGGCCCGACGCGGGCACGGCGACGGTATGCGGCCTCGACGTGTGGGCCGATCCGATCGCTGCCAAGGCGCAGGTCGGCGTCCTCACCGAGGATCTCCGGCTGTTCGATCGCCTGTCGGCCGAGGAGCTGCTCAGCTACAACGGCCTGCTGCGCTCGATGCCGCGCGACGTCATCAAGCAACGCAGCGGCGAACTGCTCGAAGTCCTCGGGCTCGACGACGACCGCGGCACGTTCGTCATCGACTTCAGCCAAGGCATGCGCAAGAAGATCGCGCTGGCGTGCGCGCTGCTCCACGCGCCGAAAGTGCTCTTTCTCGACGAGCCGTTCGAATCCGTCGACCCGATCTCGTCGCGCACGATTCGCACCGTCCTCGAGCAGTACACCGAGGCGGGGGGCACGGTCGTGTTCAGCAGCCACGTCATGGAAACCGTCGAGCGGTTGTGCGATCACATCGGCATCATCCACGCCGGTCGACTCGTCGCCGAGGGTGCGACCGCGAAGCTGCTCAAGGGCCAGCGTCTCGAAGACGTTTTCTTCCGGGTCGTCGGCGCGTCGCCCGACGACGACGCATCGCTGTCGTGGCTCGGCACCTCGCCGCGCTGAAGTTCGCGCTTCTGCGCGGCGGTCTGCGCCGCGGCGGGCGCGGTTCGGTCATCGCGCTGGTGATCACGCTCATCGGCGCCGTCTTCGGCGGAGGGGCGCTGGCCTTGTCGCTGCTGTCGATGCGCACGATCCTGCCGAGCACCGCGTGTGATATCGCCGCCGTCGTCTTCGCGCTCCTCGCCGCCGGTTGGGCGTTCGGCCCGGTGTTGGCGTTGGCGTCGGACTCGACGATCGACATCGACCGCCTTGCGCTGTTCCCGTTGACGGCGCGGCAACTGATGCCCGGCCTGTTGCTCTCGGCCGTCATCGGCGTGGGCGGCGTCTTCAGCATCATCGTGTTGCTGGGTGCGTTCCTCGGGATGTCGGCGACGGGACCCTCGGCCGTCGTCGCCCTCGTCGCGGTGGTGCTCGAATTGGTGCTGTGCCTGTCGTTGAGCCGGTGGGTCTCTACGTCGCTGTCGGTCGCCGCGAGCAAACGCCGCTGGCGCGACGTCGCCCTCTTCGCCGGACCTGTGTTGGCGTTGGCGATCAACCTCGGCGTGCAAGCCGCGAACCGCGCCGTGTTCGTCAACGACCGAGCCAACCACCAGCTGCGGACTCACTCGCGCCCACTGGCCATCGCGCGCCACGTCGTGCGCTGGCTGCCGACGGGTTGGTCAACGGTCGCGGTGCACGCGGCGCGCACCGGCAACTACGCGCTGGCGTTCCTTGGTCTGTTTGCCACCGCCACCTTCGCGCTCGGACTCACGGCGCTGTGGTGGCGCGCCATCCAGCGGGCAACGACGACGACCGTGAGCCCGGGAGCTCCGCACCGAGGCGGCCGCTCGGCGCTGATCCCGCGGTTCGTAGGATGGCTGCCGCACAACGCCCTCGGAGCGATCGCCGCCAAGGAGTTGCGCTACACGTGGCGCGAACCGCGCCGCCGCGCCGCACTGCTTGGTCTGCTCTTCGCTGGCGTGTTGCCGCTGCTCGTGTTCCGCAGCCTGGCGGCGTCCAATCCTCGAACGTGTTTCATCGCGGTGTGGCCCGCGCTCAACATCGGCATGAACGCCAACGCGTTTGGGTTCGACGGCGACCGTCTGTGGGTCGACGTGGCGGCTGGCGTCTCGGTCGCCGACGAGTTGCGGGCGCGCACGCTGGCGCGTGTCATTGGCGCGGTGCCGGTCGTGCTGGTGCTCGTCGCCGCACTCGCGGCGTTGGCGCGTTCGGCTGCCGGTGTCGTACCCGCGCTCGGGGCCGTCGCCGCCGCCGTCGGCATGGGCTTCGCGTTCGCGGCGATTCTCAGCGTCCGCACGCCGTTCCCCATGGCCGACGCGGCGCGCGGCAACGCGTTCGGCGGCGCCGGCACTGGACAGAACGCGTCGGCCGGCTTCGCTGCGCTCGGCGCGGTCGTCGTGTCGGGCCTCGTCGTGGCGCCGCTCATCCTCGTGTCGACCAAACTTCCGCTGACGAGTCCGCTGCAGACCGTGCTCGCCGCCATCGGCGTCGGTATCGGCGTTGTCGCGTGGCGGATTGGTCTCGCTGTCGCGACCAGCCGGGACCGAGCCGATGGCGCCGAACTGCTCGCCCGGTTGACTCGGGCGTGACGATCTAGTCGCTCAGGCGAGCGGCGAGTTGCGGGATCACAATCGCTGCGGCGATGACGTGCGCGACCATGAGCGACAGCCGCGTCGCCGACGACGCCTGCGCCGTGATGTCGGGGATGAAGGAGAGCAGCGTCAGCCCGATAGTCGTGCGGATGAACGTCGACTGCGCGTGCCGCGCGCGACGCGCCACGACAACGGCCAACGCCACACCGACGAGCGAGAACACGAAGGTGAGCTGACCAAAGCCGAGCACCGGGATCGCTTCACCCTTGATGGCGTACGAGACGCCAGCGGCGTGAGTGACGGCCGCGAACGCGGTGGTGGCGACGGCGGCGACCGCCGCGGCCTTCAGGCCGGGGCGCAGCACGCCCGTGGTCGGACGAACGGTGGTGGATGCGGTGAGCGTGGTCATGAGAACTCCTCTCGGTGGAGGGCCGTGCGCCCCCTCGGAGTTCCTACGAACGCGTGCGTGGCGAGAGGACAGGTATCACCGAAGAAATCGCGAACATCGCTGCCGCGACAAGCGCGATCGTGCCGCCCGGCGCCGTCGACGCTATGCGTGCGATCGCCAACCCGACGACTGCGCTCGCGGCGCCAAGGATTGCCCCGGCGACGAGCGTGCCGCGGAACGACGGAACCAATCGCTGCGCGGCCCCGACCGGCAGCACCATCAGCGCCGAGACCAGCAGCAGACCGACGACGCGCATCGCCGCGACCACGGTGACCGCCGTCAGCGCGGCCAGACCGAAGTTCAATGCCGCAACCGGGAGTCCGGCGACGACCGCGGCCTGCTCGTCGAACACGACCGCGAACATGGCGCGCCACGTGACGACGACCGTCACGACGATCACGACCGCGAGCACTGCCATCGTGATCGTGTCGGCGCGACTGACGGTGAGCACCGACCCGAACAAGTAGCCGAGCGCTGACGCGTTGAGCGAACCCGCGCGCTGGATGAGGACGACGCCGGCGGCGATGCCTGAGTAAAAGAACAGCGCCAGCGCGAGGTCGCCGCCGATCCGCCCGCGGGCGCGGAACCACTCGATGCCGAGCGACGCGACGAGCGCGGCGATGAGGGCGGTCCACACCGGCCATACCGAGAACAGCAATCCTGCGGCGACGCCGGCGAAGGCGACGTGGCCGATGCCGTCGCCCATGAGCGAGAGCCGCTTCTGCACGAGGAAGCCGCCGACGAGCGGCGCCGCGCCACCGACGAGCACGGACGCCGCGAGCGCCAACTGCATGTACTCGCGGTCGAACGGATAGGGAAGGGGCAGCGTCACGGCTGGTTCTCCAACCACGCGGGGAGGTCATGGCGGTGCAGCCCGAGGCTCACGCCCGAACTCTCGAGTTCCGACGGTGGCCCGTCGAACGCAATCCGGCCGTGCGCCAGCACGAGTACGCGGTCGAGCGCGGTGGCGACCGCGCTGAGTTCGTGCGAGACCAGCAACACCGCGCGCCCGCGTGCGGTGCGCGACACGAGTGCGTCGCGGAAGCGGTCTTGCGACGCGGCGTCGACGCCAGCGATCGGTTCGTCGAGGATCAGCAGTTCGGGATCGTTGACCATCGCCTTCGCGATGAGCACACGCTGCTGCTGACCGCCCGACAACTCCGTAAAGCGACGGCCGGCGGCGTCGGCGAGCTCGACGGCGTGCATCGCGTCGTCGACGGCTGCGGCATCGTCGGTCCGGGCTCGGCGCCACCACCCGCGGCGCGTCAAGCGTCCTGACGCGACGACCTCCGAGACCGTCGCCGGGAGCGACTCGCTGACCATCGGCCGCTGCGGCACGTACCCGACGATCGACCGATCGAGGGTGACGGTTCCGGTCTCGGGTGTCAGGAGCCCGAGCAGGACGCGCAACAACGTGGACTTTCCGGCTCCGTTGCCGCCGGCGAGGGCGACGAATGCACCGCGCTCCACCTGAAACGACACGTGGTCGAGGACTCGGTGTTCGCCGTAAGCGAACGAGATGTCGTCGGCGCGGAGGACTGCATCCACGCGCTACAGCATATTGAGAATCGTTCTCAGTTACGAAACGTCGAAGTAGAGGAATCCGTACGCCTCGTCGCGGAAAGACAGGCCGGCGTCGCGCAGCACGACGTCCCAGTCGCCGGTGCACGTCTCGTCGGCTTGTTCCATTCCGTGATCGGCGACGAGCACGAAGGCGGTTTCCTCGAGGGCCCCGGCGCGCTCGACGGCGTCGAGGATCGCACCCAGGCGCGCGTCGGTATCGGCGACCGACGCGCGCGCCACGTCGGAGTGCGGACCACCCTCGTGGAAGGCGGCGTCGGTCAGCGTGAAGTTGCACCACATGAACGTCGGCTTCGGCCCGTCTTCGGACCAGATGCGCACCGCGTGCTCCATGCCGAGATGATCGACCTTCGACGACCACCGGTAATCCTTCGACGGGCGGACGAACCGCTCGGTCGAGAACGGCAATTCCTCGGGCATGTTCGGCCGCACGTACGTGCCTTTGCGGATGTCGTCGAACGTCGACCACGACGCGCCGCGATCGGTCGGCTCGTTGATCGAGACGGTGAACGCGTCGGCGTCCGCGCGTTGCACCGCTTCGTGGATCGTCTCCGCCGTCGGCCACAGCCAGTCGCGCGCGCCGGGCCACGTGGCGGGCGAGTTGGTGATGACCTGCTCGCCGCGCGTGCGGTCGTACCACGCGTTGTGGAGGATGCCGTGATGCCCCGGCGCCGCGCCGGTGAGTATCGACGTGTGGTTCGCCAGCGTCACGGTCGGCAGGTTGCTCATCGCGCCGTGGCGGAACGTCGTTCCCATCGCCATCAGGCGTGCGGCGTTGGGCGCGCCGCCGTTCGCCGCGAGGTCGTACAAGACGTTCGGGTTCGTGCCGTCCCAGAGCAGGCCCACGACGTGCTTCGGCCGCGTCGCGTCGTCGAGCACGTCGACGAGCGCTGCACCGTCCGCACCGCGGATCTCACCCGCGCCGAGCAGCGGCGCCACGGTCGGCGCGACGTCAACCAGGCGACAGGCGCGATCGATCATCCCGAGCTTGGCGACTCCCGCACCGGCGATCACGAACGGAGCCCGGGCTTGCACGACGTCGATCGAGCCGTGCTCGCCGATGTGGCCGCCCTGGTCGCCCCAGTAGTGGCGCGCGGAGTGGATGACGCACAGGTCGGGGGCTTCGGGATGGTCGAACAGCTGCGCCACCTGTTCGTAGCCGTGCGGATAACTGTTCTGCGCCCGCGTCGGGTGCAACCCCGCGAGCTCGTCGTCGATACCGGCGAACAGCGACGTGGACTGGTTGCCGAGCGGGTTGCGCCCGGACACATCCGTGACCGAGTAGCCGCCGTCTTGCCGCACGAAGGCGACCGACCCGTCGTGCGCCAACGCCTCGTAGCGGTCCTCGCCCGTGCAACGCAGGACCATCTCGACGATCGGTTCGAGTTCGTCTGACAGCAGCAGATCAAGCGCGCGCGCAATCGTGTCGGTCACGGCCGCACCGTAGACCCGCGAGTAGAACGTCGTCCGTGGAACGGCTGTCTTCGGCGTTGACGGGCGCGGTGGTCGTCGTGACGGGCCCGCCGGGCGCCGGCAAGTCAACCGTGTGTGCCGACGTGGTCATGCGCGCCGACCGCGGTGTGCTCGTCGAGGGTGACTCGTTCTTCCAAGCAGTCAAGTCGGGGTGGGTCGAGCCGTGGTTGCCTGCGGCCGCGCGTCAGAACGAGACCGTGATCGACGCGCTCGGCGCGTGCGCCTCTCGCTACGCCCGTGGCGGATACCTCGTCGTCGTGGAGGGGATCATCGGGCCGTGGTTCCTCGACCGGTTCCGGTCAGAACTCAACGGCCCGCTGCACTACGTCGTCGTTCGACCAACGCGCACGGCGGCGTTCGCGCGTGCCGCGGGGCGCCCACCGCGTCCGGGCGACAGTCCCGACGCCGTCGAGAAGATGTACGACGAATTCCAAACCGTGGGTGTCTACGAACGCTGCGTCGTCGACAACACGATGCAGACGCTCACCGAGACGGTCGACGCCGTCGTCAAGGGACTCGAGAGCGGCGCCTTCCGCGTGTAACCAAAAGGTGAGTTCGTTTACGGCGGACGGCGGGTAAGCGCTGCTGATGGCGACCGTTGTGTCCATCGTGTTGCGTGCGGTCATCGCCGGCGTGCTCGTCACGGCGTTCGCCATGCTTGGCGACAAGCTGTCACCGAAGAAGTTCGCGGGGATCTTTTCGGGCGCGCCGTCGGTCGCGCTTGCCAACCTCGTCGTGCTCGCGGCGATGAAGGGCACGAGCGACGTTGCGGACTCGCTGGTCGGGATGATCCTCGGCGCGGTCGCGTTCATCATCGCTGCGTGCGTTGGCGTCGTCGGCTACCAGCGGCTCAAGTCGATGGCGAACTCTGTACTGATCTGGGTTACGTGGGGCGCTGTCGCCCTCGCGTCGTCGCTGGTCTTGCGCTGATGGCCGCAAAGCCGCACGAAATGGCGACGCGTGCCGCGTTCGGCGCCGGCGTGTCGGTTGTGGCCGCCATCATCGGCGTCATTTTCGGCGCGCGCGTCGGCGGGTTGTTTCTCGCGTGCCCGGCGATCCTGCCGGCCACGCTCACGCTCATCGAAAAGAAAGAGGGCAAGCAGCGCGCCGAGGAAGACGAGCACGGCTCGATCGCCGGCGCGCTGGGTTTGGTCGCCTTCGCCGCTGCCGGATCGGTCCTGATCCACCCGCACGGCGTCGTCGTCGCCCTGGTAGGCGCCTCGCTGGCATGGTTGCTGGGGTCGATGGGCGCCTACGCGGTGCACCTGTTTCTGCATGGGACGCGCGCTCGCGGTCGTTTGCACGGTGCTCACCGCGGGTAGCACAGAAGCATGCGTGTAGGAACGATTGACACCAACAAACTCCGCGGGATTACTGACAAGGGCCTCGGCCTGAGCAAGGAATTCGTCGGAGTCATAACCAACAACGACAAGCTGCAGAAGGAAGGCCAGGCGCAGCAAGAACGCGCCGCTGCCGAGCTGGATGCGCTGCGCGAGGAACTCAAGGCCCAAAAGCACGAGGCGAAGGCCGGTGCCTACGAAGCCAAGGAGCGCGCCGCGCAGCAGTCGAAGGACAACTCGTCGTCGCTGAAGGCGAAGGACGAGAACGGCGTCGCCGCTTCGGTCAAGGGCAAGGTGAAGGAAGCCATCGGCGACCTCACCGACAACGCTGACCTCAAGCAGGAAGGCCAGGCGCAAAAGGAAAAGGGCAAGGCGGAGGCTGACGCCGATGCCGCTCGCGTTCGCGCCAAGGCCAACGAGGCAAAGGCGAAGGAAAAAGAGATCGAGGAGCGCGCCGCTCAGTCGTAGCGTTTGGCGGTGGGCGTACCACCGCCAGTAAGTGTGTTGAAGGCCTTCGGCGTGCGCGCCGAAGGCCTTCTTCCGCTCGCGGGCGCACTCGAGCAGACCGCGTGGCGCGCCGGGGACCTCGTGCTGAAGCCGCTGCAGGCGGCCAACCACGACGAAGGCGAGTGGGTCGCAACCGTCCTCGACGCCATCGTCGAAGACGGGTTCCGCGTCATCAAGCCGGTGCGCGCCTTCGGCGGCCGCTGGGTCGAAGACGGGTGGACGGCGTGGGAGTGGTTCGAGGGTGAACACGAGCGGAGCGACTGGCGCGCCGTGATTGCCGCGGGCGACGCGTTCCATCGCGCGGTGCGACCCGCCGCCGAAAAAGCCGGTGTCGACGTTCGTCCGGCGTGGCTCGACGCCCGCGGCCATCGCTGGGCGCTCGCGGAAGCGACGGTGTGGCACGGAGGACCGCTGCCGGTCAGGGTGAACCGCGGCGAGCTCGAGTCGACGCTGTTCGCGCGCGCCGTCGCACTCGGCCCGCCGCTGTCGGCAGAAGAAGCCGGCCGATGCCAAGTCGTCCACGGCGACATCGCGTCCAACGTGTTGCGCTTGCGCGACGGCTCGGGGCACGCGCTGATCGACGTGTCGCCGGGTTGGCGCACGCCACAGTCGACGGCGGCGCAGATCGCGATCGAGGCGGTCACGTGGTTCCACGGACCGCACGACCTGCTCGACGAGTTCGCGCCCGCGGACCTCGGCCGCGCCTGCGCGTTCCGCCTGCTGTGCGGATTGCAGGTGAGCGCCGACTGGGCGAAGGACTTCCCCGGCGAGCTCAAGCGATGGACGCGCACGCTCGAGTTGCTGGGCGCCTGAACGTACGTTCGACATGATCGGGTAGAATGGTGGCGAGATGGACCTCGCCTGGCAACCGTCGTTGCTCGGTGCAACCGAGCCGGCCATCGACGCGACGTTCCGCGACGCGTACCGCGTCGAACTCGACGACGCGTCGTGGATCGACGTCGTACCGGGCTGGCTGACCGGCGCCGATGCGGTGTTCGAGGCCCTCGTCGACGGCGCGCCGTGGTCGCAGCGCCAGCGCGTGATGTGGGGCAACAAGTTGCCCGAGCCGCGGCTCACGTCGGGATGGGCGGAGGCCAACATCAAGGCGATCGCGCCCGTCCTCGTCAGGGCTCGGGCTGCGTTGACGAAGCGCTACGGCGTGGCGTTCAACTCTGGGTGGCTGAACCTGTATCGCGACGGACGCGACAGCGTCGCCTGGCACCGCGACAAGATCCCCGCGAGCAATCCGTATCCGTGGGTCGGCATCCTTTCGCTCGGCTCACAACGCAAGTTTCTCGTGCGCCCGCGCGGCGGCGGTCCTTCGACGCGCTTCGATCCTGCGCCGGGCGACCTGCTGGTTACCGGCGGTCTGATGCAGCGGCAGTGGGAGCACACGGTCCCGAAGGTGCCCGACGCTGGGCCGCGCATCAGCGTCACTTTCCGGCACATACACGACGACGCGACGAATAATGAGTCGTGGATGAAAAAGTAAAGGTCGGTCTTGTCGGGGCAGGGCCGTGGGCGAACATGGTCCACGCGCCGATCCTGGCGAACAGCCCCGAAACCGAACTCGTCGGCATCTGGGCGCGGCGACCAGAAGCGGCGGAGAAACTCGCGGCGAAACACGGGTCGCTCGCCGTCGCCTCCTACGAGGAGTTGCTCGATCGGTGCGAAGCGATCGCGTTCTGCGTGCCGCCCGACGTGCAAGCCGAACTGGCGGTCCAGGCGGCGAAGGCAGGCAAAACGCTGCTGTTCGAAAAACCGATCGCGTTGGATCTGGGTGCCGCACAACGACTCGTCGACGCCGTCGACGCCGCGGGCGTGCGGACCGTGCTGCTGCTGTCGCTGCGCTACGCGGAGCCGGTCGCGGCGTTCCTCGAGCAGGCGAAGACAATCGGGCGCCCCCTCGGAGGCCGGGTTGCCTGGGTGTCGGGCGCGCTCCGGCAAGGCAGCCCCTTCGCCACGCCGTGGCGGCTCGAGCGCGGGCCGCTGCCCGACCTCGGCCCGCACGCCATCGATCTCGTCGACGCCGCGCTTGGGCCCGTCGTCGCCGTCAAGGCGTCGGGCGACCGTCTCGGATGGGTGTCGTTGCTCCTCACGCACGACACGGGCGCGACGAGCACCGTCGACCTGTGCGCGAACGCCGGAGCAGGCAGCGTCACCAGCGTGGAGGTCTACGGGTACGCCGGCGCGGCGACGCTCGATGCCTCCAATGCCGCGGACGCCACGTCGATGATGCGCGTGCCCGCGGCGCTGGCCGCCGCCGCCCGGGGCGAGGAAACAACGGCGCCCGACATTCACCGCGGCCTGCACCTGCAGGGCATCATCGACGCCGCCGAGGGACAACTGCGATGAGCGATACACCCGAGATCCGCTACGCCAAGTCGGGCGACGTCCACATCGCGTTCACCACGTTCGGCGAAGGCGACGTCCTGCTCGGCGCTCCCGGGTTCATCTCGCATCTCGAAGTCGGATGGGAAGAGCCAGGGCTGGTCGACTTCTGGGAGCGCCTCGCGCGTGTCCGACGGATCGTGTTGTTCGACAAGCGCGGCGTCGGTCTCTCGGACCCCATTGACCACGCGCCGACGCTCGAAGAGTGCGTTGACGACATGACCGCGGTGCTCGGCGCCGCCGGCGTTGACGACGTCGACCTGTTCGGTGTTTCCGAGGGCGGCGCGATGGCGATGTTGTTCTCGGCCACCTACCCAGAACGTGTTCGTTCGCTCACGCTGTACGGCACGTACGCCCGCATGCTCGAAGCCGACGACTATCCGTTCGGTGTGAGCGCAGACAACTACGCGAGCCTGCTCCAGTTCAGTTCCTCGGGGTGGGGTGAGGGACGCGGGCTCGGCGCGTGGGCGCCGAGCCGGCGCGGCGACACCGCGCTGCGCCAGTGGTGGGCTCGGTTGCAACGGCTCGCCGCGAGTCCGGGCATGGTGCGGCGCATCTTCGAGCTCTATCCCGACATCGACGTCCGTTCGGTGCTCGGAGCGATTCAAGCGCCAACGCTCGTCCTGCACCGCACCGGCGATCGCATGATCAACATCCACATGGGTCGCTACCTCGCCGACCACATCCCGTCGGCCACGTTGGTCGAGCTGCCGGGCAACGATCACCTCTTCTGGACCGAAGAGCCGGAGGCGTTGCTCGAGGAGATGGAGGAGTTCCTCACCGGCGAACGGCACATTGCGCGGCCCGATCGCGTTCTGGCGACCGTGCTGTTCACCGATGTGGTGCAGTCGACCGATCGCCTTGTCGAGATGGGCGATCGTCGTTGGCGCGACTTGCTGGGGGCGCATCACGAACAGGTGCGCCGCCAGCTGCATCGCTTCGGCGGACGCGAGGTGAACACCACGGGTGACGGATTCCTCGCCACATTTGACGGCCCGGCGCGCGCCATCCGCTGCGCGCGTTCGGTGCGCGACGCCGTGCGCGGGCTCGGCCTCGAGGTGCGCGCCGGTCTGCACACAGGCGAGATCGAAGTGAAAAGCGGTGACATTTCCGGTGTCGCCGTCCACGTGGCCGCCCGCGTCGCCGCGCTGGCGCGCCCGAACGAGGTGCTCGTGTCGCGAACGGTCACCGACCTGGTCGCAGGTTCAGGGATCGAGTTTCACGACCGCGGCGAGCACGAACTCAAGGGCGTGCCCGGCACCTGGCAACTTTTCTCGGCGTAGCGAACCGTTACGCGCCAGCGGCGCGTGTCGCTTCTTCGGGGTCGACGCCCGACTGCAGCGGGCGCGTGCGCGGGCGTCCGCGGTCGACGCGCCACACCTCGAACGCCGCGACCGAACCGATCAGCCACGCGCCACCGAGGAAGTAACCGCCGAGTACGTCGGACAGGAAGTGCACGCCGAGCGCAAGACGAGAAAAGCCGATGGCGAGCACCCACACGACCGTCGCCACGATCGCGGGGACGCGCCACCGCCGCGCGATCAACGGAAGAAATACCAGCAGGAGCGCGCCGTAACAGATCAGCGAACTCATGGAGTGCCCGGACGGGAAGCTCTTGCCGAACGCCGTCGCGATGGGTTGGTCGAGTTTTGGCCGCGGTCGGCCGACCGCGATCTTGACGGCGGTGTCGATCGCGGACCCACCCAGCGAGACGACGAGCAGGAAGACCACGAGCTTGCGAGCGCCGCGCCGCCACAGCCACAGCACTGGGAGTCCGACGACGAACGTCAGAAAGATCGGCTTGCCCGTGAACGACACGGCTTTCATCACCGCGACAGCAGTGTGGTCGTGCACGAGCCGCGTATGGAGCCATTCGGCGGCGCTGGTGTCGAGCTTGGTGAACGGGCCGTTGCTGGTGACCTCGTGCAGCAGCCAGCCGAACGGCGCGCCGACGAGCGCGATGGCGACGGCGATCAGCAACTCGCGAAGACCGAACCGCGACGCCGGCGGCAGTCCGTCGGTGGCGATTGTGGGTAAGCCGTGGTCCACTACTCGATACTTACCCGGCGGGGTCAGTCGGGAACAGGGACGGCCACGCGCAAAGCGCGCCGCTTCTTCGAAACGGTGAACGACTCGGGGCCGTCGAACACCTCGCCGTCCGCAGCGATCCGTTGTTTTCCGTCGAGGCACACGATCGCGAGTTCTTCGGCCGTCCACTCGCTGTAGACGTGACACTTCCGCAAGCGCCCGGCGAGCGCGGCGAGCAGGAACCGCGTGCGCGAGAAGCGACGCGCGCCGTGCACGACCCGGACGTCTAGGAGCCCGTCGTCGAGTCGCTCGCGCCACATCGGCGCCAGTCCCGGCGGCGAGTACGCGCCGTTGCCCACCCACGCCAGCCACACCTTCATCGGGCGGCCGTCGATCTCGAGGCGCAACGGCTTCATCTTCGGTAGCTCCCACACGAGAGCGACGAGCAGCGCCGGCCATTTGCCGATCCGGTGCTCGAGCTGCTCGCGACGGTCGACCACGGGGGCGTAGCCGCCGAACGACAGCGTGTTGACGAAGATGCGGTCGTCGATCGTGCCGACGTCCATGCACACCGCGGTTCCCGCCCGTACCGCTTCGACGGCGTCGTCTACCGCTTCGAGGCCGAGGTCTCGGGCGAGGTGATTGAGGGTGCCGGCAGGCACGGCGACGAACGTGGCGTCGCGGTCCACGGCCGCCGCGGCGGCAGCAGCGAGGGTCCCGTCGCCGCCGGCGGCGCCGATCGACCCGAATTTTTTGTCGGCCAGGAGCGCCGCGACGTCGTCGCCTTCCTCCAACTCGTGGATGTCGGCCGCAGGCAGGTCTTCGTGGAGTTGTTCGAGGGGCGATCGGCTCAGCGCAGGTCCCGACGACGGGTTCACGACGATCCGCAGGCCGCTGCCGTCCGCGCTCGGGCGTGCTTCGCCCTCCGGAATGCGACGGGGGACGGCGGATCCCGCGTCGGACGGCCGCCTCGGCACCACGACGAACCGGATCCAGAGGGCACAGGCGACAATGAGCGCCAACAAGGCTGCATGTCCCGCATGCAAATGCGTCACACCTGCGTTTTTGCCCGTTCGACGTGGGGTTTCAGACCCGCTAATCTTCACCGGTTCGCAAATCGACGTCTGCGGGCGCCGGAACAGCCCTTTTCCCACGTGGAAGTAGGGCTCCGGAACCCCGCAGCACAACCGACTCAGCGCTCCGCTTGGGCCCCTTTCGAGGGAACTGCCCGGGCGGAGCGTCCGCGTGAGAAGAGACAGGCTCCGAAATGGCAACCAAAGCGATCGTCGGCGAAAAGGTCGGCATGACCCAGGTGTGGGATGAGCAGCACCGACTGGTCCCTGTGACCGTGCTGCGCGTCGTTCCCGCGCGGGTCGTGCAGGTCAAAACGTCCGACCGTGACGGCTACAGCGCGGTTCAAGTCACCTTCGGCCAAGTGAAGGCTTCTCGGGTCAACAAGCCCGAGACCGGCCACTTCGCCAAGGCGGGAGTCGAGCCCGGAAAGCGCTTGGTGGAACTTCGTCTCGACGACACCAGCGCCTACAGCATCGGCGACTCGATCGGCGTCGACGTGCTCGCCGCCGGCGACATGATCGACGTCACCGCCGTGAGCAAGGGCAAGGGCTTCGCCGGTGGCATGAAGCGTCACAACTTCAAGGGCATGGGCGCGTCGCACGGTAACCACAAGCACCACCGTGCTCCCGGGTCGATCGGCGCCTGCGCCACGCCGTCGCGCGTCTTCAAGGGCACGAAGATGGCCGGCCGCATGGGTGGCGAGCAGGTAACCACGCTGAACCTCCAAGTCGTCGAGGCGGACGCCGAGCGCGAGTTGCTGCTGGTCAAGGGCAACGTGCCGGGTCCCCGCGGCGGGCTCGTCCTCATCCGTGACGCCGTCAGGGGGCGTAAGTAATGCCGGACGTTGAAGTCAAGACGATGACGGGCGGCTCGGCCGGCACCGTCACGCTCGCCGATTCGATCTTCGGCGTGCAGCCGAACATCCCGGTCATGCACCAGGTCGTCACGGCACAGCTCGCGGCGTCCCGTGCGGGCACGCAGTCGACGCTGACCCGCGCCGAGGTTCGAGGCGGCGGCAAGAAGCCGTGGCGCCAGAAGGGCACCGGCCGCGCCCGTCAGGGTTCGATCCGCTCCCCGCAGTGGGTCGGCGGTGGGATTGCGCTCGGCCCGAAGCCGCGCAAGTACGACCAGAAGACGCCCAAGAAGATGGTCGCGCTGGCGCTGAAGGGCGCACTCAGCGACCGGGCCAACGAGGGCAAGGTCATCGTCATCGACCAGTGGAACTTCGAGAAGCCCTCGACCAAGGCCGCCAAGGCAGCGCTCGCCGCGCTCGGGGTGACCGACGACCGCGTCCTGTTGGTCATCAGCCGGGAAGACGAAGACTGCTTCAAGTCGTTCCGCAACCTGCCGGAAGTCCAAGTGATGCTCGCCGGCGAGCTCAACACCTACGACGTGCTCGTGAACGACTGGGTCGTCTTTACCAAGGCAACTCTCCCGGGAGTGGAGGCGACAGAAAATGCGTGACCCCCGCGACGTTCTCATCAAGCCGGTCGTGTCCGAGAAGTCCTATGGGCTGCAGGACGCGGGCGTGTACACGTTCATCGTCCAGCCGAACGCCACCAAGCCTGAGATCCGCGACGCCGTCGAGAAGATCTTCAACGTCAAGGTCGCCAAGGTGAACACGCTCAACCGTCCGGGCAAGCGCAAGCGCAACCGGCGCAGCTTCACGTTCGGCAAGCGCCCGGATACCAAGCGCGCCATCGTCACCCTTGCGGGCGACGACCGTATCGAGATGTTCGAGGGTTAGTCAGATGGCACTTCGCAAGCGCAAGCCCACCAGCCCCGCCCGGCGGTTCATGTCGGTCTCCGACTTCAAGGAGATCACGTCGACGACGCCGGAGAAGTCGCTGCTCGAGCCGTCACCGAAGAGCGGTGGGCGCAACAGCTACGGCCGCAAGACGTCGCGTCACCGCGGCGGCGGTCACAAGCAGCAGTACCGCGTCATCGACTTCAAGCGCACCAAGGACGGCATTCCGGCCAAGGTCGCGACGATCGAATACGACCCCAACCGCAACTGCCGCATCGCGCTGCTGCACTACGCCGACGGCGAAAAGCGTTACATCCTCGCTCCGAAGAATCTCGTGGTGGGCGACGTATTGCAGAACGGTCACGGCGCTGAGATCCGCGTCGGTAACGCGCTGCCGATGCGTTTCATCCCCGTCGGTACCGTCATCCACAACGTCGAGCTGTATCCCGGCGCCGGCGGCAAGATGGCGCGTTCGGCCGGTTCGTCAGTGCAGCTCGTCGCCAAGGAAGGCAACTTCGCGACGCTGCGCCTTCCGTCGTCGGAAATGCGCCGTGTCCCGATCGATTGCCGCGCCACGATCGGCGAAGTCGGCAACAGCGAGTTCGAGCTCATCAAGGTCGGCAAGGCAGGCCGCAGCCGCTGGAAGGGCAAGCGCCCGCAGACCCGCGGCGTCGCCATGAACCCGGTCGACCACCCGCACGGTGGTGGCGAAGGCAAGACCTCCGGTGGTCGTCACCCGACCTCACCGTGGGGCAAGCCCGAGGGGCGCACGCGTGCGCGTCGCAAGGATTCCGATTCGATGATCATCCGGCGCCGTCGTGGGCGCGGGGCCCGGAGGTAGGTAGGCATGCCACGCAGTCTGAAGAAGGGCCCGTTCGTCGACGGCCATCTGCTCAAGAAGGTCGACGCGCTGAACGCCGCCAACGACAAGAAGGTCATCAAGACCTGGAGCCGTCGCTCGACGATCATCCCCGACATGGTCGGCCACACGATCGCCGTCCACGACGGTCGTAAGCACGTGCCGGTGTACCTCACGGAGTCGATGGTCGGTCACAAGCTGGGCGAGTTCGCCCCGACCCGTACGTTCCGCTACCACGCGGGCCAAGAGCGTCAGGGCCGCCGCTAATGGCGTTCGGTACCAAGACGAACGAGCGCGAAGGCGTGCGCGCCGTGTTGCGCAACGCGCCGGGCAGCGCGTCGAAGGTGCGCGTGGTCCTCGACCTCATCCGCGGCCTCGACGTGCAGTCGGCGCGTGACGTGCTCGAGTTCTGCGAGCGCGACGCGGCCACGACCGTGGGCAAGCTGCTCGACAGCGCCATCGCCAACGCCGCGAACAATCACGAGCAGAACCCCGAAGAGCTGTTCGTGTCGGCGTGCTTCGCCGACGAAGGCCGCACCGCCAAGCGCTTCAAGCCGCGTGCGCGCGGTCGTGCCGGCAAGATCTTCAAGCGGTCGAGCCACATCACGATCATCGTGAGCCGGTTGCCCGAGGATCGCCTGGCCCGTCTCAAGGCCAAGGCCGAGTCGGCACAGGCCGAGCGCCGCACCCGCCGCTCGGGCGCCAACCAAGAGCGCGGCCGCAGGGCTCGCGTCGCCGCCTCCCAAGCCGCGCAAGCACACGACCACGTCCATGAGGCCGACATCGCCGACGTCGTGGAGCAAGAGACCCCGATCGACGCTGCGGAAGACGTAGTGCTCGAAGAGCAAGCGCCTGCGATCGAAGCGGCAATCGAAGAAAGCGCCGGCGAAGCCAGCGCCGTCACCGAAGAGTCAACGGAAGAGGCGACGTCAGTGAACGATGAGAGTCCCGCGGCGCCAGCCGATGGCGAGCCGGAGGCGAGCGAATAAATGGGACAGAAGGTCAATCCTTACGGGTTCCGCCTTGGCGTTACGACCGATTGGAAGAGCCGCTGGTTCGCCGATCGTGAGTACAAGGACTACGTCATCGAGGACTGGAAGATCCGCGACTACCTGACGAAGCAGCTCGAGCGCGCCGCCGTCAGCCGCATCGAAGTCGAGCGCACGCGCGACCGTCTGCGGGTCGACCTGCACACGGCGCGTCCGGGCATCGTCATCGGTCGCCGCGGTGCCGAAGCCGATCGTCTGCGCGAAGCGCTGATCAAGATCACCTCGAATCCGAAGGTGCAGCTCAACATCCGCGAGATCCCGCAGCCCGAGCTCGACGCTGCGCTCATCGCGCAGGGCATCGCCGACCAGCTCGCCGGGCGCGTGTCGTTCCGCCGTGCGATGAAGCGAGCGATGCAGACCGTGCAGAAGGCGGGCGCCCAGGGCATCCGCGTGCGGTGCGGCGGTCGCCTCGGCGGCGCCGAAATGTCGCGGTCGCTGACCTACCGCGACGGACGCGTCCCGTTGCACACGTTGCGCGCCGACATCGACTACGGGTTCCGCGAGGCCAAGACCACCTACGGCCGCATCGGCGTGAAGGTGTGGATCTACAAGGGCGACATCCTCCCGTACAAGCTTTCGGCCGACGACAAGATCAGCCGCGAGGCGGCGATGGCCGTGGGCGAAACTGCCGGCGAGCCCCGCCCGAAGCGCGTCGTCAGCGCCGGTGGCGGCAAGCGCGGCCCGCAGCTCGGCGAACTCGGCGAGACGCCCGAGATGGTCGAAGAAGCTCCGATCATCAAGGAAGCCGATCCCGATCTCGAGCGCATCTTGGCCGAAGAGGAAGACATCGACCGTCGCCTCAAGGATCACCACGACACTCCGCACTTCCATAAGGACGTGGACTAGCCATGTTGATGCCCCGCAAGGTCAAGCACCGCAAGCAGCAGCGCGGCCGCATGTCCGGTCAGGCGAAGGGCGGCACGCACGTGTCGTTCGGTGACTTCGGGATCCAAGCCCTCGAAGCGGGCTGGATCACGGCGCGCCAGATCGAGGCTGCTCGTATCGCGATGACCCGCCACGTCAAGCGCGGCGGCAAGGTCTGGATCCGCGTGTTCCCGGACAAGCCCGTCACGCAAAAGCCCGCCGAAACCCGCATGGGTTCGGGCAAGGGCAACCCCGAGTTCTGGGTAGCCGTGGTCAAGCCCGGCCGCATTCTGTTCGAGCTCGGCGGCGTCAACGAGGCGCTGTCGCGTTCGGCTCTCGAGCGCGCCATCCAGAAGCTGCCGATCAAGGCGAAGGTCGTGTCGCGCAAAGCCCAGACCGAGCAGGTGGAGATCTGATGGCGAAGGCACACAACATCGAACTGCGTGGGCTCGGCGACGCCGAACTGGCGGGCCGCCTCGTAGAAGCGAAGGACAACCTGTTCAAGCTCCGGTTCCAGATGGCAACCGGCCAGCAGGACAACAACGCCGCAATCAGCCAGGCGCGCCGCGAAGTGGCACGCCTCAACACGCTGATCCGCGAGCGGGAGATCGCCCTGCACGAAGCAACGGAAGCGAACGCGTAATGGCTGAAGAAGAAACCGAAAAGCGCGGCAACCCGCGCAAGACCCGCGAAGGCGTCGTCACGTCGAACGCGATGAACAAGACCGTTGTCGTGTCGGTGACCGAGCGCGTGCGTCACGCGAAGTACTCGAAGACCGTCCAGCGCACCAAGAAGCTGTACGCCCACGACGAGACGAACGACCTCAAGATGGGTGACAAGGTCCGCGTCCAGGAGACGCGCCCGCTGAGCAAGCTCAAGCGCTGGCGCGTCGTGGAAGTCGTGGAGCGCGCCCGATGATCCAACAGGAATCGCGTCTGCGCGTGGCGGACAACAGCGGCGCCAAGGAAGTGCTGTGCATCAAGGTGCTCGGCGGTTCCCGTCGTCGCTACGCCGGCATCGGTGACGTGTTCGTCGCGACCGTGAAGGACGCCATCCCCGGCGCCGCCGTCAAGCGCGGCGACGTCGTGAAGTGCGTCGTCGTGCGCACCAAGAAAGAGCGTCGTCGTCCGGATGGTTCCTACATCCGCTTCGACGAGAACGCCGCCGTGCTGATCAACGATCAGCAGCAGCCGCGCGGCACGCGCATCTTCGGCCCGGTCGGCCGCGAGCTGCGCGACAAGAAGTTCATGCGCATCGTCTCTCTCGCACCCGAGGTGCTGTAGATGAAGTTGAAGAAGGGCGACCGCGTCATCGTGCTGTCGGGCAAGGACCGCGGCAAGGACGGCGTGATCATGAAGGTGCTTCCGGGCGCCGACAAGGTCATCGTCGAGGGACGCAACGTCGCCAAGAAGCATCAGAAGGCCACCCGCGCGACCATGCAGGGCGGCATCATCGACAAGGACATGCCGCTGCCGGCGTCCGCTGTCGCGATCATCAGCCCGGCCGACGGCAAGCCGACGCGCGTTGCGTACCGCTTCGACGACCAGGGCAACAAGGTGCGCATCTGCGCCCGCACAAAGGTCGACCTATGACCATCACTGACACCTCACCGCGGCTCAAGGTCAAGTACGAGAACGAGATCCGCGCACAGCTCAAAGAGACGCTCGGCCTCGGCAACATCATGGAGGTCCCGCGCTTCACCAAGATCGTCATCAACATGGGCGTCGGCCGGGCGACCCAGCAGGCGAGCCTGCTCGAGTCCGCCGTGCGCGACCTCACGATCATCAGCGGTCAGAAGCCGAAGGTGACCGTGGCGACGAAGTCGATCGCCAGCTTCAAGCTGCGTGAAGGACAGTCCATCGGCTGCATGGTCACGCTGCGCGGCGACAAGATGTGGGAGTTCTTCGACCGTCTGGTCTCGATCGCCATCCCCCGCATCCGCGACTTCCGCGGCCTGCCGCCGAAGGGTTTCGACGGCCGGGGCAACTACACGTTCGGTGTCACCGAACAGCTGATCTTCCCGGAGATCGAATACGACAAGGTCGACAACCCGCGCGGGATGGACATCACCATCGTCAACACCGCACGCACCAACGCGGAAGGCCGGGCACTGCTCGACGCCTTCGGCTTCCCGTTCCGCCGCACCGAGGGGCAGTAAGAGGCAATGGCCAAGAAGGGTCTCGTCAACAAGCAACAGCAGACGCCGAAGTTCAAGGTGCGCGGTTACACCCGCTGCCAGCGCTGCGGGCGCCCGAAGGCGGTCTTCCGCAAGTTCGGCCTATGCCGCATCTGCCTGCGCGAGCTCGCGCACGCGGGCGAGCTGCCGGGCGTCACGAAGGCCAGCTGGTAGGGGAGAGGAGAACGTATGCCTGTTTCTGATCCCATCGCCGACATGCTCACGCGTCTGCGCAACGCCAATACGGCAATGCACGACAAAGTGTTGATGCCGTCGTCCAAGCTCAAGGAAGCTCTCGCCAAGATCCTGGTCCAGGAGGGTTACATCGCCGGCTTCAGCGTCAGCGACAACACCGCCGGGCCTGGCAAGACGCTCGAAATCGAGCTCAAGTACTCCGCCGAGCGCGCCCGCACCATCAGCGGCATCAAGCGCGTATCGAAGCCCGGTCTGCGCGTCTACAGCGCCGCCGATCGCCTTCCGCGCGTGCTTGGCGGTCTCGGCGTCGCCGTCCTATCCACCTCGCAGGGACTCATGACCGACAAGGAGGCGCGCAAGCGTCACGTCGGTGGCGAAGTCCTCTGCTTCGTCTGGTAACTGCCATGTCTCGAATCGGTAAAGCCCCCATCACCGTTCCCTCGGGCGTCGAGGTGTCGATCGTCGATCGCCACATCACCGTCAAGGGTTCACAAGGCACGCTCGAGCGCGACATCCCTGGCGAGATCCAGGTCGCGCAGGAGGACGGGTCGCTGCTCGTCACGCGTCCGAACGACGAGCGGCAGAACCGCGCGCTGCACGGCCTGACGCGTTCGCTCGTCAACAACATGGTCGTCGGCGTGAGCGCCGGGTTCAGCAAGGAACTCGACATCGTCGGCGTCGGCTATCGCGCCACCGCGCAGGGGCCGAACAAAATTGAGTTGGCGCTCGGTTTCTCGCATCCTGTGCACGTCGACGCGCCCAGCGGCATCACTTTTGAGGTGCCGGCGCCCACGAAGATCATCGTGAAGGGCATCGACAAGGAACTTGTCGGCCAGGTCGCCGCCAACATCCGCAAGATCCGTAAGCCCGAGCCTTACAAGGGCAAGGGCGTGCGCTACGCCAACGAAGTTGTCCGCCGCAAGGCCGGCAAGGCCGCGAAGTAGGTATCCCGTGTCTACGTCTCACAAGCTCCAATCTCGTCGTCGCCGCCACAACCGCGTGCGCAAGCGCGTCACCGGCACGGCGACGCGTCCGCGCCTCGCGGTGTTCCGCTCGGCGAAGCACATCAGCGCGCAGGTGATCGACGACGTCTCGGGCAAGACGCTGTGTGCGGCGTCGACCACCGAGAAGTCGCTGCGCTCGAACAGCGGCGGCAACAAAGCAGCCGCCGAAGCGGTCGGCAAGCTCATCGGCGAGCGCGCCAAGGCCGCCGGCGTCAGCGCGGTCGTGTTCGACCGTGGCGGCTTCCTCTATCACGGGCGCGTCGCCGCGCTCGCCGACGCGGCCCGGTCCGCAGGTCTGGAGTTCTAGGTAATGGCTGAGTCCCAGTACGAAGAGCGTTCGATCGGCCGCCCGCGTCGCGTGTCGAAGGTGGTCAAGGGCGGTCGCCGGTTCTCGTTCGGCGCGCTCATGGTCGTCGGCGACGGCAACGGCAAGGTCGGCCTCGGCTACGGCAAGGCGGAGGAAGTCGGCCTCGCCATGCAGAAGGCCGTCGAGGAAGCGAAGCGCAACATGTTCAACGTGCCGCTCGCCGGCTCGACGATCATCCACACGATCATCGGCGAGGCCGGTGCTGGCCGCGTGCTGCTCAAGCCCGCGGCCCCCGGTACCGGCGTGATCGCCGGCGGTGCGGCGCGCGCCATCCTCGAAGTCGCGGGCATCCACGACGTGCTGGCGAAGTCGCTCGGCTCGACGAACGCGCTCAACGTCGCCCACGCCACCATCGCCGGCCTCAAGGGCCAGAACTCGCCCGACGTCGTCGCCGCCAAGCGCGGCAAGGCTCCCGACGAAGTGACGCCGGTCGGCATCTACCGCGCCTACCGCGAAACTCAGCAGTCCAAGGCGAAGGTTGGTGAGGGCTGATGGCCAATCTCGTCATCACACAGGTCAAGTCGTCGATCGGCACCAAGCCCAAGCACCGCGGCACGCTGCGGGCGCTCGGCCTCGGTCGCATCGGCAAATCGAACACACTCGCCGACGGCCCCGTTGTCCGCGGCATGATCGCTCGGGTCCCGCACCTGATCACCGTTGTTGAGGAACAGTCATGAAGATTCACGATCTGAAGCCCGCACCCGGGTCGAACCGCGCCAAGCGGCGCGTCGGCCGCGGCATCGCCGGCAAGGGCGGCAAGACCGCCGGCCGCGGTACCAAGGGTCAGAAGGCGCGCAACACCGTTCACCTGGGGTTCGAGGGTGGCCAGCTCCCGCTGGCGCAGCGCTTGCCGAAGTTGCGCGGCTTCAACAACCCGTTCCGCGTCGAATACAACGTGGTCAATCTCGACACGCTGGCGCAGATGGACACGTCCGACGTCAGCCCTGAGTCGCTGCGCGAACGGGGCCTCGTGCACAAGCACGGCCTCGTGAAGGTGCTCGGCCGCGGCGACCTCGGCGGTAAGGCGGTTCAGGTCAAGGCGCATGCGTTCTCGAAGACGGCTGAAGCCGCGATCACCGCCGCCGGCGGTAGCGTCGAGCGTCTCCCGATGCCGTTCGGCAACGGGCGCCCGCCGGTGCAGGGCAACCAGTTCGCCAACCGCTAACCCACAAGGATCCAGGACCGCCACGTGAAGTTCCTCAACATGTTCCGGGTCGCCGACCTCCGGAACAAGATCATCTTCACGCTGTTCATCATCATCCTGTACCGCATCGGGTCACACGTCCCGGTGCCCGGGATCGACTTCCAGCAGGTGCAGCGGCTCAAGGAGTCCGCTGACAAGTCGGGCGTGCTCGGCTTCCTCAACCTGTTCTCCGGTGGCGCGCTGACGCGCTTCGCGGTGTTCGGGCTCGGGATCATGCCGTACATCACCAGCTCGATCATCATCAACCTCCTCGAGGTTGTGATCCCGAAGCTGGCGGAGTGGCGTGATCAAGGCGCCGTCGGTCAGCGCAAGATCACGCAGACGACGCGTTATCTCACCGTCGCGCTGGCGATCATGCAGTCGACCGGTCTGGCGTTCGTGTTCCACAACGGCGGTCGAGGCTTCCTGTCGCAGAACACGTCGAACCTCGACCTGATCCCCAACTTCAACCCGTGGCTGGTGTTGCTGATCGTCATCACGATGACGGCCGGCACGGCAACGGTCATGTGGCTCGGTGAGTTGATCAGCCAACGCGGCATCGGCCAGGGCATGTCGATCCTGATCTTCGCCAACGTCGTGTCCGGTCTGCCCGCCGGGGGCGCGGCGATCCGGGCAGAAGGCGGCAACGTGAAGTTCGCCGTCGTCATCGCGCTGACGCTGTTCCTGCTCGTCGCCATCGTCACGGTCGAACAGGGCCAGCGCCGCATCCCGGTGCAGTTCGCCAAGCGCATCGTCGGCCGTCGCATGTACGGCGGCCAGTCGACCTACATCCCGCTCAAGGTGAACCAGGCCGGCGTCATCCCGATCATTTTCGCCAGCTCGGTCTTGTACTTCCCGGTGCTGCTGTCGAACGTGGTGCCGTGGGTGAGCGTTCGCCAGTTGATCAACGACCACCTCGCCACGCCGACCGACCCTTGGTATGTCGCGGCGTACGGCCTGATGATCATCGGGTTCGCGTACTTCTACACGTCGATCGCCTTCAACCCCGAGCAGCA
>JBEEFV010000095.1:0-3214 GCA_041166405.1 Actinomycetota bacterium | reverse complement strand
GTGCGTTCGCATCGCTACTTCGGCGCGTACGGTCCCGCCAAGGCTGCGATCGAAGCATTGGTCGAGATGGGTGCCGACGAGTTGGGCCCGTCGAACATCCGCGTGAACGCGGTGCGGCCCGGGCTCGTCGACACCGAACTGGTCGGCGCGATCACCGCAGGTGGTCCGGTGCTGGCCGACTACATGGCGCAAATGCCGTTGGCGCGTGTGGGTACGGTCGACGACGTCGCCGCCGCGGTTCGCTTCCTGGCCGGACCCGAGTCGTCGTGGATCACGGGGCAAATGCTTGCGTTGGACGGCGGGCACGGCGTTCGGCGCGGCCCTGATTTCACCGCGTACGCGGAACCGGCGTATGGCGCCGACGCGTTGCGGGGCGTCGTGGAGTGAGCCCGATGTCGTACGACGAGTTTTCGATGTTGCGCGAGAACGCGGACGAGGCCGGATTGTCGTGGCCGGGCGCGCCCGCGGTGCGACGTGAAGCGGTGACGTTGCCCGACGGCCGCCAGCTCAGTGCGTTGGTATGGGGGAGCGGCCCGCCCGAGATCGCATTGATCCACGGCGGCGCGCAGAATGCGCACACCTATGACACCGTCGCGTTGGCGCTGGATCGACCGTTGGTGTGCGTTGATCTCCCGGGGCACGGTCATTCCGACTGGCGGGACGATCACGACTACTCGCCGGTCGCCAACGCGACTGACGTTGCGGTTGCGCTGGCCGCTCTTGCGCCAGTGGCGCGCCTCGTCGTCGGGATGTCGTTGGGTGGTCTGACCGCAATCGTGTTGGCGTCGCGCCATCCGCACCTCGTACCGCGGCTGGGCGTGATCGACGTGACGCCGGGTACCGATCACAAGAAAGCCGAACCCATCGTCGCGTTCGTTTCGGGTCCGGAGTCGTTCGCGTCGTTCGACGAGATTCTCGAGCGCACGGTGCAGTTCAACCCGACCCGGTCGGTGTCGTCATTGCGGCGCGGTGTGTTGCACAACGCACGCGAGTTGCCCGACGGTTCGTGGTCGTGGCGCTACGACAGCATGCGCAACTGGCGCGCTGGCGCCGACGGCGACGCCCCCGGCCGCGGTGAGATCTCGTTCGCTGATTTGTGGGACGACGTGTCGAACATCACGGTCCCGATATTGCTCCTGCGCGGCGGTCTCTCCGGCGTGGTCGACGACGACGACATCGCCGAGTTCCGCAAACGCCAACCGTCGGCCGAAGTTGTCACCGTCGAAGGTGCCGGCCACAGCATCCAGGGCGACAAGCCTCTCGAGCTCGCCTCGCGGTTGGAGGGCTTTCTCACCAGCTGACTCGTTTGCCGCCACGCTTGATTCCCCAAGTGGACGCGGGCGCTACGTCACTCGCTCTCGCGGGACGCGGAGTCGAGTGGCGCAACGCCGGGGAGCGTCCCGCTCGTCGAGACCATGGCGTAACGGATGAAGGCCGATTGGTGGTGGAAGTCCTTGCGCCGTTGCCGCGCGATCGCCTGCGGATGACCCGCGTGTGCATCGCGGTAGGCGTAGGCGGCCGCCGCTTCATCGCTGTTCCACACGGACAGCGTCGCAAGGAACGGCGGGCGAGCAGCGGCCGTCCCCCACACAAACCCGTCAGCACCGATGGCCGCCCGCTCGGCCGGCCGGCTGGCTCGGAAGAACCGAAGTGTCTGGCTCATCCGCAGCCGACCGAACGTGGTGACGATCACCGGACCATCGTGCTGCGTCACTCTCGTGCGTGGCACGGTGTCCGGCAAACCGGGCCAGGTCCCGAAAGCCCGCAGAGGACGCAGGACGGCGTGAAAGCCGTTGGGCGCGAAGCGCGCAGCGAGCGGATGGGTGTCGGCGAACGCAGCGGCGGCGTTCTCGTCGTCCCACATCGCGAACAACACGGCCCGACGCAGGCCCGGCGGTCTCTTGCTCGCCAACGAAACAGCGGGCGCGATGTCAAGCCATCGCAAGCCGGGAACGTCGATAGGCGTCGGTCGATGCCGGAGCGCCCGCAGCGTGGAACGGATGCCGATGTCGGCGACGTCGATCGTGGCGATCATCGAACCATTATCCATCCACGAGGTGCGGGCGGCGGAACCCGAGCTCGGCCGACAGCGCGAAGGAGGACGCAACTCCTGACCCTGCCTGCCCGCGACCGCAGAACGCTCCGCCACTTTCCGATTCCTGCTCGACGTCTCCGTTCACACTCGTGCCCTCGAGTCGCGATACTGGGCTCCGTCGCAGCGTGACGTCGAGGGAGGGAGAACAAGATGCAGCAGCTGGGCGCGATCCCGGGCGGAGTGCTCGCGTGAATCTCCAGCGGACAGTATTCGCACGGCTGTACCGGCGCGCACCGAGTGTCGAGTCCTTGCCGTGGCATCGCGAGCAGGCGCCGGCGCTGCTGGAAAGCGCGGTCGCGCAGCGGACGACACACGGACGCGCGCTCGACCTTGGCTGCGGCCAAGGCGTTCACGCCGTGTACCTCGCGCAGCAGGGTTTCTCCGTCGTTGCGGTCGACTTCGTCCCCGCCGCCCTCGGCGCCGCGAGGACGCGCGCCGAGCAGGCCGGCGTCGAGGTCGAGTTTCGCGAGTGCGACGTCGTCGAGTACGACGCGCCGTCGGCCTTCGACGTCGTGCTCGACTCGGGCTGCCTGCACCACCTGCCCAGGGGAAAGGTCGGCGCGTACCGAAACCGGCTGGACGAGTGGCTCGCACCGGGAGGCGACTACGTGCTCGTCCACTTTGCGCACCGGCCGCGCGCGCTCTGGATACCCAAGGGCCCCAGACATATGACGCGCGACGAGGCGGTCGCGTTCTTCGCGCCGCTCGAGCTGCGGGCGTACGACGAGACGCACTTCGACGTGCCGTTCCCGATGGGCCGGATGCGCGCGGGCGTCTACTGGTTCTCCCGTCCGAAGCACTGATGCCTATGGAAACAAGATCTGCAGTTCTGGGTGGGTTCAGCCGCGCAATGCGCGGTCCGACCCACCCAAAGCGTCATTCGGAGGCGGGAGCGGCCGCTACCGTGACCTTGTGAACAGCCAGCGGGTGCCCGGTGGGGTAGTGCACAAGCTTCCCGCAGACCTGCGCAAGGCGCTGATCGCGAACGTGAAGGCACTTGATGCTTGGAAGGACATCACGCCTCTGGCCCGCAACGAGTTCATCTGCTGGGTCGAGGATGCCAAGCAAGAGATGACGCGAGAACGCCGCATTCGCCGGACCCAGGAGGAGCTCGAGGAA
>JBEEFV010000094.1:0-116370 GCA_041166405.1 Actinomycetota bacterium | reverse complement strand
ACGGTCGCGGACTCGTCGTAGACGTCGTCGTCGCACGCGCGGTGGTCGTCGTCTGCCTCACCGTCGTCGGCGGCGAATACGGCGAAGACTGCGGAACCGACGCAACGCAGCACGGCACCGACGCCGGCGACGACGGAACACTCGCAACCCGCGTCGTAGTCGTCGTCGGGCGACGAGTCGTCGTCGTCGCGGGACGCGTCGTAGTCGTCACGGGACGCGTCGTCGTGGTCGCCGGGCGTGACGTGGTGGTGGCCGGACGTGTGGTGGTGGTCGGCAGGCGCGTCGTGGTGGTGGCGGGGCGGGTCGTCGACGTCGCCGCCGCACCAGTAAACGGTCGCGGACTCGTCGTAGACGTCGTCGTCGCACGCGCGGTGGTCGTCGTCTGCCTCACCGTCGTCGGCGGCGAAGACGGCGACGACTGCGGAACCGACGCAACGCAGCACGGCACCGACGCCGGCGATGACGGAACACTCGTAACCCGCGTCGTAGTCGTCGTCGGGCGACGAGTCGTCGTCGTCGCGGGACGCGTCGTAGTCGTCACGGGACGCGTCGTCGTGGTCACGGGACGTGTCGTCGTGGTCGCCAGGCGCGTCGTCGTGGTCGTCGCACGGGTCGTCGATGTCGACGTCGCCGCCGCGGCAAACGGTCGCGGCGGCCCCGTCGTAGACGTCGTCGTCGCGCGCGCGGTGGTTGTCGTCTGCCTCACTGTCGTGCGCGGCGAAGACGGCGACGACTGCGGAACCGACGCAACGCAGCACGGCACCGACGGAGAAGAGCTCGGAGCGGACGGCCCAGATTGCGGGCCCGATTGCGGGCCCGACTGCGGCGCTGAACGCGGCCGCGACTGCGGGCTCGACTGCGACCCGCTCGAGATCGACTCAGGCAGCGACTGCGCGCCCGAACACGATCCGTTGTCGGCGAAACTGAACGGCAGGTACGGGAACAGGATCGCGGCGAGCACGAACGTCGCGCCCGCGACGGCGTACAAGCGTTTGTTGCGGTTCATGCCCCGGCCCTTCACTCACCGCCCCTCGGTGAAGGTGCCAGCATACCGACGTGGCCACCGCGTTCCGGAGCAGAGGCCTCATGGCGGCAGGCACGCGCGGCATCGCCACCGCGATCGCGCTCGGCATCACGGCGACGGGAGTCGTGCGCGGTGGCGGGTTCTTCACGCCCGATCTGGCGGCGATCCCGTTGTTTCTCGTCGTCGCGGCGATCGCCACACCTCGCTTCATGAGCCGAGCGGACCTGCGCCTCGTCGTCGCATTGGTCCTGTTCGCGGGTTTCTGGCAGTGGCGCGGCTTCGTCACCGGCTTGGGGACGCGCGCGGCGTCGCTGAGCCTGCCGGCGATCGCGTTCGGAGCGACCTTCGTCATCGCGCGACGGTGTCGCACACCGCGCGAGCGACTCATCGTGATGCGCGTGACGGTCGGGGTTGGCCTCGGCGTCGCCATCGTCAGCCTCGGACGCTGGGCCGCGCACCAAGCGCCGTGGGGCCTTCCGTTCGACGGCATCTGGCGTTTGTCGGGTCCGTTCGCCTACCCGAACGCCGCGGGACTGTTCTTCGCACTGGCGCTGGTGGCGAACCTGGCGCGCAACGACCGCACGTGGCTCGATCGCGCCACGACCGCCGCCATCGTGTTCGGTGCGCTCGCGGCGACGGCGAGCCGCGGAGCGCTGGTCGCGCTCTTCGGTGGCGTCGCCGTGATGGGGCTCGGACGCTTCGGCGCGACGACGCGCACGCGACGCATCGTCCTCGCCTGCGGCGTGGCGGTCGCGCTGGTCGTGTCGGCGTACGTCGCGCTGGTCACGTTCGGCGTGACGGGCGCGACGCGGTCGGGCAACGCCAGCGCCAGCATCGACGACCGCGTCGCCGAGTGGAGCGCCGCCGCGCGTCAGGGTCGCTCAGCGCTCGCGCTCGGGACCGGTCCCGATCGCGATCTGCTGATCCACAACTTCCGCGGCGACGCCATCGCTCGGTACGCGCACAACGAAGCACTGCAGGTATTCGCCGGCGGCGGGCTCGTAGGCCTGGCACTGCTCGGCCTCGTCGTCGCCGCCGCGGTCGGCATGGTGCGCGACGAGGACCGACCGCGCGGCCGTCTCGCGGCCGCGACATTGATCGTGCTGGCGATCGGCGGGCTGGTCGACTTCAGCTGGCACTTCGCCGGCTTGCTCGCCTACGCCGGGTGGCTCGCCGGAACCGACGAGGAGTTGCCGGTCGCTACGGGATGAGCACGACGCGGCCGACGGCTTGACGGCTCTCGATGAACTCGTGCGCCGCCGCGGCTTCGGCGAGCGGGAACGTCCGGTCGACGAGGACGGTCAGGCGACTGGCGGCGACGTCGTCGACCAGGTCCTGGATCATGGCCTGCGCGCGGTCGGTCGCGATTTCGGCGCCGAGGAACACGCCGGTGAGCGACTGGTTGTTCATGCCGAGCACACCGGCGTCGAACGGCGTGAAGTCGCGCCCCGCGCTCCCGACGGTGATGGCGCGTCCGCGGTACGCGAGGCACGCGACGGACTTCTGCAGCGTCGAACCGCCGACGGAGTCGACGACGAGGTCGACGCCGCGGCCATCGGTGAGGGCGCGCACCTCGTCGACCCATCCGTCTCGTGAGTAGTCGATCGGATGATCGAGGCCGAGCTTCATGAGGGGCTCGAGCCGTTCGAGCGAGGACGCCGTGGCGATCACGGTCGCGCCGGCGCGCTTGGCCAACTGAATCGCCGCCATACCGACCCCGCCGGCGCCGGCCTGTACGAGCACGGTTTCGCCCTCGCGCAGACGACCGAACTCGAAGAGACAGTCGTGCGCGGTGCCGAACGCGACCGGCACGCACGCGCAGCTGACGATGTCACCGTCGTCGGGGATCTTCCACGTGATCAGGCTCGGCACCGAGAACAACTCGGCGTGCGAGCCGTTGAAGCTCGTGGCGACGACGCGATCGCCGACCTTGCGATCGGTGACGTCGTCGGCGACTTCGACGATCGTGCCCGCGGCTTGATAGCCCACGATGTGCGGGTTCGACAGCAGCGGACCGCCGAGCCGGTTCAGCGTGTCGCCGCCTTCGATCGACACCGCCTCGACCTTGATCAGCACACCGCCGGGCGTGACCACCGGATCGGGCACGTCCTCGTACTGGAGAACATCCGGCGGTCCGTTGCGGTAGTAGACGGCGGCTTTCATGCGCGCAGCCTAAGTCGGGGTGTAGTTAGCACGCCTGCGATGTCGTGGCACCACGGTCGACTGGGACGGCGCGCGTTGCGACGATGACGGCATGGGGCGAGAGCCAGTTGTGATCATCGGCGGCGGCATCGGCGGGTTGACGACCGCGCTGTGCCTGTTGCAACACGACATCGAGTGCGTCGTCTACGAGCGCGCGCCGGAACTGCACGAAGTCGGTTCGGGCGTCGGTCTGTGGCCGAGCGCGGTGCGCGTGCTCGACCGCGTCGGACTCGGCGACGCCGTGCGCGCGCTGGCCGGTCCGTGGACAGTCGGCGGCGTGCGTTCCCAGAACGGCACGCTGCTCAGCGGCTACCGCAAAGAGCAGTTCGTGGCGCGCTTCGGCGAACCGATGAGCGGCGTGCACCGCGGCGAACTCCAGATGCTGCTCGTCGGCGCGTTGCCAGATGGCGTGTTGCACACCGGCTACGAGTGTGCCGGTGTCGACGCGGCGGCCGACCGCGTCGAGGTGCGCTTCGTCGACCGTGATCCCGTCGTGGGGCGCGTCGCCATCGCCGCCGACGGCAACAAGTCGCTCGTCCGCCGCCAGCTCTTCGACGACACGCCGCTGCGCGACCTCGGCATCCTCGGGTGGCGCGGCACGCTCGTCGACCCGCCGGACTTCGGCGGCTTCGCCGGCGAGATCTGGGGTAACGGTGCGTCGTTCGGTTTCTTGCCGATGAGTGGCAATCGCGTGTCATGGTTCGGCGCGGCCGACGGCAACCCGCCGGCGACCAAGGATTTCCTGCGCGAGCGCTTCGCCGACTGGCACGACCCGATCCCCGAAGTCATCGCCAAGACCGACGACGACATGATCTGGTGGGACCGCACGTACGACTTGTGGCCGCGCCGCCAGTGGGTGCAGGGCCGCGTGGCGCTGCTCGGCGACGCCGCGCATCCGATGTCGCCGTTCCTCGGGCAGGGCGCGTGCCAGGCGATTCTCGACGCCTGGGTGGTCGCCGAAGAACTGGCGCGTGCTTCTTCGTCCGACGAGCCCGCGGCGCTCGTGCGGTACCAAAAGCGTCGCCGGAACGTCGCGTCCGCGGTGCAGCTGGCCGCTCACTTCGGCTGCGCGGCGGCGCGCCCGCGGCCGCGCGCCGTGCAGCCGCTGTTCGAAGCGTCGATGCGCGTCATGCCCAACGCGCTCACGTTGCGCGGTCTGCAGGTCCTCGCCCGCGGCGTCTGAGGCATCATTGGCCGATGGGCCTCGAGCACTTTGCGGCGACGGCGCCGAGTGACGACATCCACGCCGCGCTGGCGCGCGACGGCGCGTGCATCGTCGACGACGTGCTCGACGCGTCGACCGTGGCCGCGGTTCGCGGCGAACTCGAACCGATCCTCGGGGTGACCGGACCCGGTGTCGACGAGTTCAGCGGCATCAACACGCGTCGCTTCGGTTCGCTGATCGAACGCGCACCGACGACGCGTCCGCTCGTCATGCATCCGCTTGTGCTCGACGTCACGTCGAAGTTGCTCAGCCACGCGACGACGTTCCAACTGCACCTGACCCAGGCCATCTGCATCGGCCCCGACAGTCCCGCGCAGATCGTGCATCGCGACCAGTGGGCATTCGACTTCTTTCCCTTCCCCGCTGACTTCGACGTGCAGTGCAATACCATCTGGGCGATCACCGACTTCACCGAGGAGAACGGCGCGACGCGCATCGCCGTCGGTTCGAATCATTCGCCCGACAAGTTGCGGCTCGAACAAAGCGACACCGTGGCCGCCACGATGCGCGCCGGTTCGCTCGTGCTCTACACGGGCAGCGTGTACCACGGCGGCGGCGCCAATACGACCGACGAGACGCGCATCGGCGTCAACATCACCTACAACGTCGGCTGGCTGCGCCAGGAGGAGAACCAGTACCTCGCCGTGTCGCGTGAGTGTGCGGCCACGCTCGACGAGGACCTGCTGCGGCTGATGGGATACCAGCGCGGCGCCTACGCGCTCGGCTACATCGACGACCTGCGCGACCCCATCTCCGTCGTGCGCCCCGATCTGGCGAACGCTGGCGGTTTCGCGGCGAAGCCTCGGTAGGATCTGCGCTTCAGTTCTGCGGGTGTAGTTCAGAGGCAGAACATGAGCTTCCCAAGCTCAGAACGCGGGTTCGATTCCCGTCACCCGCTCCACGTCAGAGCACTGACACGCGGTTGAGCGTCATCGCGGTGCGGGTACCGATCTTGCAGACACGCAGGAGGCACGAACGTGAGCGATGCGACTTTCCCATCCGACGGAATTCCGCCGAGGCCAGAGGCGGGGCGGTCGACGACCATCATCGACCCCGTCACGCCGACGACCACGCCGCCGACGGCAGCCGCGGTCGCTCGACAACAAGAGCGCGGCACGCACGATCACAGCGTGCTCGGTGACGTGACACCCGAGCGTCCGAGGACGCACCCTGTCGCCTACGGCGCGCTGGCGTTGGCGGCGCTGGCGCTTTTGTTTTCGCTGCTCGGCCTGCGCCACGACAACGGCGGCTACCGCCAAGTGAAGATCGGTACGAACGACTGCGTCATCGGCCGGCAGGCCGGCACCGACGTGTTGTACTGCCGCGCACCAACCGTTCCCTAGCGGACCACGCCGAGGCGCGTCACTGCGCGGTACGGCGCGCCAGGTTCTCCATGGCCGCGCCCATGTGGGTGCCGATGGTGACGAACGCGTCCGTGACCGCCGGTTCGTGGGCGTGCGCGCCCGCCCACGCCGCGGGATCGAGCCGACAGTTGGCATTCCACGGAGCGAGGTCGGGGTCGGCGCCACGCGCCGCCAGTCCGGAGATTCCGGCGTAGGCGAGCCGCAACGTGTCCGCGGAGTCGCCGGTAAAGACGACGGGCGGGCACAGCCGGTTCTTGTCCGCATCGTCGCCTTTGAGCGCTTCGACGGCCCCGATGATCGCCGCGCTCCACGGCACGATGCCGATCGTGACGTACTGGGGCGTGATGCGGTTGCCTTCGAAGATCGGGCGCGCCACCGTCGGCCGCACGCCCGCGGCCGTGCAGTCGATGAAGAGCTGACCCGGTTGGACGGCGACGTCACCTTCGTCGAGCACGATGCGTTCGTGCGCGATCGACTTCACTTTCCCGAGGCGGACCACTCGTTCGATGCTGCGCAGCGTCTCGAGTTCGCGCGTGCTGAGGATCGCGCCGCGGAACAGTTCGGGTTCGGTAGCGGTGTCGATGCGCATCAGGACGTCGCCCGCTTCGAGGCGGCGCGCGAAGTCGTGACCGTCCTCCGCCCGCGCCGCGGCTTCGATGAAGCGCGCCTGCAGTTGCATGTACGCGCCGACGAGTTCGAGCGGCTGCATCATGGCGCGGTTGAACGTCCACGAGTCGCGTGGCCGGATCCACTGGATGCGGTCGGGATCGACGCCGCCGTCGAGCAGCCAGTTGACGGTGTCCATTGCGGTCTTCCCGGCCCCGACGACGGTGAATCCGGTCGGCGGTTCGCTGATGTTGACGAGGTCGTTCGGCGGGATGAGGCGCGCGTCGGGCGCGACCGCGAAGTTCGGCGTGTGGCGTGACGGGATCGTGGACTCGACGTAGGTCGCGTCGACGAGTTTGCGGGCGCGCACGATGGTCTCGCCGCCCGTCAACAGCGACACGACGTGGTGACCGTTGGCGTCTTCGCCGCGGTAGTCACTCATGCCGAGGAAGCGCACGCGGCCCGACGCAACAAGGTCGTCGAGCACGAGCGCGAAGTACTCGCAGATCTGCGGCGCCGTCGCCCGCTCGTAGAAACCGTCGGCGTCGATCTCGTCGTTGCCGAGCGGGCGCGAGTACACGCCGTAGTTCGCCGACGTCTGGTGCAGTCGCACGAACGGATAGGCGTCGACCCAATGCCCACCCGGCCGGTCGCGCCGGTCGACGATGACGACGCTCGCATCGGACTGCGCGATCAGCGCATCGGTGAACGCCATGCCCGTCGCCCCGGCGCCGACCACGAGGTAATCGGTTTCGATCTCCGCCATGGATCGAGGTTACGGATTTCTGCGGCTGCGGGCTCGGCGCCGCACGAGGATGCGGATCGCCACCGCGAGCCAACCGACGACGATGAGCATCCAGAAACTGACGACGCGGTACAGCAGTGCCGCGGCGGTCGCGGTCGCCGGGTGCAGCCCGCTACCGACGAGCGCCAACGCGATCGCGCCCTCGACGAACCCGGCGCCGCCGGGCGTGACCGGCACGCCCTTCGCCGTTGACCCGGCGACCCACACCAGGATGAGACGAGTCCACGGCACGTCGGCACCGACGGCGACGATGCACAGCGTCAGCGACGCGAGGTCCGCGACGACGTTGACCAACGTGTAGCTGAAGACCTTGGCGTAGTCGACGGTGCTCGGGCGCAGCGCGTCGAAGCGCTCGAACGCCATCGTCACGAGCTCCTCCGGCGAGCGGTCGAACGATTCCTTCGACACGCGCTGTCGCCACGCCACGGCCTTGATCGCTCGCCGAGTGAGACCAGCCCGCCACGACTGGCGGCGCAACGCCCACCACCCGAAGGCCGCGCCGACCAACACGACGCCGGTCGAGCCGGCGATGGCGCGCGTCACAAGGTGACTGCCCGACAGCACCGCGCCGGTGCCGGCGACGATCCCGTACGCCAGCGCCGAGAGGACCCCGGCGATCGCGAGTGCCCACGCGACGGTCGGACCGTCGACGCCGTGACGCCGGTAGGCGCGGAAGGTGAACACCGTTCCGACTTGCGCGCCGACGAACGGGATCGAGCTACTGATGGCGTTGCCGGCGTACGCGGTGTGCACCGCCGAGCGCACCGGCGTGACGTGACCCGCAGCCACGACGAGGTGTCGTTGCGCGAGGGCGAACACCGCCATCGACACCGTCTGGGCGACAACGGCGAGTGCGAGCCATCGCCACTGCAGGTGCGCGAACACCGCAATCGACTGACGCAGCGTGGATCGCTCGACGACAACGAAGACCGTCAGTGCGCTGACGCCGACGATCGTGGCGGCCCAGCGCCTCCATGACACGCCGCTAAACCTAGAACCGGATAGCCGCTGCCGCCGGTGGGCACTTTCTCACCGTGGACAAGCGTGTTTCGGCGCCCGCGCGCGACCTGCTCGCCACCTTCACGAAGGTGGCGTTGCCGAAGCTGGCGAAAGCGCGCCGACCGAAAGACCTGAAGGCGCTCGTGCGCGATCCGAAGCTCATCGAAGCGCTCGGGCGCGACCTCGTTCCGTTGATCGAACAAGCGGCGCGTTACGCGCTCCCGGTGAAGAGCCGCGTGCTCGGCCACATTTCGGCGACCATCACCGGCGCTGCCGGTCCCCTGGCGGCCAACGCTGCGGAGGGGCTGCTGCTCGCCGGCCCGGAGACCGCGGCGATCACGGCGCCGAGTGCGGTCGGGGTGCAGATCACTGCCGCCGCGTGGGAGATGTACGTCGAGTTCTCGACGATCGTGCACAAGCTGCGCGACGCCGGCATCAACGATCCCGAACTCGTGCAACTGGCGATCATGCGCATGGTGCTGCCGGGCACGACGGACGTCACCAAGGGCATGGTGGCGCGCGCCGCGGAACGCTTCGCCGAGCGCATGCTGACGCGCGCTGCCGCCGGGTGGCTGCCGATCGCCGGTCCGTTCGTCGGCTCGGTGGCGTCCAACTTCGACATGCACCGCGCCCATCGCGCCGCGGAGAGCGTGATCGCGGACCAGCGCTTACGGCGGGCAGACGCCCATCCCCCGGCCCTCGGGATTCGCGGGTGAGTTGTTGTTCTTGATGCGCGAGCGGGGGTACGCGTGTTCCGCGTACGTCCCGGGTTGTGCCGGCGTAGGCGTCGAGTCGTCGAGCGGTATCGCCCATCGGAGTTCCGGCGACGTCCATGTTGTGCGATGTCCGGCAATTCTGCGCCTGCGGTTCTCTGAGGCCTCGCGGCGATGCGAGGACGTTTCCCCTAAGAGACCGTCGAAGGAAGAGCGTCAGACGCACCGCGTTTGTGCCGCTTCGTTTTTTGACTGTCGGCAAAACAAACAGCGAACGACGTCGGCTCGCCCCAGCGAATTCGTACGTACTGCGCGCTCAGGAGGTGCCCGCGCTGCGCGTCCTGGTCGTCCCGAAGGGGCGCCCTCTGAGCGCATTGCCGATCAGCCAGCCTCGGCCGTTCGACGCGGCGCCGACCGTGGGCTGCTTCGAAATTCGTTCCCAGCTTGCCGATACGTTGTCGGCAATGGCCGCCGACCGCATCTTCGTTGTTCTTGAGGCGATAGATGAGGTCGCACCCACTGAAGACATTCCCGACGTTGACGGGCTGTCCTTCGACGACGTCCTCGCCGTGCTTGGCGCACTGTCGAAGCGTGGCTGGATCACCGCCACAGCCTTCCACGGACGACGCGTTCTACGCGGTCAGATATTGGACCTCACCGCGGCAGGGCGCGACGCCCTTGCGAACGCGCGCAACTCACAGGACGCCGACGTCTCAGAGCCGCCGAACGTGTCAGTCGCGGAGAAACGCCAGTTACGAGCAATGTTCATGAGAGCGCTCTATGACCTGACAGGGCCCAATACTCACGCGATCGCGGAGACGAACGCTGTCGGCAACGACCTTGGTTGGCAAGACGCCGTCACCAAGCCGGTCGTGGCGTACCTGCACTCGAAGGGCCTCATCGCATACCGCGCGCTCGGTGGCCGAATCTCCATCACTCAACAAGGCATCGAGGAAACCGAAGACGCGCTCGATCATCCTGCGAAACCGACAGAGAATCTCGCACCGATGAATGTCACTGTTGGAGACCTCGGCGGGGGAACCGTGCAAGTTGTGCAAGGCGGGAGCGCACTCGCGCCAACTGATCCCCCCAAGGACCGCGAGCGCTGGTGGCGCGGAGTTTCTATCCAAGCCGTCGGCGGCATCGTGGCGGGCCTCGTGCTTTTGTTGATCTCCGGAGCGCTGACCAACTGGTTCGGGATATCGAACCCGAATGACAGCGGACCGACCACCGCGACGACCGCATCATCAACGAGCACCGTGACACCGGGCGCAACGACTTCGTGCGCCGACGGACCATGCATCGCGTTCCGGATAACGAACACCGTCGAGGGTGGACGAGACCTCGGCGCCTACATCCGATCTACACCTTTGGAGGATGCGGTGCGACTAACCGGCGTGTTCGATCGGACCGAACTGTTTGGCATCTGCATCTTCAGCCGTGGCTACGAGGCGGTACCCGGCGAGAGTCGATGGGTGAAGACACCGTTCAACTTCGTCGAAGGAGACATCGCGAGCGACGGCACGTTCAGCTCCCCACGCAGCAGACCAGATCAACAGAGCAACGACTACGGATGGATCCTCGCGAGGTTTCTTGCGCCGGTGAGCGCGTTGACGCAGCTGCCGGCATGCACCAACTCCGCTTGACGCCGCGTGTCTTCGAGAGCCCGATCGGTGCGCGGGCGTATCCTCCAACGCGAGTGAAACGAAAACGCGGCGAGTGGGTCGGTTTTGGCTGGCGTTGGCGATCGCGATCGCGATGCTCACCCTAGGTTCCTTCGCGAACTAAGCGACGTTGATTGGCAGGGATGGCGCGTTGCCGAACCTGTCGTGAGTCTGGTCGCCTTTGCGGACGGCGCGGGCGTGGTTGGCGCGCGTTTGGTCAGTCAGCGCGATCTGCTTCTCAGCTGCGTTGCTCGGACCTTGGGGATTCTTCTATGTAGGACCATTGCTCGCGTTCGGTCTGCTCGTCGGCGCGCTGCTCAAGGCTGTGCGTCAGCGCCGCACTCGGGCGTTTATCGCGCGTCCGTAATCGTCACGAAGCCGTCAACGGGTGTGCTCCCCGCAACTAACGTTCCGTAACTGTTCATCGTCGGGGTAGCTCTCAGAGGCAGAACATGAGCTTCCCAGGCTGAGAACGCGGGTTCGATTGCCGTCACCGCCGCTCCAAAGTTCTTCCTGGTCAAAGAGCCGTGAGAGCCGAGCGGCTTCGCGCGGGAAGCTCCATGGCACATTGATGGCACATCGCGCCTACCGGCTTCGTCCGGGCGCGCACCAACTGCGCGCAGCGATCTCCCCTCTCCGGGCCGCACTCCTCCCACGGGTTCAGAGGGCTCTCCGTCGCGCGCAAGCCCTGGCCGCCCCAGTGCCCTTCCGTGTTCGTGCCGGTTGCTCCTACCCTTCGACTCATCGCTGGCCGACAGGGCGACGCAGACACCTTTGAAACCGAGCAGTCCGACTGAAGAACGAGCGGACCCATCGTTGCTGCAGGTCCTCACGTTCGCCGCCGGGCGCGCAGTTCGGCTCGCGTGGTCGGCAAGCGGTAGCCGGCTTGCGGCTGCGTGCACCGACGGACGTGTCTATGTGTCGGACCTACCCGAGAGGTTCCGATATCTCTCGGCACAGGTCGAGACGAAGTACATGGCGTGACTTGGATCGGCCCGCACGAGCTGGCGTGCGCGTTCGCCACGGCGTAATCGAGGTATGGCATTGCGAACCCCTTCGTCGCATCCCCGCGTGCGGCACGAGTCCGGCATCGTGCGTCGAGGCGTCACCCACGCAGATCTTCTCGCGTCTGGGTGAGGCGACGCGGTCGTTCGAATCCGACGAACCAACTCTTGGCGCGCCGCCCAAGAGGTCAGCGGTCACAGACGCACAACTCGTCCGCGCGGACTCATTACTGACGTGATGACTTCGTCCCTGCCGGGTCCTCGGCCGTACACGTTCACGTCGACTTAAGGGTCGTTCATCTCGACCTCATAGACGTACAACGTGTCGCCTCCGTGCCGAAGGCCGCGTTGATACGCCCACCTGAGAGCCTCCTCGGCGGACGTCGACGCGAAGCACATAAGGCGATCGTCCTCGTCGCCCGCCATGGTGCTAATCACGTCGGTCGGCAGGAACGCACCGATCTCGTATCCGTACCGGCTGCCGTGAAAATACGGACCCTGAGGGACGTCTCTCGGCGACCACTCCTCCGCAGACTGGCGGCCTGATGTCAGGACGCTTCCGATTCATGGCCAGCGTCCAACGGCTGTGGAGGGACGGCGTCGATCGGAGCCATCGTGACGATCATCGAGCTGTTTCCTAGCGCCGGCGTCAAGTGGACTTCGACGCTCTCGCCGGCGTCGCCGCCTGCCTCGCTCAGCGTCGCAGCGAGAAACACCATGGTCACTGGCTCAAGGGTGAGGGTGCACCCGCCAATCTGCAGACTTTGCGTTCCTGAGATCGCAATCTGACAGGGTCCGTCGGTAGGCGGCAGCGGACCCGACAGGGTCATTGTCACGGTGTGCGATGACCACTCCTCGCGAACAACCTCACCACGCAGCAAACGCCCCGCACGCGTGATCGCAAGGTAGTCCGACCGCGTGAGACGGTCCAGATCGGGCACGACCAGATCCGGATCGAGGCGCATCTGCAGTTCGGCGAGCGCTTCGATGAGCGCGACCCCTTCATCGGTCGCGATTGGATCTTCGCTAACGACACCGAAGAGATCGCCGCTAGGCGGCCCAAACTCCGGCGCGATTCGAAGGGAGTTTGGCGCTCGCAACTGACCGAGAAATTGAACCGCGGGGCAGACAAGCGAGGGCGAGGCACCGCTCCAAGATCCGGCCGAGATGCTGAGGCTCCCATCGAACGAACCATCGCTCGCCGCCGTACCGAGCAGTTCGAGTTCAAACGCATCGCCCGGAGCGTGGCCATGCGCGCGCCAACTGCCGCCGCGGTGACCCGTTGTAACCGGCTCCATGTCGAGCACGACCTCGTTCAAAACACCGCCATCTGGGTTAACGACCTGGAGACGTAGGCGGTACTCGCGCGCCGCACTTGCGTACGACGGACCGATCTTGACGATCGCGTCGCTACCGCTGCCTGCAAGTCCTCCGGGAAGGTCGACTTCGAAACGCGTGACGACGCCAGGCGCGGCAAGTTCGACCGGCGTTCCGAACTGAACCGCGCGTTCCCATGCTCGCCGAAGATCTGGATCCATCTGATCCGGGCGGATTTCTAGGGCGAGGGGAATCGGCCGATCCTCCGTGGCCGCGTCGTAGCGCGCGATCACGTGATGCGTCACCGACACCCCGTGGCGGGATACTCCGTGACTCGCGACCAATCCCGGCCGGTCAGATATTGGACCAAGTTCGGCGCCCACCTCGAACTCATACCGAAAGTGCGGGTCAGTCGAGTTGAGCGCGCGATACAGCGAGTCGAGACTGTCTGTTGCCTCCGCCGGCGTGACGAGTTGTCCCTCGCCCGGTCCAACCAAACCCGCCAAACCGCGAAGGCGGTCGATCATTCCCTCAAGCCTCTGCCGACCGTCGTAGATGTAGTAGTCGACGACGTCTTGGTGTGCGGCGGCGAGGCTCTCAAGTTGGTCGAGCCCGAACCAGTGACAACTGAAGGTAACCGAGGCTTGTAGCTCCGCGAGAAAGTCGCGGTCCGACCAGCTGGCGTTCAAGGGCAGCGTCAAATACCAGTCGCGAACGGGCACCTGTGCGTCCACGACGCGCTGAAGCGACCGACGGACCTGTGCCTTGCGGCTCGCATTCAACGCTGTCGCGAACGACTTGACCTGGAAAACATCGAGGCGCTCGTCGACCGGATCGCAAACATCCACGCCCTTATCACCCCGATCAGGACGAACACGGAACGATCGAGGGCGGACGCGGCCGAGAAGGACGGCGGCGATGGTCTCGACTTGCCCACTCTCGAGAGTGGCCCACGGAATGACGGTCACAGTGCTCTCCTTCTGGGCCTTATCGTACCGCGAGCCGTACATGTGTTCGGGGGCGGTCGGCACGCTTCCAGTTCTCTAGGAAGGTGGGCTCAAGCGTGACCGACGACGAGACCGGCGAAGCGATTTCTAAGGCGAATCTTCGCTATGCCACGGAGAGCTTCTATCGCGCCGACCCCGCGGACTACTTGGAGTCGCGACTCGAAATGCTCGTACTCCTCGGAGCGAAGCCGAGCGAAGTCAGCGATCTTTTTAGGGGCGGTCTTGAGTACCAGGGCTTAGTCTTCGGACCGAGCGACCCGCAGGCTGATACGGACCCGAGCATCGCCGATGGCAGCAAATCGCCAAGCCCAGAGCTAGAGCGATACCTGCTTTTGGAGTCACAACTGTTGCTTCACCACGCGTGCGAAACGGCGCTCCGGCTATTCCTGGTCTTCGCATCGGGCTCCGACACGCCGTGGGTTGAGCTCAACGTCAACCGTAGTCACGCAGCGTTCAAACGACGGGTCAAGCATGAGTTTGTTGATGCGCTGCCCGCGCGAAAAACGATCGGCTTCGTCTGCTTCGGCTACTCGGAGCGGCCCGCCGACATCGAGGAGTCAGACTGGAACGCCAGCTTGGACGCGACGGAGAGATTTCTCAGGGCGTTCGCTCGAGTGCTTCTCGACGACGCGCCCATCTACAACGCAATGAAACATGGCATGGGCATCGCGCCTGGCAACGCGGTCCTGCTTGTCGACGGTCACCAATTCGGTGGCGGTCCAAGCCTCGAGTACCCCGAGTCGACCGGATGGCGCGACGACGGAACTCGGGAATGGTCTCTCACCACACGATGGGTCGATCAGAAACATGGACTCTCGCTGACGTGCGCAGCTGTTCGTTTCATTCAGTCCATGTGGGAGCTCGGTCAGTACCGACATGACTGCGGCCCAGCGCCGAAGCGAATCTGGAACCCGGGCGGACTCAGCCCGATCGACCTCCGCTCGCCAACGTACGGAGCGAAAACATGGACTTGGCGGCTCGCCGAAGAGTTTGATCCCGAGCGCGTTAAGCCTCCGCACTAGGAACCTGGCAGATAACGCAGCCGCCGGACACGACCGTGCCATCCGTTCGGCCATAATCGATAGGATTCCCGCTTCATCCTCGTCGTCGGTCGGACCGCGTGACAACGTCCGCGATCTCTCACCGGCGGATGGTGGCCTTTGAAAATTCGTTGCACGCGCGTGGCTAACTGCTGACCTTCGTCGTAGCCCTCGAGCGCCGGCCGACCTGCGATAAACAGTTCTCGACGTCGGCTTCGCCCCCATCGCGTTGGTCTTGCCGGAGATGTCGCAGCTCGGTTCGCCGTCGTCTGCGCGTCACACCGTTAGCTCACACTCACCCGATGGACTTAACAGTGCTTGCTGCGTCGGGCCTCACGGGAGTGATCGCGCTCGCCGTTCAATTTGTGGGGCAACGGGCCACGCTTGCCACTCGGCGTGAGGAACGCGAGTTCGAGGTTCGCCAGGCAGCGCGGCGCGAAGGGGCCGATCTCTATGCCGATGTGCAGGCGCTCGCTCGCGCATTCGACTGCTCCTTCGAGGACCTCGCCGCCCTCGCCACAGACGACGTCGATGAACTTCGCGCGGAAGCAAGGAGGGTTGTGCACGGTCTCGATCGTCTGACTGTGTTGTTGCCTTCGAAGAACGCGTCCGATTGGGCCGCCGAAGTCACGGGGCAATTTCTCGAGTTGTTGGACTGGCTTCCGTCGCATCCCGGATGTGATGACGGCACGTTGGCGGAAGGGTACGACCTTCGTCGACACCTCATTCATGCCGCCTTTGAGTGGAATGACGGGAGCCAGTCGAGCCAGGTGATCCGGTTTCGCGATTCCCTCATCAAGGCCGGCGATGGACCCCAACCAGCTCGATCGGGATCGCTGGCGCGGCGCCGACGGCGTATCGCCCGACGACTGAGTTGGTAGCGCGGCGAGATTCGCATGTTTCGCGATGGTCCGTGGCACATCCATGGCAAATCCGCAGTCGATCGCGGTCGCCCGCGTTGTCCGGTGATAGGCGTGACCAGCGCATGCGCCGGCGCCCGCGGTCAACCGCAGACATCAGCTTCCCAAGCTCGATAACGCGCGTTCGATCCCATCACCCGACCCTCCATCAAAAGCGCGCGCTGCGAGCGGAGGGACCGCGGGGTCAGGGTGTCCGAGAAGCTCGAGTTGGTCATCCGATGACTGTGATTTGAAGACCCCACCAAGCTCGTTCGTGCGAAACCCGCTGCCTCTCCAAATCTCATGGCGAGCTGACCTTCTGAAGCATCACGCAGCTCGCTCATGAATCCCGCACTTGCCACCGCATGTTCCACACTGCTGCCGCTGCGGGATTGATGAAGCTGATGAGCGGCTGTTGCCGAGCCCGGTAGTCGACGGTCGCTTGAAATGCGGCCGGCTTGCGAGGGACGAGCGGCGGCCGCGATGGTCAGACTGCCATGTTGGCCGGCGCGGACGCGGCACGAGGTCCATTGCATTGCTACCGCCGTCTCGTCTTGACGACGTCGCTCCTCAGCTGTCGCAAACTTTCCCGGAACTCTGCCTGCGTGACGTTCCGTCGAGCCATCTGCGAATAGATAGTCATGCGCTCGTCAACCTGTCCGAGCGCTTCGATGACGTTGTTGTAAGCGGCGTCGATGACGACCGGCGAAGCGTTTCGCACGCGAGCGACACATATCAATTCGGTCGTCCGCGCCAACGTGCGAGTACGCCACTCAACGCGATTCAGAAACTCGTTTATTGCATGGGCTCGTAGCTCACCCCGGTAGAGCTCCTCGCTCGGCGCGATTCGCCCTAGCCGATGCAACGCTTCCGCCTTGCCAAACAGGGCCCACTTGTCGTCCGTCTGAGCACTTTCGAAGAGCCGAAGGGCCTCGGAGTAGTGGGTTTTCGCAGCTTTGGCGTCAGCAGCCAGCCGGCAGTCGTCACCTGCGACGTGGTGGACGTTTCCGAGTGTCGTGACAATCTTCGTTCGGCGAGCCGCGATCTCTTCGCCCTGCGGCTCTCGGTCGATGGTTGCCAAGAGGTCTTCAAAAGGTGCAACGAGTTGCGCGGCTGCGTAGGAAGCTTGGTTAAAGAATCTTGACTCGAGCATGATCCGCTGCAATTCGTAATCCAACGGCCCAGCGACGCTCTCGCGAGCGCGACCGAAGCTCGCCTCTGCGTCCGCGAAGGCTGCGAGGTTGTTTTGCTCGTAACCAATCCAGTACCAAGCCAGGCAACGCAACTCGGCGGGCGCGGACTCGCTTAGTGCGACCTGCTCCCAGCAATCCATTGCGTCCTCGAATTGCTGAATGAGATGGAACTCCATTCCCCGCACGAAGAGGCAGGCCGGGGTCAGCGGGAGGTCTTCCTCCAGGATCAGTCGGTTTACCTCGAGGCCACCAATCTTGTGAGCAAGGCTGATCAACTCCGAACGTCGAGTCTGGTTCGCGACCAGGCCGCGTTCCTCTTGAGACGGCACCTTCGCCAGCAGCGCCTTGGCTTCACGGTCCAAACTAGCGAGAGTCGTTCTGAGTTTCGCCTCGATGGAATGCGCCGCGCGCTGGCTCGCGTCTCGCGCCAACTTCAGCGTCTCGTTGACGAGTTCCAAGGTTTCCTTCGACCCCGTCAAGAAGGCTTGATGGACCTCGGCCGAGCGCTCCTGGGACGCTTGCTCCCCTGTCATCAACAGCGCATGACTCGCGCCGGCTCTCGACTCGACGCGGAACAGGGTCCAGATCGAACCGAGGCCCCCCAGCGCGAGAATTGTCCCCAAGACGGTCAACGAATTGTTCACTCGACTTGCGGTTGAACTGATCCGATCGTTCAAGTGTTTGAGCCTCGCGTCGATCTCAGCGGGTGACGGCTCGGTCGTCGTGGTGCTAATGGTTGACGACGTTTGAGCGTGTGCTGCTGCGGCTCCGACCAGCAGCACCGTCGCAGCGGATATCAGCGCAAGAAGGATGCTCGCCTTCCAAAGAGACCGCATGCCGCGGGTTTAGCAGCCCGGACGAATGCAGGCCCCGGGCCAACAGTGGCGCGCCGGGTGTTCAACCGGCGCTGTGCGGCACCGTGCCCGCGGGTACCAGACAGAACCAGCCCGGACTCTCGAAGGCTTACGGCGGGCAGACGCCCATCCCCCGGCCCTCGGGATTCGCCGGTGAGTTGTTGTTCTTGATGTCGCCGGTGAAGACGATGGCGGCCTCGTTGAAACCAGACGACGTCGTCGGCGTAGTCACCTGGAACGCACCGCGGCCCTCGGCGACGCCCTGCAGGTAGGCGATCGTCGACGGGTCTGGCGAACGGATCACCGTGCCGGCGCCTCCACCGTGGCAGATGAAGTACGTGTTGTACGTCCCCGCCCAGTCGACGAGACGGTCGGCAATGCCGGGCCCGTTCTGCTGGAAGTCGGCCTGCAACGTGTCTTGGTCCCAACCGCCGTAGAGCAGGTCGTAGCCCTGGAGGTGGTCGACGTCGCCGTAGGTGTGCCACGCCGCCGGATCGGTCGGGCGCGGGACGACGTCCATGTGATCGGCGCCGTTGCCACCGAACTCGTCGTCGTTGCCCGGGCCGCCCCACAGCACGTCGTCACCGTCACCGCCGAACACGTAGTCGTCGCCGGCGTTGCCGTTGATCATGTCCACGCCTGGGCCGCCGTGCAGGCTGTCGGAATCGTTGCCGCCGAGCAGCACGTCGTTGCCCGCGGCGCCATTGCTCGCCACGAACGAGTACAGCTGCACCTGACGAGTGAGCGTGCCCCTGACGTAGAGCGGCGAGCTCATGAACGGCGCGTTCGGCGATGTGGTCGTGGCGCGCGCGCCGTTCTCCAACGTCGTCGTTATGCGACCGAGGTCGCCGACGATGGCGTCGTACCCGTCGTTGCCCTGGATCGTGTCGTTGCCTTGTTGACCGATGATCTCGTCGGCGCCGGCGTCGCCGAACACGGCGTCGTTGCCGAAGGCGCCGTTGGCTTCGGGCGTCGTCTGGATCGACGTCGTGCGGATGACGATGGCCTGGAAGTCCGCGTTCTGGTTGCCGTTCTGATCGCCGAGGGTGCGCCACGTGCCGTTCGTGTTGAGCGCGCGCGTGACGACGCCGTTGTCGGCGAGCACGACGTCGGCGCCGTCGTTGCCGTGAATCGTGTCGGTACCGTCGGACTGGCCGCTCACGGCGTTACCGCCGACGATGTCGTCCTGGCCGGCGCCACCGTTGATGACATCCGCGCCGGCGTTGCCTTCGATCGTGTCGTCACCGTTGTCGCCGTTGAGCGTGTCGTTGTCGCCCTGGCCGTAGACGAAGTCGTTGCCGTCGCCGGCGAACACGGTGTCGGGGTCGTGCACGTTGACGTTGGCGACCGACGCCGGGGTTTCGATGTCGAACAGCCGCGTCACTCGCACGAGCGACCCGTCGAACGTCGTCGCCGCGCCGGTCGACACGATGCGGGCGTTGTCGCCGGCGATGACGTCGACACCTCCGCCAGCGTTGCTCGACGGCGTGCACGACGCGAGATCTGTGGGCGCGCTCGGCTCGGCGCCGTCGCCGTGGATGGTGTCGGCACCGTCGCGTAGGCCGTTGCCGACCGACGTCGGCGAGATGATGCCGTCGTTGGCGGAGCCGCCGCCGATGATGTTGTCCTGGCCGCCGCCGCCCATGAGGCAGTCGTTGCCGTTGTTGCCTTCGATGGCGTCGGCGCCGTCGCCGCCGAACACGCGGTCGTTGCCGCCCTCGCCGTAGACGGCGTCGTCACCGGTACCACCGGCGAGGTGATCGTCACCGAACGCGGTGGCGTCGGGAGTGGTCGTGAGCGTGGCGACGTCGAGCAGTCGCAGCGCGGCGCCACCCGTCAGCGTCGCGTTGTCGCCGAGCACGGTGTCGTTGCCGGCGTCGCCGTTGACGTGGTCGCCGCCGCGTTCGCCCATCAACCAGTCGTCGCCCGCACCGCCGTTGATCGTGTCGCCCGAACCGGCGTTGCCCGGTGTGATCGTCGCGATCGGTCGCGCCACGCTGTCGGTCTTGTCACCGGGGCCGGCGTTGCCGAGCACCGTGACGTCGACGCCAGCACCGTTCTGGTACGTGACCTGCCCGACGTCGCCGAGCACCGTGTCGCTGCCGTCGCCCGCCGTGATCGTGTCCGCACCAGTGCCGCCGAACACGATCAGTGGCAGCGAGTGGCCCGAGCCGTCGAACGTGTCGTCGCCTTCTTCGAGGTTGACGTTCGTGAAGCCGTCGGTCCCGCTGTCGAGGTCGGCGGTCACGTTGTCGTTGCCGAGGTTCGTGTTGACGGTGGTGATCGTGCGCACGTCGGTGTCGCGGCGCGTCCCGGCGATGCGCAGCGCGTCCGCGCCTTGGCTCGTCCACACCGTGATTCCGCCACCGAAGTTGCCGGTGCCGTCGTAGTGGATGGCGCCGGTCGACAGGCCCGTGATCGAGTCGTGGTCGAGGACGGCGCGCGCCGTCGTCGTGCCGTCGCCCGCCGTCGCCGCGTCGTCGCTCACCATCAACGTGTGATGGCCGGAGCCGGCGTCGATGGTCAACGCGCCGTCGATGTCGTCGAGCGTGCCGACGAGGTGATCAGTCGACGTGCCGGGCGTGAGCGCCGCGGTGTCGGCGACGTAGTAACGGTCGTTGCCGTCGTTGCCGTGCAGGACGGTATTCGTCGACGTGCCTCGCACGTTGGCGACATCGTTGCCGGCGCCGTTGGACACGTCGAGTAGCTCGACGGTGCCGTACGTGACGCCTTCGCTCGACAGACCGAGGCCGGTGAGCTTGTTCTGCACGCTGGTGAGCGTGTTGTTGGTCGGATCGCCGCTGTCGTCGACGAACACACGGTCGTTCGTGCCGTCGCCGCCGACGACGTCGAGAAGGGCGTTGATGCCGTGCACCGTTCCGCCGGTCACAGGCATGAGCGTGCCGACGTTCACGGTGTCGTCACCCGCCTGGCCGCTGATGCGCGTCGTGTCAGAGACGCGCTGCACGTTGATGGTGTCGTTGGCGCCGCCGCCGAGCACGTGCGTGCGCACGGTCGTCGGTGACCGGTCGACTTCGTGGGTCGACAGCACGTTGAAGGTGTCGGCCTGGTTGTCGAGCTGCACGTTGACGAACTCGATCTGCGCGTACTGCACGCCGCCTGGGTACGGCGTGCCGCCGATGGTGACGCCGGCGCTCATGCCGAGCCCGGTTACGTCGTGATCGGTAAGCGAACCGGTGTTGCCGCTGGCGTCGTTGGACGCGTCGACGCGCAAGGTGTCACCGACATTCGTTCCGCTCGTGACCGCGGGCGCGTGGGAGCCCGCGCTGTTCTCACCCGGGAGCACGATCGGCGCCGGAATCGACGAGTCGAACTCGGGGTCGGCTTCGCCGTTGACGCGCACCGGCCCCTGGATGCCGGTGACGTCACCGTTGTTGCCGATGACGAAGGTGTCGCTGTTCTCGCTGCCGAACAGCGCCGTGGCGACGCCGGGCGACGTCGACAGCACCTGGAAGACGTCGTCGCCTTCGAGGCCTTGGCCTTGCACCGACTCGACGTTGACGTAGGTCGCGGTGACGGCGCAGTTCGTCGGGTCCGGCAGGTGCGTCGTCGTACTGATGTGGCAGATCTTGAGGCCCGTCGTCGAGACGAGGAACCCGTCGTCGAGTTCGGTACCGACGAGCACGACCGTGTCGGAGCCCGCGCCACCGTCGATGCTCACGAGGTCGTTGTTGACGTAGTCGAAGTCCTCGACTTGGAACTGGTCCGTGCCCGCCTCGCCGCTCATGGTGAGCGAGCCCGCCTCGACGAAGGCGCGCAGCGAGAACACGTCGTTGCCGTCGCCGCCGCGCAGCGTCAGCACGCCCTTGTTGCTGTAGATGTTGAACACGTCGTTGTCGTCGCCGCCCTCGACCGTCGTGGCGTACGAGATGCCCTTGGACAGGCGCCCGCGCGTCGTGTCGGCCGTGGCGAATACGTCGGCGGCGGCGATGCCGTGCGACGTGTCGCGTGGATGTTCGAACACTTGGCCGACCTGGAACGTGTCGGTGCCGCCGTTGCCGTGCACGGTCGCGGGCACGGCGACGTCGTCGAACGCCACGCGGTCGCGCCCGTCGCCGCTATCGAGCGTGAGGTGATCGAGGCTGTGGTCGTAGTTGATGCGGTCGACGAGGTTGCCCGTCGCCAGCATCGCCACGAAGCCGTGCGTCGGCAGCGTCGTGAGGTCGCTCGAGGTGGAGCGCAGCAGGAACGTGTCGCGTCCCGGCGTGCCGAGGACGTGCAGTTCGTCGGTGGTCTCCGCGCCCGTGTCGGTGACGTTGACGGTGCGCGTCTGGCCGCTCATCGGCGCGTTGACCGTGTCGGCGCCGCCCTTGGTGTCGAGCGACAGGCCGTTGGGCATGTCGGGCGACAGCGTGTACGTGTCGGCACCGCTCCCGCTCACGATCGTGTCGATCTGGTCGGCGCTGTACGCCAGTGAGCTGGCGGTGCCGGCGATCTTTGCTTCGCCGAACGACGACGAACCCGTGAGCGCTTCGGTCACTGCCGAGAAGTTGACGGTCTCGGAGCCCGCCGAGTCGTCGAGCGCGTCGTTGCCCCACGACGGGCCGAACATGTAGGTGTCGTTGCCGTCGCCGCCGCCGAGCGTGTCGTCAGCCGCGCCGCCGGTGATCGTGTCGGTTCCCTTGCCGCCGTCGATGTCGTCGACACCCGCGCCGCCGCTGAGCGTGTCGTTGCCGTCGTTGCCTTGGATTTGGTCGTCGCCGCTCCCGCTCGACAACGTGTCGTTGCCGGCGCCGCCGACGAGGACGGCAGGCGCGGTGATGGCGGAGTCGATCGACACCGTGTCGTTGCCGACACCGAGGTCGCCGTAGATCGAGTTGACGTTGGCGATCGGGAAGTCGAGCGCCGGCTTGGTGCCCGCGCCGGTCCACTCGACGTGGATGTTGTCGCCGACCTTGGTCAGTGCGAAGCCCTCGGCAACGTCGCCTTCACCGTCGAAACGGTCGACGGCGTTGACCGGCCCGCCGTTGAGGATGAGTTGCCCGTCGACGAGCTTGGCGATCTTCGTCTCGAGCTGGCACTGCAGCGCCCAGTCGACGAGCGTCCAGTCGTTGCTGTAGCTCTCGTCGAACACGGTGATCCCGAGCGCCTTCGCTTTGGCGTGCAGTTGCAGGTACGCGCTGAAGTTCACCGAGGGACGGAACGGACACAGCACCATCGCCAGTTCCTTCGGCTGGCCGGGGATCTTGCTGGCGGTCGCCACCTGCGCGATTTCGTACAGGTGGAACTTGCCGTCGCCGCGTTCGTTCTCGGGGATGGCGATCGACTCGTCGTTGAAGTCGATGCCCGCGGTGAGGTTGACTCCCGCCGAGCCGCGGAAGCTGGCCGACGCGACGCCACCGGCGACAGAGAAGTTGCCGTTGATCGTGCCCGACACGCGTCCACCGATCGCGATCTCCTGCAGGTCCTGATGGGCGTCTTTGAAGTCGACGAGGTACACACCGTCGAGCGGCGAGCGACCGGGCTGCAAACCGGTCGAGTCGTAGCCGAAGCCGATGCGCGCTTCGAGGCCGATGAAGCCGTCGACCTGCAGGCTGATGCTGCCGGAAACGAAGCCGATGTCGAGGTTGAACAGCGTCTGGCTCCAGTGAATCTGCGGTCCGATGTCGAGCGGTGGCGCGCGGAACTCGATGAAGCTGACGGTCTTCGAAAAGTCGCCGTTGAGGATCATGCCGACGGCGTCCATCGGGTGTTCGAGGATCGGGAAGCTGAACATCTTCCCGGGTGACGTCGCGGTCGGCGGCACGGGAGGCGTCGTCGTCTTGTACGTGCCGGTGCCGCCCGAGAGACGGTTGAGGTTGCCGAGCACGCCGGCGAGCGAAGAACCCGCGGGCTGGTCGAACCACTCCGTCGCCGCGGAGTGCAGGTGATACGTCGGGAGGACTTCGACCCACCCGATCTCGATCGTGCCGGCGTCAGGCTGCTGCAACTGGGCGACGATGTCGTTCATGTCGACGAGGAACTCGAAGACCTTCCACGCCGGTTGATCGCCGACGGCCTGACGGATCAGGTCGCGCACCGTTCCGTCGAGGACGGGGATGCTCGTGTCGAGCGTGTCCTTGATCTGCGGGATCTGCGAGAGCGGGTTGTAGTTGTTCGCCTGTTCGAGAATCGGCGCGACGACGTTGGTGATGAACGAACCGGCGTCGAGCGTGATCGGGTCGTCCGCGGTGCCCAAGGTGAGCGTCGGTTTCGGCAGGGCGAGCCCGTGGCTGAGACTCCCACTGGCGTTCCAGTCGAACTTCACCGGGACGCGCAGGTTGGGCGCGTTGTCGAACGTGGTCTGGATCGGCAGGTCGAGGCTGGCGTTGAGGCTGAACGACGCGTCGATGAGTTTGTCGGGCGACTTCTTGCGGTTGGCGATGTCGCGGAAACCGAGCTTGTCGGGCAGCGTCACGCGGAAGCCGGCGGCGTCGCCGTCGGGGCCGATGTTGCCACCGATGGTGGCGGAACCGTCGACGATGCCCGCGGCGCTGATACCGCCGATCGTCACCGGCACGTTGATGGTGTCGCCGGTGGCGAGCTTGGCGTAGAGCGACAGGACGTCGCCGCCCTTGAGGTAGAAGCCGTCGCGAATCGACAGGCCGAAGCCGACCTGCATCGCGTAGCCGTAGGTGATCGTCGGGCTCATCGACGCGTCGAGCTTGAACACCGGCGATAGGTCGACCCCACCCGACAACGGCATGGCGACCGTGTGCTCGTCGGCCATCGTGAAGGACACGAGGATGCCCTCGGCGTGATTGAGATCCGTCGTCGGATCTCCGTGGAAGTCGGTCATGGCGATGGAGACGCACGTGGTGCCCGGGCACAAGTAATCGTCGAGCTGCGTTCCCAAGTCGTCGAGGAACGCCTGGCTGTTCGCGGCCGCGTCGTTCCACGCCGTCTGGATCTGGTCGGCGACTCCTTGGATGTCTTGGCCGACCGACACCATCGAGGTGAGTTGATCGCCGATCAGCGGAAGATCGGTCGACAGGGCATCGCTTTGCTCGAGCGTGCGGCCGATGAACTTTGCAGACTCGGTAGCGCCCGTCACGAGCGTGCCGAGGTCGAGGTGGATCGACGACAGATCGATGTCGTGGGTCACGGTGGCTTGGCTCGGGTGCGCGAGGTCGCCGGCGATGTCGACGTGCGCTTCGGGGTTGTCGATCTCGAGGTGGGCGCTGAACGGACCGGAGAACGACGCGTCCACCAGGTCGTGCGCGCCGAAGTCCTTGAGTTCGCCGAACGTGAAGCGACCGTCGCCGTTGGCGTCCGCGTCGTCGTTAAGGCCGACTTCGACGGTGGCGTCGATCGACAGGTCACCGTTCAACGCGGTCGACAACGGCCCGAGCGAGACGGCGCCGTTGACCGTGGCCGACGCGCCGGCGGTGAAGGTCGGCGCCATGTTGCGCACGAAGACGCGATCCGCGAGTCCGGCGCCGTCGAACAGGATGCCGATCTCCGGGTTGAAGTCGACTGCCGCGTGCGCCTCGAGGGTCGCACCGCCGTCGACCTGCAGGATCGGGATCGGTACGCCGAACTGGTCGAGGTCGAGGTTGAACGGATACGACGCGTCGACGGATTGAGACGCGTCGAAGCCGAGCGTCAACTCGTCGGGCGTCACGCCGATGGTGAGGTTCGCCGGGAAGCCTTGGCCGTGCAGCGCGTCGTTGAGCGCGTCGCCAAAAGCTGACAGCGTCTGCGGGTCGCGATCCGACACCGCCTGCGCGGCATCCGTCATCGTGCTGGCGAAGCCGAGCATGTCTTGCACGGTCATGCCGACGAACGGCATCTCTTGGTTGAGCGCGTCGTTGTCGGTGACGGCTGTCATGTTCTGCGCGAACTCGAGCACGAGTTGCACCATGTCGGCGGGCGACAGGTCCTTCACGTTGAGCACGTCGCCCAGCGTCTGGCCGACGTTGATGCGGTCGCCCTGAACGTCGTTGTCCGACATGCTGCCGATGGCGTGGTCGGTGAAGTTGAAGATCTCGTCGGGGTCGTTGTCGAAGGCGCTCACGTCCCCGACGACGTCGACGTGCGCTGACAGGCTCGGCAACAGGTTGTTGGTGAGCGTGAAGTGGCCTTCGACGTCGCCGTCGAGTGACAGGTCGATGAGATCGGCGAGGTGCCCCCCGTCGGCGGCCGCGCCGAGCTCGGCCAGATCGATCTTGCCGTCATCGGCGCTGGTCTTGGTGTCGACGAGGCTGACGTCGACCTGCGGTGACGCCGAGAACGAGCCGTGCACGCCGAGGTCGAGGAACCCGAGCGTCGCGCCGACGCCGATGTCCGTGCCGTTGATCGTGACGGCCGCGCTGACCACGGGATCGCTTGACTTCACGTAGATGCGGTTCGACACCGTCACCGGCGTGATGTGCGTGTCGTAGGTGTACGTGCCCGACGCCGAGATCGCAGCGGAGCACGCGCCGGCGTCGGCGTAGCCGTTCATCTGCTCGAACAGTTCGAGGCCAATGCCGTGGACTTCCGCGACGGCGAGACAAGCGGTGTCGTCGGTGAGCGTGACCGGCGCGGGGTCGCTCGGCACCTTGTTGACCGACGTGCCGACGGCCACGAGTGCGTCGCACTGCGCGTTGGTGATGTCGCCGTTGACGTGCTTGAGGTCAGTCGGCGTCAACTTCAACGACGCCGCCAGTCCGGAGCACAGGTCGCCGGCGGAGAGCGTGTCGGACTCGGGGATGTGATCACCGTCGTCGTCGTGATCGGTCGCGTCCGGGATGCCGTCTTCGTCGAGATCGCCGGGTGTGTTGTAACCGAGTTGCGTCGCGAGGTCGGCGTCGGAGCTGATCTTGAGACCGAGCGTGAAGTCGACGGCGACGGTCGCCGAGCCCGTCCATGCGCCGGTTTGCGCGCTGAGCGACAGGCCGTGCAGGTCGTCGCCGAGCGCGAGGTTCATCTGCGGGTCGGGGAAGGCGCCGCCGGGACCGAACAACGTCGCCGGCAGATCGAGGCTGAAGTGATACTCGATCGTGTTCGCGGTGATGGTCAGCGGGTCGAGCGCCGTCGCGCACTGCGCTTGTGTGAGCGGGAGCAAGCCCGACTCGCACAGAATCTTCACGGCGGCCTGCGCGCTCGGATCGTCGGTGAGAGCTTGCACCTTCGCCAGCAGACCGTCGGCGCCCGCCAGCTTCGCCTGCATGAGCGCCGACGTTTCCGTGAACTGACCGAGCGTGCCGCCGACGACGGGAACTTGGGTCGCCATGGCGTCGAAGTGCTCGACCTCGTTGAGCCATCCGGCGACGAACTGGATTCCCGACACGACTTCGGAGAAGTTGGCCTGGCTGAAGTTCGTGAGGTCGTACGTGTTGAACGCGCTCGTGACCGTCGGCGAATCCAGATTGGGCAGAGCCCACGCGATGCTCACGACGTTCGGCGTGCCGTCGCCGATGACCAGCGGCGATCCGTTGCCGTCGGCGATGGACACCGACGGAATCACGAGGCTTGCCGAGCCGCCGGGCGTCGCCGTCTCGACGAGGGCTGTCGCGGCGCACGACGCCGCGCCGCCGGGACAGTCGAGATCGACCGCGAGCGTGCCGGCCATCGTCATCGTCGCGTCCGGAACGGTGACGTCGACGAATCCGAGGCGGCCCGTCATCGACGGGATCGTGCCGGTGACGTTGACCGCGAGCGTGAGGTCGCTGGCGGGGTCGACGACTTGGACGCCTCCGGCGGTGAGCGTCAGGCCGAGCGATCCGCCGAACGCCAGCTTGGCGTCGACGGCGCCGGTGACTTCGAAGTCGCCGCCGGGCACACCGACGGTGCCTGACTGATGGAACGCGGTCGCCGTGCCGAGATCGCTGTTCGAGAACGTGAGGTTCACACCGGTCGCCGTGAACGACGCGTTGGTGACTCCCGGCAGCGCGACGAGCGCGTCCGCGAGTTGCGACTCGCTCGTCGGCGTCACCGACGAGAGACCGGGGATCAACTCGGTGATGTTGCGGGCTGTGGCGACGCCGCCGACCTCGTGTTCGAACCAGTCGCCGACGAGCGGCGCGTCGAATCCGTCGACGGTGAGGTTGATGCCCTTGAACCCGGTCACGAGCGAGACGAGATCGGCGGTCGACAACGGCACTGCGAGCGATTGCGCGGCGATGGCGTCGCCCGCGGCGTTGTACACCGCGCCGGCGGCAACGTTGATGTGGGTGTCGTGCGGGCACGCCGCTTTGTCGAGCGTCAACGTCCACGTGCTCTGGCTGATCTTGGTGACGCCCGTGATCGCGGGAACGGACCCCGCGCAGGTCGTGTTGGTAACGCTGAAGTCAGACGCGACGAGGTCTCCCGAACCCGCACCGCTCGTCACGGTGGTGAACGCACCCTCGCTGAAGACGACACGGATGCTCTGGTACGAATCCGCGCGCAACGACTCGATCGCTGGCGCACTCGCGTGCGCACCAGTGAGCGCGAGCAGCGCCAGCGCGGCGCCGAGAAACGCGAACACCGCGAACGCGGCGCGTCGGGTCGTGCCGCTCATCAATCGGACTGCGTCTCTGCCACGGGCCTCCCACAACCAACAACTCTTTGGGCGCTGCCATGGGAACACGCCTCAACTTCGTGGGAAATAGACAGCGGACGTCATCCCGTCCGGACTACGCGGCGGCGTTCGTTCGGCCGTTCGGCCTACGGCGAACGCACGCCGCGTCTTCTATCTTGCGCCGGGTGCCTGCCGACGACCCCCGCGCCGAGTTGTTCCGGCCAGAGGCGCTCGCGGCGCACCGAGAGGGCCGCACCGCCCTTACCACCCTGCCGTCATCGCGACGCATGACCAGTACGGCGTTTTGGGCGGTTGCTGCCGTGGTTGCGTGCAGCCTGTTCGCGGCGTTCGCGATCCGCGTCGACGAAACGAGCGTCGGTGTGTGGCGCACCGGAACCGAGAGCGGCGCCGCGACCGTTGCCGTGCCCATCGGCGTCCTCGACCGCTTGCGCGTTGGTCAAACCGTGCACCTCGGCGCCGCGGGCATCCCGCCCGTCGACGCCACCGTCACCGCGGTGCTCAACCCCGCACCCGTCGCGGCCGCACGCGCGCGATTCGGCAGCAAACTGCCGGCGACGCTGCGCACCGCGGCGGCGGTGGCGCTCCTCGAGGTGCATACGAGCGCGCTGTTGGCGACCCGCGACGGACGCGCCACCGTGCACCTCGGGCGGCGCAGCCTTGTCGCCGAGCTGGTTCCCGCGCTGCGCCACGACGAGTCCGCTCGTGGCTAGGCGCAGCCTCCCGACGCGCGCGCAGGTCGAGCTTTCCGACTGCGGCGCCGCCTGCCTCGCCATCGTTCTCGAGTTCTTCGGGCGGTACGTGCCGCTCGACGAGTTGCGCGCCGCCACGGGGACGGGCCGCGACGGCGTGAGCGCGCTGCGGCTCGTCGACGTCGCCCGCAACTACGGCCTCGATGCCCGCGGCGTGAAGACCGAAGTGGAGGATCTGCGCGGTTTGCCCGCGGGCACGATCCTGTTCTGGGCGATGAACCACTTCGTCGTGCTCGAGTCGGTCGGCCGGCGCGGGCTCGTGTTCGTCGACCCGGCGCTCGGGCGCCGCCGCGTCGCCTGGGACGAAGTGGACCGCGACTACAGCGGCACTGCACTGCTGCTCGAACCGGGCGCCGACTTCGTCACCGCGAAGCGCAGCGTCGTGCACGGCATGAACCGCTACGTCCGGCCGCTCATGGCGCAGGGACAACGCTTGCGCCAGACCGTCGTCGTGTCGCTGCTGTTGCGCATGGTCGGACTGGCGTTGCCGTTGCTTACTGCCGCGTTGATCGACCGCGTGCTGCCGGTCGACGCCCGTGCGTTGTTGGTACCGCTCGCGCTCGTCATGACGGTGATGGTCGGCATGAACTTCGTCGCCGCGTGGCTGCGCAGTCGCCTGCTCCTCGACATGCGCGTGCAGGTCGACTACCGCAGCACGCTGGCGTTCCTCGAACACTTGGTGTCGTTGCCGCTCACATTCCACCAACGGCGCGAAGCGGGCGATCTCGTCATGCGCTTGCGCAGCAACGCCGTCATCCGCGAGACGCTCACGAACAGCGCGTTGTCCGCGGTGCTCGACGGCGGCTTCGCCGTGCTCTATCTCGTGCTGTTGCTGCGGCTCTCGGCGTCGCTCACGATCGTCGCGGCCATCGTCGGCGTGGTGCAGCTCGGGGTTGTCGTCGCCAGCCAGCGCGCCGTGCAGCGCCTCACCAGCGAAAGCATCCGGGTCGAGGCCCGCAGCCAGAGCTACGCGTACCAACTCCTCGCGGGCATGCCGACGCTCAAGGCGTCGGGCACTGAGCAGCGCGCCGTCGAGGAGTTCACGAGCCGCTTCGTCGACGAGCTCGTCACCGCGCAGCGCAAAGGCCGGCTCACTGCACTGCTCGATTCGGCGAACACGACCGTCGCCCTGGCGGGCCCACTGGTGCTGCTGACGTTCTCGGTGTTGCAGGTACTCGACGGTCACCTGCGCCTCGGCGCCGCGCTGGCCGCCAACGCGCTGGCGGTCGGCTTCCTCACCCCCCTCACGAGCCTCGTCGGCATGGGCTCGTCACTGCTCGTCATCCGCAGCTACATCGAGCGCCTCGACGACGTGTTCGAAGCGCTCCCGGAGCAAGCGGGCGCCGTCGTCAAAGAGGCGCCAGAGTTGCGCGGCGCCCTACGCGCCGAGGCGGTGTCGTTCCAGTACTCGCGCGCCGCGCCGTTCGTCGTCGAGGACGTCAGCGTCGACGTACGCCCCGGCAAGATGCTCGCCATCGTCGGGCCCAGCGGTTCGGGCAAGACGACACTCGCCCACGTCCTCGTCGGCCTCTACCCACCGGCGCGGGGCGAGGTGTACCTCGACGACGAACCGTTGAGCGCGCTCGACGTGCACAGCGTGCGCCGCCAGCTCGGCGTCGTCACGCAAGATCCGTACCTGTTCGCCACGACGCTGCGCGAGAACATCGCCTTCGGGCGCCCCGACGCAACGCTCGAAGAGGTCGTGGAAGCGGCGGAATGCGCGCAGATCGCGCAAGACATCGTGGCGATGCCGATGCAGTTCGACACGATCGCCGGCGAAGGCGGCGGCTCGCTTTCCGGCGGACAGCGCCAGCGCATCGCCATCGCCCGCGCGCTGTGCAGCCGCCCGCGCATCTTGCTGCTCGACGAGGCCACGAGCCACCTCGACGTCGTGACGGAGGCGGCCGTCCACCGCGCCATCGACGCCCTCGGCTGCACACGCATCGTGATCGCACATCGCCTCAGCACAGTGGCGCGGGCGGACAAGATCCTCGTGATGGATCGCGGCAAGGTCGTGCAGCAAGGCACGCACCGCGCGCTGTTGGCGCGCAAGCGCGGCCTGTACGCCGCGCTCGTCGCCGGGCAGAGCTGAGTTAGATCGTCGGCGGCGTGATGTACGGCGTGCACCGCAGCGTGTGCACGCAGTTGTTCACCGGCAGCGTGGGGCAGGTGTAGGTCTCGGTGCCCGTGAGTGCGGCGCCACCCTCGACGCGCGCCAACTCGTCGTTGGTCATTTCCGCCAACTTCTCGACCTTGAGCGCGAGCTTCTTCTTGCCAGCCATCGTTTCCTCCCTCAGCTACCCAGCAGCCGCGAACGGTAGCAGCGGGTAAATGGCAGAGTGAGCCCGTGGCAAGCAACGACGCCGTGCTCGGCGCGGCGGCCGACATCGTCGCGGCGATGCGCGACGGCACCGCGTCGCTCGCGCCGTCGCTCGCCAGCGGCCGCGCCGGTGATGCGGTCGTGTTCGCCCACTACGCCGCGGCCACTGGCGATGCTGCGGTCGCCGACGCCGCCGACACCGCACTCGACGAGGCGCTTGACGGCGCGGCGGATCTTCCGTTGACGGGCGACCTTTACGGCGGCGTCCTCGGCGTCGGCTGGGCGCTGGCCCGAATCGAGCGGTTGCGCGACGAGTTCGACGCGGACGCCGAGCGCGACGACGCGCTCCTCGCCGAGAAAGTCCTCGCAGCGCGGCCATGGCCGGGCGTGCACGACCTCACGCGCGGGCTCGTCGGCATCGGCATCCACGCGCTCGAGTTGTGGCCGTCGGACGCGGCACGCTCCAATCTCGCCGCGATCGTCGGTTGCCTCGGGGAGACCGCACACACGTCGCCGGACGGCGCGTACTGGTGGACCGATCCGATGACGGTGTTGCCCGACCGCGCCGCCGCGTTCCCGAACGGTTACGTGGATCTCGGCGCGGCGCACGGCCAGGCGGGTGCCGTGGCGCTGCTCGGCGTGGCCGCCGCGCTCGGCGTCGACGGCGCCGACGCGTTGGCCCGCGACGCCGCGCGCTATCTCGTGTCGTGGCGCGGGCGCGCGTCGGAGGCCAGCCGCTACCCGTCGCTGGTGGTTCCCGGCGCGAGCGTGGGCGGCGCCCGGCTGGCGTGGTGTTACGGCGACGCTGGGGTCGCTTGGGCCTTGTGCGTCGCCGGCGACGCGTTGCGCGACGACGAGTTGCTCACCGAGGCGCGCGCCACGGCCGTCGCGGCGTCGCGGCGTGATCCCGCCGCCGCGGGAGCCGTCGACGCCGGCGTATGCCACGGCGCCTTCGGCATCGCCCACGTGTTGCGGCGCGTGGGCGAGGCGTTCGGCGACAACGAAGTGCTCGCGGCCGCCGGCGCGTGGATCGACAGGGGCCTGGCGATGCGCCGCGCACTGTCGGAAGGGATCGCGGGTTTCGTGGCGCGCACGCCGTCGGTCGACGGCGCGCTGCACGACACCGCGGCGACAGGCTTGCTCGAAGGCGCGGGCGGGATGGCACTCGCACTCGTGAGCGCGGCGGCGGGTGGTCCGTCGCCGTGGGACCGCTTTTTGATGCCACAGCTACCCGCGGCATGACCGAAGCCAACGACGAGTTCCGCGCCTCGGGCGGCTGCGTCGTGCGCGCCCCGGTGCTGCCGCTCCGCATTGTGGCGCAGCTCAGCGATGGACTCACCGGCGACGCCGCGGCCGACCTCGTGATCGTCGACGGGCGCCTGCGCGCGCTCGTGTCGGATCCCGTCGTTCGCGAAGCGTTGTTCCTGGCGTCGCCCAGTCTCGACGACCGGTTGGACGCGTGGCTGGCGGGCAAAGACGACGAACGCACGACGCGCTCGGTGTTGTCGTACGTCACGCGCATGGCGGCGAGGTCTACGCCGTTCGGGCTCTTCGCCGGCTGCGTCGCCGGCACGGTGGGCGACGGCGAGACGCGGCTGACTCTCGGCGGCCGCGCGCAACTGCGCCGGCACACGCGGCTCGACTTCGACTATCTCGCCCGTCTGGTCACCGACCTCGAGCAAAACGAATCGACGCGCGGCGCGCTCCGCTTCGTACCCAACACCAGCCTGTACACCGCCGGCGGACGCCTGCGGCTCGCCGAAGGTCGCTACGACGGGAACGCGCTGCGCTACCGCCGCGTCGCCATCGAGGATGACGAATACCTCGCTGCCACCCTGGCGCGAGCGCGCGACGGCGCCACGCTTGCGGAACTCGCGGCGGCGCTGGTCGACGACGAGATCACCGTCGAGGAGGCAACGGAGTACGTCGGCGAGCTCGTCGCCAGTCAAGTGCTGGTGTCGGAGCTCGGGCCTGCCGTCACCGGTGACGAGCCGACGCGCGCGCTGGCCGCAGCGCTGCGCAGCGACCCGGCGACCAAACACGTCGGCGAGCTGCTCGACGGCGCGCAGGACGCGCTCGACCGTCTCGACGCAGCGGGAGTGGGTGACGCGCCCGCAGAGTTCCGTGCCATCGCGTCGAGCCTCGAAGGCGCGGGCACGAGGGTCGACATGGCGCGCCTGTTCCAGGCCGACCTCGTACTCGGGGGCAGCGACGTGCACGTCGGCGCATCGCTGCTCGAGGAACTTCGCGTCGCGGTCCGCGCCTTGCACCGCCTCCACCCGCCAGCCTCGGGCGACAGCGAGTTGGCGCGCTTCAAGTCCGCGTTCGCGGCGCGCTACGAAGGTGCGGAAGTCCCGTTGCTCGAAGCGCTCGACGAAGAAGTCGGTGTGGGTCTCGGGTCGACCGGGTCGTCGGCCGACGGCCAACCGCTGCTGCCGGGTCCCGTTATCCAAGGCGGCGGCGACGGCGGCATGCGCGTCAGCGCATCTGATCTCGCGCTGATGGAGATGGTGGTGGCGTGCGCCCGCAACGGCGACGCCGTGCTCCACCTCGACGACGCCGCGCTCGAACGACTGGCGCGCCGCGACGCGCCGCCGTTGCCCGATGCGTTCGCCGTACACGCGTCGCTGCTCGACGGGGACGGAACTGTCTACGTGTTCCACGCATCCGGACCCCCCGGGGCGCGCATGCTCGGGCGGTTCTGCCACGCCGATCCCGATCTCGACGCGCTCGTCCGGAGGCACGTCGCCGAGGAGGAAGCGCTGGCTGCGGACGCGCACTTCTTCGAGATCGTGCATCTGCCCGAGGGCCGGATCGGCAACGTGTTGTGCCGGCCAGTCCTGCGCGACTACGAGGTCGAGTACCTCGGGCGTTCCGGCGCGCTGCGCGAGCGCGTGCTGCCGGCGACCGACCTCCTTGTCTCGCTCGACGGGGATCGCATCCGCCTACGTTCGGCCACGCTCGGGTGCGAACTGATCCCGCGCAACACGACGGCGCACAACCTCCGCAGCTCTCGCATCGCGCTGTACCGCTTCCTCGGCGCCCTCCAGGGCGACGGGCGCGCCGAAGCGATGAGTTGGCGCTGGGGTCACCTCGACGCGCTCCCGTTCCTGCCGCGCGTGACGGTCGGTACGCGCGCGGTGCTCGCCCGCGCGCGCTGGCGTGTCCGCGGCGACGACCTCAAGGAGTTGCGCGACGCTGTAGACCCCGCGGCGCGCCTCGCGGCCACCCGCGCCCTCGCGCAGCGCCATGGGATCCCGCGCTGGGTCGCGCTGGCAGAGGCCGATCACGAGATCGTCGTCGACCTCGACGCCGTTACCGGCGCCGAACTCGTGGCGTTCGAAGCCAAGCGCGCGCCCGAGCTCACGCTCGTCGAAGTCGTCGGTCTCGACGGCGCGGCAACGTCGGTCGACGGCGCGCACGCCGCCGAAGTGATCGTCCCGATGGTGCGCACGACTCCGCTGCCGCCGGCGGCACTGCCCGCGCGCGCCAACGCGCCGAAGGTGCGGCGTGTCTTCGTGCCGGGCGAAGAGTGGCTGTCGCTCAAGCTCTACTGCGGCGCCGCCACCGTTGACGCCGTGCTGCGCGAGGTCGTGGCCCCGTGCGTCGCCGCCACCGTCGAGGGCGCCGCCGACCGCTGGTTCTTCCTGCGCTACGGGGACCCCGATTGGCACATCCGGCTGCGCTTTCACGGCGAGCCCGAGCGGCTCACCAGCGAAGTGCTGCCGGCGTTGCACGCGTCGGCCGCACCGCTGCTCGCCGACGGCCGACTGCACTCGATCGTCGCCGACACGTACCGGCGCGAAGTCGAGCGCTACGGCGGGCCGGCGGGTATCGAGGTCTTCGAAACGATCAGCGCGGCGGACAGCGACGCCGCCCTCGCCATCGTCGGCCTCACCCCCGGCGACGACGGGTTGCGCCAACGCTGGCTGTACACCGCGCTCGGGCTCGACCGCCTGCTCGCCGACCTCGCGATCGAAGTGGCCGACCGTCAGCGTCTCGTGCGGCAGTGGCGCGACGGCCTCGCCTCCGACATCGGCGCGTCGTGGACCGTGCACGCCGGCGCCGTGCACCGCAAGGACGGCCGCACGCTGGCTGCGTTGCTCGAAGCGCAAGCGGGCCCGGCGCACGCAGTGTTCGCGACGCGCAGCGCGGCAGTCGCGCCCGCGGTCGCCGCGCTCCGCGACGCCGAAGCGCGCGGACTACTCAGCGAATCGGTAGAACGCATCGCCGGTTCGTACACGCACATGCACGCCAACCGCATGCTGCGCGGCGCGGCGCGCGTGCAGGAACTCGTGCTCTACGACTTGTTGGACCGGTGGTACCGGCGGTTAGCGAGTCGGTCTTAAGCGGGCGGCGTGCACAGGCACGACGGTTGGTAGCTCGGGTCGCACTTGATCGACAACGCGCGCTCGACGGCGCCAACCGAAGCGACCTTGATGCACTGGTCGAGCGGCATCGTGTTGATCACCGGCGTGAGGATGACGCCACCAGCGACGGTGGCGAGTTCGTCGGCCGACAGTTCCGTCAACGTCTCGCGACGCAGGTTGAGCTTCTTCGCCATCTACGGCATCGGCGTGCAGTAGCACGTCGGCAGCAAGCTGCAGTTGAGGGTCTTGGCAACGCATGCGGTGATCGTCGCCGCGACGGCAACGGTGATGCAGCGGTCGATCGGCAGCGTGTGCACCACCGGCGTCGGCGGGGTCGGCTGCTGCATGCCGGCGGCGATGCCGGCGAGCTCGTCACCTGTGAGCTCGGCGAGGGTCTCGCGATTGAGGCGCAGTTTCTTCATCGGATCGTCCCGCCTCAGTCGACGCAGCGCGTCGTCGCGAGACAGGCCTGGTCGGCCGTCACGAGGATGAAGCAGTGGTTGACCGGCAACGTCGGGCAACGGTACGTCTCGGTGCCGGTGAGGCACAACGGCGTCTGGATGTTCGCGCCGGCGATGACGCTGTCGAGCTCGCCGCTCGTCAGCTCAGCCAGCCGTTCCGCGCTCAGCTTCAAACGCGACGTGCTTTTGGACATGTAATCGACTCCCCAGTCGTCTCGAATCCCAGCCAGTGGGAAGACTAGACCTCCGCCGCGCATCGCCGCTGGCGCTTGACACATATCGATTTTCGTTGCATCGTTTATCGATATGACGAACTCACCCGCACCTACGCGTTCGACCCGCTTCCTCGCTGGCCTCGCCACCTTGCTCCTGATCGCCGCCGTGATCTTCGGCGCGGTCCTGCTCGTCGGCATGGTCGGCGGGTTCGGTCCCAACGGTCACGAGGTCGCGGTGCACACGACCGTCCCGGCGTCGCGGGTTTCGCGATTGCCGAAGTCCACGGTCGCGGCGAGTGACGTCAAGGTCCTCGTGCGCGTCAGGCACGCCACGAAGCAACAGCAACGGTGGGCGTCGGCGCGAGACCTCGTCGCCGTCGTGCTCGTCGGCGCCGTCCTGTGGCTCCTCCGCGGCCTGCTGCGGTCGGTGCGCGACGGCGACCCCTTCGTCGAGCCCAACGTCCGCCGCCTGCGCGAGTTGGCGCTGTTGGTGTTGATCGGCATTCCGGTGGCCGGTGTGTTGACGTCGATGTTCGCGTCGCAACTCGCCGACAGTGCCGGGCTGCACAGCGGCGGCACGCACGTGTCGCTCCCCGGCAACGCGTTCCTCGGCGGCCTCGCGTTGTTCGTCCTCGCCGAGGTGTTCGCGTCGGGCGTGCGCATGCGCGCCGACCTCGAGGGCACCGTCTGACGTGGGGACGCAGTCGGAGTCCGGTATCGGCGTGCACCTCGACGAGCTGCTCGAACGCAAAGGACTGACGCTCACGCAACTCGCCGATCTCGTTGACGTCACCGTCGTGAACCTCTCGATCCTCAAAAACGGCCGCGCCAAGGCCGTGCGGTTCTCGACGCTGGCGGCGCTGTGCGACGCCCTCGAATGCCAACCGGGTGATCTGCTTTCGTGGACTGACCGCCGATCGGCGTAGGCCGCGCGGAGCCGCAAGCGAGGCCTTTTGGGCCATAGCGGTGACCTCTCAACATCGGTTCACTTGGAGCGTGTGGTCAGTTGACTCGGTGCAGGCTCGGTAGTCACGCGTTGTCCCACGTCACGGCCGCTCGACATCAATGCCGGATCAACGCTCGCCACCGAAGCGCGGTGGCGTGGCCACCTCCCGATCGCCCGATGCGCAGAGTCCGCGGCGACCATCCCGTGAGCGACGCCCGGTCGCGTGGTGCGATCGAGGCGCCGCACGTTGCCGTGCCGCTCGACAACGTCACGAAGAACGGAACGATCCTCATCGTCGACGACGAACGCGACATCCGCTTCTTGATGCGCTTCGTGCTCGAGAAGCAGGGATACCGCGTCGTCGAAGCCGTGCACGGAGCCAGCGCGCTCGACCTGATTCGCAACGAGCAACCCGCGCTCGTCATCACCGACTTGATGATGCCGGTCATGGACGGCGGTGAACTCGTCGGATCGTTGCGCGACGCGTCGGATACCGCAGACATCAAGGCGGTCCTGTTGACGGCGTGCCCCGAGAAGGCGCCGGAAGGCCAGTTCGACCGCGTGATGCGCAAACCGTTCCTGCCGAGCGAGCTGATAGCCGTCGTCGACGAGTTGTTGCGCGGGGAGGCGTCGTGAAGCGCCGCCTCACCGGGATCGACGCGCTCGACCTCGTCGTCGGCGGTGGGATTCCCGAGGCGTCGTGCGTCGTGATCGCCGGCGGACCGGGAACGTGCAAGACGATCCTGGCGCAGCAGATCTGTTTCGCCAACGCCCGCGCCGGCGGAAGCGCCATCTACTTCACGACGCTGTCGGAGCCGCACTCGAAACTCGTCGACCACCTCTCCGGGTTTTCGTTCTTCGACCGCGCATTGCTCGGCGACTCGGTTGAATTCCAGCACCTCGGCGCGCTCGCCGACGACGGCGACGCGCCGTCGATCGCCAACGTCTCGGCCGAAGTCGTGCGGCAAGCGTTCGAGCGGCGCCCGTCGGTCATCGTGATCGACTCGAGCAAGGCGATCCACGAAGCCGACGAAGGCGGCTTCCGCAACGCGCTCTACGAGTTGTCGAGCCGCGTCGCGCTGTCCGACGCGTTGCTGATCCTCGTCGGCGAGTACGGACCCGAAGACATGCGGTCGGCGGCAGAGTTCTCCGTCGCGGACGTCATCATCGAACTGGCGAACGAGTCGGAGGGGCTTACCGATCGGCGGTGGCTCCACGTCGCCAAGCTGCGCGGCTCGTCGTACCTCGGAGGCAAGCACGTCTTCACCGTTGGAGACGACGGGATCGCGCTGTATCCGCGCCCCGAGTCGACGCCGTGCGCGCGCGTGCTCGGTCGAGGACGCCGCCTGTCGAGCGGCGTGTTCGGTCTCGACGAGATGATGGGCGGCGGGCTCCCGGAAGGGACGGCCACCATCGTCGCCGGCCCGTCGGGCGCGGGGAAGTCGGTGCTCAGCCTCCAGTTCCTCGACGAGGGGTTGTCCCGCGGCGAAGGCTGCGTGTACGCGTCGTTCCAGGAAGGCGAGGCACAGCTGCGGGCGAAGGCGGCGAGCTTCGGGTGGGGTCTGGACAAGGCGCCGAACGCCGGCAAGCTCAAGATCATCCACGTCGAGCCGGTGGAGCTCGGCGTCGACATCGTCGCCGCGCAGCTGCACGCCGCGGCGCGTGAGATCGGCGCGCAGCGCGTTGTGATCGACAGCATCGCCGAGCTCGCGCACGCGACGGACCGCGCGCGCTTTCCGGATCTGCTGTGGGCGCTGGTCAGTTCACTCCGCTCGCTGGGTTGCACGGTGTTCCTCACCAGCGAAACCGCGGCCTTCTTCGGCGCGGCGTTCGAGCTGGCGAGCGGGTTGTCATTCGTCGCCGACAACATCATCTTGTTGCGCTACGCCGAGTTCGCGTCGCAGATTCACCGCGCCCTGGTCGTGGTGAAGATGCGCGACAGCGACCATCGCCACAACCTCGTCGAGTTCGAGATCAACCACACCGGGGCACGCGTCAAGGGCGCGTTCGAAGGCGTGACGGGTGTGCTGTCGGGCACGCCCGTTCCCACCGCCCAAAAGTTTGCCGACTTCTTCGGGAAGTAGCCGATGAAAGCCGTCGCTCACCGCCGTTTCGTCGACGTCTTCCGCGACTGGTTGCGCCACCTGTTCCACCACTCCCCCGTCGCGCGCGACAGCGCCGACGAGTTCGAAAGGTTCTTCGGCTCATGAGGAATACACAGCTCACGACGTCCTACATCCAAGCGATCGTGTTCGCAGCACTGGGCGTACGCGTGACGTTGGCGTGGCGCAAAGAACGCGACCGACGATCGGCGCACCTCGCGGCCGCCGGGGTCCTGTTCGCGGCCCAGTCGTTGCTTTCTGCCGTCTCCGGCACCGTGTGGGACTCGACGAAGCTCGAGACGCCCCCGCACGCGCTGACGGCGCTCACGAGCATCTTGCTGTTCGTGGCCGTCTTCGAGTTCCTGCAACTTCTCGGCGACTTCATCACGTACCCGCGCTGGGCGCACCTCCTGTCGCCGATCGCGCTCGCGGTGAACGTCGTGTTCGCGGTCATCGAACGACCCGACATTCGCTTTGACCCGAAGAAGGGCATCGTGCCGGTGGCCGGCGTGCACAACCCGATCAGCTTCAAGGTCTACATCGGCTACGTACTGATCTATCTCGCCGTCGCCTTCGGCATTCTCGCGTTTGCGTTCCTCACCTACGGGCTGCGCACACACGCCCTGGCCCGGTTCCGCATGCTCACGATCGGCGCGGGGTTCCTGCTGTTCTTCGTCGTCATCGGATTGCTGCCGCGGCTGCTCTACGGCGACCCGACGGCGCAGCTGATCAAGAACGTGCTGAACGTGCTCGAGTACGTCGCACTCGCCGTCGGTCCGCTGCTGTTGCTGGGATTCGCGCCGCCGCGCCGGATCCGGTCGCGGTTCGGCGGGATGCTCCGGCAGGCGTGATGACCACAGCCGACGAACTTCGCTCCTCCGACGAGACGCTCCTGTCGGCGCTGGCGCACGAACTGCGGACACCGCTGACCGCGATCCGCGGCTTCGCCGATCTGCTGGTCACGCTCAACGACACCGACGACGAGCTGATCCGGCAAGAGATCATCACCCGCCTGTTGCGGAACGCGCAGCAACTCGAGTCGCTCGTCGACAACATGCTCGACGCCGCCGTGCACGCTCGCCTCGAGGCGCTCGAACCGCAGCGGATCAGCCTGCGAGCGCTGGCCCATGAGGTCGTCGACAACGTGGCGCTGACGCTCAGCCCGCACAGCTTCGACATACACGGTGAGGCGGCGTACGCGTTCGCCGATCCCTACGCCGTGACGCGCATCCTCGTCAGCCTGCTCACCAACGCGGCGCACTATTCACCCGACGCGTCGGTGATCGAGGTCGAAACCCGGCAGTGCCCCGACGGGCGAGCGCTGATCGTCGTGACCGATGCGGGGCCGGGCGTGCCCGAATGCGAACGCGGCGCCGTGTTCGATGCGTACTGGCGCGGCGACCGCGCGCGCGAGAGCTACCGCGGTCTCGGAGTGGGACTGTCCATCGCCCGCCAGCTGTGCGAGATGTCGGGCGGCACCATCCGCGTGAGCGACGCGCCGCGCGGGCACGGCGCGCGCTTCGAGGTCGACTTCCCTGCCGCTACGCCGTGACCGAAGGAAGGGCCATCCGCCAGATCTTGCGCCACGTCGAGGTGAGCTGACCGAAGAACCCGCGCGAGTTGTAGGGCAGGCCGTAGCGCGCGCACACCGCTTCGACGCGCGGCGCGATCTCCTGGTAGCGGTTGGCCGGGAGGTCGGGGAACAGGTGATGCTCGATCTGGTGGCTGAGGTTGCCCGACAGGATGTGGAACAGCTTGTTGCCGCGGATGTTGGCGGAGCCGAGCAGCTGGCGGAAGTACCAGTGGCCGCGCTCCTCGCCGTCGCACTCCTCGACCGTGAACTCGTGCGTGCCCTCGGGGAAGTGACCGCAGAAGATGATCGAGAACGACCACAGGTTGCGCATCAGGTTGGCGACCGCGTTGGCCGCCAACGTCGAGAGGAACAGCGGACCCGTCAGCAGCGGGAACACCACGTAGTCCAAGCCGTCGAGCTTGGCCGACTTCTTCAGACCGTCGCGCAAGATCGGCCACTGCGACTTCCACGTCTTCTTGCCGGTCACCAAGTTCTCGACTTCGACGTCGTGCAGCATCACGCCGTGATCGAACGCCAGCATCAGCGCCGTCGCCTTGAGCGGGTTCGTGAGATCGAACGCCGACCACTTCTTCGACTCGCTCATGCGCAGGACGCCGTAGCCGACGTCGCGGTCCTTGCCCACGATGTTGGTGAACGTGTGGTGCAGGTAGTTGTGCGAGTGCTTCCACTGATCGCCTGGGCACACCGTGTCCCAGTCGAACGTCGCGCTCGCCAGCGCGGGGTCGCGCGTCCAGTCGTACTGGCCGTGCATGACGTTGTGCCCGATCTCCATGTTGTCGAGGATCTTGGCGATGCCGAGCGCCCCAGCGCCGTAGAGCCACGCGATCGGACCGAGGCCGGGCAGCGCCACGAGATAGAGGCTCGCTCGCCCACTCATGGCGAGGCGGCGCTGCACCTTGATCACGCGGCGCATGTAGTCGACGTCGGCTTGACCGCGGGTGGCGACCACGTCGTCGCGGATGGCGTCGAGCTCGGCGCCGAACGCTGCGAGGTCGTCGTCGGTGAGGCCGAACGACGCGGCGGTCGCACGGCTCGAGAGTTGGGGTTGAAGAACAGCAACCATTTGCAATGACTCCTTAGAGGTCGATCTCGACGTCGCCGACGGGGACGCTCACGCAGATGCGGACGTCGACGTCGCGATCGCTCGTGAGTTCGCCGGTGACGGCGTTGCGGACGGTGCCCGCCGCCAACCGGCGCGGGCACGTATGGCAGATGCCCATGCGGCATCCGTTCTGCGGGGTGAGGCCGGCGGCCTCCGCTTGCTCGAGCACGGTGCGCCCGTCGGACGCGACGTCGATCCCACTCGCACCGAAGCGCAGCGCGCCGCCGACGTCGCCGGCCTCGCCGACGAACGCCGCGAGCGTGAACGCTTCGTTGTGGAAACGGTGGGGCGCGCCAACTGCGTCGTAGAGCGCGCGCACCGCATCCATCATCGGCGGGGGTCCGCAGACGAACGCATCGGCGTCGCGCCACTGCGGCTCCGCGGCGTCGAGGTGATCCTCCGTCAGGAGCGCGCCGTAGTGGTTGACCACGCGCACGTTGGGGTGCGCGGCGGCCAGCGCTTCGATCTCGGCGCCGAACAGCACGGCTTCGGGCGACTGGTTGTAGTGCAGGAAGGTGACGGGACCCGCGTGGCCCTCGGCGCACAGTGTGCGCAGCATTGAGAGCACAGGTGTAATCCCACTGCCACCGCTCACGAGGAGGATGCGCTCGGGCCGCGTGTCCGGGAGCACGAACTCACCGGCGGGCGGCGTGAGGGCGACCATGAGCCCGGGCTCAGCGTTGGCGACGAGCCACTGACTCACGAGGCCCTGGGGGTGGGCCTTGATGCCGAGCTGGAAGCGGCGGCCGCCGTCGGCCACGGAACACATCGAATAGCAGCGGGTTTGGCGGACGCCGTCGATCTCGACCGACAGCTGGGTGTACTGACCGGCACGGAACGACGTCCAGTTGGCATTCGCCTCGATCGTGAGGGCAACGCTGCCGGTGGCCGACCGGTCGACCGCCACGACGCGGCCGTGGACGAGGCCACGCAGCGTCCGGCGCACGAGTGATTCGGTGAACATGTGTCCACTCAACCATATTGGTACACACTTGTCAACTGAATGTGGCATACTTCACTCGTGACCAACCGCACGTACTCCTCTCGTTCGCGTGAGGAGGCCAAGGTCCTGACCCGCCAAGCGCTATTGCGCGCCGCGCTCAAGCTGCTCAGCCGCAACAGCTTCGATTCGATCAGCCTGCGTGAGGTGACGAAGGAAGCCGGCATCTCGCCCACTGCCTTCTACCGCCACTTCGACGACATGGAGGAGCTCGGCCTGGCGCTGGTCGACGAGTCGTTCGAGTCGTTGCACGAGATGGTGCGCGGCGCGCGCAGCAATCCGAACTTGATCACCAACGCCATCGACGCGTCGGTCGACACCGTCGTGGCGGCGACCGAGCGCAACAAGCTGCACTTCCGCTTCATCGCGCGCGAGCGCTACGGCGGAGTCAAGAAGATCCGCCGGGCGATTCGCCGCGAGCTGCAACTCTTCGCCGAGGAGCTCGCCGTGGATCTGGCGCAGTTCCCGTTCGTGCGCGACTGGCCGGTCGAGGACCGCCGCATGCTCGCCTCGACCATCGCCGAAACGATGATCCACATGGCGGCCGAGCTGCTCGACGCGGAGGGAGCAGAGGCCGAGGCGATCGTCGCCCGCACCCGCGACCAGCTCGTGCTCATCAACCTCGGCGTGCCCACCTGGCGCGAGGTCGCGGCCGACCGCAGCCGCGTCGACGAGGTGGCCCGCCAGGGCTGACGGCTCACACGGCGTTCGGTCGACGCAACGTCCGGACCGTGGCGACGGCGAACCCGGCTGTCAGCACTGCAGAGACGATCGCGGCGCTGAGCCACTGGCCGAGCCCGGAGGTCGATCTCCATCCAATCGACTGCATCGCCTGAGCGCCGATCGCGAGCGTGGCAGCACCGACACCGCTGCCGACACCGCCGGCACGAGACTTTTCGGCAACGCACCCGTCGCCGGAGTGGCGCGCCACCGTCGTCGCAGTGCGAGCCACGCCCCGAATATGGCGATGCCAACCGCGCCGGCGGTGATGCGGAACGTCTCCACCTCGTCGGCGTGGTGACGCGCCGCTGCCGCCGCGCAGTTCGCCGCATGCGGCGCCAGTACTCGGAACTCGGAACAACGCGCCGGTGTGTACGTGATGTCCGGGAGGTCACCCGCGACGAAGCGCGGGCCGAAGGCCGCGTCCATCCCCGCGCTCATGAAACCGCTCACACCGATAGCGCCGAGACCGACGGCCGCCAGCACCGCCGCGGCGAGCAGCAACTGGCGCACGAGGATCGGCAACGGCACGTTTGCTTGGCGATTGGCGGCGGCGGCGACCGTGTGCGCGTCGCCGAACCGTGCCAGTGCCTCAGGAGCGCCGACGCCGGCTTCGAGCGCGTCGCGCAGGTGCGCCTCGGTCTCTGTCAGCACGCGCCGGACGTGGCGCGGCGACCCGCGCAGGTGCACCAACAGTTCGTCGAGGTACGCCTCGATCGGATCGTCATCGTCGTATGTCATGACGCCAACACCGCCTGCATCCCGCGGGCAAACCGCGTCCATTCCGCCTTTAGTTCTGCCAGCGCCTCTCCCCCCGCGGCGCTGAGCGCATACACGCGCCGCTTGCGGCCGCCCTCGGTCGACCAGTCACTGACGACCAAGCCCTCGGACTCGAGCTTGTGCAACGCCGGATAGACCGTGCCTTCGGCAAAGTCGAAGTGGCCGTCGCTGCGCTCCGCCACCCGCGCGATCACGGCGTAGCCGTGCGCTGGGCCGTCACGGAGCACGCTCAGCAACAGCAGATCAAGATGACCTTTCATAAATACCTAGGATACCTAGGTATCGCGATGTTTCAAGTACGTGAACAACGCCTTCCGGACCCTGACGCGTTCCTAAACGCGATGTAACACTGCCCGTCAAGAACGGGAGGGCATCTCATGTGGCGTAAACGCTTATTCGGTGTTGTCGCGATCGTGCTGCTGGCGCTCGGAGCGATGACGGGCACCGCGCACGCGACGGGCGGCGACAGGACCGGCGCGAACGTCGGCGCTGATATGTCGGGCATCTCGCACGTCGACACGAACGGCACCTCGGGTCTGCCGCACGTCGCCAACGCTCGCGACGTCGCCACGCAGACGAGCAAGAACACGCTGGCGATCAACATGGTGTGGCTGATGGTCGGCGGCGTGCTCGTGCTGTTCATGCAAGCAGGGTTCGCGCTCGTAGAGACCGGCTTCACCCAGGCGAAGAACGCGTCGCACACGATGATGATGAACCTCGTCATCTTCGCTCTCGGCGTGATGGGTTGGTACATCTGCGGCTACGCCTTCATGTTCGGGTCGACGGCGCAATCGGTGATTGGACTGCACGCCCTCGGCACGTCGTGGCACGTCGGGCACTGGAACCTCCTGGCCCACTCCGGGTTCTTCCTCGGCGGTAACGCCTACGACGTGTCGGTCCTCGGCTTCTTCTTCTTCCAACTCGTGTTCATGGACGCCACGGCCACGATTCCCACGGGAGCGATGGCCGAACGCTGGAAGTTCTCGAGCTTCTGCGTGTGGGGCCTGTTCGCCTCCATGATTCTCTATCCGGTCTACGGCAACTGGGTGTGGGGTGGCGGTTGGCTGTCGCAGCTCGGCGTGCTCGGTCCGAAGCTGGGCCACGGCGCCGTCGACTTCGCGGGCTCGGGCGTCGTGCACGCCATGGGAGGCGTCGCGGCGTTCTGGGGCGCCAAGATCCTCGGGCCGCGCATCGGCAAGTTCGACAGGGACGGCAAGCCGCGCGCCATCCCGGGCCATCACATCCCGATGGCGATGCTCGGCACGTTCGTGCTGCTCGTCGGCTGGATGGGCTTCAACGGCGCGTCGACCTTCGCCGGCAGCGACCTGCGCTTCACCGTCGTGATCGTCAACACGATCCTGGCGTCGGCGACGGGTTGCCTCGCGTGCATGTTCGTGATGTGGCGCGTGTTCGGCAAGCCCGATCCGTCGATGACCGCCAACGGATTGCTCGCCGGCCTCGTCGCCATCACCGCGCCGTGCGCGTTCGTGGCGCCGTGGGCCGCGTGCGTGATCGGCGCAGTCGCCGGCCTGCTCGTCGTCGGTGTCGTGGTGTTCGTCGAGCGCGTGCTCAAGATCGACGACCCGGTCGGCGCCGTCGCCGTACACGGCGCCAACGGGCTGTGGGGCCTGCTGGCGGTCGGCCTGTTCGCTGACGGCACGTACGGCAACGGCCTCAACGGCGTCGACGGTTTCGTGAAGGGTCTGTTCTACGGCGACGCCGGCCAGCTCGGCGCCCAACTCGTGAACATGATCACGTTGATCGTGTGGTGCTCGGTTGCGTCTGTCGTCTTCTTCACGATCCTCAAGAACACTGTCGGCATGCGTTCGAAGGAAGAGCACGAGATCGCGGGCCTCGACCTGCCGGAGATGGGTGCGCTGGCGTACCCCGACTTCCTCGAGGCGCAAGGTCCCGTGTTCGCTCCGATCGGTAACGCGTCGGTGGCAACATCGGCGAAGGCTCTGCGAGAAGAGGTGGCCGGCTAATGAAGCGCATCGAAGCTGTCATCCGTCCCGACCGGTTCGACAACGTCGCGGAGGAGTTGAAGGACGCCGGCCTCGCCGGGTTCACGATCGCCGACGTCCGTGGCCACGGTCAGTCGCCCGAGAAGGTCGGCGAGTGGCGCGGCCAGACCTACGAGTTGGCCGTCACGCACAAGCTGCAGGTGACGATCATCGTCGAGGACGACGAAGTGCCCGTCGCCGTCGAGGCCGTCGTCAAGGGCGCGTACACCGGCAACCTGGGCGACGGACTCATCACCGTGTCCGACGTCGTCGCGGTTTACAACATCCGCAACGGGCTGCCTTCGAAGACGACGTAGGGGCGTTTACTCGGCGTAAACCAGCGCGTTCCTACCCTGCGCGCATGCGGGTTGGACGCGCCCTTCTGCTCGGGACGTCGCTCGCGACGGTCGCGACTTTGCTCGCACCGCCGAGCGCGCCCGAAGTCCGGGCATCGCTCCTAATCGTGGCGTTCGCGTTGTTCGGCGCGCTCGTGTTGCGCGAACGAAGGCGCCCGACGTTGGGCGTGGCAACGGTGCTCCTCACGAGCGGGCTGGTGACGATTGTCGCCGTAGCCCGACCACCGTACGGGTCACACGACCTGTGGTCGTACGCAACCTACGGTCGCATCCTCGTCCGCTACCACCGCAACCCCTACGCGACGCTGCCAGCGGCCTTTCCGCGTGACCCGATAGCGCGACACGTCGCGCGGGGTTGGCGCCACACCGCGTCCATGTACGGCCCGGGATTCACACTCTTGTGCAGCGCGATCGTCGGCGTCACCCGCACGTCGGTCGTCGCGACGCGACTCGCCTTCCAAGCGTTGTCGGCAGGTGCCTTCGCTTTGTGCTGTGCGGTCATCGCTCGCGCCGGCGCTCCGAGGTGGACGGTCGTCGCGATCGCGCTTAATCCGTTACTGCTCGTCACGGTCGTCAACGGAGGACACGTCGATCCCTTGATCGCAGTCCTGTTGGTCGTCGGCGCCATCGCCGTCGACCGGCGACGACTCGCAATCGGCGCGCTCGCGTTCGGCGTCGCGGTCGGCATCAAGCTCGTTGTTGTCCTGCCGGCGGCCGCGCTCACCGCATGGGTGGCGCGGCACCACGGCCGGCGCGCCGCGTTGCTGACGGCGTTCGCGTCCTTCGCTCCCGCCGCCATTGGCGTGCTCGCGTTCGGCGGCCTGCGGAGCTTGCATCCGCTCCTCGGCGGCTCGCACCAGTACACGCGTGCGTCGATGTGGGCGCTTCTGCGCCATGTCCCGCTCCTCGGCGCGCACGTGAGCGTGGCGGCGCTCGTCAGCGTCGCCGCCGTAACCGCCGCGCTCTTCACGGCCGTGCTCGACCTGGCTTCACCCGTGGACGCCGTCGCCGTGGGAGCGATCGGGTACGTCGTGGCAGCGGCATACGTTCTGCCGTGGTACTTGATGTGGGGACTGCCCGTCGCCGCACTCAGCACCCGCCGCGTTCGATTCGCGATGCTCCTTGGCTACACGGCTGCGTTGGCGGCGGCGTTTGAGGCTCGCCCGGTGGCGCATCCGGACGGCCTCGAGTTGTTCCTTCGCGCCAGCGTCACGTGTACAGAGGTCGCACTAATTGGCGTGTGCGCATCGATCCTGGCGCGCTGGGGTCTCATGCTCCGAGCGACGCGGTTAGCCCAACACGTAGAGCACGTCGGATTGCCGGCTGCCGCCACCGCTGGGCCCTCCGCCGGGAACGTACACACGCCCGGCGATGACGGCAGCACCGATGCCCTGGCGCCCCGCGGGCAGCGGCGGTAGCTCCGACCAACGGTGCGTCTCCGGGTCGAGCGCGTCGACGCGGGTGTACACGCCACGCTCGTTCGCATCCTCACCACCGATGACGAGAAAGCGTCCGTCGAGCGCGGCTCCCGCAATCGAATTTCGCGCCAGCGGCAACGCTGCCTCCGCGCTCCACGTGTTTGTCTTCGGTTCGTAGACCTCGGTGGAGTCGATGGCGCCCGGCCGCCCCCCGGCGACGAAGATGCGCCCGCCGACCACCGCCGCCGCCGCGTGGTCCCGCGGAAGCGGCAACGCCGCCGCCTGCGTCCATTGGTTGAGCCGCGGGTCGTAGACGTCGTGCTCGCCGACGTCGCCACCCGGGCCTTTGCCGCCGATGACGTGCAGGCGGCCGTCCAGGACGACGGCCACCGCCGCTGCCCGCGCCGAAGGCAACCCGGCGCGCGTCGTCCACGTGTCCTTCGTTGTGTCGTACGCGTACAGCGACGCCGACGGGCGCCCGTTGGCGCCATAGCCGCCGGCCGCGTACACGACGTGGTCCACCGCGGCCGTGGCGATGTGATCGAGGGCGACCGGCAGCGGCGCGCCCGTGCGCCAACGCCGCGCCGCCGTGTCGAAAACGAGATGCGTCGTCGAGTGAGGTCTGCCGGCAACGTAGCCACCAAGCACGTGGATCGAGGCCCCGTCTGCGGCGACGCCGACCTCGCTCAGCGCCACGGGCAGAGCGGGCCCGGTCGTCCAAACCTTCGGCGTGGGCGCGCTCGTCGTTGCGTGCGCTTCGCGTGTCGTGGTCGCGCCCGAACGCGAGTCGCCAGCCGAGCGGCACGCCCCAAACATCACCAGCACTACCACCGCCGCGACACGGCCGAGACGTGTCATCGGAGAATGCCCGTGTGGCCGAGCGAGTGGCGGCCCGGCTGGGGCCACACGCAAAGCCCGTGTGGCCCGGCACCAACCGGAATGCGCGCCTTGAGTTCGCCAGTGCTCGTGTCGAAGGCGTACACCTCGCTGCTGCGGCGACCCGAGAGCCAAAGCGTTGCGCCGTCGGCCGACACGCCGCCCATGTCGGGGGTACCGCCGCGAGGAATCACCCACGTGGCTGCGACACGGCGCGTCGCGAAGTCGACCACGCTGACGCTGCCACGATTCGTCGGGCCTCCGCGGTTCGACACGTACATGACCCTCGCGTCGCGACTGGGATACAGGCCGTGTGCTTCGGGGCCGGTCGGCAAGAAACCCTTTACCACGAACGCGTCACCGTCGACTTCGAACAACCCACCGCCGTCCATGTCGGCGACGTAGAACAAGTGGCCCTGCGGCTCGAGCTTGATGTCCTGTGGCTTGCCGCCCGTGGTGAGGTAACCGACAACCGCTTTCGTGCGGACGTCGACTTTGACCAACTGACCCGAAAACTCGCACGTGGCGACGAGGTACGAGCCGTCAGCCGAGAAGTCGACATGGTCGACGCCGCGGCAGGCGACCGGGAGCGACTTCTGTAATGCAAACGTGTGGGGATCGCGGAAGTCGAGCCGCCGCTGCGCCTCGGCAACGACGATCGCGCTCGCGCCGTCGGGCGTGAAGTACAAGTTGTACGGGTCGGCAACCGGAATGTTGGGGCCCGCGATCTTGCCGGTTGTCGGGTCGATTGGCGTCAGGCTGTTGCCGCGATCGTTCGTGACGTAGAGCTGACCGAGGTCCCATCCGGGCACAACGTGCTGGGGATTTTTGCCGACTGCAAAATGGTCGACCACGGTCAGCGTTGCGGGATCGATGACGTCGACGGACGCGCCATCGCTGTTCGGCACGTACACACGAGGCAACGCGTCGCGCGCGGCCCCCGTCAACATGCCAGCGCCGTCGTAGGCGTAAACGTTGGCCGAACTGTGTCGACTCGGCGGCGCCGGTCGTCGCGGGATGGCGGTCCGATCGGGGGCACTTTCGCCTGCACACCCGCCGAACACGAGAACTGACACGAGCATGACCGTGAGGCCGCGTCGCGAGCTAAATAGGCGTCGCGCACGGCGACGCCCACGCGAGTCAGGCGTTGCCGCGAACCGAGCGACGCTTGCGCTGATGCCGAAGGCCCATGCTGCGCCGAAGAACCACCCGGCGACCACGTCCGTGAGCCAGTGCACCCCGAGCACCAGACGGGCGACGCCGACGAAGACGGCGACCGCGCAGCACACCATGACGAGCGCCAAGCGGCGGCGCCTGCCGTCAACCATCGCCGGAGCGGCGAGCGCGACCGCCAGGAACAAGGCGGCCGCCGCGGTCGTGTGGCCGGACGGAAACGCGGCGTTCGACTCCGCAACGAGGTGGTAGCTGAGGGGTGGGCGAGGACGATCGATCACGTGCTTCACGACAGTCTCGGTGACCGACGCACAGACCAGGGTCACCAGCGGGGCGAGCGCGACAGCCAGCGGTTCCCGGCGCCTCCACAACCAGAGGCCGGCCGCTAGTGCCAACGGGATGAGCAAGATGGCGTCGCCCAGGTGCGTCACAACGCGAGCGAGGTCGGCCGGCCCGCCGGCACGGTGACGAAGGACGAACGCGAGTGCCGAGCGGTCGACCGGGAGCGGGCCGTGAGGCTCCCGGGCGTCTTCGGCAATGAGCACGACAGCGGCGGCACACGCCACGCATGCGCCGCGTCGGTCAGGTCTCAGGTGACCGACGCGGGCGCGTGGTGGGGTGGCTCTTCGGCTGCTTCGAGATCGGCCCGCGTCAACGTGAGATAGGTGACTAGGGCGATGATGATGGCGAGGAACGTGAACGTCGTGAGTCCCGTTCCGAGTCCGAGACCGCCGTCCTTCGGCTTCTGGAGCAGGTAGTCGCCGAGCGACGCGCCGAGCGGGCGGGTGAGAATGTACGCGGCCCAGAACGTCAGCACTTCGCCGGCCTTGAAGGCGACTCGGGCGACGGCCACGACAGCGATCATCGCGGCGAACAGCAGCCCGGACTTCCAATATCCAATGTTGATCTTCTCGGAGAGCAAGTCGCCCGCGGAGGTGCCGAGTGCGAATGTGAACAGGATCGTCGCCCAGTACCACGCTTCACGTCGAGTGGTCACGATCGTGTGGATCGACAGCGAACGCTCGCTGAACCACCAGCCCAGGAACGTGGCGATGAGGCAGAGCGCGAATCCCGTCGTCGTGACCGTGAGGCTCACCCCGTGGCCATCGACGAGGTTGTCGGTCATGAGCGTGCCGGCGATGGAGATGAGCACCACGACGAACCAGTACGCGGCGGGGATGTACCGGCGCGTCCGGAACTGGAAGATCAGCGCGACGACCAGCGCGAACCCGACGACGATCGACGTCTTGTTCAGACCAAGGCCTCTCGTCTCGTTGAGGTAGTCCGCCGCGGTCTCGCCCACCGTCGTGCCGAGGACCTTGATGATCCAGAAGTACGCGGTAATCGCGGGAACCTTGTTCAGCATGGTCGCGCCAGCCGGGACCGCGCGGGCGCGGAGTTCCTTTGTCATTCGCGGATCGTAGAGACGGTGCGGTCAAGCCGGAGCATCGCCGAAGTCAACGCGCGGTAAACGCGCGATGCGCCGTACCGTTGCCGCTGTGGCTCCCCGCATTGTGGTTGTCGAAGACGATCGCGACATCGGCTCCGCGGTGCAATCGGCGTTGGTGGCGCAAGGCTATGAAGTCGCGTGGCATGCCAGCGGCGCCGCCGCCTCGCAATCGCTCGAGGCCGCACTGCCCGATTTGGTGTTGCTGGACGTGAGTCTCCCCGACATCGACGGGTTCTCCATTTGCCGGTGGCTACGCGGCCTCGACCGCCGTTTGCCGATCGTGATGCTGACGGCGCGCGACTCCGAGATCGACGTCGTCGTCGGGCTCGACGCCGGCGCCAACGACTACGTCACGAAGCCGTTCTCGATGACGGTCTTGTTGGCGCGCGTGCGCGCACACTTGCGGTCGACGGAATCGACCGACCCCAGCGCGCCGATCGAGGTCGGTCGTTTGCGCGTCGAGCCCGCTTCGTACACCGCACATGTCGGCGCGGAGCAAGTCCCGCTGCGTCCACGCGAGTTTGAGTTGCTGGTGCGGATGGCGCGGGACCTCGGGAAGGTGCTGACGCGCGAACAGCTGATGGCAGACGTCTGGGACGAACACTGGGACGGCTCGTCGAAGACGCTCGACATGCACGTGATGGGACTACGGCGCAAGCTCGCGTCCGTCATCGAGATCACTGCGATCCGCGGCGTCGGGTATCGCATGGACCCGCGTTGAGGCAACGGATTCGCGGCGCGATCGTCGGCGTCTCCGCGATCGTGCTCATCGCCCTCGGAGTTCCGCTCGCCGTCGTGCTCCACCGCTTCTTCGTGGACTCGGAAGTTGTCGAGGTTCAGGCGGCCGCGGCGACAGCCGTCGCGGAAATTGACGTACCTGTGGACCGGAACCAACTGCGGGCGTTCGCGTCGGAGCGCGACGCGCCGAGCGCCTTCGCCGTCTACGACGAACGCGGTCGTCGCGTGTTCGGCAGCGGACCGCGCGTCGCAGATGCGCCCGTGCGCCGCGCGCTGACCGGGGGCGCGGCGTCGACCACCGACGACGCGATCGTCGTGGCAACTCCGATCGTCGAAACCGGCAGCGAGACGGTGCGTGGAGCGCTGCGGTTGACCGAGCCACTTAGCGGGGCTGAGCGCCGCGCGGGTGCTGCCTACATCGTCATGGCAGCAGCCGGCGTTGCGGCGCTCGGGCTCGCGTGGATCATCGCCAATCGGCTGGCGAGATCGCTGTCGGACCCGCTGAGCGAACTCGCGGAGCGCTCTGAAGGAATCGGCGACGGCGGGCTCGCACCGGCCGAAGCCTCCGGCATCGCGGAGATCGACTCGCTCGCGTCGGTGCTGCATCGTCGCGCCGACGACGTCAACCAGGCGATCCTCCGCGAGCGGCAATTCAGCGCTGACGTGTCGCATCAACTGCGCACCCCGATCACTGCCTTGCGCCTGCGTCTCGACGAACTGCGCGCCCACGCCGGACCCGCTTCCGACGCACTGGACGGCGCGTTCCATGACCTCGATCGCCTCGAGGACACCATCCGCCACCTCCTCGCCGTCGCACGCGATGCCATCCCGACGGCAACGCCGCTGCGACTTGACGACGCGTTGCGCCGAGCCGTCGCGCGGTGGCAGCGGGCCGCGGAGTCGCGCGGTCGCGTCGTCACGCTGGCGCCGTGCGCCGAAACGACCGTCATCGCGCATAGAGGATCCATCGATGAAGTACTCGACGTGCTGATCGACAACGCGTTGCGTCACGGAGAGGGCGCGGTGACCGTGACGCTGCGAACGGTCACCAACGGCGTCGCCGTCGACGTTGCCGACGAGGGCCGGTCGATCGCGGCGCTCCACGCGGAGCGGGTGTTCGAACGCGGCGAGGGCAGCGGCCATGGGATCGGCCTCTCGGTGGCGCGCGCCGTCGCCGAGGCCGATGGGGGCCGGCTTGTGCTCAGCCACCACGACCCGACGACGTTCTCGCTGCTGCTGTTGGCGCCCGCGGCCGGAAACAACTAGAGGTCGCGGATCGCCTGGATGGTCGTACGCGCGACGCCGCGGACGGCACCCGTCGCGGCGATCACGGTCGCGGCAACGGCGACCGCCCCGACGCCGCCAAGGTAAACCCACGGTACGGCCAAGGCGGCGGGCGGCGGGTCGAACACGCCGGTCAGCACCTTGACGAGGACGTGCGAGAGGACCCACGCCATGCAGGCGCCGGCGATGACACCGCCGCCTGTGACGAGCGCCGCCTCAGCCCATACGAACGCCGCGATTTGGCGGGCCTTGGTCCCGAGCGCGGACGCGATGGCGAACATGCGCCGCCGCTCGATGATGCCGAGCGCCAAGACGAGACCGGTCGATCCCGCGGCCAACACAAGGGCGAACGCGAGCTCTACCCGCGTGAGTCCCGCGAGATCGAACGCCGTCAGGCTGGACCCGACGACATGGCGGGTCGTCGTGAGATCCGTTACTCGCGCTCCGGGTCCCACGGCCTTGCGCACGCGCGCGGCTGTGGTGCCGGGCTTCGCGTGATCCGTCTCGACGAGGAATGCCCCTACCGCGTCGTTGCCCGTCGTGCGGGCGATGTAGCTGGCGTTCGCCACGAGGAAGCTGTCACGCGGCGCCGTTGGGAACTCGTTCACGACGCCCGCGTAGTGGAAGGGGATGGTGACGAACTTTTGCGAGCGCTGGTCCTGGATCCGCAGGCGCAGCAAGTCGCCGCGGTGCAATTGGAAGTCGTGGACTGTTTCCGCGCTGACGAGGATGGAGTCGGGAGCTGCCGCGAGTCGCGCCATGAGCTGGCGCGCCGAGCCGCCGTGGAAGTACGCGTCCTGCAACTTCGTCGCCGCGACGATGGTGTCCGGTCGTACGCCGTAGATGTCTTGCAAGTCGGCGCCGACGTAGGCAAACCGGTGTTGCAGTGGTTCGACCGATCGCACCCCGGCGACGCGTCCGAGTCGCTGGGCCTCGGCGGGACCCACGGAGGACCCCGGCGGTTCGGTGACCGTGACCGCCGCGCCGTTGGTAAGCCGCGCGTCGACGTCCGCTTGCTGGCGATACGTCGCGTTGAACACCGCGGTCGAAGCGGCGAACGACGTGCTCAGCGCGACGAGCACAACGCCGCGCGCGAGCAAACGATGTTGTCGCGCCATCGCGGCCGCGACCGTTGGCGCGAGGCCGCCGGCGAGCGGTCGCACGACGCCGCCGACGGCGGCGCGGCCTCGGGTGAGGACGAGGTCGGCGATGCGCCACGCCAGAAGGCCCGCACCCGCCCAAAGGCAGGCCGGTCCCGCGAGCGCCCAATAGTTAACCGAGATCGTTGGCACGCCTTCGGGTGCGAGCACGAGTTTGTAGCCGCCGCGGCTCGTCAGGAAGAACACGATTCCGCCGATGGCGAGCAACGCGATGTCGACGCCCGAGCGCAACCACCGCGACGCGCCGCTGCGACCAACGGCTTGGCGCGTCGCGGCGACCGTCAGCAGCCGAGCATCACGCCACGCCGGCAGCGCGACTGACGCGCCGGCGATGACGAAACCGGTGAGCACAGACGCAGCGATCCACGCGGCCGCTGCGGTACGCGTCGCGCCGAAGCTGGCGGTGCCGAACGCAACTCGCCCGACCCCGAGGGCCCCCACGACACCGAGCACGCCTCCGAACCACCCGACCAACACTGCTTCCATGGCGCTCAGCGCCACGAGTTGGCGACGTGTCGCGCCGCGGGAGCGCAGCAGCGCTTGTTCGCTTCGGCGGCGCGCGACTCCGAAACCCGACACCGTCGCCGTCAGCAAGCCCGCGAGCACCGCGCCGGGCAATCCGAGGAACAGGAACAGGATTTGTGCGTAGAGCGCGTCGGACCGAGCGGCGTCGAGCGTCGCGCCGAGATTGTCGCCCACAAGTCCGCTTCCCGCGAGCTTCACCTCGAGATTGCGGGCACGGCCCGTAACTGCCGTGAACGCTGCGGCGGGATCGTGGGGCAGTGTGTGACGAAGGCGCACGTGGATCTGCGTGTGCACGAGATCTGGTCGTGCCTGCGCCAGCGGATCGAAGGCTGCGTGCCACTGGTCGAGCGGCATGAGCAGCACGTTGTCAGGCGGGGCTTGGGGCTGCGCGCCGGCGGGCGCGCCGACGGTCTGGAAGAGCGAGTCAGCGAGTGGCAACTCGACGATTCCGTCCACGTGCGCTGTCGCGGGCGAAAGGCCGGCGCGGCCGATGGTGATCTCGTCGCCCGGCGCAGCGTGGAGATTCGCGGCTGTCTGTTGCGCCAGGAGTATCCCGCGCTCGGCACCGACCAGTGGGCGCAGCTCTCCCGAAAACATCCGGGCGTACGACGCCGGCAACCCGACTACGACGCCGGGGCCCGTCGTCTGCGTCGACCCGTCGCTGCTCGCTTCGAAGCCCGAAGTCGTCGCAAACCCGACCGCCTGCGCCGCACGCACGCCGTTGGCGGCCTGCACGCTCGCCATGACCGATGACACGTCGGCGTCCGGTGCGACCTGCACCTGCCAATCGACGGCGACATCGGCGACGGCACGCTCGGTCATCGTCGCCTTCGAGGCCGAAACAAACGCGCCGAGCGAGGCGAGCAACGCGACGGCGACGGCGACGCCGCACGAAGCGGCGACGATGCGGCCACGGCGTCGCCGCAGCAGGCCGCGCACCCACATCAGCGCGAGCATGCAACCGCCGGCGCGTCGCGGAGCAGGCCGTCGGCCATCGTCCAGCTCGTCGCGAATCGAGCAGCGACGGCGACGTCGTGTGTCGTCACGACCACCGCCGCACCAACGTGGTCGGCAACTTCGAGCAACGCGTCGATGACCCGGGAACCCGACGCGTGGTCGAGCTGCCCGGTCGGTTCGTCCGCCAGCACGAGCCGCGGCCGTCCTGCCAGGACGCGCGCCACGGCCACGCGTTGTGCTTGCCCGCCCGACAGCTCCTCAGGCAGCTTGCGCGCCAGCGACGACAGCCCGAGCCGCGCCAGCGCGCCGTGCGCCGCGTCAGCAGCCTCCGCGGCGGGTGTCCCGCCCACGAGCAAGGGAAACGCCACGTTCTCCGCCACGTCGAGCGGCGCCATCAAGCTCGGTCCTTGGAAGACGATGCCGATCGCCGCAGGCCGCAACTCCGCGGCGCCGCCGATCCCCGGCCAGGTGACCGAGCCACTCGTCGGCGCGTCGAGCCCCGCGAGCAGATGCAACAGCGTCGACTTGCCGGAACCGGACGGCCCCATGATGGCGACGCGATCGCGGGCGCGGACCTCACATGTGACGTCGCGCACGGCGTGGACCGCGGCCGCGCCGTGTCCGAAAACGCGAGTTGCGCTTTCGCACCGCGCAAGCACGGCGTCGGACATCACGGGACGACCTGGCCGTCCACCAGCGCGACCACGCGGTCCGCGGCACTGGCAACGGTGTCGCTGTGGGTGACGACGACGACTGCGCCACCCTCCTCCGCGCGCTGGCGCAACAGCCGCAGCACGTTGGCTTCGGCCGCAGAGTCCACCTCGCCGGTCGGCTCGTCGGCCAGCAGTAACGCCGGGTCGTTGGCCATGGCGACCGCCATCCCGGCGCGCGCCGCCTCGCCGCCGGAAAGCTGCGACGGATAGGACCGCGCCCGCGCGCTGAGCTCGAGCCGGGCTATCACCGACGCACACCGCGACCGGTCGACACGCCCGCTCAGTCGCTGCACCAACGCGACGTTCTCTTCGACCGTGAGGTGCTCGATCAGGTTCGCCGATTGCGCCACCGTGCCGATGTGCAACGCCCGCAAACGCGCTCGGTCGGCCTCGGGCTTGTGGCTTACCGTTTCGCCTGCGACACGGACCACGCCGCCGTCGGGCTCGTCGATCCCTGACAGGCAGGCGAGCAGCGTCGACTTGCCGGATCCGGACGGGCCCGTGACGGCGACGAGTTCTCCGGCGGCGACGGCGAGCGACACGCCGCGCAATGCGATGGTTTCTTCGTCGCCGGAGTGGAAGAACCGGAACAGGTCGTTCGCTTCGAGAGCGATCACATCCACGTGAACGAGTCGGTCACGATGCGCCACGGATCGACGTTGTCGGCTCCCTGCGGTCCCGACAGCGTGAGGACGACCTCGTTGCCCGATCGCCAGAACTCGTACCGTTCGACGTCGTCATGGACGACCTTGCCGGTGACGGGGTCGGGCTCGCTGTCGGCGCGATACGTGATGAGGATGGCGGTCCCCGATTTGCGGGTTACCTGCGTGACCTTCCCGGCCTCGTAGTTCTTGCTCGCCGATCGGATGGCCGGAACCTCGTCTTGTTGTGCCGACGACACCGTCGGCGTGCTCGCGGACGCCTTCGTCTCCATGCGAACGCGATTGAGCTTGTCCGTGAACGTGACGGCACCGCCCGTGTCGACCCGCGCCCACCCTTCGGGCACCTTGAGGCTGTAGCCCCCTGAAGGCGGCGAATACGACACGAACACCTGGTTGTCCGGGATATCGCCCGCGGGATTGACCTCAGGCGCGTTCGGGTTGTCGGCCGCCGCGGTCGTTGTCGTCGTCGACGCCAGCGACGTCGTCGGTCGCGCGGACGACGATTTCGACGACGCGCCGCACGCGCCGACCACACTTACGATCAGCGCACCCGCCGCCGCTACCACGATTGTTCTCTTCACAGGTCGTTCCTCCGGTCGGAACCATGCCGACCGCACCCTGAACGGCGCCTGAACGCCGCGGGTGGCGCGTTCAGCGCTCGTTCAGGTTGCTGCGAGCAAGACTTGTGAGCTTGAAGATTTTGCTGGTCGAAGACGACGTCAAGATCGCTACGGCGGTCAAGCGCGGACTCGAAGCTGAAGGGTTTGCGGTCGAGGTGTCCTTCGACGGCGAGGACGGTCTTTGGCGCGCGCAAGAGTCGACGTACGACGTGATCGTTCTCGACATCATGTTGCCGAAGCGCAACGGGTTCCAGGTGTGCGCCGCGCTGCGCGGCGCTGGCGACTGGACGCCGGTCCTCATGCTCACCGCCAAAGACGGCGAACTCGACGAAGCCGAGGCCCTCGACACTGGGGCCGACGATTACCTCACGAAGCCGTTTTCGTTCCCCGTGCTCGTCTCCCGACTGCGCGCGCTCCTGCGCCGTACCGGCGGCGGCGCGCCGGTGCCGTTGCAGGCCGGCGACCTGTCGATCGATCCCGCGCGGCGACGCGCGCGGCGCGGCGACACCGACGTCGCGCTCACCACGCGCGAGTTCGACGTGCTCGAGTTCCTCGTTCGGCGCGCGGGACAGGTCCTCTCGAAGCCCGAAATCCTCGCCGGCGTGTGGGAGTTCGACTTCGACGGCGACCCCAACATCGTCGAGGTGTACGTCGGCCGGCTGAGACGCAAGCTCTCCGAAGAAACCGCGGCGCCGCTGATCGAGACCATCCGGGGCGCGGGTTACCGCGTCGTACCGTGACCGTCCGCTTTCGCGTCACGGCGGTCGCGACCGTTGCCGTGCTCGCCGTGCTCGTCGCCAGCGGCGCCGTCCTCATCCACCTCCAGCGGTCGACGCTTACGTCGAGCCTCGACGAATCGCTGATCCGAATGTCGCACGGGCTCTTGGCCGACGCTGCCGCCAACCCCAGCGCGACGACCCTTCGCCCACACGGCGACGAGGACATCGTCGCTCAGCTGGTCGGATCACACGGCGAGGTCCTCGCGGCCTCGAGCAACGTGGCGGGCCGCCGCCGCGTGAGTTCGTTGGTACCGCCGCCCCGCGGCGTGCACATCGCCGAAGTCCGGCCGATAAGGGGCGACAAGATCCGTGATCGGCTCTTGACGCGTCGGGTTCAGCTGCGCGATCGCGGCGCTGCGATCCTCTACGTCGGCGCACCTGTCGACGACATTCGCGACAACGTCCGGTTCCTCACGCGGACGATGGCCGGAGGGATCCCCGTAATCGTTGCCATCCTCGCCGCCATTGTTTGGTGGCTCGTCGGGCGTACGTTGCGCCCGGTCGAGCTGATCCGGACGCAAGTTGCGGCGATCGGGGGGCGACAGACCGACAAGCGTGTTCCGGAACCCTCCGGCGACGACGAGATCGCGCGGCTCGCGAAGACGATGAACGCCATGCTCGCACGCATCGACGAAGCGACGCGTCGCCAACAACGGTTCGTGGCCGACGCCTCACACGAGCTGCGCACTCCACTCACGCGCATGCGCGCCGAGGTAGAAGTCGACCTCGCGCATCCGGAAGCGGCCGACCCTCAGGCGACGCACGCCAGCGTGCTCGAAGAGCTGACCGCCCTCCAACGGCTCGTCGAGGACCTCCTCCTGATCGCGCGTAGCGATGCCGACGTCCCGGCGGAACGCGAGCGCATGGATATGGGCGCGGTCGTGGTGGATGAGGCGCGTCAATGCGCGGTCGACGGCGTTGTCGTCGACACCGCGCGAGTGCCGTCTGTGTTCGTTCTCGGCGACCCCGGGCAGCTACGCCGCGTCGCCCGCAACGTGATCGCCAACGCGGTCCGGTACGCACGAACCCGCGTCTCGATCTCGCTGCGCGCCGAAGGCTCGGGTGTCCTCTTGTCCGTCGAGGACGACGGCCCTGGTGTCTCACCGGAGGACCGCACGCGCATCTTCGAACGGTTCACCCGCGCCGACGATGCCCGCGCCACGGCGACCGGCGGCGTCGGGCTGGGTCTTGCCATAGCCCGCGAGATCGTCGAACGGCACGGCGGCACGATCAGAGTCGTCGACGCCGAGTCGGGCGGAGCGCGCTTCGAGGTTTACGTCCCCGGCCGAATCTGACGATTCAGGCTGGGGTCAGGTCGACCTTGCCACTGTCGTCGCGATGAAGACCCGTACGAAAGTCATAGTCGTAAGCGCACTCGCGGTTGCCGCCGCAGCGGGCAGCGCCGGCGCCGTCGTGGCCGCTACCGGCGACACCGACACGCCGATCACCGGCGAAGCGCGGCAGCGCGCCGAGACCGCAGCGCTAGCTCAGGTCGGGAGCGGACGCGTCACCGGTACGGAGGCGGGCGACGAGGAGGGTTACTACCAAGTCGAGGTCACGAAGGATGACGGCACGCAAGTGGACGTCAACTTGGACAAGCAGTTCCGAGTGATCAAGACGAAGGTCGACCACGAGTCGACACAAGACACCGGCCGCTAGCGCACCCGCATTTGCTTGAACTCGTAGGGGTAGTCGCCCTCGGGGTAACTGCGAGCCGGGAGCATGGGCCAGTCAGCTCCGAGGTAGCGGTCGAACACGAAGCGCAGCGTGTTGACGGTCGTCGGCGGATCCGGCACTTCCGTGACCCCTGGCAAGAGAAACGCCCCGAAACCCTTGACGCGAATGTCGTTCATGGTCGCTTCCCCCCACGTTTCCGGGTTCGCTTGGAACCCTTCGTCGGACTGAATCACGACGACGGGTGGAGTCCTCGAGGTGCGCACGATGTGATCGACGGCTGAGAGCAATTCGCGGTTGAGGAACTCGAGCTGGCGCAGGTAGTACTGCCGCCCGGTTGTCGTGGCGAGGTCGTAGTCGGTGCGGCCAGGGAACGCGACCGCTTGGCCTCTCCGTCCGAAGACGTACGGATCGTGCGGCAGCAGCGTGTGGAACACCACAAACTTCGGACCGGACAATTTGGCGGAAGCGCGCAGCTTGTCGAACACCGAGCGCACGCTGGTGCGAAAGCGCGCATCCGTCGCGCGGTGGTTGAAGCCGACCGCGCCCCCGACGGCGCCGAGCACGGTTTTCCGCATCCACAGGTTCCCGAAACTGTCGGGAGCGGAGAACGAGCGCGTGTCCGGGTTCGGCTGGCTGAAGGTGACGTCGTCGGTGTCCATGTGCACGTACCGGTAGCCGAGCGACTTGGCGATTCGGCCGGCGCGGCTGTCTTGCATCACGGCCTTCACGGGTCGCACGTCCAGAGACTTCGCTCCGAGTACGCGTGGAAACTCACTGAGATAGTCCATGTTGATCGCGGCGGCGATGTTCGACTCGCTGTCGGCATACGGGCTGCGGATCTGCGCGGAGAGCTGGAACCCGCGTCGCTCGAGTTGCGTGAGAAACGCCGAGTTGTCGTAGTGGAAGTACCGCGTCAAGACGTCGTCGCGCGCGTAGTCGTCAGGGATGAGGACGTACACGTCCGGCATCGCCGAACGAGGGACGCCTGCGGGTTTCGCCAGCGCCGTCGGCCACAGTCGAGGGTCGCGCCCCGACAGGGACGGATGGGCGCGTCCGTAGCTGGCGAAGTGCGCGACCTGGGGCGCGGTCGTCGCCACAGCGGCGACGACGACGAGGACCGCGACACCGGAAAGGTCGCGGCGGCTGCGAACGACGACCGCCGCTACGGCGCCGAGCACCAACGTCCACAGCGCGAACGTGATGCCGGCGCGCTGGCCGAAGTACACCCCGTAGTAGAACCAAACGACGACTACCGCGGCGACGAGCGCGGTCCGCGCCGCGTTGCGCGTGACTGCGAACGCGACACCCGTCAGCAACGCGGTCCCGCCGAGCGCCAGGACCAGCGGCCACGCCAGAACGCCGCGCTGGATCTCCGACTGGTTCTGCACGAACAGTGAGAACAGCGGAAACACGGCGAGCAGAAGGGGGGCGGCGAGTGCGATCGCGAAACGACCGGTTTGCTTCATCGGGGCATGTCCTTCGGAGTGGCGAAATACAGGACGCGCGTGCCCGAGCCGAGAGTCTCCTGCCGCTGGATGTCGCAGCGTTGCGCGAGGGCGCGTTCGAAGACGGCGCGGTGGTAGTCAGGGTGGAGGTCACGGCGCTTGCGCGCGAGCAGGGATTGGACCATCGGGTCGTCGCGTGTCGGGAACTCGACGACGAGCGCGGCGCCAAGGCTGGCGAGCCAGTCGACAACCTCGGCGAGCGGCACGTTGCTCGCAATGGCGAGATGGTGGACGAGCGCCAGGGCGAGCACGAGGTCGGGGCGGCCGCGGTCGAGCAGCGGCGGGCGCTCGCACCCCCGCCAGCCGAGACCCGGCGACGGGTCCGCGAGGTTCACGACCAGCGGGAGGATCGTGGTGTCGCCCTCGGCTCGCAACTCCCGATACAGCAAGTCGACCGTGCCCGCGTCGGCGTCCACGGCGAGGACGTGCGCTGCCTGCGCGGCCGCGATGCGCGCGTGCCGACCGTTGTTACAGCCGAGGTCCCACACCAACGACCAGCGGTTCGTGGCGACCGCGCTGCGGACAAACTCGTCCTTCGTCGCGGCATCGGCGGGCGTGTAGGAGTTGTCCGCGCCGTAGCGGACCCACTCGCCGGCGGGTACCTCGGAGCGCAACCCCGCGACGAGCCGCCGCATCTTCTTGACGTTCGCTCTGATCACCGACGTCGCCACCTCGGTCTTGAGCGCAGCGCGCTCGCGGACGCTGCCGGGGTGACGATCGAGCCGCGCTTGGAGGAAGACGTGCGTGAGGTACCCGCGGCGGAACCGGTCGCGCAGCGACGTCAGCCCGCGGTAGTCGCTGGCAGGGACGCCTTCGATCGAGCCGCGCAACCATGGCTGAAATGCCACCTTCTTGTGCGCTTGGAGCAGCAGAGGAAACAGGTACTGCATGCAGAACTGCCGGTAGCCGACCCAAAGTTCGCCCGCATGAAGCCGCTCGAACGACCCGACGTCGATGAACACCGGTCGGGTGCCGACGAACTGCACGTTGTACGGCGTCGCGTCCTTCAGCATCAGGCCGGAGTCGAGCGCGGCGAGCGTGAGGTCGAGTTGTAGGAGCGCCGCGTCCCGCAACATTGAGAACGTCCACTCGTAGGGGTACGACACGAATGGCACGCGTTCGTGTCGCAGAACGGCGGCGACGCCGTCGGGCAACTCCACCGGCGAGTGCGCGTCGTCGAGGCGCTCGGTCGCGATGACGCGCGGATCGTCGAGCAGGCCGCTGTCTGACAATGCGACGAAGTCGGCGACGCCTTCGCGCGACAACGCGCGTCGTATGTCGCCGTCGACGACGAAGACACGCGACGCCGGATCACGAAACGAGCCGCTCTCGCCGTAGGCGACGGACACGCGCCGCTACCGCGCGCGATCGTCCGCTACCGCCTCCGGCGCCGCGTCAGGGGCGGTATCGCGACGCCGGAGGCGGAGCACCTGGAGGATCCGCCGGCCGTAGAGCTTCAGGGCCACGACGAACGCCGCGAGGCCACCACCGATCATCTGCACGATCAACCCGGAGCTGCCGGGGTCGAGGTAGGCGATGAAATGGGGTGTGTTCATGGCTGCGAAGGTACAAAGCGCCACCTGAACAGACGCTGACGAGCGCGACCTTCGTTGCTTTTTCACAACGCGGAGTAAAATTTTGCGTCCGTGACTTTTAGAGCAGGCTCGTAATGGCCTTGGGCCGCCGCAAGGCGACCGAGCGGCCCGCGCCCGATGAGAGCAACGCGCCCGAATCTCGAGCAGCGACACAACCCGCGGGCGCGGGATCTGCCATCGGCACGCTGCTGTTGCAGCGCGGCCTGATCTCGAGCGAACAGCTGGCGACGGCCACCGAGCGCCAACCCACCACCGGCAAAGCGATCCCCGACGTCCTCGTCGAGATGGGCGCGGTGTCCGAGCGCGACGTCGTCGCCGCCGTCGGCGAACAACTCGGGGTTCCGTTCGTCGACCTGCGACGCGATTCGCCGGACGCGGAAGTCGTGGCGTTGCTCAAGGAGGCGACGGCGCGCGACCTCGTCGCCATCCCGTTGCACCGGGGCGAGAACGACACGGTGATCGTGGCCGCAGCAGACCCGTCGCCCGAGACCGCGACGAAACTGAAGGCGGCGATGAAGACGGCAGTCACGCTGCACATCGCGCCGTCGTCCGACATCGAACGCGCCATCAACAACGCCTACAGCGCGCTCGACTCCGTCGGTCGTCTCGTCGACGCGTTCGCTGCGGCGGAGTCTTCGCGTCGCGGTCCGGCCGCAACGGTCGACGCCATGCCCGACGACGCACCCGTCGTGCGCATCGTCAACATGCTCATCAGCCAAGCCGTGCGCGACCGCACGTCCGACATCCACATCGAACCGCAAGACGAAAACGTGCGCGTGCGCTACCGCATCGACGGCGCGCTCACCGACGCGGTGTTGCTGCCCGAAGCGCTCGGGCCGGCGATCATCAGTCGCATCAAGATCATGGCGGGACTCAACATCGTGGAGCGCCGCCGTCCGCAGGACGGTCAGATCAACCAGGAGATCGACGGCCGCACGCTCGACATCCGCGTCAACACCATGCCGACGATCTGGGGCGAGAAAGCGGTCATGCGAATCCTCGACCGCAAGCGCACGCTGCACACCCTCGCCGACCTCGGCATGCCCCCGGAGATCCACGCCAAGTACTCGAAGATGACGCGCGCTCCCGTCGGCATGCTCGTGTGCGCGGGCCCAACGGGTTCGGGCAAGACCACCACGCTGTACGCCACCCTCAACGAGATCAACAACCCCACGGCGAACATCACGACTCTCGAAGATCCCGTCGAGTTCGTGTTCCCATCGATCAACCAGGTGCAGATCAACGAGCAGGCGGGCATGACCTTTGCCGGCGGGCTGCGCGCCATCCTGCGCCAGGACCCCGACATCATCCTCGTCGGCGAGATCCGCGACATCGAGACCGCACGCCTCGGCGTGCAAGCCGCGCTTACCGGTCACTTCGTGCTGTCGACCATCCACGCCAACGACAGCGCGTCCGCGTTGCACCGCTTCGTCGACATGGGCATCGAGCGGTTCCTGATCGCGTCGTCGCTGTCGATGGTCGTCTCGCAACGCTTGCTGCGCCGCACGTGCACGCACTGCCGCGTACCGAAGCCGTTGACCGTCGACGAGGAAGCGTTCTTCGCCGAGTACGCCCGCGAGTACGAGAACAAGACGACCTTCTATCTCGGCGAAGGCTGCAACTTCTGTTCCAACACCGGCTACCTCGACCGCGTCGGCGTCTACGAGTTGCTGTTGATGACCGACGACATGCGCCGCCTCGTTGTCGAGAACGCACCGCACGAGGAGCTCAAGAAGATGGCCGTGTTCCAAGGAATGTCGACGCTGCTCGACGAAGGGCTAAAGCTCGTGAATCAGGACGTGACGACCATCGCCGAAGTCATGCGAACGGTGTACACCGGCTGAGTCTGAGACAATTGTGACCGAGCAGAACAGGATGGCTGGGCGGTCATGACAACGACATTCCGATACGCGGCGGTTACGCGCGAGGGCAAGGAAGTAACGGGCGACGTCAAAGGCTCGTCGGTCCACGCAGTTGCCTCAACCCTCGTCGACCGCGGGCTTGAGATCCGGTCGGTTCGCAAGAAGGCGAACGTCCTCAAGTTCGAAATCACTGCGGTCAAAGCGGACCGCGCCGCGGTGATGCACTTTTCGCGGCAGCTCAGCGCGTTCATCAAGGCCGGCGTTCCGATCGCAGACGCGATCGAGATGCTCCAGTCCGAAATCAAGGACAAGGTGCTCAAGGCCGTCCTCGCCGACATGGTCGAGGCAATCCGTCGCGGCGAGAGTCTGGCGAACGCCGTCGCGCCGCACTCCGACGCATTCCCACCGTTCTACGTGAGCGTGCTGAAGTCGGTAGAAGTAACGGGACAGCTCGACAACGTGCTGGACCAGCTATCGCAATACCTCGAACGCGACTTGGAAGCACGACGCAAGATCAAGGCAGCCCTTGCGTACCCCGTGATGGTATTGGGATTCTCAGGCGTCACCGTGGGCATCCTCGCTGGGTTCGTACTCCCGCGCTTCAAGAGCTTCTTCGAAGGGTTCGACGCGAAGCTCCCACTCCCGACTCGGATGCTTCTCGCGTGCACCAACGTCATGACGACCTATTGGTGGGTATTCCTCGCCGCGATCGTCGCGGTCGCAGTCGCATTTTTGTCGGCGCGCCGCACGTACAAAGGCAAGAAATCGATCCATCGCGTTCTCCTGCGTTTGCCGCTAGTCGGGCCCGTCGTTCAGTACGCGGTCGTCGAGAGGTTCTGTCGCGTCCTGTCGTCCATGGTGAATGCGGGCGTGCCGTTGCCTGACTCTCTGAAGCTCGCAGCCGAAGGCGCCAACAACATCCTGTTCAGCGAAGCAATCATGGACGCTCGGCACGAGATGCTCGAAGGCAAGGGACTGTCGCAGCCGATCGCGGAAACGAAGATGTTTCCGCCCGCCGTCACCCAGATGCTCGCGGTCGGTGAAAACACTGGCACGCTCGACGGACAGCTCGCGTCGATGGCGACGTATTACGAGCGAGAGCTCGAATACAAGTTGAAGAACTTGACCACCATGTTCGAGCCGATGGCGATTCTGTTCGTCGCGGGCATCGTCGGATTCGTCGCGATCGCACTTGTCTCCGCGATGTACGGCATCTTCAATCAGGTCAAGACTTGAAATCGACATCAAGGCTCGAACGAAGCGATCGCGGGTTCACGCTGATCGAGTCCCTCGTCACGATGGTGATCGTCGGCATCGCTTTCGTCGTTTTCGTCGGCGGCATGGGAACTGCGATCATCGCCTCAGACGTACACCGGAAGGAGGCCGTGAGCGACGCCGCCGTTCGCAACCTCGCCGAGGCGGTAAAGGCCTCCGACTATGTCGACTGCGCGACGCCGGACGCGTATGGATCATCGGCCGCGTCGCCCTTCACCGGAACGAACGCGTTCGTGGCACCGAGTGTCCACAGTCTCGATAGCGGCGCGCAGCTGCTGACGTTTTTCGCCGTCGCTGCCAGTACGTCGTTCACCGCGCCCGCGGGGATGACGAAGCAATACGACGACGCGTCGTCGGGATCGTCCAATGCGGTTACCGCCGCGATGGCGGATCAGCCGCTGGCTGACGCTGGCGCCACGGGGACGCGCCCTGCCACTGCGCTCGCTTCCGGCGACGGCGCAGCCCAGGCGTTCGCGTTTGACGGTTTTCACGGCGCCGGAGGCATCCAACTGCACGGCGTGGCGCACGGCCATTCGACCACCACCACACTTGCTCTGCCCGCGCCGGTTGGCGCGACGAACGGCGACGTGCTGATCGCTCAGATCGTGGTCCGGGACCCCACAACTACGGTCACGCCACCCACGGGGTGGACGCTACTGAAGGCGACCGCTGTCGGCGCGTCGCTGAAATCGCTCATCTATCAAGGCTCCCTGGCGTCACGTACCTCGTTGCGGTGGACACTGTCTGCCGCCAAGGAATCCGCCGGAGGTGTTGCCGCCTACACGGGCTTCTCGGCGTATACGACCGCGGTGACGAAGGTTCTCTACTGGAATGGCTCGACGTTCCCTGATCCGCCCACTACGTGTACGACGGACCAGGGTTTACAACTCGTGCATTTGCATATATCGACTGCCGACAGGCGCGGCTTGGCCGACGTCGACCTCGTGAAGCGCAAACCATGAACCCGTCCGAGAAGGGCTTCACGCTCATCGAGATGCTTGTCGCGATCATCATCGGTGGATTGATGACGGGAGCGGTCACCAGTGCGCTTCTTATTGGTCTGCGCACGATGGACGACACCGACGCTCGGATCGCGGGGTCGAACGACACGCAGTTGATCGCGGGCTACGTGAACCGCGACATCGCCAGCTCGGAGTATGTGTCGACCATCGGCACGACGTTCCATGCAGCGCCAACTACGACTGCGTCGACGAACAACAGCGTGTTGCTTTCACTGTTCACGCTCGCTCGAGGCACGACGGCGACGCCACCGAACGGCATGAGCGAACAGTGGGACTTGCACTCAACAGGTCCCGATCCCGCGAACCAAGTGACCGTCGATGCCGACGACGACCTCGTCGCAGCCGGACCAGTGTCCAACCGCGTACTCGAGTCCGCCGACGGGACATTCTCGATCGATCACTCCGTGGTCCTCGCACCCGCGAGCGGTGCCGCAATCGCCAAGGGAGCTGTCACGACGTCCTCGACTCCGGGCGCGAATGTCCTGTCTCTGTCGCGGCCCGCCAATTCGCAAAGCGGTGACATGCTCATTGCGCAGGTCGGCGTGCGTGGTGGCACCACCACCTCGCTAATCGCACCGGCTGGATGGACGCTGCTCGATTCGAAAGACGCTGGCACGGCGATCAAGTCGCTCGTCTATAGCCATACGATCTCGCTGCTCGAACCCCCGACCGAGTTGTGGACGTGGACGTTCAGCGCCGCCCGGGAAGCAGCGGGAGGAATCGCGGACTACTCGGGTGTGGGCTCCGTGTCGAAGCACGTCGTCGATGTCAGCCCGTGCGGTGGGAATCCGCCCCTGCTGCTTCTCTCGTGGACCGACCGAGGCACGTCTATCGCGCACGAGGTCACGTACAACTTCGTGCACACCGGCACGGAGTACACGCTCGTGCGCAAAGAGTGCTTGGCGAACAGGGGAGCCGTGACGAGCCAGCAGACGCTCGCCCGGAACCTCGCGCCTGCCATTGGCGCCGCTGCGGCATGTCTTCCCGTCGCGTGCGGACCGCTCTCTGACAGGCGTGTGGTCGTGACGCTCACCCTTACTGAACCCCCCGCTCCTCACGACACCTATGGAAGGACGTATCAGGTCCGCGGGTCGACGAGGACGACGACATGAGACGCATACGCCGCGACGAACGCGGAAGCTCGTTGATCATCGCCCTCGTCTTCCTCATGGTGTTCTCGTTGTGGTTGACGGCGACGCTCTCGGCAGCCGAGAGCGGACTGCACATCGCTGACTCGAAAAAAGTTGAACCGCGGAAGATGTACGGGGCAGACGGTTCGGTCGAGGAAGCGATCCAGGCGATCCGCGGTGGTGGCGCGACCAGCCCTCCCGAAGGCGCCATCGGCGCGCCCTCGTGCGACGCAAACGCAACGATCAATGGTCAGACCTACCACGTGAGTTGCGTCCCGCAAACCGGGAGCGGACAAGCCGCGCTGACCGGAAGCAGCCCCAACTGGGGGATCATCGCGTTGTCGACGGGCGTCGGCAACGAGGCCGGTATCCAAAAGTCGAAGAATGGCGTCATAAAGATCGACGGCGGCGTCTTCTCCAATAGCGGGCTTGCGGTGGTCAACGGGTCGCTTTGCTCGGGTGCGGCAAATGAGAACTGCAACCAGCTCAACCTGTGCCCTAACAACACGAAGAGAGTGACCGACGCCATCTTCGTAGGGTCGGGCCAGAACAACAACACGCCGACGAAGACGGTAACGTCACTTACCGCCAACTTCCAGGCTTCGCCGGCGAACCCCGGCAAGAACGACACCGGCGCGCCGATTTTTGGACCAGGCATCACGGGTGTGGCGACGATCGCGACAGTGGCCGGGCCCACCTCGATCACCATGTCGGCGCCCGCGAAGGCCGTCGGCTCAAACCAAACGGTTACGTTCCGTCAGGACTTCCCCGCCAAGAACAGTTGGTGCAATCCCGTTAATCCGTCGAACGCCGCCGGGACGCCAACGCCGGGAGTTCCCATCTCGCACGGCACCCTTCGTGTTCTGCCGGGATCCGCCGTCAACTGCGATCCATCGAACCAGAGCCAGACGGTTGCAGTGTCACTGCAGTGCCCGCCCTCTCCAACAGACGTGGCGACGATTCCGAACCCGACGGATCCGAACTATCCGCCTGACGCGACGTCGTTCGGCGCTGCGACCGCAGTACCGGCGTGCGGAGCTTCGCCGATCGTCGACGTGCTGCCCGGTAAGTACACCGACGTCGTCGGCCTCAACAACCTCACGGCGCCCCAGAACAAGAACGCGGCATGCGCCAACAAGCTCATCTGGTTCCACCCGGGCAACTACTACTTCGACTTCACGGGACAGCCAACTCCCGTGTGGAATTTCGCCAGCCCGACCAGCGCGAGTGCCTGGGTGGTGGCGGGTAACAAGACGTGGACGGCGCGCCCCAATGGCGACCAGGTCTTCACCGGCACCGTCTCGGCGTCGAACGCGACGCCGCCGGTGATCACGCTCACCACTGGGTCCGGCGAATTCACGGCCAACGACCGCGGGAAGTGGGTCGTTGCCGGAACGGGCTCGGTCCCACCCATGACGATTCAATCTGTCACGTCGCCAACCAAGGTCGTCCTCAACACCCCGAATACCGGCGCGCTTGCGAGCGGTGCCTCGTGGGGCGGGATGTTCGTGGTCACCGACGCCAGTCTCTACTCCGACGCCGCCTGCGATAAGACGCCGACGGGCGAGCATCCGGGAGCCGAGTTCATCTTCGGTGGTCCGAGTCAGATGAATGTGACCAACATGAAGATGGAAATGTGCGCACCCGCCGTCGGCGGACGCGAGCAGATCGCCATCTACGGCGCTAAGTCGAGCACAGGTTCACTCACCCCCCAGAATGGTTGCGTCACCGCGGCGCCGTACCCGGGTTCCGGATGCGCGTTTGTGTCGACGTCGTCGGACTTGATGATCCACGGCACCCTGTACGCGCCACTCGCCGCCGTCTTCATGGGCGTCAAGAACTACGACTATCAAATCGTGAGTCGCGGGGTGATTGCACGCGTCGTCTCGATGGACATGTACCCGAACGCAGTGTTTACGGACCCCGTCATCTACTCCCCCGACTACGGCACCGTCCTCGGTGCCGACAGGCGGATACTCATGACGGCGTGCCTCGGTACCAGCTGCAACGCCGACGGGAGCAACGCCAAGTTGCGCGCGTTGGTCTGCATCAAGGACAACACGGACGACTCGGTCCCGTGTTTTTCACCACCACGAGACCCCGGGGCCGTTCCACAGCTCGGGCACAAGGTGACGCTCGAGTCCTGGACGTTCGTCCACTAGACGAACACCAACGCGACGCCCGCGAATAGCAATCCCGTCGCGAGTTCGATCAGTGGATAACGAACCGAGATCGCTGCGTCGCATGACCGACACCGACCGCGGAGGAGGAGCCACGACGCAACCGGGATGTTGTCGTACCACTTGATACCCGTGCCACAACGAGGGCACCGGCTCGGCGGCGACGACAGCGACTCGTGCCTCGGCACTCTGTACACGACGACGTTCATGAACGACCCCACGCAGAGCCCGACGAGTCCCGCGAACAACACCACGACGGCGGTCACGTTGCGAGGCTACGACGCCGCGTAACCTCGCAACGTGGCTAAGGCGCAAGTAGAGGCGGTCGCGAAGCTCCTCGACGTCTTGTGGGATCAAAAGGGCTCGGATCTCCTCATCACCGCAGAGTCGCCGCCGCTGATCCGCGTCGACGGTTCGCTCACGCCACTTCCGGGAGAGCCCGTCTACTCGCCGGAGATCACACAACAACTCGTTATGGGCATCATGGATATGGAACTCAAGGCGCGGTTCAAGAAGGCAAAGCAACTCGACTTCTCCTTTAGCTACCGCGACCGGGCGCGCGTCCGCGTGAATGCTTTCCGCCAAAAGGGCACGCTGGCGATGGCGCTGCGCGTCATCCCTAATGTCGTGCCGACGTTCGACCAACTCGGGCTACCTGACGTCGTCGAGAAGTGGTCGTTGCTGCCGCAGGGTTTCGTTCTCGTCATCGGCGCGACGGGATCCGGTAAGTCGACGACGCTCGCTTCGATGATCGGCCACATCAATCGCAACCGGGCGTGCCACATCATCACGATCGAAGACCCCATCGAATACATCCACACGCACAACGTGGCAGCGGTCGAGCAACGCGAGATCGGCGAAGACACCGAGAGTTTCCCTTTGGCGTTGCGCGCGGTGCTCCGAGAGGACCCCGATGTCGTGCTAGTCGGCGAAATGCGTGACCTCGAATCGATTCAAAACGCGCTGACGATCGCGGAGACCGGCCACCTCGTGTTCGCCACGCTCCACGCCAATGACACCGCACAGGCGGTCGACCGCATCGTCGACGTTTTCCCAGGAGACGAGCAACAACAGATCCGGCTGCAGCTGGCGAACACGCTTGTCGGCATCCTGTACCAAACGCTCGTGCCGAAGATCGGCGGCGGACGCGTCGCCGCTGTTGAAGTCCTCGTGGCGAACTCCGCGATCAAGAACCTCATCCGTGAAGGCAAGAGCCGCCAGATCCGGAACTCGGTTGCGACGGGGCAGCGCGACGGCATGCAGACGCTCGAAGCGCGGCTCGACGAGCTCGTGCAGGAGGGCGTGATCTCGTACGAGGAAGCGGTGTCGCGCACGATGCATCCGCACGAGATCCATAACCCCGAAAGGCGACCGCCGGCCGAACCCGCTGCCGCCAAACGCGGACTTCGTCGTTAGACGCGGAGAGGCCCCGGCCGGAGCCGGGGCCTCTCCAAGTTGTGTTGCGGTTCGACTAGTAGTCGTTTGCCGCCTGGCCAGGAGCGTCGCCGACCTTGCCGCACTTGGCGTCCTCGATGCTGATGGCGTACGTGTCGGCCGCGCCAGCAGCGCCGGGCGTCACCGAGACGGAGTGGTACTTCGGCGGGTTGGCGAGCAGGTTCGACGACACGAGGTCGCCGGCTACCTTCGCCGTCGTCTGGTTGGCGTAGTGCAGGCTGTTGCCGAGCGTTTCCTGCGAGAAGTACGCCTCTTCAGCGGTACGCAGGGTCTTGGTGTCGGTTTGGCAAGCGCTCTTGGAGCCCTTGTCCTGAAGACCGCCGACGGCGAAGACCACGACCGCGGCAAGGATGCCGAGGATAACGATGACCACCAGAAGCTCGATCAGGGTGAAGCCCTTTTCGCTCTTCCGGAGGCGCTCAATGTAATTACGCAATTTAGGTTGCCCCTCTGGATTGTTTGGTTGGGTTTGTATGAAAGTGCAACTAACTAGGAGAGACGCCTTTGTCAGTCCTAGTTCTCCGACCGGATTTCCTCAGCTTCCCCAAGCAAGGTTGTTGCACGAGCGCGGTTAGGCAGATGTAACTGGCATTCGTGCTTGCCCCGCACTTGTCGGTGGAGGGTACGGACGCGCGGCCCGTTCGTCAACACCTCGAATACCGAAAGAATCAGTTCGTTGGCGCGCGAAACGGTTGACCGCGAACGCCAATCCGTTCTGTTAGTGCGTGATGGACCCCGTCGACACCGCTTCGAAGGCCGAACCGGGAATCGTTTTGAGATCGCCGAGCGCGTCGTCGTTCCAACGCGGGTCGTGCTGTCCGCTGATGTACCAGTTCGAGCCGTTGTCCGCGACGAACATGCCGTAGTGCTTGAGCGCGGTACAGATCACCTGCACCTCGCGGCTGAGCGCGGCGCACGAGTACGACGCCTTCATGCGCAAGCGCAGTCCCATCGGCGGAAGGTTGGCGTCGGTCGACGAGCTGGCGTAGTGCGTTGCCGGATGGATGTAACCGCGCTGCGTGCGGCTGACCGTGAACCGCAGCGCGTGGTTGATCGCGCCCGCCTGCACTTCGTCGTAGCGCACGAGGCCGGCGTAGATCGGTAAGCCGGCGGCGTCGGCTGACGTCCACGAGTCGGGACGCAGCGCGTTCGAACGCAAGTCGAACTTCGCGCCCGAGCCGGCGTGCCACGAGTTGTCGGCGTTCTTGTGCGAGTCCCAGGTTTCGTAGAGCACGCAGTGCGCGTCGTCGACGACGAGCACGTGGCGATCCCCCGTCGAGTTCGCGCCGCCTTCGATCGGCGCGTTCGGCGGGATGGGGTACGGACCGGGGTCGCTCTCGTCGGCGTAATCGAAGCTGACCGGAACGAGAGGCTGACCGGCGCCTACGTGCACGAACGGAATGCCGATCGGCGCGCCGTCCCAGAACGTGCCGAAGTCGGGATGCAGATTCGTGGACGCGCCGATCGACGCGACGTAGTTCGCCGAGTTCGGGTTGACGGGATAGGCGGAGATGTCGGTGTTCCACGCGTTGTCGGCGGGGAACACCGGACACGCACCGCTCGACCGACGGGTTGTCGTCGTCGTGGCTCTCGGCCGGGACGTCGTCGTCGTCGCCTTCCGGGTGGTCGTGGTCGCGCGTTGCGCGCTGGTCGACGTGGCGCGTCGGGTCGTGGTCGTGCGGCGGCGGACGCGGGCGGCGACGGCGGTGAAGTGTGCCGGTTGCTCACGCGGTCGCGTCACGATGAATGTGCCGAGGACGCACAGTGCGACTGCGATCACGAGCACACGGCGGTTGAAGGTCGCCTATCGGCCTATCGGCGTATCACGTTGTGGGCTGAAGCGCCGAGCGATGCCCGGTTTGGGTGTTACACCCCCTAGGTAGAATGTGCTCATCGCAGTTCGATCGGGAACTGCCTACGTCGTGCCGCTCCTCTCTAGGGAGTCGCGTGAACGAGTTTCTCGTTTCGGGTGTTCGCAGGCTGGTCGAGAAGACCGCCGCTGACTTCGATCCCGCCGTGCTGTCGCCCGTTATGGCGACGCGGGCGATCGAAGAGTGGGCAGCGATTGAGAAGATCGCGTGCGCGCAGAAGCTGCGCGCCGCGACGCGGGCGGAAGATGGCGGGCTCGACGCTGAGGCCGCGGTCGCAAAGTCGTCCGGCGTTTCGACCGGGCAGGCGCGGCGTCAGACGCGCGCGGCGCGCAAGGCGAAGGGCAAGACGAAGGACGCGTTCGACGAGGGGAAACTGTCACCGGAGCAAGCCGAGGCGATCGCGGGAGCGGCCGAAGCGAACCCGGACGCCGAGGACGATTTGTTGGCGCTGGCGGCGCAGGCGTCCACGAAGGAATTGTTCGACGAGTGCGAGCGCGTGAAGCGCTTGGCTTCCGACGACGCGTCACACGCGGCCCGCCAACGCGCCGCTCGTTTCGTGCGCACATGGAAAGACGCCATGGGGATGTTGCGCGGATCGTTCGCGCTCGAGCCGTTGCCGGGAGCAAAGTTGGTGGCGGAACTGAATCGCCGCGCCGACCGGCTGTTCCGCGAGCAGTCAAGGGCGGGCGGGCCGATCGATACGCCCGAGCAGCGAATGGCCGACGCGTTGGTGAGCCTCCTCGGCGACGCGGGCACCAAGGGGAAGGGCCCGCGCACGGTGGTGCGGCTCATCGTGACGAAGGCCGCCGTCGATCGCGGCTGGCTCGAGCCCGGCGAGAAGTGCGAGACCGCCGAGGGCGACCAGATCCCGATGACCGCGGTCGACGAGGCGCTGCTGGACAAAGACACCCTCGTGCAAGAAGTCGACTTCGACGAGGTCGACGTACGCAGCATCCGCACGATGAAGAAGTACATCCCGAAGCGGTTGCGCGACGCGCTCGAGGCACGCGGCGTGTGCTGCGTTGTGCCGGGGTGCGGGCGCACGCACAACCTGCAGATCGACCACACGCACGAGCGAAGACACCTGGGCGCGACGGAACTGTTGAACCTCGGGTGGCTGTGTCCGTACCACCACCGGCTCAAAACACTCGGCCTGTACGACCTGTGGCGCGACGACAAGGGGAAGTGGCACTGGGAACCCGCGCGGGCCCGCGCGCCTTCGTGACGCGCCGGTTAGTGCCGGCCGAGGATGCGCGCCGCGGAGGCGCCGAGGAACTCCGACATTGCTTCGTCGGAGAGCGGCAGCGCGCGGGCGGCGTCGAGGGCCTTCTTCGTCGGGAGGACGGGGTGATCCGACGCGAACCAGACGCGGCCACGGCCGCGGGAGGAGTTCATGAACTGCACGAGCGCGGGATCCATATAGGTGGCGAGATAGGCGGAGGTCATGAGGAAGAGTTGCGGCCACTTGAGCATGTACTGGATGAGCAGCGACTCGTACGGGTGGCCCATGTGCGCGCCGACGACCGTGAGGCCGGGGAAGTCAATGAGGACGTCCTCGAGCAGTTGCGGGTGTTGGCAGGCGGAGCGCACCTGGGGCCCCGGGACGCCGACGTTGATCGACACCGGCAGGCCGGCTTCCTCGCACGCGGAGTACACGGGGTAGTAGAGGCGGTGGTTGAGGTCGTACTGCTCGACGAGTGGCGTGACGCGGATCATGACGACGCGGTCGTGCTGCGCGAGCTCGCGCACGCGGCGCGCGTTCTCTGTGGGCGTCGCCGCCTTGTCGACAGTGGCGCTGACCAGGAAGCGGCGGGGGTGGGCCTCGGCGACGGCGAGGAAGTCCTCGGCGGCGAACATGCCCTTGTGATGCGCGCGCTTGGGATCGCGCAGGCCGCTGGTGAGAACGCCGACGTCGACGCCGGCGTCGTCCATGGCGGCGACGAGGTCTTCGACTTCGCTCCCCTTGGCGAGGTGGTCGCCGAAGAGTTGCACGGCGCCGGCGTTCTCCTTTTGCGCGGCCCACTGCGCCGCGAACTGCGCGGGGAAAAGGTTGACCCAGGCGTCGAGGACCATGGCGCGCAACATAGTTTCTTTGCTCGTGAAGGCGGTCGTGATCGGCGCGGGGATCGGCGGGCTCACTGCGTCGATCGCGTTGTCGCGCGCGGGGTACGAAGTGGTGGTCGTCGAGCGCGACGACACACCGATGCCGAGCGATGTCGAGGGCGCGTTCGAGTGGGACCGGCGCGGCGCGCCGCAGGTGCGGCACACGCACGGGTTCCCGGCGCTGATCCGGGTCACGTTGCGCGACCACTTCCCCGACGTGCTCGCGGCGCTGCTCGACGCCGGCGTGCGCGAGGTCAGCGTGCTGCCGCCGTCGGTGACGCCCGACGTGCCCGACTACGAACGCCACGCCGAGGACCTGCAGGTGCTGGCGTGCCGGCGCACCACGCTGGAATGGGTGTTGCGCACGTGCGCACTGGCCGAGAGCGGCGTCGAGTTCATGACGGGTCACGCGGTCGATGGGTTGGTCCTGCGCGACGGCCGGGCCGCCGGGATTCGCTTTGACACCGACGGTGTCTTGGATGCCGACGTCGTCGTTGCCGCCAGCGGGCGGCGCTGCGCGGCGCCGGCGTGGTTCGCGGAGCACGGACTCGAGGTGGTCGAGGAAGAACACCCGACGGGCACGATCTACCTGTCGCGGTGGTATCGGGGCGCCGATGGTCCGACGGGGTACCTCGGTGGACGGCGCGCTGGGCTGGGATTCGTTTTCGCCGGCGCTGACAACGGCACGTACTCGGCGACGATGGCGGTGCCGTCGGATGATGGGGAGTTGCGCGCGCACTTGATGTCGCATTTCGACGCAGCGATCCGATTGTTCAAGGAGTGGGGCGACCGCGACGGCACGCCCCTCAACGACGTGCAGACGATGGGCGGGCTCATCAATCGGATTCGTCGGTACCCGCGCCTCCCCGGGTTCTTCGCCATCGGTGACTCGCACACGTGCACGAATCCGCTCTACGGCCGCGGGTCGTCCTTGGCGGTGCTGCAGGCCGTGCTCGTGCGCGACGCGATCGCCGGCAAGCTCGACTACGAGGAGGCCTGCGCGGCGCGCGTGGAGCCGTGGTACGAGATGTCGCTGCTCGCCGACAAGCCCGAGGCGGCGAACCTCTCGGGGTTCGACCTGCAGTCGATGCGGCGGGCCACAGCGAGCGACGACCCGGAAGTCGCGGTGTTGATGACGCGCATGATGAGTCTGTTGACGACGCCCACCGAGTTGTTCAGCGATCCCGCGCTGGTGGCGCGGTTGCAAGCCGCGGGCGAGCCGAAGCCGAAGCCGCCGCCCGCCAAGCTGCTAACCCGCGACGACTTCCTCAGGGCAGGCGTTTGACGGTGCCGAGGTGTCCGAGGACAGTGCGGTAGGTGTCGTCGTTGTCGCGCGAGATGAAGTCGTGCACCCGTTTCTCGAACAGTCGACGCAGGATCGGGTTCTTCACTTCGTAGATTTCGACGAACGTGAGACGCGTCGTGTTGTCGTCGACGGCTTCGAGCGTGTGCCACCCCGACGTCTTCGACCACAGCGGCTTGCCCACGGCTTCGTAACGGGCGAACTCGTTCTTGCGCGCTTCGGTCACGACTTCGAACGACTCGGCGACGCCGCCGCTGAGCAACCACTTCGGCACCGGAAACGTCGCGGTGCGGACGAGCCCGGCGCCGTCCTCGTCGCCGTCCTTCAAGATCGTGATGGTCCCGTTCGGGTGCGCGAACGTGCGCGGCACGACCGCGTCGTCTGGCGTCTTCGGGTGGAACATGCGCCACACCTTGTAGTGCGGCGCCGCTACCTCGAAGGTCACTTCGTGGCGGATCATTCGCCCCAGGTGTCGAAGTACGTGATGTCTTCGGCCGGTGGGCGCTTGGCGGGCTTGAAGTCGGTGCCGATCGTGTAGGCGACCGGGAACAGCGCCACCTGCGTCATGGTGTCGGGGATGCCGAGCAGCTGCGCGACGTCGGCTTCCTTGAACAGGTGCAGCGTCGTCCACACCGACCCGAGGCCGCGCGAGCGCAGCGCCAAAAGAAACGACCACGCCGCAGGCATGATCGAGCCGTAGGCCGACGCGGCCGCGCCGTTGGAGCTGAGGTTGACCGGCCCCTCGACGCAGGGGATCACGTGGACGGGCACCTGCGCCAGGATGTCGGTGAGCAGCAGCGCACTTTCGTACACACGCTTGGTCTGCGGGTCGCTCTCGGCGTTGTCGGCCGCCATCGACAGGTACGCCTTGCCGACGGCGTTGTAGGCCTCGGCGATCGCGGCGCGCTTGGCGGCGTCGGTCACGACCATCCACCGCCAGCCCTGCGTGTTACTGCCCGTCGGCGCTTGTTGCGCCAGGCGGATGCAGTCGAGGATCACCTCGCGCTCGACGGGACGCTCGAGGTCGAGGCGCTTGCGCACGCTGCGCGTGGTGGAGAGCAGGCGGTCGGTTTCGTTGAGGTCGAACGGCGCGTCGGACACGCCCGGACAGTAGTGGTGTGACACCTGGCACACCCCGGCGTGACGGCGGACATACCGCTGCGGCAACGCAAAGGATCACGCTGCGTGCATGCGCAAGTGGGGAGCGTTCGCCGTCGGGATCGTGCTGGCTTTGGCAGTCGCGTCGCCGGCGCACGCCGCGTCGGTTGAACGGCACCGTTACGTCGCCAACGACTTCGGGTCCTTCATGCTCGCCAGCGTGAGCCAGTCGACGGGCACTGCGGTCGACGGCACCGTGTTGTTCAAGTCGCAGTCGGACCACGTGGTGCTCACCGTCGCCGACCGCGTCGCCACCGGTACGGTTCCCGTCATCATCAACACTGCCGACGGTCGCCGCGCGCAGTGCGTGCCCGTGGGCCACGCCACCCGCATCGGCGGCCTCGTAGCGGGTGAGTGGGCGGCGTTCACCCTGCTCGACGCCACGTACCACGGCGAATGCCATTCCGGCGCCACCGTCGGCATGCTCACGATCCGCCTGTAGCGATCTTGGCAGGAATCGTGGGGCATTTCGTCTTGCCGCCACGCCGCGCCTAGGCGCACGATGGGCGCATGCCGCGCCGCGTGGTCGTAATCGTCTTCGACGGGGTCCAGAGCCTCGACGTAACGGGACCGGTTGAGGTGTTCTCGACGGCCAACCGTGAGTCCGGCAAGGTGCACTACGCGATCGAGACGGTGGCGGCGCGGGGGACGACGGTCACGGCGACCAGCGGTCTCCGCCTCGGCGTCGACCGCACTATCGGCTCGGTGCGCGGACCGATCGACACGCTGCTGGTCGCGGGCGGTGACGGGACCGCAGAAGCCATCAAGGACGCACGCCTCATCGCGGGGTTGGCAAAACGGAGCCGACGCGTCACCAGTGTCTGCACCGGTGCGTTCCTGCTGGCGGAAGCGGGCTTGTTGGATGGCCGGCGCGCCACGACCCACTGGCAGTGGTGCGACGCGCTGGCGCAGCGCTACCCCACCATCACCGTCGATCCCGATCCGATCTTCGTGCGCGACGGCAACGTCATCACGTCCGCCGGCGTGACCGCCGGCATGGACCTCGCACTGGCGCTGGTCGAGGACGACCTCGGCCGCGAACTTTCACTGGCGATCGCGCGCCGGCTGGTCGTGTTCCTGCGGCGCCCCGGATCGCAGTCGCAGTTCTCGGCGCAGCTCGCCGGCCAACTGGCGCGACGCGACCCGTTGCGCGACGCGCAGCAACTGATCGCGGAGCGTCCCGACACCGACCTGTCGGTGGCCGCGCTGGCGCGCCACGTCGGCATGAGCGAGCGCACTTTCGCGCGTTGCTTCCGCGACGAGGTCGGTATGACGCCGGCGCGTTACGTCGAGCAGGCGCGTCTGGAAACCGCGCGTCGCCTGCTCGAAGAAAGCGACGACGGCGTCGAAGCCGTCGCCCGCGCCGCCGGCTTCGGGACCGCCGAGACAATGCGCCGCACGTTCGTGCGCGCCCTGCACATCAACCCCAACGACTACCGAAAGAGGTTTGCTGCGTAATGGATATTGCAATCGTCGCCTTCGACAATATGGCCGCGCTCGACGCCATCGGCCCGTTCGAGGTGCTAGCGCACCTACCCGACGCCACGCTGCACTGGGTCGGGCTGAACACGGGACTGGTGCGCACCGAGGAGAACTCCGGTGTGGGCATCAACGTCGACGAAGTGCTCGAAGACGTGCCGCATCCCGACATCATCGTCGTGCCCGGCGGCCGCGGGGAGCAGGCGCTGCGCGACGACGCGCGGTTCATGACGTGGCTGAAGGCGGCGCACGAGACGAGCACGTGGACGACGTCGGTGTGCACGGGCTCACTGTTGCTGGGCGCCGCGGGTCTCCTCGCGGGCAAGCGCGCCACGAGCCACTGGCTGGCGCTCGACACGCTGAAAACGTTCGGCGCCGAGCCGACGCTCGAGCGCGTCGTGACCGAAGGCAAGATCATCACCGCCGCCGGCGTGTCTTCGGGCATCGACATGGCGCTCACGCTGGCTGCGCACGTCGCCGGCGACTTCGTGGCGCAGACCATCCAACTCGGCATCGAATACGACCCGCAGCCTCCGTTCGACGCCGGCTCGCCCGCCAAAGCTCCGCAGGAGTCCGTCGATTTCCTCCGCGCCGAGAGCCGCTTCCTGTTGACGGGTCAGCGCTAGCGCGAGTTACTTGCCCAACGAGCAGCGCACGATCGTGCGACCGCGCGTGCGTTCGACGCCGAAGTCGTCGACCAGCGACTGCACCACCTGCAGCCCGCGCCCGCGCTCGTCCTCGTCGGTGGGTCCCGGCCGCGTGAGCGCGGGACCGAACCCCGGTCCGTCCTCTTCGACCTCGATCGCGACGTAGTGAGGCAGGTCGCGCACGCGCAGCGTCAACTCAGCCCGCTGGTTCTGCAGCGCCTCGATGGCGTTGGTGCACAGCTCGGACACGACCAAGAGCAGCGTGTGGCGGAGGCGATCGTCGGTGGTGTCTTGCAGGAACGCGTCGCATGCACGTCGGAGCGCGGCCACTTGTTGGAACCGCGCCGGAACTGCGAGTTCAAGCACCGTGTCGATCATTCGCTCGCAGAGTTCCTACCCGCCTGTGTCAGGTCTGAAGCGGTAGGACAGTCGCGGCCAACGATTCCAACTCTTCGGTCCACGACGCTGGATCACCTACAGGTACCACGACGAGCTTCGAAAAGCCGCGTTCGATGAACGCCTCGAGCTGGCGGCGCAGCGCGGCGTGGCCGGTCGGGATGACGGCCGACGGGTCGAGCCCCGGACGGCGATGGTTCACGACGGCGGCCAGGATCGGCGGGACGTCTTCGCCGTTGACGTAGATGACCAGCGCACCGAAGTGTTCGGGATCGATGGTGCGTCCCGCCTTGTCAGCGGCCTCTTCGACGACGGGGCGACCGGCGGCCGCGTCGTCGGGCGTGCAGAAGCTCGGCAGCCATCCGTCGCCCATCCGGCCGACGCGGCGCAGCTCCGACGGCGCCTGGCCGCCGAGCCACACGTCAGGCGCCTGCTGCACGGGCTTGGGGCCGATGCTCAACGCTTCGTAGTGGAAGTGCACGCCGTCGTGGTCCACGGCGTCCTCCGTCCAGAACCGCCGGATCAGCGGCAGCGCTTCGTCGAACCAGCTGGCGCGCTGCTCGCGGGCGATGCCGAACGCCTGCTGCTCGTTCGGGTCGACGACGCCGAGACCGAACGCAGGAAGCGCGCGTCCCTTCGACAGGCGATCGAGGCTCGCCCATTCCTTGGCCACCAACGCCGGGTTGCGGCCCGACAACACCTGCACGCTGGTCCCCAACTTGAGCTTGGTCGTGCGCCCCGCGGCGAACGCCAGGCCGATCATCGGATCGGGGGCGTCGCCCGTCGCCCGCTCGGACAGCCACAGCGAGTCGAAGCGGAGGCGTTCGAGGTCGTCGACCATGGCGCCGAAGTCGGCGGCGCCGCTGCGCGTGCCGAGGCCGACGCCGATGCGAACCTTCACGCCTATGTCACTAGCAGCTTCACGCCCACGGTGAGGCCGAGGACGACGATGAACCCGCGCAGCAGCGGGACGGGAACGCGTTTGCCCACGAGGGCGCCGAGGCGAGCGCCGATCACGGACCCGATGGCGATCAGCAGTACGACGATCCACTTCACGTGGCCGGAGAACAAGAAGATGACCGCGGCAACGGCGTTGACCGTCAGTGCGAGGACGTTCTTGAGGGCGTTGGTGCGCGCCAAGTCGTCAGGGAGCAACACGCCGAGGCTCGCCAGCAGGATGATCCCCTGCGCCGCGCCGAAGTAGCCGCCGTAGATGCCGGCGAAGAAGCACGCGATCGTGGCGCCGAGTTCGGAGTGCGCCGCGAGGTCGCGTGCGGCGCGCGCCGCGGTGACACGGGCCGCGACCCACGGCTGGAACAGCATCAGCAGCGCGGCGGCGATCACCAGCAACGGCACGACGTCGTCGAACACCTTCGACGGGAGCGTGAGCAGGAGAACCGCACCGGCGAGGCTGCCGAGTGCGGAGCCCACGGCGACGCGCCGCGCGCGACCGGCCTGGCCGCGCAGCTCGTCGCGATAGGCGTAGGCGCCGCTGATCGAGCCCGGGACGAGGCCGATGTTGTTCGACACGTTCGCCGTCACGGCGGGGTATCCGATCGCGAGCAGCGTCGGGAACGTGATGAGGCTGCCCGAACCGGCGATGGCGTTGACGGCCCCGGCGCCCATCCCGGCTGCGACCACCGCCAGCCCCTCAAGCCCCGTCACGGCGTTAATTTGACTGCATGCCCACGCGCGTCGACGAACTGGACCTGCCCGAGCTGGACCTGTTCGGCCTCGCCCGGCACGAGGCGCGCGCGCTGCTGCTCGAGGCGCGCCAGCAGCATTGGCTCGCCAAGAACCAACTCGGTTACTCGGTCACGCACTACGACGACGTCGTGGCGATCCTGCGCGACCGGCGCTGGTTTTCCGCGCTGGCGTACATGCCGGATCAGATGGGACCGCGCGCCGAGGGCTCGATCCTCACGATGGAGGGCCCGAACCATTCCCGACTGCGGCGCTTGGCGGCGCCGGCGTTCACGCCGAAGTCGGCGGACCGGCTGCGCCCCTTCATGCGGGAAGTGATCAACGGCCTGCTTGACACGTTCACCGCGGTCGGCCGTTGCGAACTGGTCGAGGACGTGTGCGAGCCGTATCCGATCCCCATCATCTGCGAGTTGCTCGGCGCACCCAAAGAGGATTGGAAGCTGTTCTCGAGCTGGGCCACCGACATCTTCCGCATCTTCAACAACGACTTGGAGAACGACAAGACGAAGATCGAGACCGCCAGCGCGGAGCTCGACGCCTACGTGCGCGACCTCATCGCAACGCGACGCGGCAAGCCGGGCGACGACCTGCTCTCGGACTTCATCGCCGCCGAAGAAGACGGCGACCGCATGTCGACCGACGAACTCGTGATGATGACCGAAGCGACGCTGATGGCCGGCACCGACACGACGCGCAACCAACTGGCGTGCTCCGTCGCGTTGTTCACGGAGAACCCCGATCAGTGGGCGCTGCTGGCCGAGAAGCCGGAGCTCGCGTCAGGCGCGGTCGAGGAGACGATGCGCATGCTCGGCGCGGTCAGCGGAACCGCGCGCGTCTCGTCGGAGGACATCGAATACCGCGACGTGCTGTTCCCCGCGGGCACCGTCGTCGCTACGAGTCTCGGCAGCGCCAACCTCGACGACGACGTGTTCGAAGATCCGGCGCGCTTCGACATCACGCGCGTCAACGACAAGCCGCAAATGACCTTCGGCTCAGGCATTCACTTCTGCATGGGCGCCAACCTGGCGCGCGCCGAGTTGCAAGAAGCGCTCACGATCCTGTCGCAGCGCATGCCGAACCTGTCGACCTACGCCGACATCGAATGGAAAGGCGCCAACATCGGCATCTGGGGCCCGGCGAAGCTGCCGCTGTCGTTTACGCCGAGTTCCTGACCCACACGTCGCGCGTTCTCGGCATGCCGCTGCCGCCGTCGGCGTCGGCGACGGTGCCGAGCACCTGGTGCAGCCCAAGGCCGCCGTCTTCGAAACCGACGGCTGACGCCGCCATATAGAGACGCCACACGCGCGCCCGCGCTTCGCCGACCAACTCGACGGCGCGGTGCCACTGCGACTCGAGATTGGCGACCCAGGCACGCAACGTCAGCGCGTAGTGCTCACGCAACGACTCGACGTCGCGCACCTCGAAGCCGGCGCGTTCCATCGCCAACACCACTTGGCCGACGTCGATGAGTTCTCCGTCGGGGAACACGTACCGCCCGACGAAGCTGTTCTTGTCGATGCGCGATCCGCCGACGGCAGAGATGGCGTGGTTGAGCAGGCGTCCGTGATCGGCGAGCAGCGACCGCAAGACGGCGAAGTACTCGCCCATCCGCTCCGCGCCGACGTGCTCGAACATGCCGACCGACGAGATGGCGTCGAACGATTCGCCCCGCAGGTCGCGGTAGTCCTGCAAGCGGATCTCGACGCGATCGCCAAGGCCGGCGGCGTCGACGCGCGCCCGCGCGTACGCCGCCTGCTCGGCGCTGATGGTGATACCGACGACGCGCGCGTTGTACGTCTTGGCCGCGTGCAGCGCCAGCGAGCCCCAACCGCAGCCGACGTCCAACAGCCGCACGTCGGCGCGCTCCGCCAGACCGAGCTTGCGGCAGATCATGTCGTGCTTCGACGCCTGCGCCTCGGCGAGGTCCATGCGCGCGTCGGTGAAGCGCGCACACGAATACGTCATCGCCGGACCGAGCACGATCTCGTAGAAGTCGTTGCCGACGTCGTAGTGGTGACTGATCGCCGACGCGTCGCGCGTCTTCGAATGCAGCCGACCGCGCTGACGCGCCTCTTCGCGTGGCGGCGACGGCGGAAGACCGACCACGCCGACGCGGCGCGCTGCGACCAGCGCGCTCGGGATCGTTCGCAGCGGTGACTGCAGGTGCAGACCTGCGGGCTTGAGCAGTTCGATGAGCGTGAAGATGTCACCGTCGACGTCGAGCTCGCCGGCCACGTAGGCGCGTCCGGGACCGAGTTCGTTCGGCGCCCAGACGATGCGGCGCAGCGCCGTCGGCGATTTCACGTACACCGCGCCCTTCGCGTCTGGGGGCCCGAGCGTGCTCCCGTCCCAGAACTGGAGACGGACGGATGCGTCACCAATCAGCTTGGCGACGAGAGGTTGCAAGTCGGCGGCGACGCCGCCGTTGGACGGAGCCATACAAAATGCTTGTTCGCGGCATACCGCGCCGTCAACCAGAATGACGACGTGTTCCACGAAGGCCGCCTCCTCGACCTGCCCAAGCGTGGAAAAACGTGGGTCCGCGAGGTCCCCGGGCCGACGCCCGACGCGCCCGTCGTCGTGCTGCTGCACGGGTTGGGCGCCACCGGGTTGCTCAACTGGTTTCCGTCGGTCGACGCCCTCGCCCGCACCCACCGCGTGATCGCCCTCGACCATCGCGGCCACGGCCGCGGCATCAAGCCGCGCATCTGCTTCCGCCTCGAAGACTGCGCCGACGACGTGGCGTCGATGATCCACGCGCTCGGCGTCGGGCCGGCGGTGGTCACCGGCTACTCGATGGGTGGGCCGATCACGCAGTTGACGTGGAAGCGCCACCCCGACGTGGTCCGCGGCATCGTGTTGTGCGCCACGAGCTATCGCTTCGGCCCCCAGGACATGCGGTTCGGGCCGGTCGGCGACGCCATCGGTCTCGGCATGCGCTTCACGCCGCGGCTCGTGCGCCAGCAGGTGCTGCGCGGCGCCATCAACTTCAACCCGCAAAATCGGCCGCGCCCCGACTGGGTCATGGAAGAACTCAACCAGCACGATCCCGCGGCGATCGTCGAAGCGACGATGGCGATTCAGCGCTTCGACTCCAGCGCGTGGATCGATGCGATCGACGTGCCGGCCGCGTCGGTGATCACGCTCTACGACCGGCTCGTGCCGCCGCGGCGTCAGGTGAAGCTGGCGCAGCTCACCCAAGCCGAAGTGTTCGAAGTGAAGGGCGGCCACGACGTGTGCGTCATGCGCCCCGACCGCTTCGTTCCGGCGCTCGTCGCCGCCGTGAAGTCGGTTACCGCGCGGTCTTAGCGCGACTCGATTGTTTGGCTTCGCCCTTGCGGGCGCGCTCCTTGTTCACGGTCCGCGCCGCGATTTCCTCGGCCTTGCCCTCAGGCGTGCCGCGGTCCTCGAGGCTGTCGCGGATGTGCTTGTACTGACGTTCGCGTTTGCCGGTCCAGGCTCTCGGCATCGCGGGCTCCCTACTTGTCGCGGGAGACTTGGTGGATGCGGTCCTTCAGGGCGTCGACTTTGTCTTCGGCGAAGTTCTTGCCCTTGTCGACGACTTCCTTGGCCTTGCCGGCGACGCGGTCGGTCTTGCCTTCCCGCTTCAGACGGTCGTTGTCGGTGAGGTCACCGGCAGCTTCCTTGACGCGGCCCTTGATCTGATCGACGTTTTCCATCGCGCTTGCCTCCTAGGTTTGCGTACCTATTCGGCTACCCCCAATGGCGCGGGGAATACCACTGACCGTACAATCCACAGGTACCGTGGGGTCGGCTTGGACGATGGTGAGGGTGTTGGAGTGGCAGTAAATCCGGTCGCGTTTCACGACGCGTCCATCCCAACATCTGCCGTAAGCGTGGGCCGCAAGAGCGCATCGCGGGCGCAAATGAAGCGACGCGAACTGGTCGTCGGCGCGCTGACCGTGGTCGTCGACGTCTGTGCGGTGTTGCTCGGGTACTTGCTGGCCCGCCACCTCCGCGCCGAAACGCCACTCAGCGCGGTCACGCCGCTCAATTACGGGCGGGTCATCCTCACCGTGCCGGTGTGGATCTTGAGCTTCGCCGTCTACGACCTGTACGACCGGCGCAAGATCGCGGCGGCGTCGCTCGAGGCGCGCCGCCTCGTGCACGCGGTCGTCGTCAGCGTCGTCGGGGTCGTGTTCATCGCGTTCTTCTTGAACATCAACATCAGCCGTTCGTGGCTGACGTTCATCGCGGTGTCGTGCCTGGCCTTCACCGGCATCGGCCGCTTCGGCGTGCGCCAACTCGTCGCCGGGCTGCGGACCCGCGGCGTGCTGCGGACCGACTCGCTCGTCGTCGGAACGAACCGGGAGGGGTGCACGATCGCGCGCAGCCTGAGCCGCGAGCGTTCGCTCGGTTACAACGTGGTCGGCTTCGTCAGCGTCGGACCAGCGGTCGCGTCGCACATCGACGGGCGCGAGGTGCTCGGCCAGTTGCGCGACGTTCCCGACCTCGTGCGTTCCTACGACCTCGGCACGGTGATCGTCGCCGGATCGGCGCTCGGCAGCGGCGAGCTCGAAGAGCTCGACCGCGCGTTGCAGCCATTCGACGTCGACGTGCGCGTATCGCCGGGCCTCACCCACATGGCGGCGACACGTATCTCCGTCGACGCCATCGACGGTGTTGCGTTGTTGTCGCTCGAGAAGAACGAGTTCAGCCGCCGCCAGGTGTGGGCCAAGCGCGGCTTCGACGTCGTCGGTGCCCTCGTGTTCGGTGTCATCGCGTCTCCGCTGATCGTGGCGGTGGCGGTGGCCGTACGCATCACCAGCGGCAAGCAAGTGCTGTTCACGCAAAAGCGGGTCGGCGTCGACGGCAAGTTGTACAAGATGTACAAGTTCCGGACGATGGTGCGGAACGCCGAGGACCTGCGCGCCCACCTGCACCACGACAACGAAGCCGACGGGTTGCTCTTCAAGATTCAGCAGGACCCGCGCGTCACGGCGCTCGGACGCAAGTTGCGCCCGCTCGGACTCGACGAACTGCCGCAGTTGCTCAACGTGCTCAAGGGCGAGATGAGCCTCGTGGGGCCGCGCCCGGCGCTGCCTGAAGAAGTCGAGCTGTACGACGCGCGCCTGCGCGAACGCCTGCGCGTCAAGCCGGGCCTTACCGGCTTGTGGCAGATCAAGGGACGCCACGAGCTGAGCTTCGACGACTACGCCCGCTACGACCTGTTCTACGTCGAGAACTGGTCGCTCGGCCTCGACCTGTACGTCATCGCCAGCACGCTGCCGGCGCTGATGCGCCGCCGCGGCAGTTACTAACGCAGCAGCTACTTAGACGGAGTAGCCGTAGCGGGCGAGGTGGTCCGCCAAAGACGCGTTCAGCAACTCGATGCTGCGTAGGTCGAGGTCGGCCTGCCACCGCGTCAACGCAGCCGGATCGAACGCGTGCCTCGCGAAGCCGACAGCGAACGACTCGTTCCATTCGAGGCCGAGGAACTCGAGGATGCGGCGGAAGCCGTCGACGGGGTCGATGACGACGTCCTCGTACCGGACTTCGAGCCACTGCTTTTCCGGCACGGCGCGCTTCGCGACTTCGGACGCGTCGAGCAACAGCTTCCACTCGATGCCCGCGAGCAACGCGAAGGACTTCCCGGAGGCCTCCCACGCGGCGGCGTCGTCGGCGGGCAACGGCCCGAAGCCCCACGCCTCCGGCCCGCCGTAGCCCTTCCACCAGTCCATTTGCAGCAGCGAGCTGGCCACAGCGCGTCCGTCGCGCACGACGTGGACGAACCGCGCTTCGGGCATCACCGCATGGATGAACGCCGCACGCGGCCAGCCGGTGAACTTGTGCAGGAAAACGTCGGCGTCCTGCGCGGTGGCGCGCTCGGCGAAGAAGGCGCGGAAACGATCAGCGAGCCACGGCGTGACGTCGGCGGCCGTCAAGTCGCGCACGGGCGCCGAGATCACCGGCGACACTTCGCGGTCGAGCGCGCGGTAGCCCTCGGACGGAGCAAACCGCGCCCGGCCCTTCTGCGTGAAGCGCGCCGGGACGCGTCGGTAGAGCGCGCTGTTGATGCGCCCGGCCGACACCGGCACCGTCAGGTTGTCCTCGATGTTGGAGAGGAACCCGATCCCGGGATGACGCGCCAACACTTCGTGCAGCAACGAGGAACCGCATCGCCCCGAGCCGATCATGAAGGCGAACGCGGGCGCCGCCACTAGCGAGTGAGCGAGTATCCGTGTCGGGCGAGCTCGTCAGCTTGGATCGCCTCGACACGTTGAATTTGCTCGGCGGTCAACTGGACCCGCCACTGCTCGTCGCGCACGATGGAGATCGCGGCGAGGAGTCCTTCCCAGGCCGGCGACGGCGTGAGCCCGCCGAATTCCGCGATCTCGCGCAGCGCCGGTACGGCGTCGTCGACGACGTCTTCGTAACGCACCTCGAGCAAGCGGTCGGGTTCGACCCCCGAAAGGCCCTGCTCGACCACCCGCAACTCTTCGACCCAGTGGCGCGCTGCGACGTCCCACGGGTCGCCCCCGTCACGGACCCACTCACGCGGCGTTGCCCCGTACCACCACACCGGGTCGTCTTCCCACCAGTCGACGCGCACGAGCGACGCCGCGACGGCGCGCCCGTCACGCACGAGGTTGACAAAGCGGGCGTCGGGAAACGCCTTCACGAGCAGTGCGATCCGCAGATTGTTGGCGATGCGCTTGTTGACGAATACCTCGCCGCCGCCGAAGCGGCGCACGGCGCCGAATGCGCTCCGCAACTCTCGCAGCTGGCCTTCGCTCGCCTGGATCGGGGGTTGTCCCGGGATCCCGCAGCGCCGGAACACCGGTTCGCCCTCGGCCGGCGACGGGAATGCTCGCTGGACGACGCTGCGCGGGCCCATGTGCACGTAGGCGTTGGAGTCGTGCGAGAACCATGACCGCATCCGCTGCTGCGGCAGCCGGCGACCGACCCGGTTCAGGGCCGCCAGCGCGGGCACCGACGGGAACCGACGCACCCAGTTCGAGATGTAGGCCGCGTCGGGATGCAGGCATAACGCCTTGTAGAGCAGGCTCGTGCCCGAGCGCGGAGCACCAAGCAGAAATAGCGGGGTTTCGGGTGAAGTCGTCATCACGAAGTGTTTGGGCGCGCCGCCCAGCAATAAACAGCGTACCGGACTCGTTGGCCTGCCCGTCGCAGCGACGAGTATGATTGACGGGCCGGGCGGGGCCTCCGTCGCCCTTCGATCCGATGTCCAACCTCGCCACTACCGCAGCGCCGCGGCTGAACCTCGCACAGCGGGACCGGGAGCGCCGGCCACCGCTTCCGTTGGTCGACTATTTCCGCGCCAACCGTCTGCGCATCTTGCGCATCGCCGCGGCGGCGCTCGTCATCGCCGAAAGCGTGGTGGCGTACTCGTTGATAAAGCCCCGCGAGTTCGCGGCCACTGCGACCGTCACCATTCCGGCAGCCGGCAGCACTCCTTACGAGGTAGGTCGCGTCATTTCGCGCTATCGCAAGGCAGTTGAGTCCCCCTCGGCGCTCAAGGCTGCGGCGCGTACCGTCGGCGTGAGCGAAAGCGAGCTGCGCAGCGGCGTCAGCGTCACGCGCCAGGGGACGAGCCGGTTCGTCAAGGTGTCCTTCCAGGGCCGGCACCGCTCGCGGGTTTCGAGCATCGCGCGCGCCGTGGGCGTCGCCGGCTTGGAGCAGTTGTTCCGTCCCGCGATGACCGCGGCCGACGCCGCGCTCACACACGCGCAAGCGAACGTTGACGCCGTCCAGCGCGACGTCGCGGCGTTCGCGGCTGCACACAACGTCGTGGGCGATCCCGGACAGGCGTACCGGCAGCAAGCGGCGCTGCTGGCGAACCTCGAGGCGACCGGCGGCAACCCGAAAGCGATCGCTCGGCGCCGCGCCGACGTGGCGGCGCTCGAACCCGTCGTCGCCGAGTTCAAGCCGCTGCAAGCACGGCAGGCGGAACTCCAAAAAGCGCTCGACACCGCGGCGGCAAAACGCGCCGAGGTGCAGGCGAGCCTCGAAGCGTCGCGTGCGCCGTCGACGGTCGCGGTGGGTAAGACGCACGACGCGACCAGCGCGCTGCGTCTCATCACTATGGGGTCGTTGACCTTCTTCCTCTTCTTCCCGCTCCTGTACGGCGCCAGTGCGTTGTGGACGAGGTCGACCGCGGCGGCACGCGCATGAGGCCCATGCGCATCGCCATGATCGGCCAGCGCGGGCTTCCTGCCACGTGGGGCGGCGTCGAACGCCACGTCGAAGAGATCGGCGCGCGCCTCGTCGAACGCGGTCACCACGTGACGGTGTTCTGCCGGCGCAATTACGCCGACGATGCCGTTCCGTCGTATCGCGGGATGGAACTGCTCCACACGCCGACGGTGAGCACCAAGCACTTCGACGCCATCACGCACAGCGCGGTCGCGACCCTCAGTGCGATGCGCGGTGGTTATGACATCATCCACTACCACGCCATCGGGCCCGGCCTCGTCGCCGGAGTGCCTCGGTACCTGTCGCGGGCCAAAGTCGTCCAGACCGTGCACGGCCTCGACGCCGAACGCGCCAAGTGGGGTGCGGTCGCGACGCGCGTGCTGCGGACCGCGTCGTGGATGAGCAGCCACGTGCCCGACGCGACGATCGGCGTGGCGCACCACTTGGTCGACCACTACGCGTCGCACTGGAACCGCACGATCGACTACATCCCGAACGGCGTCGACCCGCGCGATCGATCGGCGCCGAAGGAGATCGAGCAGCGCTGGGGTTTGGGTGACGGCAACTACGTGTTGTTCGTCGGACGCCTCGTCCCCGAAAAAGCACCGGACCGTTTGGTGCGGGCGTTCCGCGCGTTGCCCGGAGACACGCGGCTGGTCATCGCCGGCGGTTCAAGCTTCAGCGACGGCTTCCGCGCGGAACTCGTCGCGCTCGCCGACGCCGACGAGCGCATCATCCTGACGCGCAACGTGTACGGCGACGTGCTCGCGGAGCTGTACTCGAACGCGCGGGCGTTCGTGCTGCCGTCCGACCTCGAGGGATTGCCACTGACGTTGCTGGAGGCCGCGTCGTTCGGGACGCCCGTGGTGGTGAGCGACATCGCGCCCCACGTCGAGGTCGTAGGCGACAGCGGGCCCGGCCACCGCATCTTCCCGGCGGGCGACGAGGCCGCGCTGGCGAGGACGATCTGGGAGGCGCTCGCCGATCCGGTTGCCGAACGCCACGGCGCCGGGAAGCTGCGCGAGAAAGTGCTGCGCGAGTACCGGTGGGACGACGTCGTCGACGCGACCGAGCGCGTGTACGACCGTGTGCTCGCCGGTCGCGGCCGCCGGCGGTCGTAGTTGCACCCCGCGAACGAATCGCGCCCCGCGCGCCTGGTCAGGCGCGTGCGGCTCAACTGGGCGATCGGTCGCAGCCAAGGTTTCGGCAGGCTCCTCGACGAGAAGGAGGAGCTCAACCCGCTGTCGCGAGCCGCGCATGACGTGCGCAAGTGGCAGTGGCGCCGCCGCCACGGCGTCGCTCCGGGTGAGGCCACGCCGGTGTTCCTCGCCGGCGTGCAGCGGTCGGGGACGAACATGATAATTCGCGGCCTGGCGAACTCACCCGCTTTCGAAGTGTTCAACGAAGCGAACAAGGCAGCGTTTCATCGCTACGAGCTGCGTTCCGACGCAGTGGTCCGCACGCTGGTCGACAACAGCCGCCAACGCTTCGTCCTGCTGAAGCCGCTGTGCGACTCGCACCGCATCGCGTCACTCCTCGACACGCTCGGGACGCAACAGCACGGCCGCGCCATCTGGGCGTGGCGCAACGTCGACGGACGCATCCGCTCGGCGCTGGCGCACTTCGGAAGCAACAACCTAGAAATTTTGCGGGAGATCGCTTCCGGCGGCGCGCAGGACCGCTGGCAGGCGCGGGGACTCTCGCGTGAAAACCGCACGCTCATCGAAAGCTTCGACTACTCGACGATGACGCCGGAGTCGGCGGCCGCGCTGTTCTGGTACGTGCGAAACGCGTTGTACTTCGAGCAAGAGCTCGACCGGCGCGACGACGTCATCCTCACGTCGTACGACGCCTTCATCGCCGAGCCGCAACCGACGATGGTGGCGCTGTGCGCGTTCCTCGGTGTCGACTACGACACGGACTTCGTGCGTCACATCGGGCCGCGCCCCGTTCGGCCCAACGTTGCCGTCGACATCGATCCCGCGATTCGCGCCCTGTGCCACGACCTGCAAGCCAAGCTTTCGGCCGTGACCCAGCAACAACTCTCCCGGGTGCGTTGACCGCTTCTCAAGCGCGCCGCAAGTCGATCGTCAGGCAGTCGGGGCTCACGAGCATCGCCGCGGGCGCGGCGGTGGTCGCGGGCCTCGTCCTCGACCTGTCCATCGCGGCGCGCTTCGGTGCCGGGAGGGCGACCGACTCCTTCTTCGTCGGCAGCCGCATCCCGATCGGGCTAGGGGCCGTCTTGATGGTCGCCGCCAACCAGGCGCTGGTGCCGATGGTGTCGACGCGACTCACCGAGCGCGGAGAGGAATACACGTGGCGCTTCGTCTCCCTCCTCTTCACCGCGGTGATCGTGCTCGGCGCGGTCTTCTGGGGCGTCGCCGTCGCCTTGGCCTTTCCCCTGATGCGCGTGACGGCGCCCGGTCTTGCCCGCAGCGAGATCGTGACGGCGACAGAGGTCGCTCGCATCATGTTCTTGCTCGTCCCACTGATCGGGTTGGCGGAGTTGATGCGCGCGCTGTTGAACGCTCGCTACCGCTTCGTCGCCCCGGCAGCGATGAACGTCGTCATGAACGGATTGGCGGCGACGCTGATCCTGTTCTTCGCCCACCGCGACCTGCAACGCGTCGCGTGGGCGTATGTGATCGGCGCGGTGGCGCAGTTGCTGTTCATGCTCGGCGTCGCGTACCGCGAACACTTTCGCTACCGGATCCGGCTCGACTTGCGCGACCCCGACGTGGTCGAGATGGGCAAGCTCTCGGTGCGCCCGATCGTCGCGGCCGGGCTGAACCCGCTCGAGAGCGTGGTCGAGCAGTCGTTCGCGTCGTTCCTTCCCGCGGGGTCGATCACGATCATCAACTACGCCTACCGGCTCATCTCCGCGCTCGGCGGCACCGTGTTCTTCCGCTCCGTCGTGGTGGCGCTGATTCCTCGTCTGACCGAGGCCACCACCAAGAAAAACGAGCGCCAGATCTCACACATCACAGTTCTCGGCGTGCAGATCATGTTCGTGCTGTCGATGCCGCTGACGGCGTTCGTCGTGGTCCTCTCGCACCCGACGATCCGAGTTCTGTTCAGCCGCGGCCGCTTCTCACCGCACGATGCCGCGCTCCTCGCGGTGGTGCTGTCGGTGTACGCGTCGAGCCTCATCGGCGCCGGCGTGCAGCGCGCGCTGCTCGCGCCCTTCTTCGCGCGCCTCGACACGCGGGTCCCGTTGCGCAACAGCCTGTACGGCAACATCTTCAACATTGCGGTGCTGCCGACGGTGCTGCTGTTCCGCGGCAGCGACTTCGCGGTGATCTGCGTTGCGATCGCGTTCTCGATCACGCAGTACATCAACGTTGCGCACGCGTGGTTCCGCTTGCGCAAGATCGTCCATCGTCCGCTCGCCGGCATTGCGCCGTGGCTCCTGCGGGTCACGGCGGCGACGCTCGTGCAAACCGCGGTGCTCGTCGGCTTGTACCACCTGCTCGACCTCGGCGGTCATCCCGGCCGCTTCGTGCTGGTGCCCAGGATCGCTGTCGCGGGGGTCGCGGGTCTGATCGCATTCGGCGGCGCGCTGGCGTTGTTCGGCGGCGAACAAGCCGGAGCGACGCTGCGCGCGAAGCGTCGCGAGATCCACGAGAACGTCACTGATCCGCCGATGGTGGTGGGCGCCGCGCCCGATACCCCGATCTAAGGATCGCCACTGGCGGGCCGTACACTCCTCCGCCGTGTCGCTGCCCGTTGGACAATGGCCGGCGCCGTACCAACAGCGCCTTGACGACTTGGACGCGCTCGTCGCGCAGGTCGCTTCGCCGCGCCGTCCGTTTCGTGTCCTCGAAGCCGGGGCGGGCGCCAAGAGCAATTTTGCGTTTCCCGAACCGAACGACGTCACCGGGATCGACGTATCGGAAGGGCAGTTGGCCCACAACGACCGACTGGCGCGCGTGATCGTCGGCGACATCCAGACGTATGCGTTCGCGTCCGAGTTCGACATGGTCGTGTGCTGGAACGTCCTCGAGCACGTCCCGAAGCCGGCTGAGGCCATTGACCACTTAATCGACGCTCTCGCGCCGGGTGGGCTGCTCGTCATCGCGTCGCCCAACTTGTGGTCGCTGAAAGGCATCGTGACGCGTTTTACTCCGCACACCTTGCACGTCTGGTTCCACCGCTACGTGATGGGTAGGGCGCACGCGGGACACGCGCACGTCGGCCCGTTTCGCACGTACCTGCGCGCCGCGATGACACCGGGCGCGCTGCGCGCCCGCGTTGTCGCGCGCGGGCTGCGACCGCTGCGCGTCGACGCGTTCGAGGGCAGCCAGCAGAACCGGATCACCGAGCGTTACCGCGGCGCATCGTCGGTGTTCGGCGCGCTGAGCCGGATCTCGCGGGCGGTCAGCCGCGGCCGCGTCGACCTGACGCACTCCGACTACATCGCCGTGTTCCAACGCCCGGAATAGCCCGTGCCGTACTTGCGCAAGGTTGGAATCGTGTTGGTGTGCGCCGTGGTGGCGGCGGTTGCGCTCGTCGCCGTACGCGCCCACAAATCGGATCGGCACGCCGCGCCGCCCGCGACGACCGCGACGACCGCGACGACCGCGACCAGCACCCAAGCCACCGAGCAGCGCGACACCGGCATCAAGCCGACCATCAGAGGACTCGTCGAACAATTCGACGACCGCACCGCGGAACTCACGAACACGCTGCACTCGTTCGTCGTCAGCGCGTACTGGAGCGACCTCCAACCCGAGGCCGGTGGGCCGATCGCCCATCCCAATGCCATCGACGATGCGATCGCTGCCGTCCGCACGGGAAGCGAGCGGAAGCCGAGCCGGCTCAAGGTGCGGATCTTCGCGGGGATCTACGCGCCTGAGTGGGCTAAGACGCTGGGCGGCGCGCCGTTCACCATCCAGGATCCGGCTTCGGGCCGCGGCGGGACCGTCGGCCGCTTCTGGACGTCGGAGTTCGGCGACGCCTACGCCGCGCTGCAACGCGAACTCGCCGCCACCTACGACGACGTTCCCGAAATCGCGGAGGTCACCGTCTCTCGGTGTACGACGGTGTTCGCCGAGCCTTTTCTACGGCAGATCACGTACAGCGGCGCACCTGATGCGTATCTCGACGCCGGGTACACGCGCGCGGCCGACGAGCGTTGCCAACGCGAGGAGATCGACGCCCACGACGTGTGGAAGCGCACGCGATCCGGTTTGGCGTTGAACCCGTATCAATTCGTCGGGCCCGAGCGCCGCGGCTACGTCGACGGCGACGTGACGACAGCGATGATGCGGTATTGCCGCGACACGCTCGGACCGCGGTGCGTACTGGAGAACAACTCCATCAGGTGGCCCCCGCAGGGCCAGCGCTACACGGCGATGTATACGGCGATGAAGGACTTCGGACCGCCGATTTCGTTCCAGACGGCCGCGGCGGCGCGCATCGGCGACCCGGTAGAAACCGTTCGCTGGGCAATCCGGTTCGGCGCCGGCGCCGTAGAACTCGGTGCGCGTGCGAACGCCTATTCGCACGCTCAGCTGGTCGATTTGGATGCTGCACTCACTGCGGGGAACTGAAACCTCGATCTGCTCGCTACAATTGGGAAGTTCTGGGCGGGCGGCCGGGTTGTTCGGTGCTCTGTCCTAACCGAATTTGGAGATTCGTCGTTGCGCACCACCACCCGCCGCATTGCTGTCGGCGCCGCACTGCTCATTTTTTGCACCACCCTTGGACTGGTTGCGCCGCCCGCTAGCCAGGCGTCGACTTCGACTTTCACCGGTAACGTCGACGCCTCGGGCACGTCGTTCCGGTCGTACTCGTTCTCCGTTCCCGTGGCGGGCACGATCACGGCAACGCTGCAGTGGGCGAACGCGGCAGCGAAGCTCAACTTCTTCCTGCGCGACCCGTCGGTCACCCAGGTAGCGGCGGACAGCTCGACGAACAACCCGAAGACCATCACTTACAACGCCACGACGACCGGCACATGGTCGGTTGCCGTGAAGGCGCAGACGGGTGCCTCGAACTTCACCATCACCGTCGACGTCGCCGGCACGACTTCGTCGGCGCCGCAGTACCAGGCGACGATCGGCGGCTCCGGTCACGCCGAGATGTATCCGTCAGGTCTCGACGTCGATCCGGTGAACGGGTTCGCGTACATCGCCGACACGGGCAACGATCAGATCAAGGCGTACGACACGAACGGCGACCGCCTGTGGCAGGCCGGCAACCGTGGGCTCACGCCGAAGGCGGCGGGCAACTTTGGTAACCCGCGCGACGTGGCCTACATGGCCGGCAAGCTTTACGTCGCCGACACCGTCAACAACCGCATCCAGGTCGCGGCGCTCGGCACCAACCGGTCGGTCGCCCCCACGTCGTGGACCGTGTGGGCGTACAAGTTCACGTCGATCATCGGGATCACCGGCGGCGTCGACGGAGCCGGCAACCCCGTCATTTTCGCCGCCGACGAGGCGAAGAACCAGGTCCTGGTGTTCGACCCGACGAGCCCGGCGGCCCCCGTGCTCACGCTGGGCGACGGCACGGCCGCCAGCGGCACGAATCAACTGAACGCACCGCGCGACGCGGCGTCGGACTCGGCCGGCAATATCTACGTGGCCGACTACGCCAACAACCGGATCGTGAAGTTCGACCCGACGGGCACGCAGCTCACGACCTGGGGCTCGAAGGGCAGCGACCCGGGCTTCCTGAACCACCCGTACGGCATCGCCATCGACGCGCAGGACCAGGTGTACGTGGCCGACGGCGACAACGGTCGCATCCAGAAGTTCGCTCCGACCAGTTCGGGCGCCAGCCCTGCGCCGTCGCGCATCTGGGGCGGGCCGGGCACCGCCTCGGACCAGCTGCTGGGCCTGCGCCGCGTCGCGGTGGGCGGCGGCGCCACGCCGCTCGTCTACGCCGCTGACCTGTGGGGCTTCAAACTGCTCCGCTTCCCGCAGGCGAACTACAACTATCCGGCCGGCGCGGCCTCGACGGAGCCCGACCTCAGCTACCCCAACCCGAGCGGGACCTACAACTTCACGCCGGTTGCCGGGAAGTTCAACGAGCCCTACGGCGTCGCCGTCGACGACAACCAAACGTTCGTGATGAACACCGACAGCCAGCGCGTCGAAGGATTCAACAACACGCTGGCGACACCGAGCTTTGCGTTCGACGCAACGCACAGCTGGGGTGACCGCGGCTGGGGCGGCGAGGGCAACCCCGGGTTCAACTGGGCGCGCGACGTCGCCATCGACAAGGTCGACAACAACGTGTGGGTCGCCGACACCAAGAACGACCGGCTGCTGAAGTTCGACCGCGCGGGCACGCAGCTGGCGAACCTCGGCGGCGGATCACTCGGCCCGCCCGTCGGCCGCCTCAATTGGCCGCACGCCGTCGCGTCCTATCCGGTCGTCGTCGGCAGCACTCAGCGCGGCGACCTGATCGTCGCCGACACGCTCAACAACACCGTCGAGCGCTGGAACCCGAGCCAGCCGTGCGTGATCTTCACGAACGTGCTGAAGAACGACTGCTCGGCGAGCGTCGTCTGGCGCGCCACCGCGGCCAACGGCGTCAACTTCCTTCACCCAAAGGACGTGTCAGTCGTCGGCAACACCGTCTACGTCGCCGATACCGACAACAAGCGCGTCGTCACCCTCAACGGCGCCGACGGCACGTACGCCGGCAAATCGCTGACGACCTTCACGGTCGGGTCCACCGCCGACGCGCTGCACGCCATCGAGGGCGTCGCCGTCGACCCGTCCGGCAACGTCTGGATCTCCGACTCGCCGTACAACCGTCTGCTCGAGTTCGACGCCAACGGCAACTTCTTGCAGAAGTTCGGCTCGCAAGGCACGTCGGGTCACGGCGTGTTCAACAAGCCCTCGCACCTCGAGGTGCAAACGGCCAACGGCCGCGCCCTGTTGTTCGTCGTCGACACATGGAACGACCGCGTCGAGGTCTTCGACGTGGGCGCCGCCGCCGCCGCCGTCAACCAGCCGCCCACGGCAAACGCCGACACGGCGTCAACCGCGAAGAACACCGCCGTCACCGTCGACGTGCTGGCCAACGACGCCGATCCTGATGGTCCCGCACCGATGAGCGTCGGAACGGTGACCGACGGCACCAACGGCACCGTGGCGAAGGTCGCGGGCGGCGTGAAGTACACACCGGCGAACAACTACACCGGCAGCGATACGTTCACGTACACCGCGTGCGACGGCGCCGCTGTGTGCTCCGCACCGCAAAACGTCACCGTTTCCGTGACCAGCAACACGTTCGGCTACAAGACGACCTACGGCTTCAGCGGCCCCGCGGGGATGTACCCGTACGGCATGGCCTGGGACAAGACGGACAACACGATGCTCGTCGCCGACTTCTGGAACTACCGGGTCAAGCGGTACGACGTCAACGGCGTCCCGTGCGGCAACGCCGGCGCGCTGTGCGCGGCCGGCAGCAAGTTCATCGTGTCGCGCATCGCGCCTCGCAGTACCGCCACCTGCACGGCGGGCCCGCCGACGTGCGGCGGGATCGGCTCGCCCTTCGGCGTCGCCGCTGATGCCAACGGCAACTTCTGGGTCGGCGACCAGTCCAACTCGCGTCTGGTGCAGTTCGACCACAACGGCAAATGGCTCCAGACCATCGGGTCGGGCGGCGGACCCAACGCCTACGAGAACTATCCCGTGGGCTGCGGCAACGGCAAGATGACGATCCCGACCCACGTCGTGGTCGATCCGGGCAACGGTCGCATCTACGAGACCGACCCGCAGTGCCGCAAGGCCTCGGCGTTCTCGCCCGACGGCCACTGGCTGTTCGACTTCGCGTTCAACACCGCTCAGATCGGCGTCAACCAGGTCATCCCCCGCGGGATCGACATGGACAACAACGGCAACATCTACATCGTCGACTTCCAGAGCCGCAAGATCGTGACGTTCGACCGCACCGGCGCGCAGAAGGGCGTTTCCGCTGCGTACACGCAGATGAACGACCCGCGTGGCCTCGTCGTCGACCGTACCAACAACCTCATCTACGTCACTGCGGCGTTCTACAACGAGGTCTACAAATTCTCGATCGGTGCGGGCACACCGCCGGCGATCAACTTCGTCACGGTGTGGAACAGCCCGAGCGGCCAGCAACTGACGAACGACCGCACGCCGAACGCGGCTGACTACAAGCCCAGCTGCGGCTCCGCCGGAGCCACGGTCCCGGACTGCCGTTTCGACTCGGTGCGCTGGTCCACGGTCGACCAGAACGGCAACATCTACGTCGGCGACACGTGGGGCTACCGCGTGTGGAAGTTCAAGTCCGACCTCACACCGGCGAGCCCGCCACTGACGCTGCCGTCGGGTCCGTGCACGTATCCCTACACGGGCGCGTGCCAGAACGCCGGCAACCCGCAGCCCCCGCCCGACGGTGGCTACAACCAGAACAACGGCATCGCCGTGAGCACCGCCGGCGCAGGCCCGAACGGCACCACCGTGCTGTACGTCATCGACACGTTCGAAAACCGCGGCCAGATGTTCGACACCGCGAAGACCTGCGTCAGCAACGGGAACTGCCCGGCCTTCCTCGGCGCCTTCGGCAGCCGTCGCTCGGTCACACCGCAGTCCGACGGCTTCGAGTATCCCGTGGGTGCCGGCTTCGGTGGCGGCTTCCTGTGGGCGGGCGGCACGAACGCCGTGCTGAGCTTCTCGCCGTCAGGAACGTTCGTGCCTCCGCGCTACGGCTCGCACGGGACCGGCGCCGGCCAGTTCTCGAACGGGCCCCGCGGCATCGCGGCGTTCACCGACCCGGCGGGCGGCAGCATCCTGTACACGACCGACTCGAACAAGTGCCGCCTCCAGAAGCTGCACACCACGAACACCGCGCCCTACCTCGCCCCGATGTCGCCGACCTTTGGCGTGACCGGGTGCGGCAACACGTCGATTGACGAGCTCAAGAGCCCGCAGCAGGTGGCGGCGACGACCGACCAGTCCAAGGTGGTCGTGGCCGACTTCTACAACAGCCGGGTGGCCGTGTTCAGCGGCTCGACGGGGCACGTGATCACGTCGATCAAGGGCCCGTTCGACGGGATGAACCTGGCGCAACCGACCGGCGTCGCCATTGACCCCTCGGGCACGTGGCTGTACATCTCCGACACGAAAAACAACAGAATCGTGCGTACGAAGCTCGACGGCACCAGCCCGCAGGTGGTCAGCGTCGGCGCCGACCTCCCGGACGGTCAGTTCAACGGTCCTGGTTACCTGGCGTTTGGGCCCGACGGGGTGCTCTACGTGAGCGACAACAGTCGCCACGTGTACGCCTTCTACACAGGGGCCTAAAGACCCTTTCGGGGGCGAAAAGTCGCATTTCGCGCGAGATCGCGCGCCGCGTCCCGTTGACCCCTTGACTCCGTAAGTACAATTTGGTCCGCTGCCAACAATTTTCGCGGGCGCGTTCTACTCAAGGTCATATCGACCTACGCCGATAGGCCTACGCCCAATGATCGTTCGTGCGCGCTGAGGCGCGTGACGTGCCTAAGAAAGTGCAACCGATGCCACACTCTCGACAAATACGTACTACCCGCTCTATAGGCGTTTTGACCGCGATTCTTTTGGTCCTCTCGCTGCTGAGCGCCCTCCCCGCGCACGCCGCGACGACGAATTACGGCCCGAAGTCGGGCACCATCGACGACGCTTCCGGTACTGCCGCTCCGCGCTACGACACGTACACGTTCCCGGTCAGCGGCGCTAGCACCATCGACTCGACGTTGAGCTGGCCGACCGCATCGGGCGCCGACCTCAACATCATCATCAAGAACCCGGCCGGGACCCAGGTCGCCGCCACCTCGACGGTGACGCCGAACCCCGAGCACCTGACCTACACGACCCCGGCGTCGGCCACCGGCAGCTGGAAGATCGTCGCCTTCGCTCGCAAGGGTGCCGCCAAGTACACGCTGAACTGGTCGGTCGCGAGCGGCCCCGCCCCGAACCAGGCGCCGAAGCCGACGGCTGACGCGGTGGCGACGCCCGCCGGTACCGCGGTCACGATCGACGTGCTCGCAAACGACACCGACGCCGACGGTCCCGGACCCATGAACGTCGGCACCGTGACCAACGGCGCCAGCGGCACCGTCGCCGACAACGGCAGCAACGTCACGTACACCCCGACCGACTCGCTGTTCAACGGCACCGATACCTTCACCTACACGGCCTGCGACGCCTCCGGCGCCTGCTCGGGCCAGACCAACGTCACCGTGACCGTCGGCAACCCGCCGCCGGTGGCGAACAACGACTCCGCCACCGCCACCACGAACGTGGCCAAGACGATCGACGTGCTGGCCAACGACACCGGCAGCGGCACCCTGAGCGTCGGCTCCGTGTCGACCCCGGCGCACGGCACCGTGACCAACAACGGCACCGACGTCACCTACACCTCCGCGGCGAGCTACACGGGTCCCGACTCGTTCAGCTACACCGCGTGCGTCGCCGCCTCGGTGTGCTCCAACAGCGCGACGGTCAACGTGACCGTCCAGGCGCCGGGCGGCACGGGCAACTACCTGAAGGTGTTCTCCCCTCAGAACATCGGGTCGAAGAATTCGTTCACGCAGGACGAGGCCAACGCCGTCGCCAAGAACTTCGACGTCATCGTGGCGACCCCGGCCGCCTTCAAGGGCAAGGTGCCCGGCATGCACGCCGTGAACCCCAATCTCGCCGTCCTGGCCTACGTCAACTCGGCGTTCGTCGGTTCGACGCAGGGGCCGACCGCGACGCACGGGTACCCGTCGGCGTGGTACATGCGCGACGCCAACGGCAACCCGGTCCAGTCGAAATACAACAACTACATGATGGACATCACGAACCAGAGCTGGGTCGACGATCGCAAGTCATCGTGCAAGAACGCGGCCCTGTCCAGCGGCTACGACGGCTGCTCGCTCGACATGCTCGGCACCGCACCGCTGGACCCCGGCTACACCAAGACGGCGCCGATCGATCCCGGCACGAAAGCTGTGTGGACCGCCGCGGCGTACTACAACGCAAGCTCGAGCTTGGCGAAGCAGGTGCAGGACTTCGCAGCGCCGCTGCTCGTGGACGGCAACGGCCTGCGCGCCGGCAACCAGTACTTCAGCACCGACGCACCCTCGAAGAAGCTGTTCCAGGGCACTCGTGAAGCCATGGCCGAAGCGTTCATCCGCCCCGGGCCCACGGCGTGCACCTCGTACCGCAACGAGTCGCAGTGGAAGCAGGACGTCGACATGCTCGTCGACGCCGGCCGCTCGGGCCATGGCGTCATGACGCTCACCAAGATCTGGTGCAGCGGGACGCAGGAGGTCAAGGACGCGGTGCACGAGTACACGCTCGCCACCTTCCTCATGGGGACCGACGGCCACTCGTTCTTCTTCGTCAGCTACGCCGACGGCACCGACGCCACCGCCATGCATCCCTGGTGGAAGACGAACATCGGTTCGCCCGTCGGACCCTTCGCGGACTACGGAAAAGTCGGCGGCGCCTACATGCGCACGTTCACCAACGGCCTCGTGCTCGTCAACCCGACCACGGCCGCTGCGAACGTCACGCTGCCCGCCGGAAGCTACAAGGACATCAACACCGGCACCGTCTACAGCGGCACCGTCTCGGTTCCCGTCCACGCCGGATGGGTACTCGTCAACAACTAGTTCGCCAACTAGTGCACTAGCCCAGCGCGCGGCCTAGAGTGGCCGCGTGCTGGGTTGGCGGGGCGTCCTGCGTCTTGTTTTTGCCGTGGCGGTTGCAGGTGCGGTACTGGCGGGCACGACGCCCGCAAACGGGGCGACGACGACCTACGGGCCGAAGAGCGGCACCGTCAGCGCCGACAGCGGCTCGCGTTACGTGACCTACTCGTTCTGGCTCTCCGGACCGAAAACGATCGACGCCACGCTGGTGTGGCCCACCGACGTCGACGCCGATCTCAACCTCGTCATCAAGGATCCGTCGCACACCACGGTGGCGAGCACGACGACCGACGGGCCCAACCCCGAACACCTCGTGTACGACTACACAGGGACTGCGAAGGGGAAGTGGTTCATCACGGTGTTCGCTCGCCGGGGCACCGCCAACTTCGATCTGTCGTGGACGTTGGGGCCGAGTGCCGGCGGTGCGATCACGACGACGACTCTCGGCGGCGTCACGACGACCACGAGCACCACCGCGAAGTCGACGACGACGAGCACCACCACGAAGTCGACGACCACGACGACGACGCGGCCCAGCGGCGGCGCGCCGATCTCGAATTACCTGCGCGTCTTCACCGCGCAGAACATCGGCACAAGCAAGAACTCCTTCACCGAGGACGAAGCGAAGCAGGTCGCCAGCAACTTCGACGTGATCATCGCCACCCCGGGGGCGTTCAACGGCCTCGTCCCTGCGATGCGTTCTGCCAACCCACGCGTGCGCGTGATCGCCTACGTGAACTCGGCGTTCGTCGGCAAGACGCAGGGCCCGTCGAGCGGCGCGTTCCCCGCTGCGTGGTACATGCGCGACGCCGGCGGCAACCCCGTCCAGTCCAAGTACGACAACTACATGATGGACGTGTCGAACGCCGAGTGGACCACCAACCGCGAGACGACCTGCAAGCAGACGGCTGAGGCCAGCGGATACGACGGCTGTTCTCTCGACATGCTCGGCACCGCGCCACTCGACTCCGGGTACACGAAGACGACCCCGATCAACCCCGCGACGAAGAAGCCGTGGACGGAGGCCGAGTACTACAAGGCGACGACGAAGCTCGCCAAAGCGGTACACGACTACGCGTCGCCGTTGATCGTGAGCGGGAACGGGCTGCGTTCCGGCTCCTCGTACTTCGACGCGGCGGCGCCGTCGAAGCAGCTCTTCGACGGAACGGCCGACGGCATCGCCGAGGCGTTCGTGCGGCCGGGTCCCGCCGGAGTGTCGTATCACCGCACCGAGGCGCAGTGGAAGCAGGACGTTGACATGCTCGTCGACGCCGGCCGCAACGGCCATGGCGTGTGCACCCTCACGAAAGTGTGGAGCGACGGCACGCAGGCCCAGAAGGACGCCGTCCACGAGTTCACGCTGGCGACGTTCCTGATGGGGACCAACGGCCGATCGTTCTTCTACCTGTCGTACCAAGAAGACCCCGACTCGACCGTGATGCATCCGTGGTGGAAGTCGAACATCGGCACACCGACGGGCGCCTATCCGGATTACGCCAAGGTTGGTGACGTGTACGTGCGCACGTTCACGAACGGCGTCGTCGTCGTCAACCCGACGTCAGCGGCGAGCAACGTCACGCTTCCGAGCGGATCGTGGCGCGATGTGAACGGCGGCGCGGTCCGCAGCGGCACGACGTCGGTACCGGCCACCACGGGCTGGGTCCTGCTCAAGTAGGCGACGCGCCCGCGAGCGCGTACAGCTCCTCCAGTCGCTGCAGATGCCGCGCCGGGCTGAAGTCGTCCTCCACCCTGCGCCGCGCCGCTTGCCCCATGGTGCGCCTCGTGTCGACATCGCCGATCAGCGTGCGCATCGCGTCGGCGAGCGCCTGCGGGTCGTTGGCAGGCACGAGCGCCCCGTCGACGCCGGGCGTCACGAGTTCGCTGATCCCGCCGAGGTCGGACCCGACGGCGGGAACACCGCACGCGAACGATTCGAGCACCGCCAGCGGCTGGTTCTCGTAACACCGTGACGGCACGACCGTCAGCGCGGCGTTGCGCATCCGCGCCAATACCTCAGGGCGCGGCAGGCGGCCGTGGAAGCGCGCCTGGGCGCCGACGTCAACGGCGAGCTTCTCGAGCGCGTCGCGGTCGGGCCCGTCGCCCACGATGTCGACGGGGACGCCGGCGATCGCGGCGGCACGAATCAACACGTCGGGCCCCTTCTCTTCCGACAGGCGACCGACGAAGATCGGGTCGCTGCCGGGCGTTTCGGCGGGAGTGATGTCGCCGACGTCTACGAACAACGGCAGGTGCTGGAGGCGGTCGGGGTACACGCCGCCCGCGGCCATCTTCCCGAGGAGGAACCGGCTCGGGCAGGCGAACACGTCGACGGGGTCGTAGGCGTGCGTGCGGCTGTGCAGCGCCGACTCGCTCGCCAACAGCGCGCTCTTGGCGAGCGACCCGTCGGCGCACCGGCGCCGCACGGCTTGACTGAAGTGCCCACCGAGGCACGCCTCGCACAGGCGACCGTGGTCGAGAAACAGGTACGTCGGGCAAACGAGCTTGTAGTCGTGCAGGGTCATGAGCGCCGGGATGTCGCGCAACGGGCGCAGTACCGACGGCGACAGCTGGTGATAGATGTTGTGCAGGTGCACCACGTCGGGGCGGAATGCCTCGAGCGCCGCCTCCAAGCCACGACGCGCGCTCGGCGAATACAGGATGCGACCGACGCCCTTCGCCTTGCCGACGAGGCCGGCGGGCACGGGGTCCAGCTCGACGTAGGACGGGAACACCGACTCCAGCGACATGGCGTCGTTGTCGGGGTGCGTCATCCCGAAGAACTCGACCTCGTGACCGGCGCGCCGCTGCAGGTCGGCGAGATCGAACAAGTACGCCTCTGCACCACCACGTCGGTAGAGGAACTTGTTGACGTGGAGGATCCGCATCAGTCGGGCGCGATGCGCGAGACCGAGATCGCCGCCGCGGCGAACGCGAAGAAGTACCAGAGGATGACGGCCTGCGACATGACGTTCGACGTGAAGCTGATGAGCGGGAACACCGCCGCGCATCCCGCGAACCCGACCGCGATCCCGCGGTCGCGCCCGGGCCGCGCCGTGCGCACCGCCAACCACGCCGTACGCAACACGGCTCCGATCAATGCGAGGTACGCCAGGAAGCCGACGAGGCCTGTCTCCGCCAGCGCGCGCACGAAGTCGTTGTGCGGCTTGCGCCCCTCGGCAGACTCCGTCATCTTCAGGCCGATCCCCGTGATCGGTCGGCCCTTCCCGAGCTCGAGCGCGTCGTGCCAGTAGTCGAAGCGCCATACCAGCGAGTTGCCGGCGGTGCCCGACACGTGCTGCTCGCGCGACAGATCGGAGAAGCGTCCACTCACGGACGGCACGGCGACGAGCAGCACGACCAGAGCCGCGATCAATCCCGCGAGCAACCAGCGCGACTGCAGCACGCCGACGACGACGAGGCCGGCGACGACGGCGAGCCAACCGGTGCGCGTATAGGTGAGCAGGAGGCTCACGGAGCACCCGCCGAGGATCGCGATGAGCGCCACCAGTCGCCAGCCGCGCACGTGCTGGAGCAGCGCGACGCCCATGATGATGACGAGCGTCAGGTAGATGGCGAACGGATTCGGGTGCACGAACGTGCCGCGGACGCGGCTGAACCCGCCGGCGTGCAGCAGGCCACGGTGACGGGCCGCCTGCGTGGCACCCACGATGATCGGCACGATCGCCGACGCGAAGACGGCGGTGAGCACGCGGTCGGTCCACCACGGGGCCGAGCCGAGCACGCGCCGCAACACGAAGAACATCACGACGACGCCGCCGAGGCGCGCCAGTTCGGAGAGGCTCGTGACCAGGTGCGCCGAGCCGATGACGCTCACGGCGCAGGCGCCGAAGAAGAACCCCATGACGACTTCGAGCGGGACGACGCCGTCGTGCGCGCCCTCGCGGTGGCGCGCCAGTAACCACAGCACGCCGGCGGCGATCACGAGCAGCGCCAGCGCCGCCGCGCCGGGACCCGAGTGACCCGGACCGTCAGCGGCACCGCCGCGCGACCAGTCGAGCGTGGCGCGTATGCCGAGCGCTGTGACCACGAAGGCTTCGAAGCGCGCCAGCGCCAGGAACGCGAGGTAGAACGACGCGATCGCCGCGAGCGGCACGGCGACGACGGTGCTGATGCCGCCGCTCGTCGCGAGGTTGACGCCGAAGCTGATGGCGATGACGCCGAAGGCGACAGCGAGCGCTACGAACGCGGGTTGCAGGAGCCTGCTGTGCGGCGGCGGCGGTCGCTCCGGCGACGAGGCGACGGTGTCGGGAGCGAGCGTCGTCAGCGGGTGCGCCCCTTGTTACGGCGCCGCGACTTCCCGCGCGGCTGCGCGGGGGGCTGGGGGCGATCCTGCGACGCGGCCGGTTGCGGCGCCGAGCGCTGCGGAGCAGCGGGGATCGGCGCGCGGTTCTCGGGGTCGAACACTTCGAGCAAGACGATCAGCGCGAGCACGAGCAGCAACGCCGCGGCGACCGCGGTACCGACGCCGGTGACCACCGGACGCAGACGCGGCAGACGGCGTACCCCGATGAGGTCGACGGTCGCAGACGACTTGCTGGCTTCGAGGCGAACCTTGGCGTCGCCCTGGCGTGCCGCGGCGGAGTTGGCGACGGCGGTCAGGGTCGCGACGCGCGCTTGCAGGCGTTGGTACTCGCTGACCAGCGCCCCCAGGCGGGTGGCGTCGGCTTGGATCTGCGCGCGGTCGGCGTCGCTGTGCGGTTGCGCGAGTTCCTGCTGCTTGGCGCGGTACGCCTCCTGCGGAGTGGTCGACAGCCCGTGCGCGGGCCCGAAGTTGGCGATCTGGGCCTGCAGGTCCGCCAGGTCTCGTTCCGAAGCGGTCACCGCGGTGTTCGCAGCGACGACGGCGGGCTCGAACAGCCGCTCGACGCCGGTGTGCGCCGCGGACAGCAGCACCTTGGTCGCCCGATCGCGCTTGGTGCTCGTGAACGACACGTTGACGAGATTGCTCGAGCCGAGGTGGCGCGTCACGAGATGCGCCTTGATCGTGTTCTTGGGCACGCCCGTGTCGCGTGCGACCTTCGCCAATACGGTGTCGGACACGATGACTTCCTGGAAATCGGAGACGGCCTGCGCGACTTCGCCGGTCGACGGGCTCTTGTTGGCCGCCGTGGCGACGGGGAGCGTGACGGTCGCGCGGGCGCGTAGCTGGCGGGGCTGGCTCAGCAGGATGCCGCCGGCGACGAGACCGACGACGATCGGGATGACCACGAGCCACGCCAGGCGGCGGCGCACAGCCAGGAGGTAGTCGACGACCTGCACGGCGTACGGGTCGTTGGCGTCGCGCCAGGCTCGCGGGCGCGCCGCCACGGCAGACTCACTCGGCGCTGCAGGCTTCGGTTGTGGCGCGGGTTCAGGCGCTCGTGTCGGCGCCTGCGTGCTCGCAGCCGGCCGCGCCGGCTCCGTAGCCGCCGGCTTCGGTGCGGGCGGCGGCTGGGCGACCACGGGCTTGGGTGGTGCCGCGGCGGGCGCCTGACCAGCCGGTGCCTGCGCAGTCGTCGGCCTCGGCGGCGCCGGCGGCCCGGCAGGATGCGGATACCGCGACGGCGGCTCCGCGGCCGCGGGCTTCGGGGTGGGCGGCTTTGCCGCGGCGGGCTGCTCGGCTGCCGCGGGCTTCGGCTCGGGCGCTGCCGCGGGCTTCGGCTCCGGCGCGGTCGGCTTCGGCGCGGTTGCGTCGGAATCCCGTTGCGGGATCGGCACCACGTCGGTGCCGGCTAGCGAGATGTGTTCCGGGGTGTCGTCGAACGCGACCTTGGCGGGATCGGTTTCATAGACACGACCGGGGCCGCGCGGGTTTTGGTCGTCACTAGTCAAGGTATGTCGTCATCGATTGAGCTCCGCCCGAGAAGGCGTAGCGCGGGTTGCGAATCATAGTTAGCTCAGGGCCGCCGTCTGACCCACCCGTGCGGCGGGTACGCCGTGGCCTATGGTGCAAGACATGCCATCAGAGGCAATCGAAAACCCCCTTTCGGTAAATAAGGCGGTCGAGGGCGATCAGACGGTCGTTGAGGTCACGGGAGAGGTCGACGCCGCATCGGCTGACATCCTCCGCAACGCCATCTTCGAAGTCATCGACGGTGGCCAGTCGCGGGTCATCGTGGACATGACCGACGTGTCGTTCATGGACTCTTCGGGGCTGCGGGTGTTGATCGCGGGTTACAAAGGGGCGGAACAGGCCGGGGGCGCGCTCCACGTGCGCAACCCGTCCGACGTCGTCACACGGCTGCTCGAGATCACCGGTCAGCTCGACCGGTTCGTCCCGAACAAGTAGCGATCAGGCCGGTCGCAGCGACCGGGCGACGATGGCCAAGGTGATGTCGTCTTTGGCGCGTCCGCCGCTGAAGGATTCAACCTCCGCGAGACATTGCTTGACGACCGCTTCGGTGTCGTCGCCGTACGTATTGCGCAGTACGCGGCGCAGCCGGCTGAGTCCGAACTCGACGTCGGAGTCGTCGCGCACTTCGACGAGTCCGTCGGTGTAACAAACGAGCATCTGGCCGGGGCCGATGATCGCCTCACGCGTCGTCCAGTTCCCGGCGAAGGGCCCGATGATCGGCCCGGTCGGCGGCAGCTCCACCACGTTCACGCTGTCGCAGACGAGCGCCTCGGGGTGCCCGGCGTTCACGAAGCGCACGAGACCGGTCGCAAAGTCGACGCGGGCCACGAAGGCCGTGACGAACATGTCGTCGAGGTCGGTCAGCTGCTCGCTGACCCACAGCACGGCGTCGCTCGGGTCGTCGTAACTGCGCACGGCGGCGCGCAACAGCTCCTTGGCCCGGAGCGCCACGACGGCCGAGCTGGCGCCGTGGCCGGCGACGTCGACGACGACCACCGTCATCTGGTCGCGACCGACGATGTCGACCGTGTAGCAGTCACCGGCGACGATGCCCGTCGCCGGGATCAGCTGCGCGGCGACGGACCAACCCGACGGCAGATTGTCGGGAGACGTCTCGAGTTGGGCGCGTACCGACATGAGCACGGCGGCCTCTTGCGTGAGGCCTTCGCGTGTGCGCGTCGCCAGGTCGAGTTCGTCGAGCAGGCGGCCGCGCAGCGCCGACACGTCGTCGGCGAGTGCGGCGATTTCCTTGGCGCCGCGGCGCGGGATCGGCGAGCTGTGCTCGTCGGTGTCGCGGACCGCGACCGACAACCGGCGCAGCGGCCGCGCAATCCACACGCGTGTGAGCGTCGCCAGGAGCCCGAACGCCGCGAACAGCGCGAGCACCGACGCAATCGAAAACCGCGTGACCCGCGTGCGGGCGCGGTCTTCGGCTTTCGCCGACGAGGCCGTACCGGCCGCGAGGGCGGTGCGCATCGTGCTGAGCCGCCGGGCGACGACCTGGTAGGTGGGCACCGCGTTGCCCGTGCGGTACTGGTCGATCACCTGCTGGGCTTGGCCCTGCTGCTCGAGCGTGATCAGCGGCAGGATGGCGTCGTTGCGCCAGGTGCGCACGGCGGCGTTGAGGTCCGTGACCCGCGCCAGCAGCGGCGTGCCCATGAGGTAGCCCTGGAGCCGGCCCGTGGCGTCGCCCGCGTGGATGCGGGCCGTGTTGTACGTGTCGAGCGAGGCATGGTCGGTCCCGCCGCTGAGGAAGTAGGCACGGATCGACCCCGCTTGGGTGACGTAGTTGCCCTCGAGGCCTGCCGCGGTGACCGCGGCCGACTTGAGATTGGTGTGATCGCGACGAGCGTCGTTGGCCCGCAAGACCAACACCGCTCCCAACGAAGCCGCGCCCACGACCAGCACCAAGAAGGCAGCGGACAACAGCAACAACCGCGCCCGCAACGACATACCGAACTGTACGCGTATTTCCGAAGGTGGTTCGTATGCGCGCGCAGCGGGTAGTTCGATCTACGTTGCGGAGCATGCCTGATACAAACCTGAGCGCGGTCGAAGTAACCCTTGTCGTCTTGGCGACCAACGACCACATCAGCTTTGCGCGCCTGAACACGACGGCGGTCGCCGGCAAAGTCGGCTTTGACTATGACGCCATCGAGGACGTGCGCATCGCGGTATCGGAACTCTGCGGCACCGTGATCGCCTGCGCAGCGCCCGACTCGGAGCTGCGACTCGACATCCGCGGAGGCGCCGACGGCCTGGAAGTTTCGGGCCGTGCAACCATGGCCGCCGGAGCCACGCTTGAACCTGACGAGCTGAGCGACCAGGTGCTCAAGGTCGTAAGCGACGAGTACAGCTACGACGTCGCCAACGGGGAAGCGTCGTTCCGGATGACGCGGGCGGCGCGGTCGGACGCAGAGTGACCACCGAACCCGAGGAAGAGGCGGCGCTCTTTCGCGAGTTCGCGGAAACGCGCAGCGAGGCGGCGCGCAACCGCATCGTGGAGCGATACGCAGGGCTGGCGGCGGCACTGGCGCGCCGTTTCGACCGCCGTGGTGAACCGCTCGAAGACCTGATCCAGGTCGCGAACCTCGCGCTGGTCGGCGCCGTCGAGCGCTTCGACCCGACGCAGGGTGCGGCCTTCAGCAGCTTTGCCACCCCGACCGTGCTGGGCGAGCTGAAGCGGCACTTCCGCGACAAGACGTGGTCCGTCAAGGTCCCGCGCGGGCTGAAGGAGCTTCACCTCCGCATCGGACCCGCCGTGGCCGACATGCACGCGACGCTCGGCCGCGGCCCTACGGTCCCCGAGCTGGCGGAGCACCTGGGAGTCTCGGACGAAGAAGTCATCGAGGCCATGGAAGCCGGCGCCGCCTACCGGCCCGGTTCGTTGGCGACGCCCGACTCGTCCACCGGTGAAGCCCGTGACGATCGTGCGCTGGCGGAGATGGACCCCGGCTACAACGACGTCGAGGCCCGGATGACGGTGCGGGCGCTGATGGCGCAGCTGCCCGAGCGCGAGCGCAACATCGTGTACCTCAGATATTTCGAGGGCCTCACGCAGTCCGAGATCGCCGATCGCATCGGCGTGAGCCAGGTGCACGTGTCTCGCCTGTTGCGAGAGGCGCTGGCCCGCTTGGCGGCCGCGCCAAAGCCCTGACCAGGGCAAACGCCGTCCAGGGGGGTGAACTCGGAAAGCTCGGGATGGGTGCGGGGCGGGGCGGTCCGTGAGACCCACCCCGAGCGTTCCGGTGTTCGGAGAAGCAGGTACCCCTGCCATTTTCCGGATAAACCGGATTCCGCGAATTTTTCGAAGTTTCCGCGACCCGCCACCGGGGTATCTCCGGCTATGGCCGTGACAGACGACGCTCTGTGTCTGCAGGACGGGGACCCGCACGCAGCAATCCGGGAGGCGGCAACGCTGGAACAAGCGGTTGCCTATGCCTGCCTCGAGCTGTCCCGGGGCCGTCCTGACCTGCTGGTTTACGCGTTTTACGGGCCCGCGGAAGGCGAACCGCTCCAGCCCTTAGGCAAGCTGTTCGGCGAGGACGCCATCAACCACGGCGAGCTCGCCGGCACGCTCTTCCGGCTCGGCAGTCAAGGCACGGTCTTCACGGAGGCCGTTCTTCGCCTCGGGCGGCCGGTCTGGACCTCGACGATCCCGCGGTTCGGTTGGCACGGCCTCGCCGCGTCCTTCCGGACCCACGGGATCAAGTCGGGCGGCGGCTTCCCGGTGCGCATCGGCGATCGCATGGCCGTCGTGTTTGAAGTGATGTCGTTCGACCGCCTGCAGTGCGACCTCGCCAGCGAGGCGCTCGCGGCGGAACTCGCCGAGGCGATCGCCCAGCGGTTCCACACGCCGCTGAAACTCGCTTAGAGCTGGGTTAGAGCCCCAGCACTTTCGACGCGGTCTTGCCGAGTTGCTCGACCGTGTCCGGGTTGTGGCCCGTCCCCGGTAGCGAACACGTGATGCCCTGTGCGCCCAGCGCCACGACCTGCGTGAGCTTCTCGCCGACCTGATCGTCGTCGCCCCAGATCACAAGGTTGAGCACGCCGTTGCGGCTGTCCTCGTCCATCGACTCGATGTCGACCCCGCGGTCACGCAGGAAGTCGACGACCGCCTTGTACGCCCCGTCGAGGGTCTCCGCGATCACGACGTTGAGGTGTTGGCTGAGCGTGATCTCGTCGCGGTTGCGTTCCAGTCGTTCGCAGTGGGCCGCCAGCGCTTCGAGCTTGCGCGGCAGTTGGTCCGAGGGCGACGTGAGGTTCGACTCGTCCGCGTACTGCGCCACCATGCGCAGCGTCTTCTTCTCGCCTGAGCCGCCGATCATGATCGGGATGCGGCTGATGGGAGGCGGCTGGTTGATGGCGTCGCGTACTTGGTAGTGCGCGCCGTCGAGCGACGGGCGCTCGCCGCGCAGCATCGGCAGGATAACGTTGACCGCCTCTTCCAGCTTCTCGAAGCGGTCCGTGAACGTGCCGAACTCGATGCCGAAGCTGTTGTGCTCGAGCTCGAACCAGCCGGCGCCGATACCGAGCTGCGCTCGGCCGTTGCTCACGATGTCGAGCGCGGTGACGATCTTCGCCAGGATCGCCGGATTGCGATACGTGTTGCCCGTCACGAGCGAGCTGAGGCGCACGTTCTTCGTTTCGCGGGCGAGTGCGCCGAGGGTCGTGTAGCACTCGAGCATGTAGTTCTCGGGCGGGCCCAGCATCGGCAGCTGGAAGAAGTGGTCCATCAGGAAGATGGTGTCGAACCCGGATCGGTCGGCCGCCTTCGCCTGCGCCGCCACGGCGTCGAACAGGCCGGTCTGGTCGACGCCGGGGTAGTTGAAGTTCGGGATCTGGTAGCCGAGGCGCGTCATTGCGGCATCATCGCAGAATGCAGATATCGCCGGCCTACGACGGCCCGCCGATCCTTTCCATCGAAGGGTTGGGCGATCCCTGCGCCGCCGTGCGCCGCCAGCGGCTGCGATTGCTCGAGGTGCTGCGCTCGCTCGACGCATCGCAGTGGGCCGCGCCGACTCGATGTGAGAAGTGGTCGGTGAAGGACGTCGTGTCACACCTCGTCGGCACCGATCGCTTCTGGGCGATCGCGTTCGGCGCCGGCATCAACGGGCAGCCGACGCGCTTCCTGGAGTCGTTCGACCCGGTTGCGACTCCCGAAGAAATGGTCGACGGGATGCGCGCCCAGCCGGCGCAGGTCGTGCTCACGCAGTACGAGGCGCAGGTCAACAACGTGCTGTCGACGCTGGGCTCGGTCGCCGACTGGTCGGTGCGGGCGGAAGCGCCGCCGGGACACCTCGCGCTCAACGTCGCCGTGCTGCATGCGCTCTGGGACGCGTGGGTGCACGAACGCGACATCTCGATCCCGCTCGGCCTGCCCGTCGTCGAGGACGAGGAGGAGGTGGCGCTGATCCTCCAGTACGCCGCCGCGCTGTCACCGGCCTTCTCCGTCGCCAGCGGCAGTGGCAAGCGCGGTGCGTTGGTCGTGGAGGCCACGTCGCCCGACATGACGTTCACCGTCGACGTCGACGAGCGTGTGAGCGTGCGCCGCGGCGATGCCGACGGTGCGCGGCTGTCGGGTCGTGCCGTCGACCTCATCGAGGGGTTGTCGTACCGAGCCCCGCTGCCGGAACTGCCGACCGACGATCAGTGGCTGCTCGTCGGCCTCGCCGAAGTCTTCGACGTCGCCTAATTCGTCGTCGATTTCCCCGAACTGGTCCTCCCCACGACCGCCGCACGGTTGTGGGGAGGACCAGTTCGGTCAGGGGTGCGAAGTGGTCCTCCCCACGACCGCCGCACGGTTGTGGGGAGGACCAGTT
>JBEEFV010000093.1:0-94165 GCA_041166405.1 Actinomycetota bacterium | reverse complement strand
CCGACGAGCGTGAGGAGTGCGATGCCGCCGCCGAGCAACCAGGCACGTCGGTCGTCACGCAGCGCAAGCCACGTGGTGGCTACGAGCGTGCCGACGATGAGGCAGATGTACGCGACGCCGAGATACGGCGTCTCCTTGATCTTGCCGGGCAGGTCGAGCAGATGGATAAGGCCGATGCCGAGGAGCCCAACCGCTGCGACCGCGCGCGCCACGATGCGATGCGAATGACGCTCTGCGACCTCGCGCGCCACGAGTCTCGGTGCGAGGAGTTCGGGCGAGGTCGTTGTCATGCCGTCAGAAGCTACGGATTCCATCCCCAACGCCTACCCAACGCTAGGTAAGCGCAAGGCAAAAACCGCTCAGGGGCACGGGCGCGCTACGAAAAGCGGGATCGGGCGCTCGCTCCACTCCTCGAAGCGACGCACGCTCGGATACTGCGATTCCATCGCGGCGTACGCGCGGTCGCGGGCTTCGGCGGTGAGCTCGTCGACGACGACGTCGTGCACGATGCGCGTGATCGTGAGCTGCGCACGCCGATTGGCGCGCAGGTTGTGGACCCAGTCAGGCGTTGCCTTTTGTCCGCCCGCGCCGCCGCCGATCAGGAACCCGTTCTCGTAGGGCGTGATCGTGACGGGTGTCTTGCGGACGGCGCCCGTACGACGGCCAGTCGTGACCAGCACCGCGACGGATTGCCGCGAGATGACGCTCAAGCCACTTCGCCCGAATCGCTCTAGCTCCCAGACTTCCAGTCGGCTGAGGTGATGGCGGAGACGACGGGTCCGGTCAATCCACCACGGCATCTTCGAAAGGTACGCGCGGGACGTCGCCCCACAGGCGTTCGAGGTCGTAGAACTCGCGCGCCTCGTCCAAGAAGACGTGCGCTATCCAGTCGCCGAAGTCCATGAGCACCCACCGCGCATCATCGAGACCTTCGATGGCGCGCGGCCCGTTGCCGCCGGCGCGCTTGACTCGCTCCTCGATCTCCTCGCAGATCGCCCGCACGAGGCGGTCGTTCGGCGCCGACGCAATCACGAAGTAGTCGCACAATCCGAGCACGTTGCCGACGTCGAGGATCACCGGGTTGGTGGCCTTCTTATCGGACGCGGCGCGCGCCGCCTCGAGGGCGAGCGCGGGACTGGCTTCAGTGTTCAGACGCGTCAAAACAGGCACGAGATTCGGGGCTCCTTCCGCAGGACTGGAAGATGACGGACTTCGTTGGGGTCACAGCGTGACGCCTCGGGAGGCGTCAGAACACTGAATTAGCCGAGCAGCGCTACGCACCAGCAGAGGGAAGTCCCTTGGTCATCTGGTACCAGCGTACCGCCCGTATTTGTGCACGACGCGCATCGCGGCCGGCGGGACCAGGCCGTCGACCGGCAGGCCCGCCGCGAGGCGTTCCCGCACCATCGAGCTCGACACGTCGAGCATCGGAATGTCGACGGGCGCGACCGTCCATCCCGGCAGTTGGAGCGACGGCGCACCGGGCCGGCGGACGAGCGCCACCGTGACCAAGCGACGCAATTCGTCGACGCGATGCCACGTCGACAGATTGTTCGCGGCGTCGTTGCCGATGGCGAGAAACACCTCGCCGTCGATCTGTTCGACGGTGTCGATCGTGTAGGTCGGTCCCGGGCGACGGATCTCGGAGTCGTCGGCGACGATGCCGGCAATGCCGAGATCGTCGATCGCAGCCTGAACAGCAGCGAACCGCTCTTCGCCGGGCGCGACCGGCGGGTCCTTCTGATATGGGTTCCCCGCGACGACGACGCGCGTCTCGTCGAGCGCGAGCGCCGCGTGGACGTTCGCCGCTACTACGACATGGCCGACATGGATCGGGTCGAATGTCCCCCCGACGATGCCGACGCGCACGTCAGGTCCCGGCCAGCTTCGCGACGACCGGAGCGAACGCTTCCATCGCCTCGCCCTGCACGACGATGTCGTTGAAGCCGAACTCTTCGCGCCGCTTCTGCAGCGACTCCGCGATCTGGTCGACCGTGCCGACCATCGCCAGCGGGATGTCGGCGGCCTCTTCGGGCGTGACGCCGAACAGCGGCGCGATGTTGGCGATCACTTCGTCGCGGTTTTCCACGACCTGCGTCATGAACGTCAGCACCTGCAAGTCGATCGAGTCGAAGCGCTCGCCCGCGGCGTCGCGGATCCACTGCATGCGCTCCCGGTACACGTCGCCCATCGCCGAGCGCGCCGTCTCCATGTCGACCGCGCCCGAGCGCAGGTTCGGGTTGACGCCGATCGTGTCGGCCATTTGCGCGGCAATCGTCAGCACCTTCTTGCCGCCGCCACCGATGAGGATCGGCGGGCCGCCCGCGGTGTGCGGCCGCGGGAAACCCTTCGCCGCGGTGATCGTGTAGTGCTCGCCCTTGAACGTGCATTCGCCGTCGACCCACAGCGCCTTCATCACCTGAAGCGCTTCGTGCATGCGAGCGATGCGCGTGCCCGGCGAGTCGTAGGCGATGCCCGCCTCCTCGTAATCAGTCTTCATCCAGCCGGCACCGAATCCGAAGATCGTGCGGCCTTCGGTGGCGAGGTCGAGCGTGGCCACTTCCTTGGCCAGGGTGATGGGATGGCGGTAGTCGACGTCGTACACGAGCGCACCGACGCGCAGGCTCTGCGTCGCCTCGGCCGCAATCGTCATGGCGATTGTCGGGGACCACTGATCCCCGAAATGGTCCGGCAGGTACAACGTCGTGTAGCCGAGATCCTCGGTCTGGCGAGCCAGATCGCGCCAAGCTTTCCCGTCTGACGCCGCGTGGTGTTGCACACTGAAACGAAATGGACGCATCCACTCAATCTAGGACCACGTGGGTCACCCGCAACTTGGTGGTCCTGTCGTTCGTCAGTTTTCTCCAGGACACGGCGAGCGAACTGCTCTATCCGGTCCTGCCGATCTTCCTCGTCAGCATCGGCGCACCAATCGCGGCGGTCGGTGCAATCGAGGCCGTCGCCGAAGGCATCGCCGCCATCGCCAAGTACGTCGCGGGCCGCGTGTCGGACCGGTTCCAGCCGCGCCGCATCGTCGGCCTCGGCTACGGGTTGGCGGCCGCGGGCAAGGCGATCGTCGCCGCCGCCGGCGTGTGGCCGGTCGTGCTGCTCGGACGCGGTGTCGACCGTCTCGGCAAGGGCATCCGCGGCGCTCCCCGCGACGCACTGCTCGTCGACGACATCCCCGTCGAAGCGCGCGGCCGCGCCTTCGGCGTGCACCGCACCGCAGATACCGCCGGCGCCGTCGTCGGCCCGCTTATCGGTTGGGCGTTGTACGAATTGCTTCACCACCACATCCGGCCGTTGCTGTGGATCGCGGTCATCCCGGGAACGTTGAGCGCGCTCGCTGTGGCGTTGGCCAACGACTCGCACGTGGTCACGCGGCTCAAGGAAGCGCGCGCCGCGGGCCTCGCCCGGCCCGACGTCGCCATCCCCGCCGAAGCGAAGCGCGTCATTACCGCGCTCGCCATCTTCAGTCTCGTGAACTTTCCCGACGCGCTGATCATCCTGCGCGCCAACGAGCTCGGCCTCAAGCTCGGGTTCGTGATCCTCGCCTACTGCCTCTACAACGTTTCGTACGCCGGACTCAGCTATCCGTTCGGCGCGCTCGCCGACCGCCTGTCGTCGAACGTCGTGTACGCCATCGGACTCGTGTGTTTCGCCATCGGCTACTTCGGCCTCGGCGTGGTCACGAACAAGGTGTGGGTGTGGCCGCTGTTCCTCGTCTACGGCGGGTTCCAGGCGGCGACCGACGGCGTCGGCAAGTCGTGGGTGAGCAAGCTCGTCCCCGCTGAGGTGCAAGGCCGCACGCAAGGAACGCTCCAGGCGGCGACGGGCGTCGGCATCCTCGTCGCCGGCCTGTGGGCCGGCTTCGCGTGGAAGGCGGGCGCGGGGCATCACCCGCACCACTACGGACAGATCCCGCTCATGATCTCGGGCGTCGTCGCGCTGGCCGCGGCCGTGTTCGTCGCCACCGCACTACCGACGAAGAAGATTTCCGCGTAGCCGTCACCCAAACGGCGTAGCGGTGGCGTCGTAGGGTGTGATTGCAGCGGTGGCGGAACCAACACAAGCCGATGTCGGTGCGACTTACCGTGACTGCGCCGCGGACCTGATCCGCTACGCCACGGTGCTCGTCGGCCCATCGGACGCCCAAGACGTCGTGAGCGACGCGGTGTTACGCGTCTTCGCGTCGGTGAAGGACTGGTCCTCGGTGCAGAACCAGCGCGGCTATCTGTTCCGCGCGGTGCTCAACCAGGCGACGTCGCACCAACGCAGCGCCGGTCGTCGTCGCCGGCGCGAAGAGCGGGCGATACGTGCAGGGCGCAACGACGCGCCCGCGCCCGACGCGACGTCGATCGACGCGCACCGCGCCCTTGCGGAACTCAGCCCGCAGCAGCGCGCCGTCGTCTACCTGACCTACTGGGAAGACCTCGCGACACATCAGATCGCGACGTTGCTCGACATGTCGGACGGCTCGGTGAAGAAACAACTCGCCCGAGCCCGCGAACAACTTCGGAGGATCCTCGATGCCTAACGACCTCGATCTCGACGACCGCATCCGATCGCTCGTGAGCGCGGCAGTGAAAACTGCGCCCGTCGCGCCGCACATCGACCCGCTGCGCGCGCCCAGCGCAGCGCAGCGTCCTCCGTGGCTCCGCCGCAGCGCGATCGCGCTCGCCGCGCTGCTCGCGGCGGGCGGCGGTTACGCAGTGTTGCAACCCGCGTCGGACGATCACGTCGACACGGGTGGCCGCACGCCGGCCACCGTGCCCGCACCCGCGCCCGAACAACCTCCCGTCATCGTCACCGCCGGTCCCGACGGCATCGTCGAGCGCGTGGGTGACGACAAAAAGACGATCACTGACGAACCGTTCGCGATGGCGCTCGCGCTCGACGACGGCACGTTCGTTGCGCAGCGGCACACCGGCGAAAGTCGTCGTGACGGCATCACATGGCCGAGGTCTGACACATCGGTCGTCCGCGTCGACCAACGCGGCAAGTCGACGCCGCTGTTCGAAGCCAAAACGGGGTTCGTGATCCTGCACGACTTCGCGGTCGTGGACGGACGGCGCCTCTTGCTCTACTCCGTCGACGTGAACAACTACGCGTCGGGCAAGGAAGAGTTGTACGCGCTCGACCTCGACGGCGCTGACCATCCCCTCGACGTCGGAACGATCGGCGGATGGGAGGCGACGACGTCACGCCTCACGCTCAGTAGCACCGGTCTGATCGTCGGCACCAGTTACGGAGTCTGCTGCCAGAGCGGGAACTTCATCGCTCTGGCCGTGCCGGACAGTGCCGCAGCGGCCCGTCCCCTGCCGAAGGCGACCGACTTCGGGCTCGCAGACGGGTACGAAGACGGCTGCGCCTGCCCGACCGGCTTCGCCGTCGATCCTGACGGAACCGCGATCTACTGGCTGTCGCCCGTAGACGGCGGCGCCACGTTCACCGTTGTTCGGGCGACGCTTGACGATCCACTGCACACGAGTGAGGTAGCGCCGGTCGCCAGGCTGGATTCGTCGACCTTCGGCCGCATGTCGATCGACGCCGACGACTCTCGCTTCGTCGTCAGCTTCGACAGCCCGTACTCCGAGTCAATGCAACCCCCGATGTTGTTCACGCCCGATCGCTCCGCCACCTTCGAAGGTGAATTCGCCACGCTCGGCCCGAACGGCTAGCGGAACTTGTGTTCTGTCGCACACGATTCGCGTGCGACAGAACACAGGTTTGTTTTTGCGTTGCCGGTAACCGCAGCCCGCGTGCGAACATTGATGCGTGAGCGCAAAGACCTGGACGCCTGCGAGCTGGAAAGACAAGCCAGCAAAGCAGCAGCCGACCTGGCCTGACGCGTCCGCACTCGAACAAGCCGAGAAGACCCTCGCCGGTCTGCCGCCGCTGGTGTTCGCCGGTGAAGCGCGCGGCCTGCAGCGCCAGCTCGCCCAGGTCGCCGCCGGGGACGCGTTCGTCCTCATGGCCGGCGACTGCGCCGAGTCGTTCCACGACTTCTCGGCAGACAACATCCGCGACAAGTTGAAGGTCATCCTGCAGATGGCCGTCGTGCTCCAGTACGGCTCGGGCGTGCCCGTCGTCAAGATCGGCCGCATCGCCGGCCAGTTCGCCAAGCCCCGCTCGGCCGACTTCGAGACGATCAACGGTGTCGAGCTGCCGAGCTTCCGCGGCCACATCGTCAACGACGACGCACCTACGCCCGAGGCGCGCGTGCCCGATCCGCAACGACTGATCGGCGCGTACCACCAAGCGGCGTCGACGTTGAATCTCGTGCGCGCCTTTGCGACCGGCGGCTTCGCCGATCTGTCGCAGGTGCACACGTGGAACCAGCAGTTCGTCGCCACGTCGGCTGAAGGACGGCGCTACGACCAGGTGGCTGCCGAGATCGATCGCGCGATGCGCTTCATGAAGGCGTGCGGCATCGACCTCACCGCCGAAGCCGCTCTCCACCAAGTCGACTTCTTCACGAGTCACGAAGCACTCATGCTCGGCTACGAGGAAGCGCTCACTCGCAAAGACTCACTCACCGGCGACTACTACGACTGCTCGGCGCACTTCGTCTGGATCGGCGAGCGCACCCGCGAACTCGGCGGCGCGCACGTCGAGTTCTTCCGCGGGATCAAGAATCCGATCGGCGTGAAGATCGGCCCGACCGCTGACCCGAAAGAAGTCGTCGAGTTGTGCCGCGCGCTCAACCCCGAAAACGCCGCCGGTCGACTCACGCTCATCGTCCGCCAAGGCGCGGACAAGGTCGCCGAGAACCTGCCCCGGATCATCGACGCCGTCGGCGCCGCCGAACAGAACGTCGTGTGGGTATGCGACCCGATGCATGGCAACACGTTCACGTCCGCCAGCGGGCACAAGACGCGCCACCTCGAGTCGATCCTGACCGAGGTCGAGGCCTTCTTCTCGATCCACCACGCCAACGGCACGTGGCCCGGCGGCATCCACGTCGAACTCACGGGCGACGACGTCACGGAGTGCCTCGGCGGTTCCGAAACCATCGCCGAGGGCGACCTCGCCACCAACTACACGACGATGGTTGACCCCCGCCTTAACGCCCGCCAGTCCCTCGACCTGGCCTTCCGCGTCGCCGAACTCCTCCGCGCCTAACCCGACTTTCTGAATCTCAGTACCGCCCGGGTGGCATTCAGATTCAGAAAGTCGGGGAGAGACGGAATGTTGAGCGAATAAGTCGGGTTTTAGTAGGCTGACTCGTCCACCTCGTCGCCCGGGGGGTTCCGACCTTTATGACTATCGCCGAACATCCCGTCATCTCCGATCCCCTGATCGCCAAGGACGTCGCTCGCTTCGAAATGGAGCTCGAGCGCTACCTCGCCAACGGCACTGACGACGACCGGTTCCGGGTCTTCCGTCTCGGCAACGGCATCTACGGCCAGCGCCAGGGCGGCACGAACCAGATGGTGCGGGTGAAGATCCCGTACGGCGGCGTCAATCCTGAGCAGCTCGAGATGATGGGCCACATCGCGGACACGTACTCCCGCGGCTGGGGCCACATCACGACGCGCCAGAACATCCAGTTCCACTTCGTCGAGCTGACCCGCGTTCCGGGCGTGCTGCGCGACCTCGGCTCGGTCGGCATGACGACGCGTGAGGCGTGCGGCGACACCGTCCGCAACGTGATGGGCTGCCACCTCGCCGGTGCGTGCCCGTTCGAAGTGCTCGACATCACGCCGTGGGCCGAAGCGACGTTCCGCTACTTCGTGCGTCACCCGTACGCGCAGCGTCTACCGCGCAAGTTCAAGATCAACTTCTCGGGTTGCGCCACCGATTGCGGTCAGGCGATGTTCAACGACGTCGGCGTCGTCGCCGTCGGTCGTCCGCTGCCCGACGGCACCGTCGAGAAGGGCTTCCGCGTGTTCATCGGCGGTGGCCTCGGCGCCAACCCGCATCCGGCGATCGCTCTCGAAGACTTCACCGCGCGCGACGACCTGCTCGCCACCATCGAAGCGGTGCTGCGCACCTTCGACCACTACGGCAACCGCGACAACAAGCTGCGCGCCCGCCTCAAGTGGGTCATGGATCAACTCGGCGCCGAAGAAGTGATCGCGCGCGTGCTCAAGGAGCGCCGCTTCCTCATCGGTTCGCAGAGCTACCCCGGTGGCGTGCCGGCCCACGTGCAAGAAGTCGGCGACGCGCCGGCGGGCATGGCGACGGGTGTCGAGGTCGACTTGGTCGGCTACACGAGCGGCGTCTCCGTCACCATCAACGGGCGCGACCCGTTCACGCGGTGGGAACAGGCGAACGTGATCCGCGGTAACGCCAAGGGCACGGTGTCGGCGATCGCGTACGCCCGCCTCGGCGACATCACCAGCGACCAGTTCCGCGCGCTCGCCGCGATCCAGCGCGAGTTCAACGCCACTGTGCGCCTCACGAACCGCCAGAACATCGCGTTCCGCGAGCTGACCGAAGAGCAGATCCCGCTGCTGTACGAACGCCTCGAAGCCATCGGCATGGCACAACCGGGCGCCGAGTTGTCACGCGACGTCGTCTCCTGCCCGGGAGCCGATACGTGCAACCTCGCCGTCACGCAGAGCCGCGGCCTCGCCGACGCCATCGGCGTCGCCCTCGAAGAGGCCGGCCTCGGTGAAGTCGGCGGCGTGCGCATCAACATCTCGGGCTGCACGAACTCGTGCGGCCAGCATCACGTGTCCGACATCGGGTTCATGGGTGTCGAGCGCCGCGCCCACGGTGTGGCCGCGCCGGGATACCAGATGCTCCTCGGTGGTCACCTCGCCGACACCATGGTCGCGTTCGGCCAGAAGGCGTTGCGCCTCCCCGCCAAGAACTGCGGCGAAGCCGCGGTGCGCGTCATCGGCCGCTACGCCAACGAGCGCAATGCCATGGAGACGTTCCCGCTGTGGATGGAACGCATCGGCGGCGTGAAGGTGCTCGCCGACGACCTGCGCGACCTCGACTACTTCCCGAAGCCTGACGAGGGCCCGGACTACTACGTCGACTACGACGAGACCGGCCCCTACGAAGTCGAACTCGGCGAATCCGAGTGCGCCACGTGATCGACGTCTCGCAGGGCGCAACGATCTGGCTCACCGGTTTGCCGTCTTCAGGCAAGACGACGCTGGCGTACGCGCTCGAGAAGAAGTTCATCGAGGCGGGCCAGCGCGTCGAGGTCCTCGACGGCGACGTCATCCGCGAAGGCCTCACGGCCGACCTCGGCTTGTCGCCCGAGGACCGCCGCACCAACGTGCGCCGCATCGGCTTCGTCGCCGAGTTGCTGTCGCGCAACGGCGTCGTCGCCATCTGCCCCGTCATCGCGCCGTACCGCGACGCGCGCGACGAGGTGCGGGCGAAGCACGAGGGGCGGTTCGTCGAAGTGCACGTGGCGACGCCCGTCGAGCTGTGCTCCGAACGCGACGTGAAGGGCCTCTACGCCAAGCAGCGCGAAGGCGCGATCAGCGGCCTCACCGGAGTCGACGACCCGTACGAGGCGCCGCTCGATCCCGAGATCCGCATCGACACCAGCAACAAGACGCTCGACGAGTCAGTGGAGGAGCTATGGCAAGCCTTGCGCCCTTAGCGACCGCTGACGGTTTCAGCGACGGCGAGCTCGCGGACATCTCGAAGTCGTTCGAGACCGCGTCGCCCTCGAAGATCATTCGCTGGGCCGTCGACAACTTCGCGCCGCACCTGTGCCTCACCGCGTCGATGACCGACGCCGTACTCGTGGATCTCGCGTGGAAGGTGTACGAGCCCATCGAGGTCGTCTTCATCGACACCGGCTACCACTTCCCCGAGACGCTCGAAACCGTCGAGAAGGTGCGCCGCAAGTACGGGCTCAACCTGCGGATGATGACGGTGCCGACCCACGACGAGGATCTGTGGAAGGTCGATCCCGAGAACTGCTGCTCGGCGGTGAAGGTCGGCCAGCTCGACCGCGCGCTCGCCGGCAAGGAAGCGTGGATGTCGGGGCTGCGCCGCGACGAGGCGGAGACGCGGCTGAACGCGCCGATTGTGGCGCGCGACTTGCGCGGCCTTATCAAGGTCAACCCGCTCGCCAACTGGACGCAGGCCGACGTTGACGGGTACATCAAAGACCACGACGTGCCCGTCAACCCGCTCACCGCGCAGGGCTATCCGTCAATCGGATGCTGGCCGTGCACGAAACCGGTCGCCGACGGCGAAGATCCGCGAAGCGGACGCTGGGCGGGCACCGATAAAACGGAGTGCGGCCTGCACCTCTAGGCTTTTCCCTTCCTGATGCCTACTGCCACCGATTCACGCAACCGCTTCGAGCTGTCGCACCTCGACATGCTCGAGTCCGAAGCCATCTACGTCATGCGCGAGGTGGCGGCGACGTTCGAGCGTCCCGTGCTGCTGTTCTCCGGCGGCAAGGACTCGATCATCCTGCTGCGCCTCGCCGAAAAGGCGTTCCGCCCGGGCAAGTTCCCGTTCCCGATCATGCACGTCGACACGGGACACAACTTCCCCGAGGCGATCGAGTTCCGCGACCGCCGCGTCGCCGAACTCGGAGAACGGCTGATCGTCGCCAGCGTCGAGGATTCGATCGCCAAAGGCCGCGTGGTCGAGGAGTCGGGACCGCGCGCGTCGCGCAACCGCCTGCAGACGACCACGCTGCTCGACGCCATCGAGGAGTACGGCTTCGACGCCGCATTCGGTGGCGCCCGTCGCGACGAAGAGAAGGCGCGCGCCAAGGAGCGCTTCCTTTCGTTCCGCGACGAATTCGGCCAGTGGGATCCGAAGAACCAGCGCCCTGAGCTGTGGTCGCTCTACAACGGGCGCGTCCGCAAGGGAGAGCACATCCGCGCCTTCCCCATCTCCAACTGGACCGAGCTCGACGTGTGGCAGTACCTCCGCCGCGAGAACCTCGAGATCCCGTCGATCTACTTCAGTCACGAACGCGAAGTGTTCGAACGCGACGGGATGTTGCTGTCGACCGCGCCGTTCATGACGCTGCTGCCCGACGAGACGCCGAAGCGCATGATCGTGCGCTACCGCACCGTCGGCGACATGAGCTGCACCGGTGCGGTGGAGTCCACCGCGGCGACGATCGACGCCATCATCGACGAGGTCGCGTCGTCGCGCATCACCGAGCGCGGCGCCACGCGCGCCGATGACCGCTTCACCGAAGCGGCCATGGAAGACCGCAAGAAGGAGGGGTACTTCTAGATGGAACTCCTTCGCTTCTCCACCGCCGGTTCGGTTGACGACGGCAAGTCCACGCTCATCGGCCGCCTGCTCTACGACGCCAAGAGCATCTTCGAGGATCAGCTGACCGCCGTCGAAGACGCCAGCGAGCGACGCGGCCTCGACTACGTCAACCTGGCGTTGCTGACCGACGGTCTGCGCGCCGAGCGCGAGCAGGGCATCACCATCGACGTCGCCTACCGCTACTTCGCCACGCCGCGCCGCAAGTTCATCATCGCCGACACGCCCGGCCACGTGCAGTACACGCGCAACATGGTGACGGGTTCGTCGACCGCCGACGTCGCGCTCGTGTTGGTCGACGCTCGCCACGGCCTGGTCGAGCAGAGTCGTCGCCACACGTTCCTGGCGACGCTGCTGCACATCCCGCACATCATCGTGTGCGTCAACAAGATGGACCTCGTCGACTACGACGAGAAGGTCTTCGAGTCGATTCGCGACGAGTTCCGTGAGTTCGCCACGCGCCTCGAGATCGCCGACCTCTCGTTCATCCCGATCAGCGCGTTGAAGGGCGACAACGTCGTCGAACCGTCCACCAATATGCCGTGGTACCGCGGCCTGCCGTTGCTGACGCACCTCGAGGAGCAAGAGATCGCGTCCGACCGCAACCTGGTCGACGTCCGCTTCCCTGTGCAGTACGTCATCCGTCCGCTCAACGACGAACACCACGACTACCGCGGCTACGCCGGCCAGGTCGCCGGCGGCGTGCTGCGTCCCGGCGACGACGTGCTCGTCTTGCCGTCGGGGCTGACGACTCGCATCGCGGCCATCGACTCCTACGAGGGTCCGCTCGACGAAGCGTTCGCGCCGATGTCGGTCACGATCCGGCTCGAGGACGACATCGACATCTCGCGCGGCGACATGATCTGCCGGCCGGGCAACCACCCCGAACCGAGCCAGGACATCGAAGCGATGGTCTGCTGGTTCAGCGAGAAGCCGATGGAAACCGGGGGCAAGTACGCCATCAAGCACACCACGAAGGAAGCGCGCGCCGTCGTGAAGGAATTGCGCTACCGCCTCGACGTGAACACGCTGCACCGCGACGAAACGGCCACGGGCCTGTCGCTCAACGAGATCGGCCGCGTATCGCTGCGTACGACGTCGCCCTTCATGGTCGACGAGTACCGCCGCAATCGCACGACGGGCTCGTTCATCCTCATCGACGAGGCGACCAACGCCACCGTCGGTGCAGGCATGATCATCTGACGACCAGATAGAACTGTGCCGTGCTGGAACGGTTCGTCGACTGGTTCTGGAGTCGCTTGCGCGAGCACTAAATCAAAGCCGGCGCGACGGTCGCCGTGTTGTTCATCGGCGTGTTCGTCCTCATCCCGACCGGCGAGCTGTTCGCGCAGGTGTGGCGCGTCAGCGCCGCCGGCGGCGTCGTCTTCGGATTCACGACCTTCCTGATCTCGATCGTCGCCGCCTTCTACGGCGCCAATTCGATCCCGCGCTTCCGCAAACCGATCGAAGCGTGGATCGCGGGCGATCATTCGAACCCGTTGCACGTGCGCGACAGCGCGCTGGTGTCGGCACAGCGCGCCGCGGCGCAAGGGCTCAAAGTGGCCTTGCCGCTCGGCGCGACCATCGTCGCCCCGATGCTCGTGCACTTCGGCCACCTCGGCTGGCGCGGCTTCCTCATCGTCGAGGTGATGATCGCGATGTCCTTCGCCATCTCGATGTTCCTCGTCGGGATCGCGTGCACGCTGCTGGCGCGTCCGCTGCTCGAAGAGATCGCGACCGAACTGACCGTCAACCAGCCGCCGAAGATGCGTGCGTGGTCGGTCAAGCTGCGGCTGTTCGCCGGCGTTAGCTCCGCGGCGTTGGTGTCGGGCCTCGGCGCCGGCGGGATCGCGTACCTCTTCGACTCGTCGCTGGAGACGGGCTTCGTCGCCAGCTTCGTGACGAGCGTTGCCATGGCGGTGTACTGCAGCGCGCTGTTTCAGATTGGTCTCGCGCAGCCGACGCTCCAGCCGCTCGAAGACCTGGAGGCCGCCATCACGCGCGTGCGGCAAGGCGACTACTCACACCGACTCGCGGTCACCTCCGCCGACCAGATCGGCGACATCGCCGTCGCCTTCAACGACATGATGGACGGGTTGGTGCAACGCCAAGCGCTGCACGCCGCGTTCGGCTCGTACGTCGATCCCGCGTTGGCGCAACGGCTGCTGAACCAGGACTCGTCGATCTTCGACGGCGAGGCCGTGCACGCCACGATGTTCTTCGCCGACGTGCGCGGCTTCACGACCTACGCCGACAACGTGACCCCGGAGAACGCCGTCGCGCAACTCAACCGGCTGTTCGACATTCTCGTGCCCGCTATCCGCGACGCCGGTGGTCACCCCAACCGCTACACGGGAGACGGCGTCCTCGCGGTCTTCGGCACACCCGAACCGCATGCCGACCACGCCGATCGCGCCATTCGCGCTGCGGTCGACATCCAGTGCGGGATCCGCGACACGTTCGGTGACGGGCTGCGACTCGGGATCGGCATCAACACCGGCCAAGTCATCGCCGGAACGATCGGCGGAGGCGGCAAACTTGACTTCACGGTCATCGGTGACGCGGTGAACATCGCGTCGCGCGTCGAGGAGATGACGAAGGACACCGGTGACAGCATCTTGCTCACGCAAGCCGTTGTCGACGCGTGCTCGCACCATCCGCCGAACCTCACCGATCGCGGTGACCGTCCCGTACGCGGCAAGACGTCGCTGGTTCGCATCTACGCGCTCGCCTGAACACAAGTAGGTTCGCCGCATGATCGTGCTGCTGCATGGAGTGCCCGAGACCGCCGACATCTGGGACGACGTTCGCGCCCAACTCGACGCACCGTCGACGGCGTTGCGCCTGCCCGGCTTCGGCTGCCCGCGCCCCGACGGCTTCACCGCGACCAAAGACGCGTACGTCGAGTGGATCGCGAACGAACTGCGCTCTCTGGACGGCCCGATCGACCTCGTCGGCCACGATTGGGGTGGCGGATTCTCGGCGCGCATCGGCCAGAAGTATCCGGAACTGGTGCGCTCGTTCGTCACCGACGTCGGGGGCGTCCTGCATCCCAATTACGTGTGGCACGACTTCGCGCAGATCTGGCAAACGCCGGGTGACGGCGAGAAGTTCTTCGAAGATCAGGAAGCGTCGACGCCGGAGGAACGCGCGCCGTTGTTCGCGATGTTCGGTCTCGACGAGACCGCCGCGCTCAAGCTCACGCGGATGGGAGACCCGGTGATGAACAGCTGCATCCTCGACCTCTATCGGTCCGCAGTACCGAACCCGAACGCCGACTGGAGCGACAGCTACACGCGGGCGACGCGGCCGTGCCTCGTGCTGCGCCCGAGCGACGACCCGTTTACGTCGGGAGATCTCGCACCGGAGGTAGTCGAGACGCTCGGCGCGCAGTCAGTCGAGTTCGCGTCGGGACACTTCTGGCCGCTGCAAGTTCCCGACGTTGGCGCCAAGATTCTCAACGACTTCGTGGCGTCGCTGGACTGACCGATGCTGCGGGTGATGACGCTCAACATCTGGAACGTGATGGGCGACTGGCGCGCCCGTCGCCAAGACATCGTGGCGTGGATCGATCACGTCGAACCCCACATCATCTGTCTGCAAGAAGTCGTCCAGATGCCCGACGGCAAGAACCAAGCCGACTGGATCGCCGAGAATGCCGCCGGTGATTGGCACGTCGCGTTCGCCGGCCGTGACGTGATGGACGGCGCCGCCAAGTTCGGCAACGCCGTCCTGTCGATCTGGCCGATCGACGAGCAGCACGACGGCGATCTCAAGTCGAACCCGCCGGGCCGGCTCGACGAAGTACAGCGCATCGTGCTGCACGCCCGCACGAATGGGTTCGACATCTTCAGCACGCACCTCGTGTGGCGTTACGACGAAGGCCACATTCGCGAAGTGGAAGTCGTCGAGATCGACGACTTCGTCCGTCAACACGTCGACCGTGACGCGTCGCTTCCGCCGGTCGTGTGCGGCGACTTCAACGCCGAGCCCGACTCCACCGAGATCCGGTTCCTCACCGGCTCGCACGCCATCGACGGGCGCAGCACGTACTACCAAGACGCGTGGCGCGTCGCCGGCGGGCGCGGAGACGGGTTCACGTGGGACAACCGCAACGTCAACGCCGCCGTCGAACGAGAGCCCGACCGGCGGATCGACTACATCTTCAGCGGCTGGCGCAAGGACGACACGAAAGGCGCGGGCCGCGTCGCGTTCTGCGACGTCGTGTGCGATCGCGCGTTGACCGGCGCGTTCGCGTCCGACCACTTCGGTCTCTTCGCAGAAATCGAGACACCATGAGTTCTGTCGCCGAGTTGTGGCGCTATCCCGTCAAGTCGATGCAAGGCGAACGCGTCGACCGCATCGAACTGGGACCCGGCGGTTCGCCCGGTGACCGCGTCCTCGCCGTCGTGGATCCCGCGGCGCGCAAGGTCTTGTCCGCGAAGCGCTACGCCGATCTGTTGATGGCGTCGGCGCGCACCGTCGACGGTGGCATCGTGATCGGCCTGCCGAGCGGCGACGAGTTCGCCGCCGACGACCCCAACGTGCACGCGGCGTTGTCGGAGTGGCTCGGCAAAGACGTGCGCCTCGAGGCGCCGCCGAGCGATGGTGTCTTCCCGATGGAGATGTACACCGGCATGTCGGACGAGACCACTCCCCTGTTCGACTGGCCGGGTCCGGCCGGGACGTGGCTCGACCTCGCCGACGCCCATTTCCTCACGACCGCCAGCCTCGGCGAGTGGGACGTGCGCCGCTTCCGGCCGACGGCGCTCATCGAGTCATCCGGCACGGAGGACGCGTGGAGCGAGGTCGCGCTCGGCTCCGTCGAAGCGAAAGTGATCATGCCGACGCCGCGTTGTTCGATGCCGTCACGCGCCCAGCCCGGCATCCCGCGCGACATGTCCGTCGGCACGACGATCCGCGACACGCGCGGCAACAACCTCGGCGTCTACTGCTCGATCACAAAGGCGGGAGCGATCAGCGTCGGCGACGAGGTCATCGCGCGTTAAGGCCGAGCCCCCGACCGTGCATCCAAGAGCTCGCGCGTCGAGTCGGCGTGGCCGGCGTGGTGCGCGGTCTCCTCGACAAGGTGGAGCAAGACCCATCGCAGGTACAGACCTGGGCGGGGCGGTTGGTTCGCGCTGCCGGGGCACTCTGCGTCAAGGTTTGGCGCGCCGCGCACAATGCGCGCCGTTTCTTCTGCGCGGGCGCGGTACGCCGCGACCACATCACCGACGGTTCGAGTTCGGTCGACGGTGAACTCGGCGTCGCCGGGTGGCACGCATCCAGGACGACTGCCGTGTTCGGACACCGGCTCGCGCAGGTAACGGCCGTTCGTCCACCGCCATTCGACTTCAGTGAGATGGTTGACGATCCCGAGGATCGGCAGGAGTTTGCCGTCCGGCGTCCACCGCGCCTCGTCCTCGTCGAGTCCTTCGATGGAACGCAGCACCTTGTCACGTTCGCCCTGCAGGAACGAGAGAAAGAGCTCGGTTTCGTCCGTCGTCGGAACCTGCCATGCGCACATAGCCGCAGTTCTATCCGGTGACACGCTCGTAAGATCGCACAGTGCAGATCGAGCGCATCGACCACGTGCAACTCGCCATTCCCGTCGGCGAGGAAGACCGCGCACGCGCGTTCTACGGCGACCTCCTCGGGTTGACGGAGGTGCCGAAGCCGGCGGAACTCGCAGGGCGCGGCGGCTGCTGGTTTCGCTCTGACTCCGACGTGCAGGTGCACATCGGCGTGGAGGTGGACTTCCGCGCGGCGCGTAAAGCGCACGTGGCGTTCAAGGTCGACGAAGTGAAGACCCTGGGTGAGGCTGCACGCGCAGCCGGCTACGAAGTCAAAGACGACGACCCGATCGCTGGCGTCGACCGCATCTTCGTGTTCGACCCGTTCGGCAATCGCCTGGAGTTCCAAGCACCGCTCTTGTGATGTTTTGTCGACAAGACCCCGACGGAACATCACAAGAATGCGGGGTTAGTCGAGGAGACCGACGAAGTTTTCGAGTTGGCGCAGGTTGCGGCACTCGTAGACGCCGTCGCAGTGGGTGCCGTATTCGCTGACGATCGAGTCGCCGGTGTCCCAGTATGAACGCGGTTCCGGGTTCAGCCAGTAGACGTGGCGCGCCCGCTTGTTCATCTCGTGCACGACCCACGACTGGGCGGCGTGGTAGTTGTTGCGGGCGTCGCCGAGCAGCAGCACCGACGTCTTCGGGTTGAGCTCTTTGCCCCACCGCTCCCAGAACACTTCGAAGGCGTGGCCGTAGCCGGAGTGGCCGTCGACCCAGATCACGTCGGCTTCGTTGTTGACGCGCGTGATGGCGTCGGTGATGTCCTCGACGCCGGTGAAGAACTCCGTCACTTCGTCGATGCCGTCGATGAACACGAACGACCGCACTTTCGAGAACTGCGTGTTGAGCGCGTAGGTCAGGTGCAGCGTGAAGCGGGCGAAGGCCGCAACCGACCCTGAGATGTCGGCGATGATCACCAACTCGGGCTTGGACGGGCGCGGGTACTTGAACTTCGGCTCGGCCGGGACGCCGCCGTAGGACAGCGAGTGCCGCACGGTGTTGCGGAAGTCGAGCGGACCCTTGCGACCATGACGCCGCTTGCGCGCCAACCGCACCGCGAGCTTGCGCGTCAACGGCGCGATCGCCTTGCGCAAGTTGCCCAGCTCTTCTTTCGACGCGTGCATGAAGTCGATGTCTTCGGGCAACGGCTTGCGCAGCGTGCGCGCCATCGCCTCGGGCCCGCGGTCGGCCACCAACCGGCGGCGGATCTCCGCTTCGATCTCCTGGCGCAGCTTCTCGATGCGCGACTGGTACTCGTCGTGCGCGAGGCGTTCTTCGAGCGACGTCAGCTGGCCGTCGTCGGCTTCATTCTGCGCCTCCTGCATCATGCGCTCGAGCATTCCCTCGAGGTCGAGGTTCCGCAGCGTGCGATACAGGTAGTACGTGCCGCCGACGGGACGCCCGGGTTCCATCCCGGCGTAGCGGGCGACGGCCTGCTTGGCGAGCGCCTTGATCATGGCGTCGTCGGCGTTCATCAACGCCTTGTAGAGCATCTCGGCGAGTTGCTCGGGCGTGAGTCCTTCGAGTCCGCCACCGGCTTGCTCGCCCTGCATCTCGCGCAGCATCTCGAGGGCGACGTCGTCGAGCGCGCCGTTCCCGTCGCCACCTTCGGGCGGAGCCAGCCGCGTCGAGAAGTAGACCTCGAACACCGTCTCGAAGGCGCGCCAGTGTGCGGCCGACTTCACCATCGTGGCGCCGAGCGCGTACTTGAACGCCTCGCGATCTTCGAGCGGGACGTGCTTGACCGCGTTCATGGCGTCGATCGACTCGGTCAGCGACACCGGCAAGCCGGCGTTGCGCAACTCCCCGACGAAACCGTTCAGCAGATCGAGCATTTAGCTGTCGCTGAGTTCCTTCGTCGCCTTCGCGATGTCGGTTTGGTACTTGAGCAGGATGTGCAGCGTTTCCTTCGCCTGCTCGGCGTCGATCGACTGGATGCCGAGCAGCACGAGCGTGCGCGCCCAGTCGAGCGTCTCGGAAACCGACGGCGCTTTCTTCAAGTCGATCGAACGGATCGAGCGCACGATGCGCACGATCTGGTCGGCGAGGTGATCGGTGATGCCCTCGACGCGCGTGACGACGATTTCCTTCTCGCGCTCGAGCGACGGGTAGTCGATGTGGAGGAACAGGCAGCGACGCTTCAGCGCCTCGGACAACTCACGCGTGTTGTTCGACGTGAGGAACACGAGCGGGATCTGCGTCGCCGTCACGGTGCCGAGCTCGGGAATCGAGACTTGGTACTCGGACAGGATCTCCAGCAACAGCGCCTCGGTCTCGACCTCGACGCGGTCGACCTCGTCGATGAGGAGGGTGACGGGCTCTTCGGCGCGGATGGCTTCGAGCAGCGGTCGCGTCATCAGGAAGTCCTCGCCGAAGATGTCCTCTTCGATCTCGCTCCACTTGGCGCCTTCGGACTCCGACACGCGCTGGGCTTGGATGCGCAGCAGCTGCTTCTTGTAGTTCCACTCGTACAGCGCCTTGGCCTCGTCGAGACCTTCGTAGCACTGGAGCCTGATCAAGCGGCTGCCGGTGATCTCCGCCACCGACTTCGCCAGCTGCGTCTTGCCGGTGCCCGCGGGGCCCTCGACGAGGATCGGTTTCTGCAGGCGATCGGCGAGATGCACGACACCGGCGATGCCGTCGTCGGCGAGATACGCGACGTCGTGCAGCTTCTGACGGACTTCGGCGACTGACTCAAACCGGTGTTCTTGGTCCATCCGCCGATGCTAGTGAAAAACTTGACCGGTCGGTCTAGTTACGCGGAGAGCGGCATCTCGAAGTGCATGAACCCGCTGTCGAGGCTCGACGTCCGCCGGGGTGCCCAGTGGCGGACCAGCCCGATGGCGGCGCGGTTGTCGCCGAAGGTGTCGGCGACGAAGCGGGTGATCCCGACTTGCTGTGCCCGTTGCGCCAGCGCGTCGAGCAGCATCGTCCCGAGGCCGTGATGCTGGTACGAATCGCCGACCGTGATGGCGACCTCGGCGGCGTCCGGCGCCACGCGGTCGTACCGGCCGACCGCCACGATGTACTTGCCATCCGTCACGACGAAGGCCTCGCGGTCGACGTGGTCGACCTCGGTAAAGAACGACGCTTCCGCCTCGGTCATCCTCGGATGCGCATGGAAGAACCGCAGGCGGCGGGATTCATCACTCAGGTGGTCGTGCGCCTTGATCAGTGCCTGCGCATCGCCTGGTTCGATGGGACGGATCTCCATATCCCGTTCAACACCGCACGTCCGCCCGGCGTTCCACGAGCGGGCGTGACATGTGTCACGGACGGATCTGGCCGCTCCCGTGGACGACGTATTTCGTGGTCGTGAGCTCGCGCAGGCCCATCGGACCGCGGGCATGCAGCTTCTGGGTGGAGATGCCGATCTCGGCGCCGAAGCCGAACTGCTCGCCGTCGGTGAAGCGGGTCGACGCGTTCACGATCACCGCGGCGGCGTCGACTTCGTGGGTAAACCGCTCAGACGCCCACAGGTCGCTCGTGATGATCGCTTCGCTGTGACCGCTGCTGTAACGGTTGACGTGCGCGATGGCGGCGTCGAGGTCGTCGACGACCGCCACGCTCATCTTGAGGTCGAGGAACTCCGTGGCGAAGTCGCTCTCGCTCGCTTCGCCGATGGACGGGACGATGGCGCGCGCTCGCGCGTCGCCGACGAGTTCGACGCCATCGAGGGCGGCGACGGCGCGCGGCAGGAACGACTCTGCGAGCGCCGCGTGCACGACTAACGACTCGGCGGCGTTGCATACCGACGGCCGCTGCGTCTTCGCGTTGACGACGATCGCTTCGGCCATCTCCAGGTCGGCCGACGCGTCGACGTACACGTGGCAATTGCCGTCGCCGTCGATGACGAACGGCACGGTGGCGTTTTCGAGGATCGACGCGATGAGCGACGGCCCGCCGCGCGGAATCAAGCAGTCGATGACGCCGCGCAAGCGCATGAACTCGACCGCGGCTTCGCGCGACACGTCGTCGACGAGCGTGACGGCGTCGTCGGGCAGGCCCGCCTTCGTGATGCCGTCGCGCAACGCCGCGGCGATCGCGCGGTTCGACTGCAACGCCCCCGACGAGCCGCGCAGGAACGCGGCGTTGCCGGACTTGATGCACAACGCCGCGGCGTCGGAGGTCACGTTCGGGCGGTTTTCGTAGATGATGGCGACAACGCCGAGCGGCACGCGCACGCGCTCGATGCGCAGCCCGTTGGGCCGGACCCAACCCTCCAGCACTTCGCCGACGGGATCGGGCAGCGCCGCAACCTGACGCAGACCGTCGGCCATCGACTCGATGCGCGCCGGCGTCAGCCGGAGGCGATCGACGACCGTCGGCGACACACCGGCGTCTTCCGCGGCGGCGACATCAGCGGCGTTGCCGGTGAGGATCTCGTCGGTTCGAGCGACCAGAACGTCGGCGGCGGCGAGCAGCGCCGCGTTCTTCGAGTCGGTACTGGCGAGCGCGACGGCGCGCGCGGCGTTCTTCACCTTGGCACCCTGCGCCGCCACGTCCATGACGCAAGAGTACCGGCGATAGGTTGAGGCTCATGAGCGAGGTGCGCAAGGCCACGATGGCCGACGTCGACCGCCTCTCGACCGCGCTGGCGAGCGCGTTCGACGACGATCCCGTCTTCGGATTCCTGTTCCCGCAGAAGAACCGCGCCAAGACGTACAAGTCGTTCTTCGCGCACGAGCTGGCGAAGCACTACCTGCCGAACGACGAGGCGTGGACGACCGATGCACTGAGCGGCGCCGCCATCTGGGCGCCGCCCGGTAAGTGGCGGATGAGCAACTGGGCGACGATCAAGAACGCGCCCGCGTTCGCGCGCATCCTCGGCAGGGCGTTGCCGCGCGCGCTGCGGGCGCTTCTCGAAGTGGAGGCCGCGCATCCGCCGGGCGACCACTACTACCTCGCGGTGCTCGGCACCGAACAGGCGTCACAAGGCAAGGGCCTCGGCTCGGCCGTGCTTGCGCCGGTGCTCGAAAAGTGCGACCAGCAAGGCCTCGGCGCGTACCTCGAGTCGAGCAAGGAAAAGAACATCCCCTTCTACAGCCGCCACGGCTTCGAGGTGACGCGCGAACTGCCGTTGCTCGGAGGCAAGGGCCCCTCGGTGTGGCTCATGTGGCGCGAACCGCGTTGAGCTGGTTTCGCCGTACCAAGAAGCAGAAGAAGGAACGGATCGATCCGTTCACGCTCACCGATCCGTGGCGGTCTTTCGTGCAGGACGCGCAGCAAGCCAAAGCCCGCTTCGGACGCATCATCGCCACGGTGCGGGAAGGTCCGCTGCGCGACCGCCTCGGCGACATCGACGCGCGAGTGGATGACGGCGTCCACGCCTGCTGGCGCATCGCCGAGAGCGGCTACCAGTTGCACAAGACCCTGCTGGAAGTCGCCGACACGAACTCCGACTCCCTCACGCGAATGCGAGCGCGCGAGGACGACACTCGCCAGAAACTCGCGGCGTTGACGAAGAACCTCGACGAGGCCGTCGCCCGCGCCGCAGAGTTGGCGACCGGACAACTGAGCGGCCTCGACGCCGTCGCCGACGACGTCGAGTCGGTCGTCGGCGACCTCGAAGCCCTCCGTCAAGCGATCGCCGAAGTGCACCCCACGTGACTCGCTAACCTGCGGCCATGTTCAAGTTGCTGCAACGCATCCGCCGGTACTTCACGACCGCGGGCAACATGAAGTTCAACCAGTTGGCCGACCCGAAGATCCAGTTGGAGCAGGCGATCCAAGAGGCACAGGATCAGCACCGACGCCTTACCGAGCAGGCCGCCAGCGTCATCGCCAACCAGAAGCAGACCGAGATGCGGCTGTCACGCTCGATGGAGGATCTCGAGAAGCAGAACGCGTCGGCGCGCCAAGCCGTGCTGATGGCCGACGAGGCGACGAAGAAGGGCGACACCGCGAAGGCCGCGGAGTACACCCGCGCCGCCGAAGCGTTCGCCGGTCGTCTTGTGTCGATCGAGAAGGAGGTCGAGAACCTCAAGGCGCTTTCGCTGCAGGCGACCGAGGCGTCGGACAAGGCCAAGGCCGCCGTCCAGCAGAACTCCTCGGCGTTGCAGATCAAGCTGAACGAGAAGCAGAAGCTGCTCAGCCAGCTCGACCAGGCGAAGATGCAGGAGCAGATGAACAAGGCGATGGCGCAGTTGACTGCCGCCGTCGGCCAGGACGTTCCGACGCTCGCCGAGGTCCGCGACAAGATCGAGGCGCGCTACGCGAAAGCGATCGGCAACGCGGAGTTGCAGGGCGCCACGGTCGAGACGCGCATGCTCGAAGTCGAGCGCGCCGCGCAGGACACCGAGGCCTCCGCCCGTCTGGATCAGATCAAGGAGCAGCTCGGGATCAGCGCACCGGCCGCCGAGGCGCCGGCGATCTCCGACGCCAAGACGGAGAGCGCGCCGGAGTCCTAGCGCTCAAGACTCAGCCGTCGAGCACGACGAGGTCGTCCCGGTGGACGACCTCGTGATCCTCACCGGGAGTGAGCGCATCGGTGCGCTTCCCCTTGGCGCGCTGCACCCAGGCCGCGTCGTGCGCGGCGATGCCTTTGGCGAACACGACGCCGTCGGGCCCGCAGATCTCGACGCCGTCGCCGTCTGAGAACGCACCGTCGGCGCCGGTCACGCCGGCCGGCAACAGCGACGTGCCGCGTTCGACGAGGGCGCGCCGCGCGCCGTCGTCGACGGTGATCGTCCCGTGCGACGCCAGCGCGAACGCGATCCACAGCTTGCGCGCCGACAGCTTCTTCCCGCTCGACGCGCGCACGACCGTGCCGATGCCCGTTTCGCCGCGCAGCGCTGCGTGGAGCACCGCGTCGCGGCTCGCCGCGGCGATCACCGTGGGCACGCCGCTGCGCGACGCGATACGCGCCGCCGCCAGTTTCGACGCCATGCCGCCACTGCCCCGCTCCGTCCCCGCTCCCCCGGCCGCGGCTTCGATGGCGGCATCGACGGCGACGATGTCTTCAATCAACGTGGCGTCGGCGTCGAGGCGCGGGTCAGCGGTGTAGACGCCCTCCATGTCGGTGAGCAGCACGAGGAGGTCGGCGTCGACGAGGTGGGCGACGAGCGCCGCCAAGCGATCGTTGTCGCCGAACCGGATCTCGTCGTCGGCGATGGCGTCGTTCTCGTTGACGACCGGGATCACGCCCAGGTCGAGCAGGCGCGTGAGGGTCTGGCGTGCGTGGAGGTACTGCTGGCGGTGACCAAAGTCGAGCGGCGCCAGCAACACCTGCCCGACGACGAGGTCGTGGGATGAGAACGCGTCGTCGTACACCCGCATCAGGCGGCTTTGGCCGACGGCGGCGACCGCCTGCAGCGTCGGCAAGTCGGTGGGCCGCGGTTCGTGCAACCCGAGACGCGGCAGCCCCGCGCTGATGGCGCCACTGGTGACGACCACGATGCGGTGACCTTCGGCGCGCAGCGACGCGACCTCGTCCACCAGCTTGGTGATCGCCGAAGCGGCGATGTCGCCGCGCGCGTCGGTGATGGAGCTCGTGCCGATCTTCGCTACGACCGTGGTCATCAGTCCGCCTCGTATTCGAACACGAAGCCGCCGATGCGCACGGCATCACCGGGCCGCACGCCGGCGCGGGCGAGCGCCCGGTCGACGCCCAGGCGCTTCAGTCGCTGCTGCGCGTACTGCAGCGCTCCGACATCGGTGAGGTCGCTGAGCGCGACGGCGCGTTCGGCGGCGCGCCCGAGAACAACCCACTCGTTGCCGTCGCGCTCGACGCGGAATCCCTCGGGCTCGGGTCGATGGATGACGAACGCTTCGCGTTCGGGCTCGACGTTGCGCGCCTCGTGGACGAGATCCATCAAGCGCCCGACCAGTGGGCGCACGCCCTCGCCCGTCGCCGCCGAAATGCGGTCGCCGTCCCAATCCAAGACGGCGGCGTCGGCCTTCGTGCCCACGACGACGCGCGGGCGGTCCAGCAGATCGGGCTCGTGATTGCCGAGCTCGTGCAGCAACGCGTCGTGTTGGTACTGCGCGTCACGGCCCTCGGCTGACGCCAGGTCGATCAGGATGAGCAGCACGCGCGCGCGTTCGATGTGACGCAAGAATTCGTGGCCGAGCCCTTTGCCTTCGCTGGCGCCCTCGATCAGACCAGGGATGTCGGCGATGACCATCTCGCGCTCGCCGATCCGCACGACGCCGAGGTGCGGTTCGAGCGTGGTGAACGGGTAGTCGGCGATCTTGGGTTTGGCGGCGCTGACGGCGGAGATGAATGTCGACTTGCCGGCGTTCGGGAACCCGACCAGCGCGACGTCGGCCATGAGCTTGAGTTCGAGGTCGAGCCAGCGCTCTTCGCCCATCTCGCCCTGTTCCGCGAACGCCGGGGCGCGTCGCTGGTTGGCGAGGAAGCGCGCGTTGCCGCGTCCGCCCTGGCCGCCCTTCGCCGCGAGGTACCGCATCCCATCGGTGTGGAGATCCGCGAGCACTTCGCCGTCGGCGTCCTTGACGACGGTGCCGATCGGGACGGTCGCGATGCACTCGGCGCCGCGCTTGCCGTGCTTCTGCTTGCCTTGGCCGTGGATGCCCGCCTCGCCGCGGCGGTGCGGGTGGTCGCGGAACGACAGCAGCGACGCAGTGTTGCGATCAGCCACGAGCCACACGTCGCCACCGTCGCCGCCGTCGCCGCCGTCGGGACCACCGCGCGGCACGTGCGCCTCACGACGGAACGACACCGAACCAGCGCCGCCGTTGCCACCCTTGGCGTGCACCTGCGCGGTGTCGACGAAGGAGGAACTCATGGCAGGTCTGCGGGAAATGCTCCCGCGAACGTCTTAGAGGACGTTGACGATTTTGCGGCCGCGGCGCTCGCCGAACTTGACCGCACCGTCGGTGAGGGCGAACAGCGTGTCGTCGCCACCCTTGCCGACGTTCTCACCGGGATGGATCCTGGTGCCGCGCTGGCGCACGATGATGGCGCCGGCGCGCACGACGCCGCCGTCGAACACCTTCACGCCGAGGCGCTGTGCGTTGGAATCGCGGCCGTTGCGGGTTGAGCCGCCGCCCTTTGTCTTCGACATGTCAGTTAGCGCCCTTCGTGATCCCGGTGATCTCGATGGTCGAGAAGCTCTGCCGGTGGCCCCAGCGCTTCCGCTGGTTGGTCTTGTTCTTGTACGTGAAGCCGCGGATCTTCTTGCCCCGGCCCTCACCCACGACGCGTGCAGCGACCGACGCGCCGGCGGCGGCCGGCCCGGCGAGCACGGTGTCGCCGTCGACCAGCATCAACGGCACAAAAGACAGCTCGTCGCCGGTGACCTTCTCGACGTCGAGGCGTTCGCCCTCAGCGACCTTGTACTGCTTCCCGCCCGTCCGGATGACTGCATACATAGGACCGGAGATTGTAGACGAACCGGCTTTTCCCAGCGAACTGGTCCTCCCCACAACCGTCGCGCGGTGACTGGGAGGACCAGTTCGGAGGAAAACGGGCTAGTAGGAGTCCTCGTCGATGAGGAGGCCGCGGCCCTCGCACATGGGACAGGTCTTGGACATCGACTCGACGAGGCCTTCGCCGATGCGCTTGCGGGTCATCTCGACGAGGCCGAGGTCGGAGATCTCGAAGGCCTGCGTGCGCGTCTTGTCGCGGGCCAAGGCTGACCGGAACGCCCGAATCACGTCGTCGCGGTTCTGCTTGATCTCCATGTCGATGAAGTCGATGACGATGATGCCGCCGATGTCACGCAACCGGAGTTGACGGGCGATCTCGTCGGCCGCCTCGAGGTTGTTGCGGTACACCGTCTCCTCCAACGACGACGAGCCGACGTTGCGCCCCGTGTTCACGTCGATGACGGTCAGCGCCTCCGTGCGCTCGATGATCAGCGAGCCGCCCGACGGGAGCCACACCTTGCGGTCGAGCGCCTTGTGCAGCTGCTCGTGGATGTGATGGCGCTCGAAGATCGGCAGCCCACCGTTGTCGCCCTCGTCCGGGTCGTAGAACTCGACTCGATCGGCCAGGCCTGGGCTGATGTCGCGGACGTAGTTCTGCACCTGCTCGTACAGCTCGCGGTTGTCGATGACGATGCCGCGGTACGAAGCGTTGAACTCCTCACGGATGATGCGCAGCGCCGCGAAGGGCTCCCGGTACAGCAGCGCCGGCGCCTTGGTTCGCCGCTGCTGGTCCTCGATCGACGCCCACCGTTCACTCAACAGGCGTACGTCGGCCACGAGCTCGTCGGCGCTCACGCCGGCGGCGGCGGTGCGCACGATGAGGCCGTGGCGTTCGGGCTTGATGTCGTCGAGGATGCGGCGGAGTCGCTTGCGCTCGTCGTCGGGCAGGCGTTTCGAGATGCCGTACGTGTCGCTGTTCGGCACGAGCACGACGAACCGGCCGGGCAGCGACACCTCCTGGGTGAGGCGCGCCCCCTTGGAACCGATCGGGTTCTTCGTCACCTGGCACGTGACGACCTGGCCGGGCCGCAGCAGGTTCTCGATACGGACTGATTCGCGCGCCGTCGCCGTGTCCAGGTCGCCACGGTCGTATTGGACGTCGCCGCGGTACAGCACGGCGTTCTTCGGGGTGCCGATGTCGACGAACGCCGCCTCCATGCCCGGCAGCACGTTCTGCACGCGACCGAGGTAGATGTTGCCGTCGATCTGGGTGGCGTCGTCCTGCGGACGCGACACGTAGTGCTCGATCAGCGCTCGGCCTTCGAGCACGGCGATCTGCGTGACCTCGTCACGGACGTGCACGCACATGAGGTAGCGCCCGACGGCGCGCCCACCGCGGGTGCGGCCGACGCGCATGTCCTCGACGGATACGGAGTCTTCTTCGCGGCGATCGCGATCGCGTCCCCGCCCGCGTCCGCCGCGCGTACGCGCGCGCGCCGGGCGCTCGGCGCGTTCCGCCTTTTGGTCGCTAGCGGCGGCGGTGTCGCCAGTTGGCGCCAAAGGGCTGTCGACGGCGTCAACTTCAGAGCGTCGTTGCTGGCCGGCGCGGCGCCGACGGCGTCGTGCGGCACCGGAGGTCGACGACCGCTGGCCTTCGCCGCGGTCGAGTCTCGACGCTACTGACGCCGCCGGTGCGGGCGGCGCGGGCCGGGTATCGCCGATCTTCGGACGGGGCGTGCCTTCGTACGGAGGATCGGGCAGGTCGTCAGGCCGCTGATCGACGGGCGATGTTGTTGTAGCCGCGTCTCCTACGCGGTTCGGGCGACGACGGCGTCGCCGGGGGGTTGGTGTGTATTCGGGGGAAGGTTCGGACATGGGTAACTCGTTTCATCGAGCATCAGTGGCTCGGTACGCGCGCCATCGGGCGCAATCCATTGGTGGGTGCGACGCACGTCGAGGCGCGTCACAGGCAGTTCCAGTGCGTGACCAAGATCCGCGGGACGGATGCCGCGCGGGTAGGTCGATAGTTCCACCGCGAGAATCGGGGTCCCGTCGGGTCGGGCCTCGGCGCTCAGCGCGGTGATGTTCGGACGGAGGTCGTCGCTGACCATCTGTCCCTTGCGTTCGCGGGTGACGACGAGTTCGTCGGCGGCCAACAAGCGGGCCGCGGACTGCGCAAACCAGTCGTCGGGCATTGGTTCGCCGAACACGCCGAGCTCCCAGCGGCAGGCGACGACGCCCTCTTGCAACGACACCGCACCCGTTGGAACGGGCGCAGTCGCTGTTACGTCGATTCCGACCGGCAGCCCAGCAGACAGCGCCGATCCGACAGCAGCGGCGTCGACTTCATTCACCCCGAAGTCGACGTCGAGGTATTCCGCCAGCGACTCGGCACCCGTAGGCAGGGCCAAGCCGAAGGCGATGCGAGGGCGCGGCGAGAAGCCCTCGGAGTAGGCGACGGGCAGCTTGCCCCGCCGCACGGCGCGCTCGACACAGCGCGCAATGTCGCGGTGGCTGATCCAGCGCACCTTGCCCAGCTTTTGGAACCGCACGCGCAACTTCATTGCGACACCCCTGCGCGTGTGGCGAGAAGGGTGACGGGCACATCGCCGCCCCTCGACAGATCCTGCCCAGTCCCCTGCGAGCCGCCCGCGGGCGGCACGTTCGACGCGACGACGTGTTCGATGCCGAACTCGGTGCATGCGCCGCAGTCATAACACGGCGTCCACCGGCAATCGGGGAGGCCGTACTCCGCCAACGCGTCCTGCCAGTCGTCCCACAGGAAGTCTTCGTGGAGACCCGCGCCGATATGGCTCCACGGCAGGATCTCTTCTCGCTGGCGGTGCCGGAAGACGTGATCGTCGGGCGACAGCCCGTGGTTCTCCATCGCCGTCAACCACCGGTCGAGCGAGAAGCACTCGGACCATTCCTGGAAGACGCCGCCTTGCCGCCAGACCTCTTCGATGACGGCACCCATGCGGCGGTCGCCGCGCGACGCGAGCCCTTCGGCGAGCGTCGCCTTCGGGTCGTGCCACTTCAACTGGGCGCCCTTGATCTTCTTGAACTCGTCCTTCAACAGCCAGATGCGGCGTTGCAGTTCTTCGGAGCGCACCTGACCGAACCACTGGAACGGCGTCTGCGGCTTGGGCACGAAACCGCCGACGGACGCGACGACCGTCGCCGCCTTCGTGTGACCGCGCCCGATCGCCGCGCAACGGCGCGCCAACTCCGCGATACCGAGCACGTCTTCGTCGGTCTCGGTCGGCAGCCCGATGAGGAAGTAGAGCTTCACGCGCCGCCACCCCTGCGAGAACGCGGCGTCGACCGACGCGTAGAGGTCTTCTTCGGTGATCAGTTTGTTGATGACCTGACGCATTCGCCATGTGCCGGCTTCGGGCGCGAAGGTAAGGCCGGTGCGGCGCGCCTTTTGGATCTCGCCGGCGATGCCGACCGTGAAGGCGTCGACGCGCAACGAAGGCAGCGACACGCTGATCTGTCCCGCGCCGCCACCGGCCGAGCCGCTGCATTCTGGGTCGTCGATGATCTCGCCGACGACCTCCTTGATCCCCGAGTAGTCGGCGCTCGACAGCGACGTCAGCGACACCTCGTCGTAGCCGGTGCGCTTGAGGCCTTCCGACACCATCGTGCGTACCTGCGCGGCCGGCCGCTCGCGCACCGGGCGCGTGATCATCCCCGCCTGACAGAAACGGCAACCGCGCGTGCAGCCGCGGAACACTTCGACGTTGAGTCGGTCGTGCACGACTTCGGTGAGCGGCACGAGTTGCTGCTTGGGATAGGGCCACGCGCCGAGGTCGGCGATGGTGCGCTTGTCGACGCGCGCCGGCACGTCGGCGAAGCGCGGCGCCACCGACGCGATGCGAGAACCGTCGTACACGACGTCGTAAAGCGACGGCACGTAGACACCGGGGACGCGACCGAGCGCGCGCAACCGTTCGGCACGCGCCTCACCACGCGACGCCCGCAGCGACTCGGTGATCTCGGCGACGACTTCTTCCCCGTCGCCGATGACGAAGAAGTCGACGAAGTCCGCGAGCGGCTCGGGATTGAACGTGCAGTGTCCGCCGGCGCAGACGAACAGGTCGTCGTCGGCGCGATCGGCAGCGCGCACCGCCACGCCCGCGAGGTCGATGCAGTTGAGCACGTTCGTGTACACGAGCTCGGCCGACAGGTTGAACGCCAGCACGTCGAAGTCAGCGGCGGCGCGGTGGGTCTCGAGCGAGAACAGCGGCACGCCGTGGGCGCGCATCTGCTCCTCCATGTCGGTCCAAGGCGCGTACGAGCGCTCGGCCGCGGTGTCCGCGGCTTCGTTGAGCAACTCGTAGAGGATCTGCAGGCCTTGGTTCGGCAGCCCGACTTCGTACGTGTCGGGATACACGAGCAACCACGACACCGTTTCCGGGCCGTAGGTCGGGGTGAGTGCCCCGTCCTCGCACCCGATGTACCGCGCGGGCTTCTGCACGTTGGCCAGCAGCGCCTCGACCCTGCTCCACAGGGTCGCTTCGTGCTTCATGACGCCGAAAGTGTACCGGTGCCTACGTGATAGTTACGCCCTGGAACATGCCCTTGGTGAAGTGCGGCGCCTTGTTGGGGTCGGTCTGATCCGGGACCGGGCAGTAGAAGACGTAGGTTCCCTTGCTCAATTTCGCCTGGAACGAGCTCGACTCGCCCGGGCCGGCGGCGGGGCCGCCCATGAAAGACAGCGGCGGCGGGCCCTGATGGTCCGTGAGCCACTTGCGGGCGTCGTCAGCCGTCTTGCCGTCGGCCACCTTGGCGAATCCGAGCACGTGGTCCTGCTGGCCGGCGTTGCGGAAGCGGATCGTCGTCGTGCCCGCCTTGAGCGCCGGCAGGTCGAACTGGAACTCCTTGCCGGTGGCGTTGACACCGTCAGGCAGGGGAAGCGACGTCGTCGAGTTCCCCGTCACGCTGAACCCGGCGAGCATGCCCTTGGCGAAGTGCGGCACACCGTCCTGGCCGGCGACGTAGCAAATAAAGGCGTAGGACCCCGCGGGCAACGACTGCGTGACCGACGCGCTGCCACCGGGATCAACCGCGGTGGTGCCGCCGCCGAGCGTGAACGGCGGAGGGCCCGAAGGAGTCTTCGACCCGAGGAACGTCTTGACGTCGTCGACGGTCTTGCCGTCGGTCAACTTGATGATGGCGGCCTCGTGGGGCTCGGTCCCCTCGTTCTTGATCGTGAGCTTGGCCAAGTTGTCGACGGTGACGGTCGTGGGAGCGTCCGCGAACTGGAAGTCCTTGGTCGTCACGTTGATGCTCGCTGCCGCCGGTGTCTGGCTGTCGATGGAAGGGTTGTCGTTCTTGCCGCACGCCCCCAACAGGGCGGCCAACATCAACAGGGCAATTGCCACTTTGCGCATGCGCTGACCTTATCCCTAGCTAAAGCGCCGCATGCCGACGTTCAAGACGAGACCGATGCCGGCGAACGCGGCGAGCGTCGAGCTGCCGCCGTAGCTGATGAACGGCAGCGGGATCCCGGTGATCGGCATGATGCCCATCGTCATGCCGATGTTCTCGAAAATCTGGAACACGAACATGCACAGCACGCCGACGCACACCAGCGTCCCGAACAGATCGCGCGCCGTCGCCGCGGCGCGCCACACGCGGTAGGTGATGAACGCGAACAGGAGAATGAGCGCGCCCGACCCGACGAGGCCCAGCTCTTCACCGACGACGGTGAAGATGAAGTCGGTCGACTGCTCCGGGACGTAGCGCAGGTTGGTCTGCGTTCCCTTGAACAACCCCTTGCCGGTGATGCCGCCGGAGCCGATGGCGATCTTCGACTGGTTGAGGTTGTACTTGGCGGGGCTCACGTTGAACGCCACTCGCTGCGCGGAGTCCTGCTGGTCGAGGAACGCGCCGAAGCGGTCGAGTTGGTACTGCTTCAACACCCCGAGCTGTAAGACGAGCACGACCGCCGTCACCCCGATGGCGGTGAGCACGGCGAGGTGGCGCGGCTTCGCACCGGCGACGGCGAGCACACCGAGCAGCACCGCGATGAACACGAGCGCGGTGCCGAGGTCGGGCTGCAGGTAGATCAGGCCGATCGGGACCGCTGACAGCAACAGCAGTCCCATGATGTGGCCACCCGTGAGTTGCCCGCGGAACGACGCGCAGAACGCGGCGATGCACACGACCATGACGACCTTGGCCCACTCCGACGGCTGGAACTGGTACGGCCCGAGGTCGAAGCGCGCTTGGGTGCCGAGTTGGTGCGAGCCGAGAGGCGTCTTCACCATCAGCAGCAGCAGCACCGTGCCGGCGAACAAGTACGGCGACATGGCGCGCAGGTTGCGGTAGTCGACCAGTGTCGCGATCGCCATCACGACGATTCCGACGAGCACGAACGTCGCTTGTTTGCTGACCGTGCTGTTCTCCGACAGGCCCGCGGCCGCGAGCTCGTGGCGCGTCGCCGAGAACACGGCGACGAGGCCGAGCGACGCCGCGGCGACGCAGGCGATGATCAACGAGTGGTCGGCGTGGCGCCACGATCGCAGCGTCGAGAACCGTTCGTTCGGCCGCGCGGAAAGCATCAGTCCAGCACGCTCTGCACGACGTCGGCCGAGCTGTCGTTGGTGCGGCCGAGGACGGCGTCGAAGATGTGGCGGGCAACGGGCGCGGCGATTGAACCACCGAAGCCCGCTTCTTCCATCACCACGGCGACGGCCCACTGCGGGTCCTCGACGGGCGCGTAGGCGGCGAACAGCGCCGTGTCCTGTTTGCCGTGTACCTGCGCGGTACCGGTCTTGCCGGCGACGGTCATCCCGGTGAATCCTGCGAAGGCGTTGTAGGCGGTCCCGCGCGGGTTCGACGTCACGCCCTTGAGACCCGCTTCGATCGGCGCTTTCACGTCGGGCTGGATGATCGGTCCCGGCACGGAGACGGCCGGGAACGACATCACCGTGCGGTAGCCGCCGTTCTCGGTTTCGGTGAGCGCTTCGCTGGCGACGCGGGGGACGAACGCCTTGCCGTCCTTCGCGAACGTCGCGTACGCACGCGCCAGTTGGATCGGTGTCACGACGAGCTCGCCTTGGCCGATCGAGAGGTTGATGTTGTCGCCCGTGCGCCAGTCGCGGGTGGGGAACGCTTTCGGGTTGGCGTCGTGGAGCGCGGCGCGCAAGTCGGGCGTCGGCACACGCCCGGCGTGCTCGCCGAGTCCGATGCCCGTCTTGGCGCCGAAGCCGAGCGAACGCGCCGTGTCCTGGATCGCGGTGGTGCCGTACGTGTTGCGGTTCTTCCAGAACTGATCGCCGAGGCCGTAGAAGAACACGTCGGACGACACCGTGATGGCGGTCGTCAGGTTGACGGGTCCGTGCGCCTCGTTGTTGGCGTTGTGGAACACGCAGCGATCACCGGCACAACCGGCGACGGTGTACTTCCCGCCGTCGACGATCGTCTTGCGCGGGTCGAGCATGCGGGTGTTGACGGCGGCGACAGCGGTCGCCAGCTTGAACGTCGAGCCCGGTGAGTACTCACCGGCGAGCGCGCGGTTGTTGAGCGGGAAGTGCGCCTGGGGTGCGGTGAGCGCCTGGTACTGCGGCGTCGTGATGCCGCCGACGAAGTCGCCGGGGTTGAACGTCGGAAGCGACGCCATGGCGCGCACGGATCCGTCGCGCGGATCGAGCACGACGGCCGCGCCCGCGGGCGCGATGAAGTCTTTGGCCATCCCGCGGTCGTACGTCCCGTGCGCGGCGTTCATCGCCCGAGCCATCGCGGCTTCGGCAGCGACCTGCACGTTGAGGTCGAGCGTGAGGCGGATGTCGTGGCCCGGCACAGGATCGGTGTGGAACAGCGTGCGCACGACGCGGTCGGCGCTGTCGACCTCGAGACGCGTCACGCCGGGCGTGCCCCGCAGCCACTTCTCGTACAGCAACTCCACGCCGCTCTTGCCGATCTCGTCGGACGGCTGGTAGTTGTCGCGCCGGTGCTCGCTGAGTTCGCGCTCGTTGAGCTTGCCGACGTAACCCAGCAGATGCGCCGCGAGCGTGCCGTAGGGATACGAGCGCTCGGTCACGCGTGCGGCGTCGACGCCTTCGAAGTCGCTCTGGTGTTCGCGGATGTAGACGATCGCCTCTTCGGGCGCCTCGGTGATGACCGGGACCGGCGTGAACGGCGAGAACCGTTGGTCCTTCACCTTCGCCTCGATGTCGGAGCGTTGGATGTGCAGGAGCGCTGCCAGACGGTCGATGACTTCGTCGTCCTTGGCCGCCTGCTCGCGACTCAGCGTGATGACGTTCGACACCTTGTTGTCGACCAGCACCTGGTTGTTGCGGTCGAGGATGCGCCCGCGCGGCGCCGGTTCGTACACGATGCGCACGCGGTTCTCGCGGGCCTGCTTGACGAACGCGCCGGAATCCATCGCCTGGAGATACGTGGCGCGGCTCAGCAACGTGGCGAACAGCGAGAACACGACGATGCCGACGATGGTCAGCCGCAGGTGCGCCGATCCTTGCGGGTCAGGCATGCAGCCCCCCGTGCACGGCGACGGGGCCGAGCGCCCAACGCACGGCGCGGATCACCGGCGTCGCCACGATGGCGTTGAACACGCCGACGAAGACGACCGAACCGATCAACGACAGCCGGAAATACTGCGGCTGACCGAAGATGGCCGCCGCGATCCCGATGCCGACGACCCCGGCGGCGCTCGCGGCGCCGGCAACGGCCGGCTGCAACCAGCGATCGGCGCGGATGACACCGCGCTCGAACGACGCCACGCCGTATCCGACGATGGCGAACACGAGCCCCGACAATCCGAGCGGCGTTTCCAGGAAGAGGTCGAGCACGAGGCCGGTGATGAATCCGGCGATGGCGGCGCGCGACCCGTCACCCTCGAGCGCAGCCGCGATCGGAATCAGGAACAGGATCAGCGGGTGGTAGCCGCCGATACGGATCCCGTCGACGACGTGCAGCTGCAACTCGAGCAGTCCCAGCAGCACGACGGCGATGCGTAGCGGACGGTTGGCGCCTTCGGTCATTGCGGCGCCCACTGCAGCACACGCACGAAGGAAAGTCTGCGCAGGTTCACGAGCGGACGCAGCCGCACCGATTGCGTAAGACCCGCGTCGTCGCGTTTTGCCGAGCGCACTTTCCCGACGGGCAGCCCCGGCGGGTATTCGCTCTGTTGCAGGCCGCTGGTGACCGCCGCATCGCCGGGGTGGATCTCGGTGTTGGGCTCGACGAGCGACATCACCATGTCGCCGCCGTCACCGGTCGCCACGCTGAGATCGCCCGTGCGCGCCAAACGCACGCCGACGCTGAGGCCCGGATCGGAAAGCAACTGCACCGTCGAGCGGTGCCCCGTCGCCCGTTGGATGCGCCCCACGAGCGCGCCACCGGAAATGACCGGCATGCCCTTGGTGATGCCGTCGTCCTTGCCCTTGTCGATCTCGATGGTGAGTTGCAGGACCGACGGCGAACCGCCCGTGACGCGCGCCGCGACCGACGGGATGTCGCTCGTGCTCGTCACGCCGATCTCGTCTTCGATGCGCTGCAGCTGGCTCTTGGCGTCTTGCGCGGACTGCACCGTGCTGCGCGCCTGGGCCAGTTCGTCGCGGAGCTTGGCGTTCTCGCGCCGCACGCGTCCGAAGTCGAGGATGCCGCCGATGACGTTGCCGACCGGCGTTACGACGAAGTCGACGGCGGTGCCGATCGGCTGGAGTGCGGTGCGCGCCCCGTCGCGGATCGAACCCGTGACTCCGCCACCATCGGCGCGGTAGTCGAGCGTGATGAGCGTGATCGCGGTGAGGACGATCAGCAGCAGCGTGAAGCGTGGGCGGGAAGTTCGCCGGGGCGCGACCACCCCGTCACGCTAGTGGGGAGGGTTCGAGTTGATGAAGACGCCCTTGAGGACTTCGAACTCCTCGAGGCACTGGCCGCTGCCGATGGCAACGGCATGCAGCGGGTTCGGCGCGATCACGATCGGCATTCCCGTCTCGTGTTCGAGGCGCTCGCCCATCCCGTGCAGCAACGCGCCGCCACCGGTGATGACGATGCCGCGCTGCATGATGTCGGCTGCCAGTTCCGGCGGCGTCTTGTCGAGCGTCACCTTCACCGCGTCGACGATGGCGGCGACCGGCTCTTCGATCGCTTCGCGGATCTCCCCCGTCGACGTCATGACCGGCTTCGGGAGCCCGGTGATGAGGTCACGGCCGCGGATCTCGAAGTAGTGCTCCTCTTCGAGCGCCCACGCCGAGCCGTAGTAGCACTTGATCTCCTCCGCGGTGCGCTCGCCGAGCGCCACGGAGTATTCCTTCTTGATGTAGTTGATGATCGAGTCGTCGAGTTCGTCGCCGCCGATGCGGATCGAGCCGGCGGTGACGATGCCACCGAGGGAGATGACGGCGACTTCGGTTGTGCCGCCGCCGATGTCGACGACCATGTTGCCGGCGGGCTCGTGCACCGGCAGGCCGGCGCCGATCGCCGCGGCCATCGGTTCTTCGATGATGTAGACGGGCTTGCGGGCGCCGGCGAACTCGGCCGCCTCGGCCACGGCGCGCTGCTCGACGCCGGTGATGCCAGAAGGAACGCAGATGACCATGCGAGGGTGCGAGAAGCGACGCTGGTGCACCTTCTGGATGAAGTACCGCAGCATCTTTTCGCAGATGTCGAAGTCGGCGATGACGCCGTCCTTCAACGGACGGATGGCGCGGATGTGATTCGGCGTGCGGCCGATCATCCGTTTCGCCTCGGTGCCGACGGCGAGCGGTCGCCCGTCCTTCACGTTCACCGCGACCACCGACGGCTCGTTGAGCACGATGCCGCGCCCGCGTACGTAGACGAGCGTGTTGGCGGTGCCTAGGTCGACGGCCATGTCGCGACCTAGGAGATTGGAAAAGATGCTTTCTGACACGTAGACGGGCTCCGCAAGGGATCGGGGTCCCCCCTCGGAAGTCCGTCAGGCTACAGGGCTGGGAAGAACAGTGCGATCTCGCGTGCGGCCGACTCCGGCCCGTCGCTGCCGTGCACCAGGTTCTCGGTCAATTCGATCCCGTAGTCGCCGCGGATCGTCCCGGGCCCCGCGTCACGCGGATTGGTGACGCCCATCATCGTGCGGACGACCTTCCAGGTGTCTTCGGGGCCTTCGAGTACGAGCAACATCGCCGGACTACGGCCGATGAAGCTCACCAGGTCCCCGAAAAAGGGCTTCTCGGCGTGCTCGGCGTAGTGCTTGCCGGCAGTGTCGGCGTCGATCGTGCGCAACTCGGCGGCGACGATCTTGAGCCCCTTGTTCTCGAATCGGCGGATGATCTCGCCCGCAAGGCCGCGTTCCACGGCGTCGGGCTTACAAATAACGAACGTACGGTCTGCCATAGCGGCGGCGAGGCTAATGCCCGGTCACGGACTTTCTGACATCTATGCACACCACGTGAGCATCAGATTCAGAAAGTCAGTGAGAGGCGGCGCCGGCGACGTAGAGGGAGCCGGCGACGAGGACGAGGCCGTCGGCGCCGGCTTCGAACTTGGCGCGGGCGAGACCTTCGTCGACCGACGACGCCGTCTCCGCGTGCACCCCGAGTTCACGGGCGGCGGCTGCGATCTCGTCGGCGTCCATCGCGCGCGGCGACGGCGCGGGTACCGCGATCACGAGCTTGGCGCTGCGCGCGCCGAGAGCGTCGAGCAGCGCCTTGGGGTCCTTGCCTTTGCCTTTCAGGAGTCCGACCACCAGCACGCGCGGGGACACCGTCGACCACTCCTCATCGAGCGCCGCCTTGACGGCGGCGGCACCCATCTCGTTCTTCGTGCCGTCGAGGATCACGAGCGGATTGCGCCCGATCACCTCGAGGCGACCCGGCGCAGTGAGGCCCGCGGCGGCGGCGATCACCAATTCCTCGTTGAGCGGCCGGTCGAAGAACGCCTCCGTCGCCGCGATGGCGCACGCGAGATTCTCCGACTGATGCGCGCCGTGCAGCGGCATGAAGATCTCGTCGTATCGCGCCCGCGACGTGCGCACCGACAGCAGCCGTCCACCGATGGCGACGCGATCGCTCGTCACCGCGAACTCGTCACCGGCGTGTACGACGCTGGCGGCACCGTTGACGCGCGCCGCGATGTCGATCACTTCGCGCGGTCCGTCGTCGAGGTAGCCGACGACGACGTCGGCGCCTTCCTTGATGATCCCCGACTTCTCCGCGGCGACGTCCTCCGGGGTGTCACCCAGGAACTCCATGTGATCGAGCCCAACTGACGTGACGACGGCGACGGCGCCGTTTGCCGCGTTCGTGGCGTCCCACGTTCCACCGAGGCCGACTTCGATCACCGCGGCGTTCACGGCGATGTCGGCGAAGTGTGCGTAGGCGGCAGCGGTTATGAGCTCGAACCAGGTGGCGCGTTCCGTCAGCAGCGGTTCGAGCCGCGCCAACTGCGCGATCAGCAACGCGAACTCGTCGGGCGCGATGGGCTCGTCGTCGCGCAGGATGCGTTCGGTCAACGACACGACGTGCGGGCTGGTGTACGTGCCGACCGACAGGTCGTGCGCCATCAGCAACCGTCCGATGGCGCGAGCCGTCGACGTCTTGCCGTTCGTCCCCGTCACGTGAACGATCGGGTATTGCTGCTCGGGATCGCCGAGCAGCCGCAACAGTTCGCGGATCCGTTCGAGCGTCGGGGCAGTCGCGCGCTCCCCCGCCAGCATCTTTTCCATGTTGATGTGCTCGTCGAGGAACGCGACCGCCTCTTCGAAATTCATTCGGTGTGCACGCTCACGAGTTCGTCGTACGGGACGGCGCCGGCGAGGCGCAAACCGAGCGCGGCGACGGGCAAAGCGAATCCCGTCACGTCATCGGGACCGGCGAACACGACGCTGCGATCGGCGCGCTGCTCCTCGACGGGCCAGCCGGCGAGCGCCAGCGGCCACAGCGCCGCGATGAACCTGGCGTCGAGCACGTCTTCGGTCGGCACGAGTTCGCCCATGCACTTCCCGCACGACGACGACGGCTCGGCAGTGACGGCGATCTGGCCGCAGTCGATGCAGCGCGCCGCCGGCACCGCATCGCCCGCCCACACCTGGTGCGATAGGCACCAAGAATCGGCGCGCTCGGCGCGGTCGACGAAACGATCGCGGGTTTCCACGTCGTCGATCTGGACGGCGCCGCCGCGGATCGCATCGGCGGCCGCAATCTCGAGGTCCGCCGTCCGCAGGAACCAGTGCGGGCCGAGGACGGGGGTGAGCGACGTGGCGCAGCGCCCGCAGCGGAGGTCGTCGACGGTGTCGACTTGCTCGGCGAGCACGACGCCCTCGGCGCGCAGCAACTCCGCGGCCGCGGCGCGCGCCGCGTAGCGCGCCAGTCCGGCCAACGGGCCTTCGCTCACGACCACGCCGTCGCTGTCGAGGACGGGAAGCGGTGTGAGGCCGTGTTGCCGGGCGAAGTCGAGCGCACGCCCGGCGTGCGCCGGGACGACGAACCACGGCGCGTCGGTGGCGTCGTCGGCGACGACGGGGACGTCGTGGCCGAGCGGCACGCGGACCGTCGTGCCCGCCGCAGCGTGTCCGGCGGGCACCGCGACCGCCACCACACCGGGCAACAGTTCGGCGTCGGTAATCGCAACCTCGACTCCGTCGAGCGCGAGCGTGTAGCGGACGACTTCGGTCGGCACCGCGGCGGCGTCGCTCGGTTCGACGACCGTCTGGCAGCGCGCGCAAATGTCGACGACGCGTTCGGCGTGTTCGAGCAGACCGGCGTCGTACAGGCGCACGAAGGCGATGCGCGCCGCGCGCAACACGATCTCGTCTGCGGTGCGACCCAGCTCGATGTCAGCGGGGATGCCGGCGTCGGTGAGCGCGTCGCGCAACGCGGAGCGGTGGCGCGCTTCGGTCTCGCGCACGCGTTCGACGAACGCGTCGCGGCCGATGACGGTGCGGTCGAGCCCCTCGCGCGCCAGTTCGCTCTCGACGGCGTGTTGCGACGCCAAGTCGCCCTCGAGCGTGCCGACGATCAGCTCGGTCTCACCCTCGGTGTCGAAGCGGCGCTCCGCGGCAACGCCAGCAGCGCGCAGCGCCACCGCGTCGGGCTCCCCAGCCAGCACCGCAGGCGCGACCAACAACCGGGTCAACGTCATAACGCCGCGGAGCCTAGGCGGGGAAGAAACTTGTGTTCTGTGGCACACGATTCACGTGCGACAGAACACAACTTTGGGTTGGTGCGTCAGGAAGCGGCGCGGCGGGGCTTGTCCGTGGGGGGTGTGTCCGCCCGCGGGGTGAGCGTCGGCGCGACCTTGTCGAGCACGACGGAGCGGTCGACGACGCACTTGCCGACGTCGGTGCGGCTCGGCACGTCGTACATGACGTCGAGCAGCACCTCTTCGAGGATCGCGCGCAGACCGCGGGCACCGGTGCCGCGCAGCAGCGCCTGTTCCGAAACGGCCTCGAGCGCGTCGTCGGTCATCTCGAGTTGCACGCCGTCGAGCTCGAACATGCGCTGGTACTGCTTGACCACGGCGTTCTTCGGCTCGACGAGGATGCGCACCAGGGCGTCCTTGTCGAGGTTGGACACCGCGCCGATGACGGGGAGACGGCCGACGAACTCGGGGATGAGCCCGAACTTGAGCAGGTCTTCGGGCTGCACCTGCAGCATCAGCTCGCCGACGTCGTTCGAGCGGCGGTTGATGGTGGCACCGAAGCCAATGCCGGTCTTGCCGATGCGGCTCTCGATGATCTTGTCCATACCGGCGAACGCGCCGCCGCAAATGAACAGGATGTTGCCCGTGTCGATCTGGATGAACTCTTGGTGCGGGTGCTTGCGCCCGCCCTGCGGCGGTACCGAAGCGGTCGTGCCCTCGAGGATCTTGAGCAACGCCTGCTGCACGCCTTCGCCCGACACGTCCCGAGTGATCGACGGGTTCTCGCTCTTGCGGGCGATCTTGTCGATCTCGTCGATGTAGATGATGCCGGTCTCGGCCTTCTTGACGTCGTAGTCGGCAGCCTGGATGAGCTTCAGGAGGATGTTCTCGACGTCTTCGCCGACGTAGCCGGCCTCGGTCAGCGCCGTGGCGTCGGCGATGGCGAACGGCACGTTCAGCATGCGCGCCAGCGTCTGCGCGAGATACGTCTTGCCGCAGCCCGTCGGCCCGATCAGCAGGATGTTCGACTTGCCGAGTTCGACCTCGGGGTCGTGTGCGCCCGCCTGCACGCGCTTGTAGTGGTTGTAGACCGCGACCGACAGGATTTTCTTGGCGTGTTCCTGACCGACGACGTAGTCGTCGAGGAACGAGAAGATCTCGCGGGGCTTGGGCAGCTCTTCGAACTTGAGCTCGCTCGCTTCCGCCAGGTCCTCTTCGATGATGTCGTTGCACAACTCGATGCACTCATCGCAGATGTACACACCGGGGCCGGCGATCAACTTCTTGACCTGCTTCTGCGTTTTGCCGCAGAAGCTGCACTTGACGAGATCGCTTCCGTCGCCGAGACGAGCCACTGGTTACTCCTATGCCGCGCCGAGCGCGTGCTCGGTCACCGGAAGACGGGTGGAAATCACTTCATCGATAACGCCGTAGGCCTGCGCTTCTTCTGCACTCATGATGAAGTCGCGCTCGGTGTCCTTTGACACGCGCTCAAACGGCTGACCGGTGTCTTCCGCCAGCATCTGGTTGAGCAAGTCCTTCATCCGGAGGATCTCCTTGGCCTGGATCTCGATGTCGGTGGCCTGTCCGGCGGCGCCGCCGTAGGGCTGATGCATCAGGATACGGGCGTGGGGCAGCGCATAGCGGCGACCCTTGGTGCCTCCAGCAAGCAGCACGGCGGCCGCCGAAGCCGCCTGGCCGTAACAGAACGTGTGGATCTCGTTGCCGACGTACCGCATGGTGTCGTAAATCGCCAGCAGCGCCGTGATTTCACCGCCCGGTGAGTTGATGTAGAGCGAGATCGGCTTATCGGCGTTCTCCGACTCCAAGAACAACATCTGCGCGCAGACGAGGTTGGAAATCGTGTCGTCGATCGGCGTGCCCAGGAAGATCACGTGCTCTTTGAGCATGCGCGAGTACAGGTCGTAGGCGCGCTCGCCTCGGCTCGAACTCTCGACAACCGTCGGTACCAGGTAGTTGTAGATCGGCTCCATCAGTCCTGTTGCTCCTCTTCCTGGTCGGGTGCCGCTGTGAGCGCCGCGACGTCTACGGGATTGCCTTCTTCGTCGACCACCTCAGCATGGTCGATCAGCCACTGGAGTGCTTTGGCTTTCGCGAGGTCGAGCTTGACCAGCGGCAGCACGCCGTTGGTCTCGAGTTGCTTGCGCAACTTGGCAGGCTTCTCGCCTGCGTCTTCGGCGACCTTCGTGAGTTCTTCGTCGAGTTCGTCGTCGGAGATGTCGATGCCCTCGGCGACGACGACGGCGCGCAGCGCCAGGTCGACCTTCACGCTCGACGCGGCGTCCTCGCGGTGGCCGGCGATGAACTCCTCGGGCGACTGACCCGTGGCCTCGAGCCACTGCTGCAGCGTCGCGCCCTGATGCGACAGACGATGCGCGAGGTCGTCGATGCGACGCGACACTTCGCCGTCGATCAACGCGTCGGGCATCACGTCGACGACGAGATCCGCCAGCGCTTGCGCCGTGCCGGAGCGCAACGCCATCTGCGCGTTGGCGAGTCGAACAGCGGTCATCCGCTTGACGAGATCAGCGCGCAACTCTTCGACCGTGTCGAACTCGGAGACTTCGCTCGCCCACTCGTCGGTGACTTCGGGCAGCACCTTTTCCTTCACGCCCTTCACGAGCGCCTTGAAGTCGACGGCACCTTCGTGGCCGGGAACTTCGGTGGAGAACGCGGCGGCGTCGCCCGCCTTGGCGCCGGTGATCGCATCGTCGAGCCCGTCGACGAGCGTCCCGCTGCCGACTTCGTACGTGAGATCGGTGGCGTCGAGACCGGGCACGGATTCGTCGTTCTGCGTGCCGTGGATGTCGAGCACGACGGCGTCGCCCTTGCGCGCGGCGCGATCGACGTCGTTCAGTTCGGCTCCCTGGTTGCGCAGGCGATCGATCTGTGCGTTGACGTCTTCTTCGGATGGCTCGGGGCTCGGGACGACGACCTTCAGCGTGTCGTAGCCGGGCACCGTGATGACGGGGCGGATCTCGACGACGGCGTCGAACGTGAGCGGCCCGGTCTCTTGCCCCGCAGTGACGTCGATTTCGGGCTGCGCTATCGCGTCGGTTTCGGTTTCGCGTAGCGCATTCTCGTAGTAACCGGGCAGTGCTTCGCGCAACGCCTCTTCGCGCGCCACGCCGGCGCCGAGCTTGGCTTCGAGCACGCGGCGCGGCGCTTTGCCCGGACGGAAGCCGTCGACTTTGACTTCGCGCGCCAAGCGGCGGAACGCAGCGTCAACGGCTTTTTCGAATTCGGCCTCGTCGACCTCGACGGACAGCTTGACCTTGTTGCCCTCAAGGGGTTCAGCGACAGCCTTCATAAGAGGTGAGCAGTGTACCGGCGGGGGGAAGAAACCCCGACACGGAATGGCTACGCGGTGGCGGCGGCCCGGCCCGAGGCCCACCGTTCCAGCGTCGAACCGAGCGCGGTGAGATTGATGGGTTTCGAGACGTAGTCGTCCATGCCGGATTCGGTGCAGCGCTCGCGGTCCTCTGCCATCGCCAACGCCGTCATGGCGATCACCGGCGTGGGGGTGACCCCGGCGGCGCGTTCGCGCTCGCGCAATTCGCGCGTCGCCGCGAACCCGTCCATTTCCGGCATGTAGCAGTCCATCAACACTGCCGCGTACCTGCGCAAACGCAGCGCTTCCAGCGCCTCGGCGCCGTTGGCGACCACGTCGCACTCGTAGCCGAGCCGACGGATCATCTCCTTCGCCACCAATTGGTTGATGGCGTTGTCTTCGGCGACGAGGACCCGCGCGCTGGCGCGCGGCGGATCGACGGGGTGCAACGGCACGGGCGCGGCCGGAACCGCGGCGTCGCGCGCCGCCAAGTCGACGAGCGTGAACGGCAACTCGACCCAGAACGTGGAGCCGACGCCGAACTCGCTCTCGACTCCGATCGTGCCGCCCATCGCCTCGGCGAGCCGGGCGCAAATCGCGAGCCCGAGACCGGTGCCCCCGAACTTCCGGGTCGTCGACGCGTCGGCCTGCGAGAACGGCTCGAACAAGCGCGCGCTGTCCTGCGGGCGGAGGCCGACGCCGGTGTCGATCACTTCGAACCGCAGCATCGATCGGCCGTCGTCGAGGGTGCGCGTACGGCTGACGTGCAGGCGCACGCCGCCGCGCTCGGTGAACTTGACGGCATTCGCCACGAGGTTCAGCAGGATCTGACGCAGTCGACCGACGTCACCGCGAACGCCGGTCGGCACGTCGCGGTCGCAGTCCCACCCGAGGTCGAGATGTTTCGCGGCGGCGCCACGCGCGACGAGACCCGCCACGTCGTCGAGAGCGAGCGGCAATTCGAAGTCGATGTTCTCGAGTTCGAGCTTGCCGGCTTCGATCTTCGAGAAGTCGAGGATGTCGTTGATCACGCCGAGCAGCGCTTCGGCCGACATGCGAACGCCCTCCGCGTACTCACGCTGCACGTCGTCGAGGCTCGTCTCCAGTAAAAGACCCGTGAGGCCGATGACACCGTTCATCGGCGTGCGAATCTCGTGGCTCGTCGTGGCGACGAATTCCGACTTGAGACGGCTCGCCTCCATCGCCTTGTCGCGGGCAACGGCGAGTGCCTGCTCGGTGCGAACGCGTTCGGTCACCTCGCGGAAGCTCCACACGCGGCCAACAGTGTCGTCGCCGATGCGTTGGGGCTTCGAACCGCGTTCGAACACGCGGCCGTCCTTGAACTCGATGATGTCGTAGCTCTCGGCCTCGGGCGACGCGTACAACTCCTCGATCTTGGCCACGAACGCCGCGGGATCGGCGACGCAGTCGAGCACGTAGCGGATGGCTTCCTTGTCGTCGCGGCTGGCGAGCACGTCGGGCGGGATGCCCCACATCTCACCGAAGCGTTGGTTGTAGCTCGTCATTCGGCCGGAACGGTCGACGACGAGGATCCCGTCGATCGTCGCGTCGAGAGTGGCCTCGAGCAGCGACGACGTGACGGTGAGGTCGTCGAGCATTTGCCGCAACTCCGCTTCGGTGTTGGCGACGTGTTCCATTGCCGCGCCGGCGAGCGTCGCGATGAACTCGGCAATGCGGACCTCGTCTTCACCGAAGAGATCCTCGAAACCCGCGTGGCTGACGTACACGAGCGCGACGACCTCGCCGTCACGCACGATCGGCGCGCACAGCGCGGATCGAACGCCCGAAAGTTCCATGCTGTCGGAACTGTCGAGCGTGTCACCGTTCAACGCTGACCACACGACCACGGACCGCTCTTCGATGGCGCGCCGCACGATCGTCCGGCTCACACTCTGCGGCCGTGGATGGTCCTCGGTCACCGCGAACACCTCGCACCGTTCGCCACGCAGCAACGCCACCGACGCGTGTTCGACAGCAGCGGCAACACCTTCGGCTGTTGGCGCCGCGGCGATTTCACGGCCGGCGGCGAGAAGCGCCGCGAACCGGTCGATGAGCGACAGCGACGGCGCCGGGCCGGCGTCGGCGGCTTCGACGGTCGTCGTCTCGGGCATGAGCAACGCCAGCTCGGCTTGGATCGACTCGAGCACGACAGCCGCCGGCGTGTCCTGGACGTCGAGGCCGAGCGATGCCCAGGCCCGCAGCGTGAGAAGCCGCTCGTACTGCGCGTCCTGCGCGACCGCGGCGCCGAGGCTCTTGCGCATCAAACGCTGTGCCTTGCGCGCGCGACCAACGATCGCCGCGTACAGGGCGGCCTCTCGCAGTGCGTGCGGCCAGTTGTTGCGGAAGCAGAAGGCGACGAAGAGCGCGCTGCGTACCGCGCGCCTACCCCGCCGTATTGCGGCGCCGCGCTCAGCCAAGTCCCATGGCGCTTTCGACTGCGCGAGTTCGCGCAGTGCCGTCGCCAGCCACGGCTGTACGGGCGCGACGTACTCCTGACGCAACCCCGCGGAACGCACGATGCTGGCGGCTTCCTCGAGCACCATCACTGCGGCCCCGTATTCCCCCTCGCTCATGAGGCGGATGCCGTCGGCGACGTTGACCTCGGCGTCCGTCTGCGCGTCAGCCAGTCCGTACTCGAGTTGCGTGCGGATGAACTCTGCGGGTACTCGACCACCGGACGCCCGCGACCACGCGCTCAAGCCGAGACCGGCGGAGGTCATGTCGCCCATGGCGGTCGCGCTCTCGTGCAACCTGCGCCCGATGCGGACGGCCTCGTCCAGCTCACCGAGGCGGTAATGCGCGTACGCCTTGTTCCACAGCGCGACGTTCGCCTCCCATCGATCGCCGGTCTGGTCGAGCAGTCGGTACGCCTCGTCGAGCTTCTCGATCGCTTCACGATGGCGTGACGCGGCGTAAAGCGTGACGCCGTAGAAGTTCAACGATTGGCCCTGGCCCCACAGGTCGCCGAGGTCGGTGCGGATACGAAGCGATCGCTCGACGTAGTCCAGGCCGCGCTTGAACCACGGCGCCATCGTCATGACGGGCGCGTGCTCGGAGTACGCCTGCGCGAGCTCGGCGGTCGGCGGATAGCGCTCGGCCATGTTCATCTCGCGGAGGTGCGCCCACGCGCAGGCGACTTTCCCCGCGCTGAACCAGTACACGTACGCCAAGCGGCTGTAGAGACGCAGGACGAGGAACTCGCGCTCGGCGCCCTCGAGCTTGCGGCGACCGACGAAAAGGCGCGGGGCGATCGAATGCGCCGCCTGCACCACCACTTCGAACACGAGTGCGCACAGCAGCGTCACCGAATTGCGCGGGAGGCGACCACGCAGTTCGTGCACGGCAGACTCGAGGTGGGTGCGCGCCAGTCGTTGATCGCCCTTCTTGAAGGCGACCTCACCGAGCTTGCCCATGAGGGCGGCACGACGATCGACCGTGGACGCGTGGTCGAGCGCGGAGGTCAGCTGTGCCGCCGCCTCGTCGTACGTGCCCTGCAACATCAGCACGTCGCCGAGGGCTTCGGCGACGGCGGCGCGATCGGCGTCAGAACCGTTGGCGCGCAGCGCCGCTTCGGCGATGCGGTAATTGCGCAGCGCGACGTCGAGCGAGTGCTGGGCGCGCGCGGACTCGGCGGCTCGCAGCGCGTACGGCAGCGCCAAGTCGTCGCGACGCGCCGCGTCGAAGTGGTACGCCAGCTCGAACGTGCGACCGGCGTCGAGCGCTTCGATGCGCGTCGCGGCGCGGAGGTGCAGCGTGGCGCGCTCGTCGGCGCTGAGGCGGCTGAGCAATGCCTCGCGCAACTTGTCGTGCAGGAACCGGACGCGTCCGGTTGCCTCCTCCGGCCACACGATGCGGCGCCGCGCCGCTTCGCTCAGGCCGACGGCGACCGTGTCCGCGTCCTGGCCACACAACTCCGCGGCGAGATCGGCGTCGAATTCCTTGCCGAGGATCGCGCCGACCGTCAACAGCTCGAGCGTCGTCGGGCCCAACAGTTCGAGGCGGCGTACGAGGAACAGCGCGGCGCGGCGCGACGTCTGCACGTCGGCCAATCGCGCGGCGTCGACGCGCCAGCCGCGCGCCTCGTGCACCAGCGCGCCCGTTTCGACGAGACCGCGCAACACCGCCGCCGCCATGAACGGACTGCCTTCGGACAGCGCGGCAACCGTCTCGATAGCCGCGGCGGGCAGCGTGCCCGCCATCGACTCCGCCAGGCTCTCGACGTCGGCGGTACCGAACGCCGTCAACGAGACGTGGGCGATCGGCCGACCCTTGCGCAACGCGTGAGAGGCCGGCACTTCCTCTGTGCGAAACGCCGCGATCACGACCGTGCGGCACCGAGACTCGGTCGGCCACTCGGCCAACAACTTCAACGTGGACGCGTCGGCCCACTGGCAGTCGTCGAGCAAGACAATCGCCGGCCGGCCGGTTTCGCCGAGCGAGTGCAACAGGACGTTGATCGCCGCGATGCTGCGCGTCTCGCCGTACGCCTCCGGACCGAGGTTGACGTGGGCGTCGATGTTGAACGTCTCGGCGAGATCGGGCAGCGCGGCCACGACCGCTTCGGCACGGTCGCCGACGCCGGCGCGCAGCACCTCCAGAACGTTCGCATCGTCGGCTGCGGCCTTGTTGATCGCCTGGACGAGACCTTCGAGTACTTGGAAGGGACGCTGCGCGCCCTGGTCGACGCCCTGGCCGCGCAACACCCACGCGTCGGCGCCGATCCGCAGCGCGAGCTCGTCGAGCAGGCGCGACTTGCCACCGCCCGACTCGGCTTCGAGGAGGACGAGACCACCCTCACCGTCCGCGGCGACGTCCACGCTGTGCGCCAGCACCGCGAGTTCGGCACTGCGCCCCACGAAGGCCGGCTCGGTCAGCACCGGACGGTTGTCGTGCGCACCGACGACGATCGCCGGGTCGGCGTTGCCGCGCGCGATGGCTTCCTCGATGGCGCGCAGGTCGGCGAGCGCCGCACTGGCGGACTGGTAGCGCTCGGCAGGGTCCTTGCGCAGCAGGCGTTGCACCACGGCGTCGAGGGCGCGCGGCACGTCGGGACGAAGCTCTCGCAGCGCCGGCGGCGGCGCGTTGAGGTGCATGCGGAGAAGTTGTCCGACGTCGCTCGCCTCGAAGGGAGCGCGGCCGGCGATGCATTCGAACAGCACGACGCCGAACGCGTACAAGTCGGATCGCTCGTCGACTTCGCGTTCTAGTAAGCCCGCGGCTTCCGGCGCGAGGTAGCGCGCGGTGCCGACGCGCTGATCGCGCACGTCGCTGTCGAGCGTCGGACTGCGCGCGAACCCGAAGTCGATCAGCACCACGCGCTCCACGGACTCGGACTCGTCGACGATCACGTTCGCCGGCTTCACGTCGCGGTGCAGCACGTGGTTGTCGTGCGCCTGCTGCAACGCGTCGAGCAGGTTCGTTCCGACGCGGAGAGCGGACGCGATGCTCAACGGGCCACGGTTGAGTCGCTCGGCGAGACTGATCCCGTCGACCGAGGGGCGCACGAGGTAGAAGAAGCCGTCCTCCCGCCCGGTCGTGACGGGCGCGCGGAACGACCGCGACTCGAGGCGGCGCAGCACTTCCGCTTCGTGCGCGAGGCGCACCCAGGCGGGATCCATCCGGCTGGCAGCGGCGACGCGCTTGACGATGATCGGCGAGCGCGACTCGATGTCGACGCCCGCGAACGTTTCGACGCCGCTGCCCGACTTGATCAAACGGTCGCAGCGATATCGCCCGCCGAGAAGCGGTCGCGCGAACGCGTCTTCGGCCATATCTAAACCTTTCGGCTGCCGAGCCACAGAGTTGATCAACGGCCGCTCAACTTCGGACCAACACCCTTGTGCGAGCATTTGGGATGACTCGCCGTCGATTGGTGCTGGCGTCCGCGTCGCCGGCGCGCCTGCAGTTGCTGCAATCGGCGGGGTTTTCGCCCGACGTGATCGTCAGCGGGGTAGATGAGGACGGATTCGACGATTTGCCGACCTCCGAGGCGGTGCAGACCCTGGCGAGGCGCAAAGCCGAGGCGGTCGCGGCTCGGCCCGCGGCCGCCGACGCGGTGGTCGTCGGCTGCGACTCGCTACTCGACTTCGACGGCGAGTCCCGTGGCAAGCCGTCGTCGCCCGACCAGGCGATGCTGTGGTGGAAGACGATGCGCGGCCGATCCGGGCTGCTGCTGACAGGTCATTGCGTGATCGACACGCGCTCGGGGACGGCCCGTCGAGGGCGTCGGACGCACGACCGTGCGCTTCGGCGATCCGTCCGACGACGAGATCGCGGCCTACGTCGCGAGCGGGGAACCGTTGCGCGTCGCCGGCGCGTTCACCCAGCGCGGCCTGTCGGGACCCTTCATCGACGGATTGGACGGTGACTCGGGCAACGTGACGGGAATCTCGTTGCCGCTGTTCCGCCAACTGTTGGGAGAACTTGGGCTGACGGTGATGGACCTGTGGGCCTGACGATCGGAAATATCACCGTCGACCCACCGGTCGTCCTCGCGCCGATGGCCGGTGTGACCAACGCGGCGTTCCGTCGCCTGTGTCGCTCGTACGGCGGAGGTCTCTACGTCAGCGAGATGGTCACGGCGCGGGCGTTGGTCGAACGCAATCGCAAGACGATGCGCATGGTGGCGCGCGCCGAAGGCGAACCGGTGCACTCCGTGCAGCTGTACGGAGTCGATCCGGTCGTCATGGGACGTGCCGTCGCGATGCTGGTCGACGACATCGGCGTCGACCACGTCGACCTCAACTTCGGTTGCCCCGTTCCCAAAGTGACGCGCCTCGGCGGCGGCGCGGCGCTGCCGTTGCATCACAACTTGTTCTCGTCGATCGTGACGCACGCCGTGCGCGCCGCAGGCGAGGTGCCGGTGACGGTGAAGATGCGCGTGGGCGTGAGCGACGAACACGTGACGTATCTGCGCGCGGCGCGCGCCGCGGCCGACATCGGCGTCGCCGCGGTGTCGCTGCACGCGCGCACCGCGGAGCAGCTTTACAGCGGCGTCGCGGATTGGACGCGTATCGCACAACTCGTGGCGCTGCTCGACGGCTCCGGCGTTCCCGTGCTCGGCAACGGCGACATCTGGGAGGCGCACGACGCTCTGCGCATGATCGACGAGACGGGATGCGCGGGCGTCGTGGTCGGCCGCGGGTGCCTCGGGCGCCCGTGGTTGTTCCGCGACCTCGACCGCGCGTTGCGCGGCCTCGACGTCGAGCCGGCACCCGCTCTGGGCGTCGTCGCCGACTCGATGCGCACCCACGTGCGTTTGCTGGTCGACGACATCGGCGACGAGGCGATGGCGGTGCGCGACTTCCGCAAGCACGTCGCCTGGTACCTCACGGGCTACCCCGTCGGCGGCGAGGTGCGGCGGTCGATGGCGCTGTGCTCTTCGCTCGCCGAACTCGCCGACATGCTCGACGCGCTCGAGCGCGACGTGTTGCCGCATCCCGACGCGGCGCGCGCCAAGCGCGGTCACACGCAAGGACCGCGTCCGGTCTCGCTGCCCTATGGGTGGCTGGAGACCGCCGAGTCAACCGACGTGCCCGCGGGGGCGGAGCTCCTCGTCAGCGGCGGATGATCTCGACGACGTTGTGGTCGGCGTCGAGGCGCACGATCACGTCGGCCGCCGACTCTGCGGGGCGCACCTCGGTCTCGATCACGACCGCGTTGAGGTCGCGCCACACCTGCATCGCCATACCGTCGAGGACCTCCGGATCCAAGTCCTTGTAGGGATGCAAGAACGCGGTCGGGTCGCTCTTGGCGAGCGTCCGCAGCTCCTGGAAGCGCCCGAGGTACCACGCGCTGAGCGCGTCCGTCGGGGCATCGAGATGGACGAGCACGTCGATGCGGTCGCGCAGCCCGATGGCGCCGTGACCGAGATGCAGGCCGTCGATCACGATCGACGACGACTCGATCTCGTCGTGACCGACGACGTCGTAGTGCAGGTGTGAGTAGCGCGGCGCGATCGCTTTGCCTTCGGTCCGGATCGCGTCGATGAACGCCGCCAGCGCCGCGGCGTCGTAGGACTCCGCGTAGCCCTTGCGATCACCGGCGTCGGCGACGATGAACCCATCCGTCGACACCGTGGGCCAACCAAGGGTCGCGGCGACCGCGGCCGCAACCGTCGACTTGCCCGCGGCGATGCCGCCGGTGATACCGACCACGTGCGCGTCGCGCTCGCGCACGATGGCAACGACCTCGTCGACGAGTTCAGTCATGGAACCACCATTTGATCGCACCGTCACGCCGCTACGCTTTGGTCACCGACGGGACGTGGCGCAGCTCGGTAGCGCACCTGCTTTGGGAGCAGGGGGTCGCGAGTTCAAATCTCGCCGTCCCGACCACGTGTGCGCTGCCCACGTATGGCCGTTATTTGCGGGAATTCGCCGCGAAGGGTATGCGATTCGTCCGAGTTGGGCATAGTGCACCAGGGCTGGGCGGCTTCAAGGGGGGTACGACCCGAATGAACCTGTTATCCCGGAGATCGGTCGCTGTCGCGGCCGGCGTTCTTCTTTGCGCTGGGCTCGCTTTCGCCACGCCAGCGCGCGCTGCGACCGTGAGGTGGGTCGACGACGACAGTCGCCACGGCGCGGGCTCGTGTGACGGCGGCGCCGCGGGCAGCGCTTACTCGACGATTCAGGACGCCGTCGCCGCGGCGGATCCCGGCGACACCGTCAAGGTGTGCCCTGGCCACTATTTCGGTCCAGTCAGTGTCAACAAGACGCTCACGATCAACGGCCCGAAGGTCGGCGTGAATGGCGCCACGCGCACATTCGGCGGTGCGAGCGAAGCCGTCGTGTCGAGTGTCGGCACGGCGGAGGACGCGTTCATCCTGCTGGCCGACAACATCAAGCTCGACGGATTCACGATTCAGAACTCGCGTGTCGGCGTGTGGACGAACAGTGGAAACAGCGGCTATGTCGTGCGCAACAACATCATTCGCACGAACGTCGAGGGTCTCTTCCTGAACTCGAGCGGCACCAACCCGACGACCGTCACTCGCAACAAGATCGTCGCCAACAACAACGGGATCAATGATCCGAATCCCGCGTCGTCACCGGGATACGGCATCTACAGCGACGCCGGCCTCAACAACGTGCTTATCAGCGCGAACACGTTCAGCACGAACTTCTTGGGCGGCGCGCTCATCCAGAACTGCACCGGTGGCATCAACAACGGCATCACGTTCAAGTCGAACCGGTTCACCGACAACTACAGCGACATCACCATCTACCAGAACAACACGAACGTGACGATCCAAAGCAACAAGACGTTCGACAGCCGCCCCGACAATGACCTGCAGTGGGGCTCGGCGTTCTACATCGGTGCGGGCGCGACGAACGTGCTCATCGGCGGCGCGGGCGCGGGCAACACGCTCAACAAGGCGCCCTACAGCGGAATTGCCGTTCGCGACGATCCGCAATGCGCAGTCTCGGGGTTGCTGCCTGCGGGCGGCGTCACCATCGCAAACAACATTGTGAACGACAGCGGCAACAACGGCATCGACGTCACCACCGCCGACCCGTCCCGAGTGGCCGTGTCCAACAACACGTTGAACCGCAACGGCGTTGTGCGCAACGATCTCGGCTTCGCTGGTGGGGACGGCATCTTCTTCGGCGCCGCGACCAACGGCAACACGATCTCTGGCAACAACGTGAGCGGCAGCGGTCGCTTCGAATGCGAGGATCAGTCGACGGGTGCCGGCACCGCGGGAACGGCGAACACGTGGACCGGCAACAACGGAGTCGGTCCGTCCAGCCCTCCGGCGATCTGCCCATAGCGACTGAACGACACGATGTGGAAGGCCCCGGCTGCGGCCGGGGCCTTTCCGCGTCCACCCCGCGCTTGCGGCGCGGTCCCGACAGTTACTGGCCGCGTTCAGCGGCCCGCAACCGTCCCGCTACGCGAACGCCAAGGTCGAGCAGGAGCGCGCGGGCGAGTTCGGGGCGATCGGCTGCCATCGCCTCGAACTGCGGGAAGCCGAGCCGCAACAACTCGCCGTGCGTGACGCCGCGCACCGTTGCCGACCGCGCGCCGCCGTCGAAAAACGCGACCTCGCCGAACAGCGCGCCCGCCTCCATCACCGTCGTCCGCTTGGATCCGCTCTTGCTCGTCACAATGGCTTCGACGGTTCCTTCCGCCAACAAATAGAGCGACCGGTCGGGCTCACCAGGAACGAGAACGGTCTCGCCCGGACTGAAGCGGCGCGGCTCCATGTAGGCGGCGAGCGCGTCCCACTCGGAGAAGGAACTCATGGACCGAAGGTACCTGTGTTGGTGCGTGGACCGCTCCGCATCGTTACACCTCATCTGTATAAGGGAGGAATGAAACGCTGCGCGCGATGTGGCGAAGAAAAGCTCCTGTCGGAGTTCAGCTGGAAGAGCAAGGCGACTGGCCGTCTATCGAGCATTTGCAAGTACTGCGCACGCGCGAAGAGCGGAGCGCACTACGCGTCGAACAAGGCGAAGTATGTCGCGAGGGCGATGCGCCGCAATCGACTGCTGCGCTCGGCGCGGGCCTACGCGATCGTCGAGTACCTCAGCACCCATCCTTGTGTCGATTGCGGAGAAGCGGACCCATTGGTTCTCGAGTTCGACCACCGCCGAGACAAGGAGTTCACGATCGGCCGTGACTGGATCAACCGATCTTGGGCTGACGTGCTCGCCGAGATCGAGAAATGCGAAGTGAGGTGCGCGAACTGTCACCGGCGCCGCACCGCTCAAGCCGGCGGGTACCTGCGATTTCGTTTGGTGGAGGAGCGGTGAAGCGGTGTTCGATGTGCGGCGAACGCAAGCCTCTCGACGACTTCATGTGGAGCAATAAAGCGAAGGGCGAGCGCGACTGCTATTGCCGACCGTGTCGCGCCGTGTACAAGAAGGCCCACTACAACGCCAACAAACAGCGATACATAGAGAACGCGCGAGTGTGGAACGACAAGCTCGCGATCGAACGGGGTAACTGGCTGCTCGACTACTTCGAGACACACCCGTGCGTCGACTGCGGTGAAACCGATCCCGTCGTTCTCGAGTTCGACCACCTGCGCGACAAGCGCTTCAACATCAGCGACGGGATCGCTAACAAACCCTGGGCGCTGGTCCTGGCCGAGATCGCAAAATGCGATGTCGTGTGCGCGAACTGCCATCGCCGGCGAACAGCTCGACGCGGAGGATTCGCGCGCGTGGCGTTCGTCGGCTGGACGAAGCTGGATGCGCAGTGGCAGCTTGGGCGTGGTGATCACCTAACCTGAGCAACACGCGGGTGTAGCTCAATTGGCTAGAGCGCGACCCTTCCAAGGTTGAGGTTGCCGGTTCAAGCCCGGTCACCCGCTCAAAGCGTCGGCGTAGTCGGGTGCGCGTTTTCCGCACCCAACTACGCCGACGGATCACACTGTCGCTGTCGCTGACCGTTCGCGCAGAGGCCATGCCGTCCACGCGAGCCAGGCGCCGAGGACGATGCAGGCGAACACGGGCAGCAACTGCACGATGCCGATGCCGTCGACGCCGAAGTACGGGTTCGTCACCGGCGAGCGCAGCGTGGTGGCGTGATACAGCACGAAGCCGAGGGCGACGCCCACGCCGCACACGAGCGACAGCGGCCGCGCCCACTCCTTGCCCTGGCGAGCAGCGATCGAAGCGACGATGCAACCAAGCAGGAGCAGCAGTCCCACGGGCAGCCCGATCACGCCGCCTTCGACCGGCTTCTGCGAAGTCGGGTCGAGGTTGTTGGCGGGCGTCACCGCGTGCCACACCTGGGCGGCGGCGAGAAGTGCGGCGGGCAGGACCAGGGCGCGCAGTGGCTTCATGCAGCGAAGTCTCGCGGCCACCCCACGGGCCGCGCCGCCGAATTAGCCGGCGAGCTCTTCGTTGGTGAGACGCCCGACGATGGCGTCGAGCGCCGGGTCGTCAAGATCGCGCGCGACGGAGATCAACGCCAAAGTGACGTAGTTCTCACGCAACAGGGCGACGTCGGTGCCGGGCTCAGGTTCGAAGCGTTCGAAGTTGAGCTCGAGGGTGCCCGGCCCCGCCTCGACCATCGCGGTCTGCACTCGCCCGCCGACGGCGAGGCGGGCCGTCTTGATGCCGCGCACGGCATACGGCCGCACGTTGGGCACGTTCACGTTGAGGACCCCGGACGTGCCGATCTCTTGGACGGCGTTCACCAAGCTGGCCGCGCACACGGCGGCCGTATCCCAGTGCCACTCGTCGTCGGTACGTTTCGCCAGCGACACCGCCATGCCCGGAACGCCGAACTGGCACGCAGTGAGCGCGGCGCCGACGGTCCCCGAGAACAGAACAGCGCGGCCCTGGTTCTGTCCCGCGTTGATGCCCGACACGACGAGGTCGGGCGTCGCACCGAAGCCACCGAGGACGGCAGAAAAGGCGCACAGCGCAGGCGACCCGTCGACGGCATACGCCTCGACGTCGAGCAGGTCTTCGATCTTGCGGTCCTCGAACGACACTTGACCCGTCATGTGCAGCGGGCCGAGGGCAGAGCCGTAGCCGGAGTGATCGACCGCCGGAGCAACGATCACGACCTCGTGGCCACAGGTTTTCATCGCCCGCGCCAGCGCATGCAAGCCGGGAGAGTCGATGCCGTCGTCGTTCGTCAGCAGGGTCCGCATCGACACCAGTCTGACCTCTCCACGCGACGTGGCCCTTACGGGCGCACTAACGGAACGTGTCAGTCAGACAACGCGCACTCGACGGCCGCCAGCATCTTCGCCAGCAACGACGGCACATTGCGGTAGTACGTCAGCCCGTAGCAGGCGGGCCCGAGGACCCAACCCCGCGACCGGATCTTCGTCGCCTCGTCGAGCCCCACGGCTTCGAAAAAGCGCGCCCGCTCCTTGCCGCGGAACATCGTCCACCCGGGCATGAGATCGCACGCGGGATCGCCCACTCCGTAGGGCGAGTCGATGACACCAACGAGACGCCCGTCCCGCGAGATCAGGTTGCCGAATTGCAGGTCACCGTGGAACCACACGCCCGGACGGTCCCACTCGTCGGCCTCTATCGCCGCGTCCCACGCGGCGCGCATCGGCGCGGTGTCGTAGCGATCGCTGACGCGGTCGATGGCGTCGCGAATCATCTGCGCGCCGGGCCGCAATGACTGGCCGCGTCCCCAATTGACGGAGCTCGCGGTGGGCGCACCCGTCGTGTCGATCGCATGCAACGCGCGGATGAAGGCTGCGAGATCGTCGAGGGCGCGATCCATGTCGGTGTTGTCGGCGTCGGTGCAAACGCCGTCTATCCACGAGACGATCGACCAGTGCCACGGGTAGTCGTCAGTCGGTTCACCGAGTCCTACCGGAATCGGGAGCTCGAGCGGCAAGCGGGAGGCGAGGTACGGCACCCACGCCGCCTCTCGCCCGGCCTGCTGCTTCGCCAACGGCGCCCCGGCGAACGGGCGAATCGGCATGCGCACGACCATCGTGTCGCCGAGACGGTAAAGGGTGTGGTCAGTCCCCTGCTCGGCGAGCTCGACGAGCGGCAGGTCCGCCCACTGCGGGAACTGCGCGCGCAACAAGGCGCGCACGCGCGCCTCGTCCATCGGGATCTCGCCCTCGTGTCGCTGCTCGGCCGTCAAGCACCCGCAGACTCCACGACTTTCTTGAGACGCTCAAGGCTTTTTTGCATGTTGGCGGCGTTGTGCTTCTCGCGACCGCCCATCGCTACCCGCTCGACGAGGCGCGCCACGAGTGGTGTGTCGGCCACGCGCTCGTACCACTCGGTGATCTCGGTACCGCCCTCCACCGGCGCGAACCGGTAGCCCCATTTCGTGCGCGGCTGCCCGTCGCGCTCCGTGTGAAAACTGAACGCGGACGGGCGCGCCGCCTCGTCGATCACACACTCCATCGACCACTCGCGCTCGCCGTCCTTGTTGTGCCCTATGAAACGCTCGCCTTGCGTGATCCACTCCACGCGCACGCATTCCGGCGACCACTCCCCCGTCCGCGTGACGTCACTGACGACGTCGTACGCGACCTCGGGCGACGCGCTGACGACGATCCGCTCGCTCCCCGCTGCTTTCCCCATGGACGCACGGTACGACACCGTTATTACGCTTGCGCCGCTCCCGTAGCTCAGTTGGATAGAGCACCGTCCTTCTAAGTCGGTTGTCGCAGGTTCGAATCCTGCCGGGGGCGCTCAGCCGACGTCGACGCCTGCGTCCTTCAGCAACGCCGTAAGCCGCGCGTCGTCGAAGAACGTGTTCTTCCGACGGTTGTGCCGCATCGCCGAAAAGAACGACGCCATGAACAGGATCACCGCTCGGTAGCGCGCGATGACGTCGGCGTACGCACGCGAGACATCCAACGCGCGGACATTGGCGACGAGTTCTGCGATGGCTGCATCGTGGTCGGCCGGCAGGTCGGGCAGGTCGCGGAACCCCAGCAACGCGTTGCCGACGCTGTAGATCGTCTCGCCGAAGTCGTAGTGCGCGTGCCGGTCAACGAACGCGCGCTCCGCCGACGACAACGCGAACGCGCGGTCACTCGCGAGACCGAAATCGGTGAGCAGCGGCGCCGACCCGTCGGTGACGACGTTGCCGAAGTGGGCGTCGAAATGGAACACGCCGTTTTCGTGCAGGAAGCGCAGCGTTCCAATCTGCGCGTCGACCACTTTGGCGACGGCGCCCTGGTGGTCGCGGATCCAGTCGAACATCCGATGCGGAACGTGCTCCAGCACCAGCCACAATTCGAACGGTGTCTCGCGGCGCGCCGCGATGAACGACCCGATCCGTTTGCTCGCGTTCCAGTACATGACGTACTCGGGGCTGTCGACCCACGAACGCGATCCACGTGTCGGTGCGGATTGTGCGGCGCGCCGACGACGCATCACGCGGTGGTGCACCAACAGCGGGAACGCCGTGCATGACCCGTCGACAACCCACCCGGTCGTCTTCACATGAGTAGCGAGTTCGCGCCACGCGCCGAAGCCGGCGGACCCGACGCCGTATTGGTAATAGGTCGGCAGTGTGAAGTGGTTGCGCGTCGAGTGTGCGCGTTCGTATTCGACCTCGGTCAACGGGAGACGCTTGACGAACACCAGCGAGCCGTCGGGAAGCGTCGCCGTCGAGCTCGCTCCCCAACCGTCGATGTGCGTGCGGTCGACGAGACGGCCAAGCTCGTCGTCGTCCATCACCGCGAGCAGGCGTGCCTGCGACGACCACCGCCGCCGGCGCTCGTCGAGCGCGCTCAGGCGAACAGACACAGCACGCGCAGCTCGATGCTGAACCGCGGCGGCTGCCCTAGTTCGACGGTGGGATCGCGAAACGCGCTGTGGGGTGTGAACCACGTTGTGTTCTCGGCCACGAGCTCGGTGTCGTAGGTACGGAAGACAACGGCCTCGTCGGACGTCAGGTCGGGAAAGCCGTACCAACCGTGGTCGTCGGCGTTGGCGGGTGCGACGATCGCCAACGCGTCGAAGGCGCGGCCGCCGGCGACGTAGCCGGTGTAACGAAACGGGCGCGCGTCGGCGGGCGTCACCGTGCGCGCGTCGCACCAGGCGACCGGCAAATCGGGACGTGGCGAACCGAGGTTGCGCCACACCTGCAGCATCACGATCCGTTGCGCGTGTTCGATGTCGTCGCTGGTGACGCCGGCTCGCTTCAACGTTGCGGCGCCCCGTCCGCTGACTTCGCGATACGACGTGCGCACGATGTCGCCGTAGTCAGCTGCGAAGTCGGAGTGGACGAGCCGCACGGGTTCTTGCTCGCGCTCTCGCTTCGTGTCGTTCGCCGTCCGCTTGACGTGGTCCGACACCAACGCGGCGTCACACCCCGTGACTTCGCGCGCCAACGCTTCGACCTCGCCGTAGTGGACGCCGGCTATCGCCTCATCGTCGGTCCAGTCCGCGATCGCGGACGCGTGACGACGGAGTTCGAAGCCACACTCCGTCCACGGGGCTGCGAGCAATCGTCCGTCACGGATCTCCACCTCGACCGGCGACATCCCGCGCTCGCCGAGGCCGCCCGGACCCGCGTAGTTGAGCGTCGCTCGGCACCACACCTTCACTCCGGTGATGCTACGTCCGACGCCTGACCACTATCCTGTCCACTCCCTACGCGCCTCTAGCTCAACGGCAGAGCAACAGACTCTTAATCTGCAGGTTCTGGGTTCGAATCCCAGGGGGCGTACTCAGTCGAGCGGTCAGTTGTCCTTTTGACGAAGGCGAAGGCCGAAGTCGAAAGCGCGCAGTCAGTTTTCGAATTCGCGCAGTCACTTTCGGTGCATTGTCCGCCGCGCGTGAGACCGCCTAGGTACCGTCCAGTCCGTGGCAGGTCTTTTGGCGCGTTGCGAGAACGGGCATCTGTTCCGCTCGAACGCGATCGAAATCGCCGCCGGCGCCACCGTCACGATGGTCAACAGTGGCACCAACTGTCCCGTGTGCGGTGCGTACGCAGGATTCCTCGATGGGACGTTTCATTTCGATTCCAACGGAGTGATGACCGTTCTCGCAGCGCCGGCGATGACCCATCACGTTCTGAGACGTATCAAGGCGGCCGTTGACGCAGGCGCTCGCGGCGAGATTCAACGGGACGAGGTACTGGCCCGACTCGACGCGATCGACTCGAAAGTCGCCGACGTCGTCAAGGCGATGAGCAAGTCGAACGGCTGGCCGGACAAGCTCCTGTGGGCTGTCGTCAGCGCCGTGCTCGGCGTGCTCTTGGCGATGGCAATCGCCAAGGCAAAGGCGTCGAGCCCCAGTCCGAGCGACGCTGAGATTCGCGCGCAGATCGAGCGCGTCGTCGATGAGGTTGTTGCTCAGGAGAAAGCACCGCGATCGACTACGCCGCCGCCGACGATCGCGCGTCCGGCGCAGCCTGCACGCACTCCACCCGCGACGCCTGGAGGGCCGAACAGGGCAGAACGTCGCAAGGCAATGAAGCGAAAGCCCGGCAACGGCGGGAGGTAGCCTGCGGTGCCGTCCTCCTCGCGCGAGAACGGCACGTATGCGCTGCTGATTCTGTTGACGAGTCTGCAATGCAGACAGGCGGTCGGTCCCCGGTGCTAAACGAGTCCACACAGTGGACTCGTACACAGCACCGAAGTGACTAGGCGAGCCACGGCAAGGCCAGGTTCGGAACCACGTATTTGTTCCGCGTTGCTGCCGGGTGTTACGGGCGGCTGCGAATGAACCAGCAGGTCGACGTCACCAGAACACACTCTTGATCTCAGGTTCTGGGTTGGAATGCCACGCGGCGTACTCGATTAACGAGCTCCTACGGGTGTCCCGCCGACTGAACGGTCGCGGCGGGCGCAAGACTGCGCCCGAACCTGTCATCTCGTCGTGACGCGCGATGCGTCCGCGCACCTGCGCCGACCAACAAGACCGCCCTAGTCTCGCCCGCATGTACGTGACGAGAGTCCGGTTCACCGTCATCGTGGTCGCAATCGCGGTGTTTGCCACCGGGGGCGGCGCAGCGGCTTCGCCGATTGCTACGACACAGCGCTGGAGAGTTCAGTTCACGCCGAATCCTGGAGCCGAGGAGAATCGGTTGGTGTCGGTGTCATGCTCGTCGACGACCGCGTGCACCGCCGTTGGGCGCGATGTCAACTCTCCGATCGTCGAGCATTGGGACGGCGCTCGCTGGACCGTCCAGCGAACCCCGAATCCAAGGGACGTCAGACAAGAACTCAACGACGTCTCGTGCACGTCGCGTGCCGCGTGCACCGCAGTCGGCAACTACGTCGATGCCGACAGGCGAGGGTTCCCTTTGGTCGAGCGTTGGAATGGCACGCGCTGGGCGCTGCAGTGGGCGCCCCCACCGAAAGGTGCCCTAGGAACAAACCTCTCCGCAGTCTCGTGTGCGGCGACGACGTCCTGCGTCGCTGTCGGCACCTATCACAAGACCGTGGCGGACCGAACCGAGTACTTCACTTTCGCCGAGCACTGGGATGGCTCAGGATGGAAGACGGAAACCACGCCGTCGATCGCGGACGCGAGTTCCGTCCGGTTGACTGACGTCTCGTGCACCTCGCCTACTTCTTGTACAGCTGTCGGCAACCACGACGTACCGGAAGGTGGCGGCTACCCAACGCGGACGCTGGCGATGCAGTGGAACGGCACGCGCTGGGAGTTGCAGGCAACCCCCAATCCGAGCTCCGAGTTCGACGTCTTGGAGAGCGTGTCGTGCACCGCCGCGAATGCCTGCACGGCTGTGGGCGACTACTGGAACCCGCACAGCGTCGCTTTGGTGGAACGATGGGATGGCGTTCGCTGGACGTTGCAGTCCGCCCCAAACCCGGCTGAGGCCGAATACACGTTCCTGGAGGGCGTGTCGTGCACCTCAGCGATCGCGTGTACCGCCGTGGGGAGCTCATACAGCAGTGCTGGTAGTCGAACGCTGGCGGAACGCTGGGACGGCCATCAGTGGATTATCGAGACCACCCCGAACCGAACAGACCTCGCGACCTTTAACAGCGTGTCCTGCAGGTTGGGCCCCGTCTGCACCGCTGTCGGGTTCTCCTTCGGCGGTCAAGGCCCACCGGTGACTCTCGCGGCGCGCCGCGCCTAGGAGCAGGCGAAGCATCGCGCGCGCCTGTGCCTACGGCGTTCGATCCCCGACGGCGCAGGACCTCAAGCGCGGATAGCTCGCAGAAGGCGCAGGATTGCCTCCGTGGCGCCTCCAGCCGAACAACGCCTCATGCTCGTCGTGGCCCGCGACGCCTTCGAGGCCGCGCTCGGCCGATTCCACGCCGAGCAAGACGCGGTAGAGGCGTTCGCACCTGCGACCGAAGTCTTGTGGTGGGCGTGCGCTCTGGACGAACGATTGGCCGAGATGGACCCCACCTACAAGCAGCGGCGCCAAGCCGACCAAGACGGGCGGCTTCTTGCCGGCGTGCGCTGGGCGCGCAACCGTGCGAACCATCAACTTGGACTCGTCACGGCATCACGGCCCGCGGGCGCCTACGGAGGCGGCGCGTACGGCACCTTCCCGTACGGCGGCGGGTCCTTCATTGCGTGGGCCTCTGCGGCCTCGATCCCGGTCGGTTCCAACGAACGCGGTCGCGATGTCTACGAAGCGAGGATGCAGGGCCACCGCGTCGCCGAGACGATTGACGCACCCCGCCGCTGGTTCCACGGCGGCGCCGGCTCCGACTTGACGCTGAACTTCGGGCCACCGTAGCGGCAGCGGTCACGGACTATCAGAGGTTGTCATCCGTGACCGCCAACGCCAAGGCGTGTGCTGCATCATGGTCGTGTCCTAGCAGGACGTGCAATCCCGAGCGCCACTTCAGAGCACTCAAACGCGCGGCTAGACCAAACGGCGCCTTGGCGCGCGTTTGCGTGCTTCAAAGTCGACGCACGCCCGCCGCGAAGGCGGTCAGTGCTTCAGGAAGTGGTTGCCGCGCCGCTTGCGCTCGAAGCGCACCGCCGCCGTGGCGACGAGCGCGGCACCGAAGCTGAGCAACAGCAGGCCCGGACGCACTTGCCCGCCCGTGTTCGAACCCGTGATCGGCAGGTTCCGGGCGCCGATGGTCGACGTCGTCGCACCAGCCGCCGAACCCGTGGTCGTGGTGGTGGTGGGGAGGCTCGACGAACTCGATGAGGTGGTTGTCGCCGGAAGGCCCGTCGTCGATGTGGTGGACGTGGACGTCGAGGTGGACGTGGTGTTCGAACTCGAAGTCGTCGTCGTGGCCTGATGCGTCGTCGTTGTAGTCGTCGCCGGGAGCGTGCTGCTCGTCGTCGGCGGAACGGGCGTGGTCGTGGTCTGACCGGCGACGGTGGTGGTCGGTTGGTCGCAAGGCGTGGTGGTTGTCGTCGTACGCGGCGGGTGCGATGTGGTCGTCCGCGGCGGGTGCGATGTCGTCGTCCGCGGTACCCGAGTCGTCGTGGTGGGGCAGGGTGCGCTGAGCGCGCCTTGCTGCGACGGATTGACGGCGAACCACGCCACACCCAGCAAAAGCCCGAGCGCGCACACCAGCCTGAGATTTCGCACCGCGCACACCTTAGGTAGATCTCGACCCGAGATGTTCGCTTTGACGTGTTCCGACCTGGCGATCCCGCCGCACGCTGGCCGAACGCGCGGACAGAATGACGACCATGGGGGAACCTGAGGTTGATGTCGTCGTCATCGGTGCCGGGTTTGCCGGGCTGTACTCGATCTACAAGTTGCGCGAGGCCGGCTTCACGGTGCGGGTCTTCGAGAAAGGCGACGGCATCGGCGGCACGTGGTACTGGAATAGGTATCCAGGCGCACGTGTCGACATCCAAAGCGTCGAGTACATGTTCACCAAGTTCCCCGAGCTCGAACAGGAGTGGGACTGGACGGAGTTGATGCCGGCGCAAGAAGAGATCGAGCGCTACCTCAACTTCGTCGCCGACCGGCTCAAGCTGTACGACGCCATCCAGTTCAAGACGACCGTCACCAAGGCGACGTTCGACGAAGCCAACGCCACCTGGACGATCGAAACCGACACCGGCGAACGCGTCACTGCGCCCTACGTGGTGGCGGCGACGGGTTGCCTGTCGGCGCCGCTCGAGCCCGACATCCCCGGGCTCCACAGCTTCGAAGGCGACAGCCTGTACACGAACCGTTTCCCGAAGGAGGGCTACGACTTCACGGGCAAGCGGGTCGCCGTCATCGGCACGGGGTCGTCGGGTGTGCAGTCGATCCCCGTCATCGCGCAACAAGCGGACCAGCTCTTCGTGCTGCAGCGCTCGGCGGCGTACACGCTGCCGTCGCCCAACCGCTCACTCCGCGGCGGCGAGTTGGAAAAGCTCAAGGCGCAGTACCCCGACATCCGCGCCGCGCAGTGGGCGTCGCCCGCGGGAACGGCGCGCCTCGGCGCCGTGTTCCTCGGGTCGATGCCGACCAAGCTCATTCTCGAGACGCCGTGGGACGAACAGGTCGCGCAGGTCGAGGAGATGGGCATGGTCGGGTGCTTCGCGTGGGCCGACTCGTTCGTCGACCTCGACGCCAACGAAGCGTCGCGCCAGCTGTACGCCCACGCGATCGCGCAGATCGTCAACGACCCCGAAACCGCGGCGGACCTCGTCCCGCAGTATCCGTTCGGATGCAAGCGCGTCATCATCGACGAGGGCTACTTCGAGACGTACAACCGCGACAACGTCCGCCTCGTCAACCTGCGCAAGAGCCCGATCGTCGAGATCACGCCGACGGGCATCCAGCTGCAAGACGAGTTCCTCGAACTCGACGTCATCGAACTGGCGACGGGGTTCGACGCCATGACCGGTTCGCTGTCGCGCATCGACGTGCGCGGCCGCGGTGGCGTCGTGTTACGCGACGTGTGGAAGGAAACACCGACCGCCTACCTCGGCCTCCAGGTGGCGGGCTTCCCGAACCTGTTCACCGTCACCGGACCGGGCAGCCCGTCGGTGCTCACCAACATGGTCACGTCGATCGAGCATCACGTCGAGTTGATCACCGACACCCTGCGACACATGCGTCACAACAACATCCGCACGATCGAAGCCGACGCCACTGCGCAACACGAGTGGGCACAACACGTCAACACCTTCGTCGGGAAAGCGCAGACGCACCCGAACTGTGCGTCGTGGTACTTGGGCGCCAACGTTCCCGGCAAGACGCGGTACTACATGCCCTACGCGGGCGGCCTCACGACCTACATGCAGCGTTGCCAGGAGATCGTCGAAGCCGACTACGAAGGCTTTGTGCTCGCGTAGCTAGACAACGTTCTGACAGCCGATCAGCCCGTGGCCGCCGGGGCCGATGTTGATCGCCCACACGCAGACGCGGTGCGGACCGGCGCCGATCGGAACGTTGCCGCTGAACCCGTGGTTCGGACCGAACGCCGGATACACGGCGGCGACGTCGTTTCGTTGGCCGGTCGCCGCAGGAATGACGTACATCGTGTTGTCGACGAAGACCCGCATCTGCGTCGACGCCGTCGTGTTCGGATCGATCGACCACCCGCCGACGAACGCGCTGTTGGCGCCGCGCTGCACGACGTCGAGCGAGCCGAAGGGCTTGTCTGAGCCGAGCCGCACCCAGTCGATCGCCCACGTGCGGGCGCCGCGGTCTTCGTCGGGATCGAAGCGCACTTGCGTGATTGTCTGGCCGGCCCAACCGATGCGGCCCGAGGGTTGTGTTTCGTCGAGGATGCCCGGCTGGTTCATGTCGATGGTGATCGTCTGCCAACCGGGGTACACGAGGATGTCCTGACTCGTCTGTTGCACGTCAGATCCCGCGACGTTCCAGTACACCCGCCCGTTCATCCCGCCGCCCACGGTGTCGGCCAGGCTGAACCCGCCGTCGTAGTGAATGCGAATGCTGAAGGTGTGAAAGCGCGTGCCGTTGAACGGCGCCGGCGTCGGGAAGATCAGGAACGGGTCGTTGACGTCGGGCCCGGCGTTCGTGCCGTGCAGGATCTGGCCATCGAAGGACAGCGCGGCGTTGCGGCTCAGCGCGATGTCGCTCGACTGACTCATGTCCCACGCGTTGCCGCCGACGATCGAGCCGTAGTCGCTACCCGGCATCGGATCGGGCGCGAGCTTGGACACGGGCGTCGCCGGTCCGGTCGTCGTCGGGTCGTACACGCGCACCCAGTCGATGTCGATGTGTGCCGACGCAACGTTGGCGCCGACGGGAACGAGCGTGAGCGACGTGATCGGACCCGCCCACGCTTTGGGCATGGACGCGTAGCCGTTCTGCAGCGTGAGGTCGTACGTGTTCCAACCGGGCAAGACGTTGACGGGCATGCCGCCGAGGCAGGAACCGTCGAGCGTGCCGCACGTGTACCACGTGATCTGGCCTTGCGTTTTCACGGGCGAGTTCATGCGGAACGCAATGCGGGTGTACTTCGACGCGTCGATCGGGTGCGCCGAACCGTCACGCCCCCACGGCAACGCGATGGCGCCGAAGCCGCGCACCAGCGGGATCTCGCCGAACGACGACGTGTCGAACGACAGCATCCCGTTCTGCACCGCGAAGTTCGACGACTTCGTCGACCACCACTGTTGCTGCACGTCGAAGTCCTCAGGGTTCGAGAAGTCCCAGGGGTCGCCGTAGGTCTGCGTCGCGAAATCAGGATGCTCGTCCACGGCGTGCGCCGGAGGCGGCGTCGGCACGGCGAAGATCGCAGCCAACGCGAGCACCACAACAAAGACGCGACGAATCACAACTCTCCTGTCGGTCGCGACAGGTCGTTTGCTGAGCGCTACGCCACGGAGTGGCCGTACATCTCGCCGAGCGGGTCGGCGATCAACTCGAGGCGAGCACCGTCGGGGTCGCTGAAGTACAGCGACGTGCCGCTCATCTCGTGGACGTCGACTCCGGCCGCCACCAGCCGCTCGTGCGCCGCCTTCCACTGGGCGGGCTCGACGGAAATGGCGAGGTGATGCAGCCCGCCCAGCACCTCCGCGTACGCGCCGAGGGGCAGGTCCGGGAAATCGAAGAACGCCAGGAAGTTGCCGTGTCCGATGTCGAAGAAGAAGTGATTGGAGCCTGCGTAGTCGCGGTTCTCGAAGATGTCGGTCAGCGGGAACCCGAGAATGTCCTGGTAGAAGCGGATCGTCCGCTCCACGTTGGACGAAAGGAGTGCAATGTGGTGCACGCCGCGCGCCGTGGTGGGCGGGCGGACTTCCGCCGCTTTCAGGAAGGCGTCCCGCAGCCGGTCGCGCTCGGCGTTGATCGCATCCAGGTCAGCCATCGCGTTCACCCTACGTCGTGGTCACCCGAGCAATACGCGTCCCCCTCGCCGGGTAGTAACGTCGCTTCCCCCCAAGTATGAGGAGGCGCCTTGGGAGTTCCTGAGCAGTTGCGCTCGGAGCAGGACCACGTCGATCGGACGTACGCCCGGATTGACGTGTTGCGGCGGCAGGCGGTGGACCAGGCGGCGGAGTCGCTGAAACTCAGCGACTCGATGCCGTCGACGGTCATGGACCGCGAGGCACTACTGGCCGCCCATGGCGTGCGGCGCAACCGGTACGTGATCGGCGATCAGTCGATCTGCTTCGGCCGCATCGACACCACCACGGAGGAGGTCTTCCACATCGGCCGCCTCGGCGTCAGCGACGCCGAGGGTGATCCGTTGATGGTCGACTGGCGCGCGCCGATCGCGGAGTCGTTCTACCGCGCGACCCCGAGCGACCCGCGAGGACTCACGCGCCGCCGCCACATCCGCATGCGCGCCCGAACCGTCGTCGCGCTCGACGATGAGCCGCTCGACCGGGATTCGCTCGACGCCAACGACACCGGCCTCGTCGGCGAGGGCGCGCTCCTGGCTGCGCTGGCGGCACCGCGGCGCGGGCAGATGGGCGACATCGTGGCGACGATCCAGGCACAGCAGGACGAAGCGATCCGCGCGCCGTTGCGCGGCGTGCTCGTCGTGCAGGGCGGGCCGGGCACGGGCAAGACCGCAGTGGCGCTGCACCGCGCCGCCTACCTGCTGTACGCGCACGAGCTGGAGTTGTCCGTGCAGGGCGTGCTCGTCGTCGGCCCGAACAAGATCTTCGCCCGCTACGTCGAAAACGTCCTGCCGGGCCTCGGCGAGACCGGAGTGCGACTGGCGACGCCCGGCGAGTTGGTCGCAGGCGCCGACGCCACGGCGACCGACTCGCCCGAGGTCGCGCGGGTGAAGGGCGCGGCCGCCATGGTCGACACGCTGCGCGCGACGTTGTCCCCGCACTGCGTGCCCATTGACGACACCGTCCATATCGGCTTCGACCGATGGCGGCTCGCGGTCACCCCCGACGACACGCAGCGCATCCTCGACGAGGTGCGCGCCGTCGATCGCCCCTACGCCGAGGCCCGCGTCGCGACGTACCGCGCGCTGCTCACGCATTTGGTCGCGCAGGCGCAGGCCGCCGCCGATCGGTCCGAGCGAGCGGGCCAGATAAGCCGGCACCGCTTCGACGCGACCGTGACACGTCGTCGCCTCGGCGACGACCGCGCGGTGCGCGCGCTCACGTCGCGCATCTGGCCTCGCATGACCCCAGCGCAGCTCGTCGACGAGGTGCTCGAGCAGCTCGGCCTGCAACGCGACGACGGCGCGCGCAGCGTGCACGACCTTGCGCTACTGGACGAGGCCGACGCGCTCATCGGTCATCCACCGACGTCGGCCGAGAAGACGCGCAAGGCGCCGCGCATCGACGCCATTCTCGAACGCCAGCTCGCCGACATGGGCCTGATCCCAACGTGTCCGGTGTGCGGTTCCGAACTCGCGTCGAAGGGCTTCGACTGGTTCTGCGACACGTGCGAGCCGAAGCGCTCCTACAAGACCGAAGAGGTTTTCGCCCCGCTGCAAGTGCAGCAACTCAACGAAACGATCGCACACGTCACGGAGACGTTTCGGGAGGCGCCCGAGGAAGAGGAACGAACGACGTGGGGGCATGTCCTCGTCGACGAGGCGCAGGAGCTCACGCCGATGCAGTGGCGCATGCTGTCGCGCCGCTGCCCGACCGGGTCGTTCACCATTGTCGGCGACCTCAACCAAGCGAGCGGCGCCAGCGAGGCCAGCGCGTGGACCCACGTGACGCGCACCATCAACGACGATCGCGACGCGCACGTGCTCACGCTCGAGGTGAACTACCGCACACCCGAAGAGATCATGCGCGTGGCCACGGAGGTCCTGCGCGCCGCGGACTCACCGGTAGACCCGCCGCGATCGGTCCGCAGCTCTGGCGAGGAACCAAGCGTCGTGCGCGTCGAGACGTTCGACGACGCGCTCGCGGCGGCGCGGGCGCGTGCGGCGGACGAAGTGGCGTCGAGCGACGCCGGCACCGTCGTCGTCCTCGTGCCGCGAGAGAGCGCGCCCGTCGTCGGACCCGAAGCGCTGGATCAACGCGTCGTCGAGATGGGCGTCGACCAGGCACGCGGACTCGAGTTCGACAGCGTGATCGTCGTCGAACCCGGGCGCTTCGAGACGCATGAGTTGTACGTCGCGCTCACCCGCGCCACGGCGCGATTGACCGTCGTCCACTCGGAGCCGCTTCCCGAAGGCTTCGCGTCAACCGAGGGTTGACGAATCGATAGCGTCAACCTAGAGTTGACGAATGGCGATCTCCCTCGATGCCCTCATCGCAGAAGTCGAACAGCGCGCGCCGTCGAACGAACCGCTGGCGTTGCTGGCCACCGCGTCGGCGACCGCGAACGAACTCAGCGAAACGACCGACGCCGTGCTGTCGCACTTCGTCGACCGCAGCCGGCGCGCCGGGCATTCGTGGAGCGAGATCGGCGAGGCGCTCGGCGTCACGAAGCAAGCCGTTCAGAAACGCTTCACCGGCGAGCGGCGCAACCCGAGAGGCTTCGAGAAGTTCACGCCGCGCGCCGTGCGCGCCGTTTCGCACTTCGCGGAGGCGGCGGCGAAAGAGCTGCGGCAACCGAGCATCGGCACCGAAGCGCTCCTCCTCGGGCTGTTCGGCGACAAGCGGAGCCTGGCCGCGAAAGCGTTGAAGGACCGCGGTATCACGCGGGCGAAGGCGGTCGCGGCGATCGACGCCCTGCTCCCCCGCGGGCCGGGGTACCGAGAGGGCTACACGCCGCTGGCGTGGGAAATCCTCGAGAGTTGCGCCAACGTCGCCTACGCCATGGGGCACAACTACGTGGGCACCGAGCACGTCCTCATCGCGCTGATGTCAGGGCCCGAGACCAGCATCGCGGTGCAAGCGCTCGTGAGTCTGGGCGTCGCGGAGGGTCCGGTTGTCCAGTATGTGACGAAGGTTCTCAACGGAATCTCAAGTTGAGCCCAAATTTGTCGAACTGTTGTGTATGGCAGAGCTCGGCCGCGCTCGGCCCGTCATTCTCGCGTTCATTGCCACGATTCTGACGGCGAACATCGCGATCCTTTCGGCCGACCGCGCACAAGCCGAGCGCGCCATCGCCGCGACGTTGACGTCGACAACGCGCGTCGTCGCGCCTCCGAAGCAGCACTTTGTGCTGTTCGGCAAAACGGACACTCCAGTGGCGATCCCGACGGCGTTCGCCGTCCGGGGTGACGGCACCGAACTCACGCCGGCCTCGCCGTCGGGTTCGCCGGCGACCCCAGCGTCAACGGCGCGCGGCGCGTGGTCGCACGACGGCGAGATGCTCGCCGCGATACGAAAAGGCGACGCCGGAGACGACCTGTGGCTGGTCCGGCGGAGTGGCGGAGACCCGCGGCAGCTCACCCACTTCGCGGCAGTCGACGCGTCATTCTGCGGACGGAACGGAGTCGCGCAAACGCAGCTCGGCCGACCGATGTGGTCGCCCGATGATCGTTACATCGCGTTCCTTTCGAACGCGAACCACTTGGCGACCTTCGGCGTGAGTTTCGACATCGAGGTCGTCGACGTCGACGGCGGGAACGTCGTCACGGCGTACCAGGCGCCGCGCGATACCTGCCAGCGCGTCGACTCGTCGACGAACGTGATTCTGCCGGCGGAGTTCCTGTCGCTGTTCGGTTGGTCGAAAAGCGCAAACATGGCGGCGTGAGCGAAACCTCGTACACCGTCAACGCCTTCAACACCGCCACGGAGTCCGCCAACAAAATCCACGACGACGACGTCGCCCGCAACCTCGGGTTCCGCGGCGGACTCGTGCCCGGCGTTGACGTGTACGCGTACCTCTGCCATCTCCCGGCCGAAGCCTGGGGCGTCGAGTGGCTCACGCGCGGCACGATGACGGCGCGGTTCGCTTCGCCCGTCTACGACGGCGACGACGTGACGGTTTCGGGCGCGCTCGACGCGCTCGTGCTGCACGACTCGAGCGGCGGCCTGTGCGCCACGGGCGCGGCGACCCTGCCCGATGGTTCCGCGGAACCGCCGTCGCCCGACGACTGGCCCGACTTCGCCTGCGACGGCAACCGCACACCCGCGTCGGCCGACGCGTTCACGTCGATCCCGATGGGATACCTCGAGGTCGGTTTCCACGCCGAACCCGCGCAGTCGTACCTCGACGACATTCGCGAACCGTCCGCGCTGTTTCGCAAGGACGGCTACGCCCACCCCGGCTGGTTGCTGCGTTACTGCAACTTCGTGTTGACGTCGAACTTCGTGCTCGGGCCGTGGATCCACGTCGAGTCGACGACGCAGTTCTTCAGTCCGCTCGTCGACGGCGAACGCCTGCAGACGCGCAGCCGCGTCACAGGAGTGCCGGAGAAGGGCGGCCACCGGTTCGTCGATCTCGACATCCTGCAACTCGCCGACGGCCAGCGACCCGTCGCCCGCGTCGCTCACCGCGCCATCTACCAACCGCGGGGGACTTAGCGATGGCGATGATCGCGCACCCACAGATACAGACCAGCGACGAACGCGATCACGACAACCCCGGCCAAGCGGACACCAATGCTTTGCTGAACGGCCAGCGCCGTATGCAACACTGTCGGCTCCCTTGGTGGTTGTAGCTCAGTTGGTTAGAGCACCAGGTTGTGATCCTGGGGGTCGGGGGTTCGAGTCCCCTCAGCCACCCCAAGCGAGTTAGAGAACCTGTACCGCGCCCGCGGTGCCGAGATTGGCTTTTTCGATCACCTTGTCGACGAAGCCGTACTCGAGGGCTTCCTCGGCAGTGAACCAGCGGTCGCGGTCGGAGTCCTCCTCGATGCGTTCGACGGGCTGGCCCGTGTGGAACGCGGTGCGCTCGGCGAGCTTGCGCTTCATGTAGATGATTTGCTCGGCCTGAATGGCGATATCGGTCGCCTGACCCTGCATCTGGCCCGACGGCTGGTGCATGAGGATCCGGCTGTGCGGAAGCGCGTAGCGCTTGCCAGGCGCGCCCGCCGACAGGAGGAACTGGCCCATCGACGCCGCGAGGCCGAGGCAGATCGTCGACACGTCACAGCTGATGTACTGCATCGTGTCGTAGATGCCGAGGCCGGCCGTGACCGAGCCGCCGGGCGAGTTGATGTACAGCGAGATGTCGCGCTCCGGCTCTTCCGCGGCGAGCAGGATCAGCTGCGCACAAATGAGGTTGGCGGACGAGTCGTCGACTTGTGTGCCGAGGAACACGATGCGCTCCTTGAGGAGCCGCTGGTAGATGTCGCCGACCGGGCTGAGATCAATTGCCATACGCGAACTCTACGCCCCCTAGCCTGAGACCTCAGTCACGCGGGCGTGGCGTAACTGGTAGCCGCGCAGGGTTTAGGTCCCTGTGTCGAAAGACGTGCAGGTTCAAGTCCTGTCGCCCGCACGAATCTTCTTCGCGGGGGCTTTCTTCGGCGCCGCTTTCTTCGCCGGGGCTTTCTTCTTGGCGGCGGCGACGCGCTTGCGCGCCGTCGGCTTGGTGATCGCGGTCTTGCCGAGCACGTCGCTCAGCGTGTCGAGGCCGACGATCTCGGAGTACTGGCGCAGCGTGTAGCCGGTGAGCTTTGCGCCCTTTGGGCCGGCGCGCGCGGTGGCGGAACGAGGCAGGTTGAACAACGGGCCCATCTCGCCGAAGTGCTCCCCCGGCTGACTGCGGTACACGACCTTCTCATCGCGCTCGATCTCGACTTCGCCGGCGTCGACGACGTAGATCTTGCCGCCGAGGCTCCCCTGCTCGAAGACCGTCTCGCCCGCTTTGAGCGTGAGCTTCTCGGGCTTGTCGGCGCCTTCGACGAACTTGGGCAGCATCTCGACGACGACGTCGGCGAGCGGAAGCATGCGTTCGTCGTGGGTGGCGACGACCACCGAACGTCCCGGCCGAGCCAGTGAACGGATCAGGCGCAGGACGGCTTCGACCTGCACGTAGTCGAGGTGCGCGGTCGGTTCGTCGGCGAGCACGATCGGCGGCTCGTGCGCGAGTGCGCGCGCGATGGCGACGCGCTGCTGCTGACCGCCGGACAGCTGCGCCGGCAAATGCGTGGCGCGATCGGTCAGCGAAACGTCGGCCAACAACGCGGCGGCGCGCTTGTGCGCGTCACCACGGCTGACGCCCGCGGCGCGCAGCGGCGCCATCACGTTCTCCGCCGCGGTGAGCGACGGCACGAGGTTGAACGACTGGAACACGATGCCAACGGTGCGACGGCGGTACTCGGTCAACGCGCTGCCCGCGAGTCCCGTAACGGGATCGCCGCCGATGGCGACCATGCCGCTCGTCGGCGTGAGGATCCCGGCGAGGCACGACAGCAGCGTCGACTTGCCGCAGCCGCTCGGACCGAGCAGCAGCGCCAGCGAACCACTCGGCACGCGGAAGCTCAGCTTGTCGACGGGACGCAGCGTGTAGTCGCCGCTCTGGTATTCGATCGTGAGGTCTTGGACGACGAGATCCATCAGTGGCCTCCGAACGCCAGGGCAGGGTCGACGGTAACGGCGCGCCGCAACGCGGCGCCGCTGGCGAGGACACCGATGACGAGGCCGACCACGGGCAACGTCAGCTGGAGGCGCGCCGGGAGTAACGGCGTCACCGGGAACATCGATCTGAGCCCGTACGCCAACCCGCACGCGAAGACCGACGCCGTGACGGACAGGGCGACCGCCTGCACGACGAGTGCACCAAGGAGGTCCACCGTCGCGGTGCCGGTCGCCTTGAACACCGCGAAGTCGCCGATGCGTTCGAGCGCCGACAAGTACACGACGGAGCCGACGATGGCGATGGCGACGATCCACAGGATCGTGCGGAACGTCGAGATCGACTTGATCACGTCACCCAGGGGACGCTTGAGGTCCTTGCCGGCGTCCTTGGAGTTCATGAACTTCGCGGCGTCGGGCACCTGGGTTGGCACGCCCTTCACGGCGACCGCAGTGACGAATGGTTGCCCCGCAAACATCACTTGCTGCGCGTCGTGCAACGACATGTACACCGAGGGCCGTCCGCCGTTGAACGTCTGGTGCGACACGGTGCCGACCACGCGGAACGACGTGCCGCTGATGCCGAACGTGTCGCCGATCTTCAAGCCGCTGTGCGTGTCGATCACGGCTTCGCCGTCGGCAACGGGTGCGCGGCCCTTCACGTTGCGCGGTGCGCCCATCGAGCCGGGCTGCGCAGCGATGAGCAACACGTCGGCGTGACTCTTCTGGTCGGTCACTTGCGGCGTCATGATCAACGCGGAGACCGCTTTGATGCCTGGGAGCTCCGCCGCGCGTTGCGCGAGCGCGGCCGGAATCGGCGTGCCCGCCATGAACGGGCCGGGACGGCCCTTGGGCATGAGGTATCCGTCGGCGTTGATGAGCTCGAGCGTGTGCTGGATCTCGTTGTCGAACGTCGCCTGGAATCCGGTCAGCAACAACGTGTTCGCCATCACGAGCGCCGTACCCAGCACCGCGATCACAAAGCGGCGGCGACGCCACTGCAGATCGCGAATTCCTGCTAGCCATACGAATCCGGGTCGCATCGGGTTAGTACGTTCCTTCGGTCATGAATTCCTCGGCCCTCGCTCGTCTGCCGTTCCTGCAGGGCGTGCCCCAGACGACAATCGTTGCAGTCAAGCGTGTTCTGCGGCCGATGTCTGTGACGGCGGGCACGATGCTGTTCCGCACAGGCGACGAGGGCGACACGTGTTACCTCGTGGAGAGCGGCGCGTTGCGCGTGCTGACGTCGCCGAACGGTGAGTTGCTCGCGACCGTCGCGCCGGGCGCGTTCATCGGCGAGCTCGCGGTGCTGCTCGGCGAGGCGCGCTCGGCGACGGTCATCGCCGATAAAGACTCGAAGCTGTTGGCGTTGTCGCGGCGCGACCTCGACGCGTTGATGACCGACCATCCCGCTCTCGCGTTGGCGATGAGCCGCGAACTCGGCCGCCGCATCTTGCGGACCAATCAACGGCTGACGGCGGACCGCGCGGCGCGGCGTTCCATCGTGTGGCCGGCGTCGAAGGTGACCGACTTGGCGGCGGCGATCGCCGAGGACGACCGCCGAGTAGGCGTTGCCGCGATCGCCGGCGGCTCGCTCAGCACGACGCGCGACGCCACACGCGTCAAGGCTCCGCGTTACGGAGCCGACGATCCGCGACTCGACGTCGTGCTCATCGGCGTGGGCGACGCACCGTCGAGCCGAGCGGCGAAGATCGTGGACGCGGCCGACCATGTGCTGTGTTTCGGGGCGCCGCCACCCTGGTTGCGCGGGTCGCCGCGCGTGGTGCGCGTCAACCACGACGCGACCGGGATGCGGCGCGCCGTGCGATGGGCGACGGGACGCGCCGTCGGGATCGCGCTGTCGAGCGGTGGGAGCAAGACGGTGGCACACGTCGGCGTGATCCGCGTGCTGCGCGACGCCGGGATCGAGGTCGACGCCGTCGCCGGAACAAGCGGCGGTGCGCTGGCCGCACTTGGCGTCGCGTTCGCGATGAAGGATCCGCTGCAAGACCAGTGCCTCGACGACCTCGCGCGCGCCACGCACTGGCGCAGGCTCGACCTCAACGTGCCGCCGCGCAGCGGCGTCTGGAAGGGACGCCGGCTGCGCGAGATGTTCGCGAGGTGGGAAGTCGGGCCGAACCTCGAGGACGCCGACGTACCCGTCTGGCTGATTGCTTCCGATGTCGCGACTGGGGCGACGGTGACGCTGCGGGAGGGGCCGGTCGCCGACGCCATTCGCGCCAGCATGAGCATTCCCGGCGCGTTCGACCCGTGGCGCGTCGGCGACAAGGTGCTGATCGACGGCGCGGTGGCCAATCCGTTGCCCACCGACGTATTGCGCGAGGCCGGCGTGGGCATCGTGATCGCGTCGAACGTGGCTGGCCAAGCGACCGAACTCGAGGTGGAAGGACGGCTTCCGGGTTTGGGGCAAATCATGAGCCGCGTGCTCAACACGATGGAGCGGGAGCGCATCCGAGGGTTGCTGCCGCTCGCGGACGTCGTCATCCGCCCGCGCGTCAAGGCAAGCAACACGTTCGACTTTGGGAACAACGAGGGCGTGATCGAGGCAGGCGCGAAGGCCGCCGCCGCGCGCGTCGACGACATCCGGTCGCTGCTCGCCGCGGCCAGTAGCGTCCGCGACTGATGCCCCGCACAACCGCTGACCTGACGACACCGGCGCTGATCGTCGACGCCGCCGCCTTCGACCACAACATCGCCACCATGTCGGGCGCGCTGCCCGAGGCGCGGTTGCGCCCGCACGTCAAGGCGCACAAGTCGACGGCGATCGCCAAGCGCCAGCACGCTGCCGGTCACACGAACTTCACGTGCGCCACCGTCCGCGAAGTCGAAGTGATGGCGGCCGCCGGACTCGGCGACGACTTGCTGCTCGCCAACGAGGTCGTCGACGCGCGCCGTCTTGGCGCCGTGGCGGCGACCGGTGCGCGCGTCACGATCGCCATCGATTCGAGCGCGACGCTGGCGGCTGCGGTCGCGGGCGGAGTGCGCGAGTGCGTGATCGACGTGAACGTCGGTCTGCCACGGTGCGGCATCGCACCCGACAAAGCGGGCGCCCTCGCCGACGAGGCCCGCGCCGCGGGCCTCGAGGTGCGCGGCGTCATGGGCTACGAGGGCCACGTCGTCGGGAACCCCGACCGGTCGGCGCGGATCGCGCAGTGCGAAGAGGCGATGAAGCTGTTGCTGGCCGCGCACGCCGATGTCGGTGGGGACCTCGTGTCTGCCGGCGGGACGGGCACGTACGACATCAACTCGTGGGCGAACGAGATCCAGGCCGGCTCGTACGCGCTGATGGACACCGCCTACGACAAGCTCGAGTTGCCGTTCACGCAGGCGCTGTTCGTGCTGTCGACCGTGATTTCGGTCAGCGACGGCTTCGCGGTGTGCGACGCCGGGCTGAAGTCGCTCGGGATGGACCACGGCAACCCGTCACTGCCCGAGGACGTCGGCAGCGTGTGGTTCTGCTCCGACGAGCACATCACCTACGGCCCGGCAGCAACGCCGACGGTCGGCGACCGCGTGCGCGTCATCCCCGCGCACGTCGACCCGACGGTGGCGTATCACGACACGATGTGGGTCGTGGACGGCGACACCATTGTCGACGAGTTCCCCGTCGACATGCGCGGCTGGTAGCTACCGGTTGCGCAACCCGGCGGCGAGCGCGCGGAACGCGCGGCCGCGGTGGGAGACGTGTTCCTTCTCGGCGCGTGTCATCTCTGCGAACGTCCGGCCGTCGCCGTTGTCGGGGATGAACAGCGGGTCGTAGCCGAAGCCGTTGTCGCCGCGGGGATCGTCGGCGATCACGCCTTCGACGACTCCGTGACCGATGACTTCGGCGCCGTCGGGGAACGCCGCGAGTGCAACGGTGCGAAACCGCGCCGTGCGCGTCGCTGCGCCGATCATCGCCTCCCACAGCTTCTGCACGTTGTCGGCGTACGTGGCGTGTTCACCGGCGTAGCGCGCCGAATACACGCCGGGCGCGCCGTCGAGGGCGTCGACTTCCAGTCCCGTGTCGTCGGCGATCGCCGGCAGGCCGGTGGCGTTGACGAGTGCCCACGCTTTCAGGCGCGCGTTCTCTTCGAGCGTGTCGCCCGTTTCGTCGACGTCGGGTACGTCGTCCGGGCGCGCGAGGAGTTCGAAGCCGTCAAGCATCGGCGCGATCTCCGCCGCCTTGTCCTTGTTTGCCGTCGCGAGGACGAACCGCTCTGCCACTAGCGAGGTGCAAGCGGCTGCGCGAGGACTGCTTGCTGCGCCGCCAGCAGTTCCTTGATGCCGGACTCGGCGAGCAGCAAGAGCGAGTCGAGTTCGCCGCGCGAGAACGCGAGGCCTTCGGCGGTGCCTTGCACTTCGACGAACTTCCCCGCGCCGGTCATGACGACGTTCATGTCGACTTCGGCTTGGTGATCCTCGTGATAGTCGAGGTCGAGCACAGCTTGGCCGTGCGCCATACCGACGGATACCGCGGCGCAGGCGTCGATCAGTGGGTGCTTGGGCATCGCGCCGGACGCGACCAGGCGCGTGCAGGCGTCGTGCAGCGCGACGTACGCGCCACAGATCGACGCCGTGCGCGTGCCGCCGTCGGCCTGCAGCACGTCGCAGTCGAGCGTGATCTCGACTTCGCCCATCGCTTCGGTGTCGGTGATGGCGCGCAGCGCGCGGCCGATCAGTCGCTGGATTTCGAGCGTGCGGCCCTTCTGCTTCCCTTTCGCCGCCTCCCGGTCGTTGCGGTCGGGCGTGGAGCCCGGAAGCATCGAGTACTCGGCGGTGACCCAGCCCTTGCCCTTGCCCTTCATCCACCGCGGCACGTCCTCGTTGGCGCTGGCCGTGCACAACACGCGCGTGCGCCCGAACGACACGAGCACCGACCCCGCGGCGAACTCCGTGAAGTCGCGAATGAACTCGACTGGCCGGAGCTGGTTGGCGTGACGACCGTCGTGGCGAAGCGAACTCATGCGTCCCATTCAACACGGCCCGAGGTGGGGCGAGCGAAGCGAGGGGCCCCGCCTGAGGGAGGAGGACGGGGTTGGGGCCCCGTCCGGGAAAAGGACACTGGCGCTGGAAGGGACTAGCGCAGCTAGTCCCACTCCAGTGCATCGACGACGTCGAGTTCGGGTCCGAGGAGGCGGCGGCCGAGGCGGGCGAACTCGGCGGCGTCGCCCGTCGACAACCAGCGGTGCTTGCCCGGACGACCGGACTCCGACTCGAGATCTGCGTCGGCGAGCAGCGATCGCAGCGCGAACGCCGTTTCGTCGGCGGAACTCACGAGCACGACGTCGCGGCCCATCACGTCGCCGATCGTGCGCGCCAGGAACGGATAGTGCGTGCAGCCGAGCAGCAGCGCGTCCACGCCGGCTTGGCGGATCGGATCGAGCAACCGCTCGGCGAGCACGTACACCTGCTCGCTGTCGGTTTCGCCGCGCTCGACGAACTCGACGAACCCTGGGCACGCCGCGCACGTGAGCGTGACCTGCTCCTCGCCGGCAGCCTCCCGTACGGCCTCCTGGTATGCGCCCGAACCGATCGTGCCGACGGTGCCGATGACACCGACGCGTCCCGTCACCGTCGTCTGCGTGAGCGCACGCGCCCCGGGATCGATCACCCCGAGCACCGGCACGGGCGACTCGTCGCTCAACACCTCGAGCGCTGCGGCCGCCGCCGTATTACAGGCGACGACGACGACCTTCACGTCGTAGTCCTCGACCAAGTGCCGCGTGATCTGACGGGCGAAGCCGCGCACCTCGAACAGATCCCGCGGTCCATACGGGTAGCGACCGGTGTCGCCGAGGTAAACGAGATCCTCCGACGGCAACAGGTCCATCACGGCTCGGGCGACGGTCAGGCCGCCGAAACCGGAGTCGAACATCCCGATGGGCCGCGCGTCCATGCGCCGCTCAGGTTAGAAGTACAGGGTCTTGCGGGCGCGTTCTGTCGCTTCGTCGATGTCGCCCGTCCAGGCTTCCGACGACAAGTACTTCCAGGCGCCGTCGGCTGACACGAACACGACGGTGCCCGCTTCGATCTCGTTGGCGCACTTGACGGCGCCGTTGAACGCCGCCCCGGTCGACAGGCCGCACAACACGCCGATCGTCGCGAGGGTGCGCACGCCTTCGATGGAATCGCGCGGCCCGACCATCTTCTTGCGGCTCAACAGATCAACGCCGTCGAAGTCGATGAAGATCGGCGGGATGTAGCCCTCGTCGAGGTTCTTGAGGCCGTCGACCATCTCCCCCGCCGGCGGCTCGATGGCCCACACCTGGATTTGGGGGTTCTGCTCCTTGAGGTATCGACCGACGCCGAGCAGCGTGCCGCTCGTGCCGAGGCCGGCGACGAAGTGCGTGACCTCGGGGCAGTCTCGCCAAATCTCGGGACCCGTCCCCTCGTAGTGCGCCGCCACGTTCGCGGGATTGGCGTACTGGTACGGATACCACCACTCGGGGTTGTCGGCGGCGAGCTTCTGCGCGACTTTCACCGCGCCGTTCGAGCCTTCGGATCCCGGCGACGAGATGATTTCCGCGCCGTAGATCTCGAGCAGCTGCCGACGCTCGGGCGACACGTTCTCCGGCAAGACGACCTTGAGGTGGTAGCCGCGCGCCCGCGAGACGAGCGCCAGGCCGATACCGGTGTTGCCCGACGACGACTCGACGATCGTCTGCCCGGGCCGCAGCGACCCGTCGGCCTCGGCAGCGAGGACCATTGAGCGCGCGATGCGGTCCTTCACGGAACCGCCAGGGTTGTAGCCCTCCAACTTCACGAACATCGTCACGTTCGGGTTGGGTGAGAGCTGCGAGATGTCGAGCATCGGCGTGTTGCCGATGAGGTCGACGACCGACTGGTAGCGCACTAGCCGCCGGCGACGGCCGGCAGGATCGACACGGTGTCGGTCTCCGCGACCTTCGTGTCGAGCTTGTCGAGGTAGCGCACGTCGTCGTCGTTGACGTACACGTTGACGAACTTGTGCAGCTGCCCGTCTTCGGTAATGACCTTGTCCTTCAACGCGGGGAAACGGCCGACGAGATCAGCGAACAGTTCGCCGAGTGTCGCGCCATTCGCTTCGACGACGGCCTGCCCGCCCGCGTCAGGACGCAGGATCGTGGGGATGCGAACTTGAACGGGCACAGATGTCGACATTAGTTCGCAACAACCACAGGCTCCTCGGTGATGTTCCCGTCGACGATGCGATAGCTGCGAACCGTCGGTGCTTCATCGGCCAGCGACACGAGGATGTAGTGCCATCCGGGGTCCGGCGCCTGCTGCACGTCGGTAGGCGACGGGTAGCCCACGGTGTGGGTGTGCGAGTGGTACACGCCGATGATTTCCAGCCCGCGGTCCTCGGCGTCGCGATCGGCGCGCAGGTGTTGTTTGGGGTCGAGCTCGTAGATGCGCGACGACGCTGCGACGTTGGTAATGGGGTACGCGACGTGACCGTCAGAACCCCTCCCGGCGATGAGTCCGCACGCTTCGTTCGGCAGTCCGTCGAAGCAGTCGCCGATCATGCGCAGGTAAACGTCGCGTCGCAGCCGGAGCACCGCCGTAGCATCGCATTTCTTATGGCCGGGACGAAGAAGACGACGGTGCGTGCGCCGACGATCGACAACCGGCGCGCACGTCACGACTACGAGATCGTCGAAGTGTTCGAGGCCGGTATCCAGTTGGTCGGCAGCGAGGTGAAGTCGATCCGCGACGGGCAAGTTCAGATCAACGAGGCCTACGGACGCGTCGACGACGGCGAGGTGTGGTTGGTTGGCGCGCGGATCGCGCCCTACGCCAACGCCACGAGCTGGGGTGCCCACGAACCCGACCGCAAGCGCAAGCTGCTGTTGCACAAGCGGGAGATCGCGACGATGGCCGAAGCCGTCAACGAGAAGCGGCTCACGCTCGTGCCCCTGCGCATGTGGTTCAAGGACGGCAAGGTAAAGGTCGACCTCGCCATCGCCCGCGGCAAGAAGACCTACGACAAGCGCCATGCGATCGCCGCGCGTGATGCGGCGCGGGACGAAGATCGCGAACGAGGGCGTCGCCGCTGAGCGCTACAATTGATCTCCCACAAACACACGAGGGGATGATCTGGTTTCGATTTCTGAAGTGACGTTGAGTGAAGCGAGCCGTGGTCTCCGGAACCACGTAAAAGAGCCGGAACAAGTAATAAACGCGAACAACAACTTCGCAATCGCTGCCTAGGTAGCGACGTCCACCCGTGGCCCGCCCGGCGCTGCGGAATGTGGGCGCCATCAAGTCGGGCTTACTGCGTAGCTGCGTCAACCGGCTGCAAAGGAAATCTCAGCTGACTAGGTCCCCCGCCGTTGCCGACGGTGGTGGGGGGAACCGAAACCAATCATCGGCTGCGCTCGGAGAAGCCTCAGTGAAGCTCAGAAAGACGCGGGTTCGAATCCCGCCATCTCCAAGAGCGCTTCAGGCCGTCAACCGGTCGGAGCGTTGTTGGAGATGAATGGCTCATCGCCGGCGTACCGGCGAAGGATTTCCTTTGCTGGTGGTGCTCTCGTTCGTGTTCCAACTCGCCGACCCCTTCACTGTCCGCTGATCGCGTAAACGCCGCCGCAGCGGGGTGACCGATCGGTACTTATGCGCTCTTCGTGTCAGCGGGTGAGCAAGGTCGCTACGACAGCGACGACGAACAATGCGATAGGCGTCAAAACGAGCAGCCAGCCGAACTGACGAAGTTGGCCACGACGTAGTGGGCCAACCGTCTTGCCGCCGAACCCTTGACTCGATCGCAGGGACCCTGCTGGTGTGTACGTGCCTTCGACATTCCGCTTACGACTCACGATTGCAGCGTAAAGGCCGCTACCCGCGGGATCGGCGCCTATGCGTGCTCGTCGGGCGCGCACTCAACGATCGGATTGCCCATCGATGTCCTTGCGCCAAGTCGTCACCGTGCACAAATCCCACCAGGCGTCATAGTTGACCTCATGAGAACGAGCAGGCGGCGCCGACCGAGAGGCAATCGGTTTCGTATTCAACAAACCGATCGTCGCCGTGGGCGGCACGTCGCGATCTCTCTCGCCGGTGTCGTTATTTCTGGTGTTGCCGTCGTTCTCGGGCTTTCAAGCGGCGCCGGATCGACCATGTTTCTCGCGATGCGGCTCGTACTACACCTTTGCTTCGTCGCTGTTCTCAGATTCGGCTATTGGCGCGGTCGGAGGTGACAAGGACGCGCCTCTCATCACGCAGCACCAGCAAACTGTGGCAGGCGTCGGCCCGCTCTATATCGGCACTTATGCGTGCGCTCGGCGGCTGTGGACGAGTGCCGTAACGGCACTCTCGCGCGAACATGATGGGCACTGACGCGTTCTCTATCCCAGGCGCTGGTTGTGGTGAGTCCCGATTCGGGACTCATCCAAAGGGCATGCGCGATAGCGGCACTTATGCGCTACCGAGGCGACGCCGGGCGGCGTCGCGAACACGCTCGGCTTCATCGGACGCGAGCGCGACCAGAACCTCGCGAGGTGCCTTGCTATTCGCGGCGACGCGAGCACGTACCCCGTCGTCCGAATCTCTGGACAGCAACTCGAACAGGGCGTGGTCGAGCTTTCGTTTTGAGGCGACCATCCACCGCACGCGAGCGTCCTCATCGCTGGCCAGAGTCCTGAGCACAGACAAGGGCACCGTCTTGTTGTGTGCCACCCACGCTCGCATGTCGGGATGCCGTTCGATCACATCCATCCACACCGATTCGGCCGCCGACTCTGAACTTGCCCGCTCGTACTCCTCTCGGACGTCGCTCGTGCGGAGCCTCACAAACTCTTCGGCTGATTCGATCGTCACCCCGGAGAGACAAGCACCCCACACAGGTGCGGAACAAGAGAGCGCGAGATCGGCACTTATGCGTTGCCCGGACCGAGCCGAGCGAACAGCACTTTCGCCACTGTCCGCATTCCTCGGGCGTAGCGGTCCTGTGTGCCAGGACGTCTCCCGAGCGGCGTGGCATCAGTTACCGTCACCGACACGACGCCATCGTCGGGTCCGTCCAACACCTCAGCCACAACCCGCATTGGCCAACGCTCTGGGCCGCGGAACATCGCGCCGAGTAGCCCACCAGTCTTCGCCGAGACACGGGAACCGGTTCGTTCCCTGACCGACCCGCCGAGATCGCGGACGCCAGCCTCCATCGCGTCCAAGACGCGCGCGGTCGACCAGTCAGTCGGTCTCTTGCCCCAACAATCCCGCCGTGTTCGCGTGGGTGCGAAGACCGATGACGATCTGGACTTCATCTCCGCGCCCGACGTCTTGATTCGTTCCTTCGCTGCGTCCGACGCGTCGCTCACCTCGGCCTTCGCAAAGGAATACGCAAACGGCTGCCCCTCTGCCTTTCCCACGAACAGCGCGGTCAGCAGTCCGTCCGGCGAAGGCGGATCGGTGACGATGAACCCGCGGCCTTCGACGCCGTCGAGGACAACCCAGACGGTCTCGTCAATCGTCCAGCGACGGTCGGTCACATTCCACCTTGGCACTCTGCGGTTGCACGCAGCGCATATTGCGAGAGATCGCCGCGCGGGATCGGCACTTATGCGCTGCGGTCGCGCAGACCAACGTCGCAGTGATAGCAGTGGTCCACGCGGTCGTCGGCGTTGTACCACTCATGGTTACCGCAATCGCCGCGACCTTTCGGCACCCACTGCGCTAGGACCCCTGGCAACGCAACCCGGAGTCGCGTGCGCCATCGGTATCGACCCGCAGTCCACTGACGCACGCGTGCATCGTCTCAGTTTGGACGCGGGATCGGAACTTATACGCTCGGCGCGTGTTCGTGTCTGCTGTCGCGCCATCTTCTGCTCGGAGACGTTCACGCCAATGTTGGCTACTAAATGCCCTCGCGAAGCGGGCTACGACTCGTCCGATGGCGGCTTCGCTTCGAAGGCAAGGATCATCAATACATCCGCGGCGTGGGTTGGGGTGTCCGCGTCCACCTGTTTTCGAAGGCCGCGTTCTAGCGCCTCGATCACCTCCTGCATCGCATTTTCCAACTCCGACAGAGAAACCTTTTGGCCAAACATCTCGATGTGGATCTGATCGAGGCGAGATCGGAACTCTTGGCCGACTGGATTCACCACGTCGGTCTCGGTGGCTCCCATCACAGATCCGGGCGAAAGCAGGCAGGACTTGCCACCTGTTGCTGTTCCGTCCGCTGCGATGTCAATCTCAGCCCACGTCAGCGAACCCCACGCAGGCGGGAATGAGTCGCCCGTCGAGTGCCGGTCGATCCGCTCGTCCAAGTGTTGAAGCGCGTTACGCACGCGACGCGCGCCTTCGAGGACACTTACGGCGACCTCGAACTCGTCGGACCTCTCGACCCATCCCGATGACTTCATCTCCTTAAGAAGCATCCTCGTTCGGTTAGCCGCGTCTACGACCGACCACGCCAAGGTCATGGCCGCTGGCGCGTTCGAACGGATGTCTCCGGTCGCCGCGAGCTGATGCAGCGATGCGCGCAAAGACGGCATACAGCCGAACACGACCTCCCCGCAGAATCTGATCCCGTTGAGCAACATGACTTGCTTGGGCACCATGTTCTCCGGCAACCGCCGTAGCGGTGAATCGTCTCCGAGCACGCATCGAGTATGCCGACCGGGGCCTCTCGGTCGAAGGCGATTTGCACTGCCACGTCCAAAACGTACGAGCGCGCAAGCGGCACTTCTGCGCTCCGGGCGGTCAGTGGCCGGGCAGACTGAGTGCGTGTTGGCAAGTGTCGCGCTGTGGCGACAGATTGCAGGTTTCGCGGTGGGCGCGGTTTCGATGGCATGGATGGTCATCGCGCTCAAGCGCAATCAGACGACGGAGTTCGCAGCGTCGGAGGCGCACGAGTTGGCGATCATCTCACCGATCGGCGTAGTGACCCTGCTGGTTGCTGGTCCTCTGTTTACGCCACCGGCGCTGTGGCCGTTTCTCGTAATTCTTGCCCTACCGGCATCATGGACGGCATTGAGAGCGCGTCGCCGGCGGGCTGACGTCGTTCGAGAGGCCAGGAGGCGGCCGCGCTCGTCTTGAGCAGCCGCCACTGCCTCGGCGGCGACGTTGGCCCCTTCGCTCGAAGCAGCGCCTCACAACTCGGGTTCGTATCGGTATCGGCATTTCTGCGTTAGCGAGGTCCGGCGTGCTCGCGCCGCTCAACGACGAACGATCCGTGAGCTTGCATAAGTCGTGGAACCTTGCCGATAGGAGTCCGTGGTGAATTTGTCGCGCCTCGTTCATGTTGGTCCGAGCCGCCCTCCATGGAAGCGCCCACTGTCTTCAGCGGGGTTCAGAGTGCAGGCGATCGCCGGCGTAGCGGTCGGAGTTTGGTACGGCGCGACAACAACTTCCGCGGCCCAAGCCGTCGGGTTCGGCGCCGTCATGTCGATTCCCGGGTTGGTTGGCTGGGTCGTTGGATCAACCGACGGGCCTCTGACGATTCAAGAAGTCCGAGCCCGCCTAAAGGAGCGCGCTTTCGTCGGCATGTACCGCTCAGGCGCCCACGTGTTCTGGTGGTGGCGTCTTGTTCCTCTCGTGCCGGCGTTCTCTGTCGGAGCGTGCCTAACGGGCGCGGTACGAGTCGTCGCTTAGTGGTAGGTGGCAATCACCAGCGCGCGAGATCGGCACTTATGCGCTACCACCCACCTATCGACTGTGGGAGTGCGTGTGCGGCCGATGCGAGATCGTCGAGCTGCCATGTCTCAAGCCCAAGTACACACTTCACCCTCCAGGCACCGCTCGCGGTCGGGGCGCCGAGGGCTTCATTACTTGGAAGATCGTCTCCGAGATACGGATGCGCCAACTCCGCAGTGAGAGTGACATGCCCACGGCCGTCAGACTGAGTTAGAAGCCGCATCACGGGTGGTCCGTAGTCCGTTGCTACGTCCCAGCCTTGCCAGGTGCACTCGGCCTCGTCTTCGTTCCAACTCGCAGCGACGGACTGCCAGAACGGCGCGAAGTTCTGCTCGACTCCGACAAGCCGGGCGACTGTTAGTCGGTCATGCACCGTCACACGCACGCGGTACGGCTTGTGGTCATCGTCGGTGACGGCGCTGAACACGAGCCGACTTGCCTCGTCAGCGGCGTGAACGACGAACTCAAGCACTAACGCATGATGCCGGAGATCGCGTGCACTCGATCGGCACTTATACGCTGGTCGAACGGTCCTCGGCTGACTCGCCGGTCTCCGCCTCCGACACCTGGTAACCGCCGAGCCGCCGCAGCGCACCAACACCCCGCCCAGCGCGACGCCCGCGCGCCCGCAACTCAGCCCGACAGTCTCTGAATGGCCGCTGAGCACCGAGCAACTCGGCGACGGACGCTAGGAAATGAGACGACTCCCCTTGGTGCCCCTTGGCAAGGCTGAGAGTAAGCGGGTCACGAAAAAGGCTGCGACTACGACGAAGAATGCTGCGACTAGGAAGCCCATGTTTAGGTGGTGGGGTTCGGTCACGCACCGGAACGGCCCGCCGTACGACACGCATCGCCGATCTCGGTTGCGGGTGAGCGCTGCTGCGACGACAGTCGGTAGCGCGGCGGGAACGACAAGTCCAGCGGCCACCTTGAGCCGGGTGCTCCACCAGCGTCCTTTCGCGAGCACGAACCAGGCGCCAGCGAGTCCAATCGGGCCCAAGACTGGCGCAAGCACAAGCGCTGCGACTGTCGCAATCCCGCGGCCCGTCTCGCGGGAAGGCGAGACACCCTCGGATTCGTCGGGTAGTGCGTCGGTCCTTGCTATGGACATGCCCAACCATACGCGGCGTTTCCGCCGCGCGGCTGCGTGAGGACAACCTTGTCGATGACGAGGCCGGTCGACATCAACGATCAGCGCCACGGTTGCCCGCGACCACCGCCGACGCGCCCGGACTTCCGACCGAACTCCACATCAGCCCATATGCCGGGAGCGCGTGCGCTAGATCGGCACTTATGCGTGGCCTCTCGGCGCCGCGGGCGCGTGTCGGATAAGCGCCACGGAGAGACAAGCATCCCGCTCCGCGCGAAACAAGCGGCGCTAGATCGGCACTTATGCGCTGCGGTCGCGCATACCAACACCGCAGTGATAGCAGTGGTCCACGCGGTCGTTGGCGTTGTACCACTCGTGGTTACCGCAGTCGGCGCGACCTTTCGGCACCCACCGAGCAACCGCCCCCGGCAACGCGACGCGGAGTCGCGTGCGCCATCGGTATCGACCCGGAGTCCACTGACGCACGCCTCATCGTCTCACTGTGGACGCGTGTCGGCACTTATGCGTGGCTCAGCCGAGCTGGGTCCACTCGCAGATTTCGCTTACCTCTGCCTCGACCTGATGTTGCACAACATTCAGGAGATGCGTTTCGTCGTCTTGACCAAGCGTGCCTTCGATGCAGAGGTGCCAACCTTCTGCCTCCCCGGAGAAGGAGACCTCCGCGTCGCCCAAGCGGAACCGATAGTCGCCGTTACCAGGAACAGGCGCGCAGTCGAAACCTCGCGGCGTCAGAACGTCGGCAAGCCGATCGCGGTGCACAGCGGGCCACTCGCCGCGTTCGGTCCTGAGCAGGTACTCGCGCATCGTTGAACCATGGTGCTTGAAAACGCTCGCGCGTGATGCGTGGTTCATCGCGAGGATCGCATCGACCGTTTCGTCCACAGTCAGATCTGAGGAGTCGATCCACGTGCCATCCTCAGCGAGGTTCGACCGAAGCTCTTCGTCCAAGTGACTCCACATCGCGAACACCTGCTTGTCTCGATTCGCATCGCGGTGCCGCACGGTTTCGAGACTCGGCGCGAGCACGATGAGCTGTGGTTGTGGATCGAGCGCTGAGTAACTGGCGAGCGCGCTTTTCGCTACGACGACGTCATCAATGACAACGTTGAACCCCGCATCGGCGAACGACTGCGCAAGCAGAGCGAGATGCGTCCGCCTCAGCTTCATCTGTTCTTCCCATTCCTCGACGTCGCTTGGATCGGCGACGCCGAGGATGACGAAGTCGAAGCTAAGAACGTCGCCCTCCAACGCGACGGCACGCGGGCCGAGCCGCTGAGCCAGCGCGCGACTAATCGTCGTCTTTCCGGCTCCAGGGATTCCCGACACGAGATAGACCACGGGCACGAGCGGATCGTAGGTACGACTCACTCGGGAACGGCACTTATGCGCTCCGTTGGCGACGACTCAGCGGTCGAGGATTCGTCGCATCAGACGGTGTGAGTCATCCACGAGCGCGACAAGCGTCTCGATGCCGAACTCTCGGGCGAAGCAGGTCGGATGCGTGATCACGAACGGCGTCCACCCGTGGATGTCCTCATCGACAGGTATCCACCGGTTCGACTTCGGCCGCGTTGGGTCGTTCCAGTCCGTGGGGCTCGTGTCGATAAACGACGCGCCCATCGGAACGTCCTGCCCGCACACACTGCAAGGCCCGAGCGACATGAGCCGACGGTACCGCCACGTGTCCGACGAGATCGGCACCTATGCGCTCTCGTCGATGGCGAGCACCGTGGCGGTCACCGTCACCCGACCGCCTTCTCCGCCTTCAAGCAAGTCGCCCACTTCAATCCGCCCGATCCATTGCTGAGGCAATCCGACGTGGAGCGACGCGAGACACGCAGTTCCCGCTTCGACGGTGTCTTCACCCTCGAAGTAGAGGTGGGCGCTGTCCCACTCCGGCTTGCGATCGCTCCGCCAATCGGGGCGGTAGCCAGAGTGCACCGGCGATCTTCGTCCGCCCTCACTCGTTGGGACAACCTGCACCTGCGCTCGGATGATCACGACAACCAGAGTGGCAGCCACACCACGTGAACGGCACTATGCGCTGGTCCGTGCCGAGGGAGGTGATCAACTTTGTACATGCGAATTGAGCGCGAGGACGGCACGGCAGTTGGATCAGTGTGGGCGGTGTTCAGCCGTCGTGAAGCCGAGGAGCTAAGGGCCGCGCTTTCGTACTACTTCGAGGAGGACCCGCCTGATCCCGGGTGGCACTGTCATTTCGGCGCTGGCGATTCCGAGCTAACCGTCGCGGTTGCGCTCGAGTCGTAACTGCTCGGTACCGGCACTAATGCGTCGTCGTAAGACGAGTCTCCAATGGAGACTTTCGCGGGGTCGGCACTTATGCGCTACTGCTCACCGAGCAATGCGCTGACCTCGCGGGCGAGCCGTACGAGTTCCTCGCCGCCGTCCACCTCAACGTCAGCGGTCGCCTTCCACGTGAAGTTTGGGCTGTCTCGGAGGGTGACCGTCATGACGACGCCCTGGCTCGCGGAGATGGTGAGGTGATGCTCCGGCGAGTGCCACTCGCGAGGCCCGCCCCACCCGCGCCAAGCGTCAGCCAATTCTCCGAGGAAGCGACCGAGGCCGAGACCGCCAAAGCTGTACACGTCCGTGGCCGCACTGAGTCCACTATCGCTCACGAGTTCGGCGAGCACGGTCCCGGCCCCGGCACTGTCAAAGGACGGATTGCGTAGTACCAAACGGGTGGGGCCGTGGCCGAGCGTCACTGACATCTGCAGATGATTGCCGATCGTCCGTACACCTGATCGGCACTTATGCGTGCGCTCGGCGGCTGTTGACGAGTGCCGTAACGGCACTCTCGCTCGCACACGATCGGCACTTATGCGCTGAGCGCGGCATTGATCTCGCCCGAAACCGCCGCAGGGTCTTTGACGACGAAGAACTCGATCGCTTGCGTCGTCTCGACCGCTAATCGAACGCGAAGGGTTCCGTCGAACACTCCGGTCCCCTTTGGCTCGGTGCGCGCGCGGCGTACCTCTGACAAGTCGCTCGTCCACGATTGCGCGCGGAACTCAAGGCGGTGTGGTGTGAACGCCAGCCTCTGGCTCGTGAGAGTTAGGCGGCCTCCGACGGCTCGCGAACCTTGCAATCGGTTGGTGGCGATCGTGAAGACCGTCGCTTCGTTCTCGCGTCGGTCGATGATTGGATAGAGCACTCTTGGCAGCCGGTCCCAGAACCCCGTTCGACGCTTCGTCACCGACGGATCATCGCCGGACGGACAGCCCGAGATCAGCACCTATGAGCGGGGCCCCGACCTCACTACGACCACCGCGATTGTGGTCAGGATGACGAGAGTGATGGCCATCGCGACGTGCGAAGTCACCAACAGCCACTGTTCTCCTGAGCGGACACCGTGGCCACCGTGCCAAGTGGTCCATCTGATACCGGTTGTCCCCGCGGCGATCGTGAACAGTGCGATGAGCGCAAGGAGCGCCAGCAACGTCACTCGCAACGGCCCGAGTCTGCGAAACATCAGGACGAGTCTCCCGCGTGGAGTTCCACGTCATTGGAAGGGTCGCAATGCAGATGGCTCGAAAAGCGGTTCCGTGGAACCGTATCAAAGAGCGACAGCGGGGACGGTCCGCGAGATCCGCACTTCTGCGCTACCTCCGAGGAGCCAGGTCCGCTAGACCGAACTGCCGTTGGAACGGCTTCGGCGAGCGGTGCGTGGGACGCGTTGGGAGCGTGGAACGGTGCACAACTTGGCGAGCCGGTGGGCAGTGGCACCGTCAATGAAGTCCGCGAAGTCGAGTTCGACGGTCGAAGGACGGTGGCGAGACTCGGCAGCCGAGATACAGATGACCTCGACTGGGAGATCGAGTTGCTCCAGTACTTGCGAACCACCGGCCTCAATGTGCCCCGCCTCGTACCCACGAGCGACGGGCGGCTTCGCGCCGGCACCGTGATCTTGATGGAACTGGTCGACGGAGAAATGCCAAAAGATGATGCCGACTGGAACAAGGTCGCGGATTACCTACGACGACTCCACGACGCGACGTCGGAGGGGACGACACAACGGCCTGGATGGCGGTCCTGTGTCGATCTCGTCACTGAAACGAAGGCCGGTCCCGTGGATCTCACGGAGCTACCTGACGACGTACTAGTTCGTTGCCGCGCCGCGTGGGAGCGACTCGCCGGGTCTAGTCGCACAATTATCCACGGAGATCCGAACCCGACCAACGTCAGGGTTGTCGACGGTGCAGTCGTCCTCCTGGACTGGGACGAGGCGCGACTCGACGTTCCTCTGCTCGATCTCTCCGCGCTCCCAGCCGAAGTGAGCGGCCTGTCGCAGACCGAGCGCAACGCGGCGGTCGGAGCTGCCCATGCTTGGGAGGCCGCCTTGTTCTGGACCACGGCGCCTGACTACGCACGTCGACGTCTGGCAAAACTCGACCTCATGTCCGCCGAGTGACGCAGATCGGGTGCGCGAGATCGGCACTTATGAGCGGGTGACACCGCGCGACTGGTGCGCCACGGGAGACTCACACGGTGACACGCGATCGGTTTCGCGTCCGGCTCCTCGGAGCTTGGGTTATGTGGATCGTCGCGGCCATTGCTTTCGTCAGTTCGGTTTGGAGCGTTGTCGCAATGGCCACGTTTCCGTCCGCGCTGGCGCGCGACCCAGTCCGGGCGAACGGCGAAGTCACCAGCACCTTCATCAACGGTTTCGGCGGCGACCCGGCGGTGAACTACCGGTACGCGGTGAACAACCACGTGTACTCGGGTTGGGGCACCGGCGATGGGATTAACCACGGCAACCTCCTGAGTCTGAAACGTGGTGCGCTCATCACCATCAGGTACGCGCGGACCGACCCGTCAAAGTCTTGCTTCTGCGACCCCGCGGCCGAGTCCGCTTCCGTAGGCAGATACGCGTTCGCCAGCGCCTTTGCGCTCCCGCTTCCTCTCCTGGGCGCCCGATACGTCCGACGACGCCGCAATCGAAAAGACTCCGCGTCTCGAAAAACCCGGACCAGCTAACCGGAGCCGTCGCGCGCCTGAACGGCACGTATGCGCGCGGCTACGGGGCCTCACGATTCTCGACTGCCACCTCGCGTTGGTCCTGGCCGACGATTAGCAATCGACCGCCGAGGGGAGCTTTGAGATGCACGACTGTGCCGCCAAGGCAGAGACCGTGCGGACCGTCCCCAGGGTTCTTCGCGGTAATTCTCACCGATACGCGGTCAGGGCTCTCCGACATAGCCACGCGCTTGTCGCGTAACGCACAGAGGCCGCCGCTGAGGACGAGGGTGGACTCGTCGCGCAGGCTTGCCGACATCACGCGGACCTCGATCCGATCGGGCCCGCCGTTGCCGCACGAGGCCGCTAACGCGGATGCGACGATGAAGACCGCGGCCACCTGCGGAAGCAACCCGCCTCGTCGCGCTCTAGCCATTGTCGAAGTCACACTGTCCTATCGCTCGTGCGTGCCAGGCCTTTGAGGGGCTAAGCGCATGATGCCGGATGCCGCCCGTACAAGATCGGCACTTAAGCGCTGCGGGGAAACAGGAGGCGCAGGTACCTTCGGTCTAGTTCTCTCGCTTGCGGGTCGCGGCGCGGAGTTAACTGGCATATGGAGCGTTCCGCGTCGTCACCTGATGTGGTGATTCTGAACGGGACGTCGAGCGCGGGAAAGTCGTCGATCGCGCAGTGGCTTCCGATGACTCTCGATCGCCCGATGGTCTGCTCGGGGTTGGACGTCGTGCTGATGAGCATGCCGATAAAACTGCATGGCCACCGCGATGGCCCGTACTTCGAGTCAATCGCCGACGGGACCGTGATCCGGCTCGGTCCGACTGCCATAGAGATCGCCCGGGCGTGGCACCAAGCCCAAGCGACGCTGGTGCGACAGGGGTTCAGCCTCGTCCTTGACGAAGCGATTGTCTGCGAGCAGCTGCTGGAGTCTCTAATCGACGCGTTCAAAGGCATGCGGGTGTGGTTGGTGGGAGTTGTTTGCGACGAGGCCGTCGCCGTCGCTCGCGAGGAGGCACGCGGGGATCGCCAGCCCGGGCTCGCCCGCGGGTTGGCCGAGCTGGTTCACCGCGATGTCGAGTACGACCTCGTGCTCGACACGACGGCTATCTCTGTACAGGCCGCGTCGGAATGCGTCGCTCGTCTCATCAACAGCGCGGACCCAACGGCGTTCGAGCGCGTCACGCAGCTGCGTAGCGCGTCGCGACCGACCTGAACGTGGCTGTGGGCGCGCGCAACCGGCACTTATGCGCGCCCGGTCACTCGGCGAACTGTTAGCGGCGCCACCGTCGTTTTCGTGGGGGCTCGCTTTGCTCGTCTGGCAGGGCCGCGTACCTGCGAAGCACTTCGTCCAGAGTGAGGTGAGTTTCATTCGGACCGGCTCGGTTGTCGGCCAACAGTTCTTCGACCGTCAGACCCGGCTCACTTGTTCCCTCGCGATCCACAAGCGACAGAAGCTCCTCTGCTTCGTCCCGGTCGATTCCGAGCACCTGTAGCGCCGCGGCCATCTGGGTCCTGTCCAACACGCTGGAAGTCGGCGCGTCAACTGTGTTCGACCAGAGTGGTCATCTACACGGGGCCGGCGAACGATAAGGACGAGCCGATCGACGCGGCGGTGATTCTCTTTGTCGGCGGGCTGTATCTCGTGCTGCCGGTCGGTGAGGACGACGATTGGCTCATGGGCGAGGCGGACTCGG
>JBEEFV010000092.1:0-11778 GCA_041166405.1 Actinomycetota bacterium | reverse complement strand
GACGACGGTCACCGACCCTCCGACGACGTCTGACCGCGTGGCCGGCCCCGTCGCGTTGCCCACCCAGCACGACAAGGACACTTCGAAGCTGCCGCTCGTCGCGCTGGTCGCCGCCGGTCTCGGTCTCACGGGCATCGCCGTCGCCGGATTCCGCGGCCGCCGCCGACCGCCGTCGTTCGAGTCCACCTACGACACGATGGCCGTGCCCGCGTTGTTCCCGCCGGCCGACGAGTCCGTGCACGCGCCGCCCGAATCCGTTCTGCCGCCGACGACCGACTGGGGGCCGTCGTGGGATGACGCCGCCGCCGAGACGGCTGCCGTCGGCGCCGTCGAGACCGCGCGGGCGCGGCGCAAGCGCGAACGCCGCGAACGCGCGCACTCCGAACACGAGCACTCCGAGCACGAGCCCACCGAATCCGTCGCAGCCGCGACGCAGCCAGCGGTCGAGGCAGAACCGGAGCCGGCGCCGCAGCCCGCACCAGACCCGCCGCGGGCCGTGGCGCCCGATCCGTACGAGCAGATTGATCTTTCGGGGCCCGTGGCTGTCGAACCCGCGACGCCCGATATGCCCGACATGCACATCGATTTCAGCGACCCCGATCTGTAAATCATTGCGGCGCGGCCGCTCGTCGGTCAGACTCTCCACAACTTCGAGCGAAAGGAGGCGCTGATGTCCCGGACTGCCATTGTCACCGGCAACACCGCATCACTTCGCGCCCTCGCTCGTCACGCTGCCTGACGGAGCACAGCGCGGACGGGCTGTCCGTCCCACCTACTGCTCTCATCAAAGGACGCATTGCATTGCCTCGCATGCACCACGACGCGGCACCTGACAAGGTGGCGTTCCGCAAAACCGCAAAGAACGACGACTACGTCTATCTGATCCGCCGCCCCAAGGCGCGGTGGGACGACGACGTTCCCGACCCGGGCGCGTCGACGTACAACTCCGTCGGCACCGAACACGGTCCCGAGCCCGTGCCGGACTGGGTGATCACGAGCGACGAGGCCCGCGACGAGGACCTCGGCGACCTGAAGTCAGGCAAGGAAGCCGACGTCGCCATCGTCGAGCGCACGTACCTCGACCAGCGCAACCTGCTGGCGGCCAAGCGTTATCGCGACACCAATCACCGCACGTTCCGCAACGACGCCGCCTATCGCATGGGCAAGGAGCCCCGCGACGGGCGCACGGCGCGTGCCATCAAAAAGCAGACGAACTACGGCTCGGCGGCGCGCGCCGGCGTGTGGGCGCAAGCCGAGTTCGAGACGCTGTGTCGGCTGTGGGACGCGGGATTGCCCGTGCCGTATCCCGTGCAATTGGCAGGCACCGAACTCATGCTCGAGTACCTCGGCGACGACGACGGTGCCGCGCCGCGCCTCGCCGAGTCACACCCCGACCGCGAACTGCTCAACCACTTGCGCGACCAAGCGGTCGCCATCTTGTGGGGTCTGGCGGGCGCGGGCGTCGTGCACGGCGACCTCTCGGCGTACAACACGCTGGTGTGGGGCGAGACGCTGTACGTCATCGATCTGCCGCAGGCGGCGGAGCTGACCGACGTGACCCGGGCGGCGCAGTACAACTCCAACACCCTCGACTTCCTGCAGCGCGACTGCCGGAACCTGCTCAGCTGGTTCCGCAAGAAGGGCGCCGACACTCCTGACCCGGACGCCCTGTTCGGCGAGCTCGTGGCGGCCGCGTTCTCTCCGAAACCCGACTGAAGGCCTACACTTCGGCGAGAGAACTCGAGAGGGAGTCCTAGATGAAGAAGATGCTGTCGGTCGACGACCTGGCTCGCGACCAGCGCTTCGAGCGGATTCGCATCGAAGACGTCGTCTTCGACCCGCGCAATGGCAACGAGAGCCGGCCCGGTTTGGGGTTCGACCCCAAGGACCCCGATGCGCCCGACGGCGCGCGTCAGCTGATGCACAGCATCTTCGTGGGCGAGATCCAGGCGCTCGAAGGCGCCGGACGCACGTGCTACGACTTCGAGGTCGGTACCGAGGTCCCGTTCGAGCTCAAGCTCGACATGGCCCGTCAGTGCTGGGACGAAGCCCGTCACTGCGAAATCTCGATCAAGCTCGGCGAGCACATGGGCACCTACATCGGCGAGTTCGCCGAGCAGGTGCTGTTGTTCGAAGCGGCGTGTAACGCCGATCCCGTCCTGCGTCTCACCGGCGTCAACCGCGCCCTCGAAGGTCTGGCGATCGACGTCTTCAACACCATGCGCGATTACGGCGGCGGCACCAACGACCCGGTGTTGTATTTCTGCGAAGACTGGATGCTGGCCGACGAAGTCACCCACGTGAAGATGGGTTCGGACTGGCTGCGCAAGATCACGGCCAACGACCCCGAGCGCCAGCAGCAGGCCCTCGACTTCCAGCGCACCGTCGACAAGCTCTTCAGCTTCGGCGGCTTCCGCGGCGAGGACGAGGACGCACCGATCCACCTGGCGCGCAAGTTCCGCAACCTCGCGGGCTTCACCGACGAAGAGATCACCGAACTGGTCGACGTTGCCGCCGAGGCGCGCGCCGAAGCGCAGGCGATGGCCGAGATGGCCCGCGCCGCGCAAGACAACAGCTAGTTGCTGGCGACGACCCTGCGCGACGTTCACGTCGCGTGGGCTTGGGTAACGATCACCTCGAATGGCCTCGCGGGGCTGTGGGCGTTCGGCGCGCACCGCTGGCCGGCGCTGCGCACCCGGGCGCTGTGGTGGTTCACCGCGATCGCCGAGGTCGCGGTGTTCATTCAGGTCGGCTTGGGTGTCGCGCTCGTCAGCGGCCAGCACATCGACCCGCCGAAGTTCCACATGTTCTACGGCTTCGTCGCCATCATCACCGTCGGCCTCGCCTACAGCTACCGCCAGCAGCTGCAAAAGGTCTACCTGTGGTACGGCGCCTTCAGCCTGTTCATCATGGGCCTCGGCATTCGCGCGGTCTTGGTCGGCACGGCCCGCTAGCGGAAGCCGGACAGGTCCATCTGGGGGTAGCGCGCCTGCGTGGCGGCGAGCGTCGTCTCGTCCCAGTACGGGTGCCCGGGCGGCGGGAAGCCGATGGCGCAGAGTTGGCGCGCCGTGAGTTGCTGCAACCACAGATGGACGAAGGGCTCGATGCCGCGGCGAGGCCACGGCAGGTCGCCGGTCCAGTCGACGCCTCCCTGGCGGTAGCCGAGGTTGAAGAAGAACCGGCCCGCGCCCGGCTCCACCATGTCGGCGCCGCGGTGAACGGTGTCGGCCGAGTACGCGAGCACGGATCCGGCGGCGCCGGCCGCCGCGACCTCGTCGGCATCAAAGCGAATTGGGCCGGCGTTGTGGAAATAGAACCGCTCGTTGGCGACATCGCCCGTGATCGTCTTGGAGACGACGCGCGTGGCGCCACGCTCTTCGGTGACATCGCTCAGGTAAAGGAACAGCTGCACCTGACGATCCGTGCCGTCGCGTCGCGGCGGTACGAGCGAGTGGTTGGTCTCGTCGATGTGCAACGGCTGCGCGTAGGGCGCGACGCCGGTGTACTTGCCGAAGGTTTCCGCTTGGTAGAGCCGGATGTCGGACGTGCCGAGCAGCGCTTCGACCAGGTCGAGGATCCGATCGTGCACGGGCAGTACGTCGAGCGCGGCGTCGCCGAAGGGGGCCTCCTTCAGCCCGACGAATTGTCCGGGGACAAAGCGTCGGTCGCCGGTGCCCCACGTGCCCGACGACGCGTCGGCGTCGAGGTACGGGGCAGTGCGCGGCGTTCGCTCGCCCGACGCAATTTCCTCAGGCGTCGGGTACAGCTCGAACAGCTTCGCCTGCGCGGCGGCGATGTCTGGTTCGGGAACAAGCGACGGAACGAGCACCCACCCGTGGGTGCGGAAGTGCTCGGCGGCGTCGTCTAGAGGTTGACGACCGGGCACGTGAGGGTGCGGGTGATCCCGTCGATCAACTGCACCTTGCTCACGACCATCTTGCCGAGGTCGTTCATATCGCCGGCCTCGGCGCGCACGATCACGTCGTACGGTCCGGTCACGTCTTCGGCGGAGACGACGCCTTCGATCTTGCCGACTTCCTCGGCGACCGAGGCTGCCTTGCCGACTTCGGTTTGAATCAGGATGAACGCGCTAACGGACATGCCGAGAAGCTAGTCCGACAGGCGCTTCTCGAGGCCAGCCAGCTCGTCGCGAAGTTCGTGGGGGATGCGATCACCGAACACGGCGTAGTGCTCCTCGATCGACGGAACCTCGGCGCGCCACTCTTCGGTGTCTACGGAAAGCAGCTCCGTCATCTGTTCCTCGGAGATGTCGAGCCCGTCGACGTTGATCGCACCCGGAGCCGGCAGGTAACCGATCGGGCTCTCGACGGCGCCGCCCGTACCGTTCACGCGGTCGAACACCCACGCCAGCACACGGCTGTTCTCGCCGTAACCGGGCCACAGGAAGTTGCCCTCGGCGTCGCGGCGGAACCAGTTGACGTAGAAGATCTTCGGGAGCTTCGACGCGTCGGCGAGCGATGCGATCTTCAGCCAGTGCGCGAAGTAGTCGGCCATGTTGTAACCGCAGAACGGCAGCATGGCGAAGGGGTCGCGACGGAGGTTGCCGACGGCACCGGCCTGTGCGGCGGTCGTCTCCGACGCCATGATCGAACCGACGAACACGCCGTGGTTCCACGAGAACGCCTCGTGCACCAGCGGCACGACCGACGCGCGCCGGCCGCCGAACAGCACTGCCGAGATCGGCACACCGGCGGGGTCTTCCCATTCGGGTGCGATCGTCGGGCACTGCGACGCCGGTGCCGTGAAGCGCGAGTTCGGGTGCGCAGCCTTGGTGCCCGACTCCGGCGTCCACGAGTTGCCGAGCCAGTCGGTGAGGTGCGCGGGCGTGTCCTCGGTCAGGCCTTCCCACCACACGTCACCGTCATCGGTCGACGCGGTGTTCGTGAAGATGCAGTTCTCCGTGAGCGTGGCCAGCGCGTTCGGGTTGGTGTCGGGACCGGTACCGGGCGCCACGCCGAAAAAGCCCGCTTCGGGGTTGATGGCGTAGAGCTGGCCGTCGCGGATCTTCATCCAGCAGATGTCGTCGCCGACGGTCTCGACCGTCCAACCCGGCAACGACGGCACGAGCATCGCGAGGTTGGTCTTGCCGCACGCCGACGGGAACGCGGCGGCGATGTACTTCACGATCCCGTCGGGATTCGTGAGCTTGAGGATCAGCATGTGCTCGGCGAGCCAGCCTTCGTCACGCGCCATCACGGATGCGATGCGCAGTGCGAAGCACTTCTTGCCGAGCAGCGCGTTGCCGCCGTACCCGGACCCGAACGACCAGATCTGTCGGGTCTCGGGGAAGTGGACGATGTACTTGTTGTCGGCGTTGCACGGCCACGCCACGTCGGCCTCGCCGTCAGCGAGCGGCGCACCGACGGAGTGCACGCACGGCACGAACGGTCCGTCGCCGAGCACGTCGAGGGCGGCCTGCCCCATGCGCGTCATGATCCGCATCGACACTGCGACGTACGGCGAGTCGGTGAGTTCGACGCCGATGTAGGAGATCGGCGAGCCCAGCGGGCCCATCGAGAACGGCACCACGTACATGGTGCGGCCCTTCATGCACCCCGCGAACAGCCCGTTGAGGGTGTCGCGCATCTCAGCGGGGTCGCGCCAGTTGTTCGTCGGGCCGACGTCGCCTTCGTTCTCGGCGCAGATGTAGGTGCGGTCCTCGACGCGCGCCACGTCCGCCGGGTCGGAGAGCGCCAGGTAGCTGTTCGGTCGCTTGGCGTCGGACAGCTTCGTGAAGGTGCCGGCGTCCACCAGCTCCTGGCACAGACGGTCGTACTCCTCCGCCGATCCGTCGCACCACTCGATGCGGTCAGGCGTGGTGAGCGCGGCGATCTCGTCGACCCAATTGAGCAGCGACTTGTTGGTGGTAAGCGGGGTGGCTCCCATCGATCTCAGACCTCGACCTCGTTAGGTGCGTCAGCATCCGGGTTAATACCCGGTGGGGGCGGCGGAGCCCCCATGTCGACTTCCGATCCCAGCCGAAGCGCGGTCGCGCGCCCCTCGCCGTCGAGGTCGAACACGACCCGTTGGCCCGGGCGAAGCATGCGAAAGATCGATCCGGCGAGCGCGTTGGCGGCGAGGTCGTAGTTCGCACGATCGGTGTCGGTGATGATCGCGCCCATGCCCGTGTCGGGGTCATACGACTTCACAACGCCTTGCAACTCATGGCCTCCCTCAGCGCGATGCCTACGCTCAGCGGTAACTAGCCCACCCAAACTACCGGAGGCACCCTCTGAGCGACGAACCGACGCAGCGCGAATCCGCAGTGTTGGCGCGCTTGGCGAAGCGGTTTCCGGCAGTCGGCGACGACGCTGCGGTTCTGCCTGACGGCTTGCTCGCGTCGACCGACACGCTCGTCCAGGACGTGGACTGGCGAGACGAGTGGAGCAGCGCCGCTGACGTCGGGTGGAAGTCGATCATGGTGAACGCGTCGGACATTTCGGCCATGGGCGGCCGCTCGGCGTGGTTCCTCGTTTCCCTCGTGGCGCGACGCGGTTTCGACGTCGACGGCTTCTTCGACGGTGTCGCCGAGGCGTGCGCGGTCGTCGACGGCGAAGTCGTCGGCGGCGACTTGTCCGGCGGCGCCACGACGGTCGTGACCGTGACCGTGCTCGGCCACACCGACGACGCGCCGATCCTGCGCTCGGGCGCCCGCGTCGGCGACGGCGTCTACGTCAGCGGGGCGCTCGGTGCCGCCGCGCGTGATCTGCGCGCCGGCGGCGGTTTGGCTCACCGGCGACCGATGGCCTATCTCGGCGCACGACCCGCGGGCGCCACGGCGCTGATCGACGTGTCCGACGGCCTGATCACCGACTGCGCGCGCATCGCAGACGCGTCCGGCGTGCGCGTCGCGCTCGACGACGTCCCCGTGGCGGAACAAGCCACGCTCGACGACGCACTCCACGGCGGCGAGGACTTCGTGCTCGTGGCGTGCTCGCCGACTTCCATCGACGGATGGACGCGCATCGGATCATGCGTCGAGGGTGCGGGCGTCAGCTATCGCGGCGACGCGATCGAGCCGCGCGGCTGGGACCACCAACTGTGAAGGTTGCGTTGACCATCGCCGGTGTCGACTCGTCGGGCGGTGCCGGCGTGTCCGCCGACCTCGCGGCGTTCGCGACACAAGGCGTGTGGGGCGCGTGCGCAGTGACGGCGGTGACGGCCCAGAACACCCGCGGCGTCGAGGCCGTGGAGATGCTGTCGGCTGACATCGTCGTAGCGCAGATCAACGCGGTGTGCGACGACCTGCTCGTCGGCGCGATCAAGACCGGGATGCTCGGCTCGCCCGAGATGATCGTCACGATTGCCTCGGCGTTGCCGTTCGGCATCCCGCTGGTCGTGGACCCGGTGATGGTCGCCACTACCGGCGCGTCGCTGTTCGACGGTGACGCCGACTACGCCGAGCTGCTGGCGAAGGCGACGGTGGTGACGCCCAACGCGCACGAGGCGCGCGCGCTCACGGGCATCGAGGTCGTCGACGACGGTTCGATGGTCCGCGCCGCGCGCGCGCTGCTCGAAACCGGCGCCGGCGCCGCGCTGGTCAAGGGCGGCCACGTCGGTAGCGGTCCGGCACGCGACTGCCTGTTGCTGCAGGGTCAGCCGGGCCCTGTGTGGCTGGAGTCGCCGCGGGTCGTCACCGACGAAACCCACGGCACGGGCTGCGTGCTCAGCGCGTCGATCGCAGCCGGCCTCGCCCTCGGCGACGACGTCACGTCGGCGTGCCGCCGTGGCAAAGCGGCCGTCACGAGCGCCATCGAGGCGCGCGTCCGCATCGGCAAAGGGGTGCCGGCGGCCAACCCCGGCGGACTGTGAACCGAAGTTGCGGCTAGCTGGCGGAGCGGGTCTTCATCGGGGGTTTGGTGACCTTGCCCGACTTGATGCAGCCCGTGCACACGTTGATGCGCGTCGGGGACCCGTTCACGAGCGCGCGGATGCGCTGGATGTTCGGGCTCCAGCGACGATTGGTCTTGCGCTGTGAGTGAGAAACGTTGTGACCAAAGCTCGGGTGCTTCCCGCAGACTTCACATACCGCTGCCATAGGGGAGTCAACGCTAGCAGGCCACTACATTCAGGCCCAATGCCGACCTTGACCCGTCTGAACGCCGGCGACCTCGTCGCGGTGATGAACGGGTTCCGCGACGCGCTGCGGGCGCACCGCGAACGGGTCAATCGCCTCAACGTCTACCCGGTGCCCGACGGCGACACCGGCACCAACATGGCGCTGACGCTCGAGTCGGTGTGCAAGGACCTCGAGGCCGTGAAGCCCGACGACATGGCCGCCGTGTGCCAGGCCATCAGCCACGGCGCGCTGATGGGCGCCCGCGGCAACTCCGGCGTGATCCTGTCCCAAGTGCTGCGCGCGCTGGCCGACGGGTGCAAAGCGGCGCCGCCGGACGGCGCCGGCGGCCTCGAGTTCGCCCGCGCCATGACGGGTGCCGCGGAGGCGGCGTACGGCGCGGTGATGCGCCCCGTCGAGGGCACGATCCTCACGGTGTGCCGCGAAGCCGCGGAGACGGCTGCGGCCCGCGCCGGCGAAGGCGGCGACTTGCTGGCAACCATCGAGGCCGCGCGCTCGGGCGGCGACGATGCCCTCGCCCGCACTCCCGACATGCTGCCGGTCTTGAAGCAGGCAGGCGTGGTCGACGCCGGTGGCGCGGGACTGCTGTTGCTCTTCGACGCCGCGTTGTCGGTCGTGGACGGCCGCCCGCTGCCCGAGGCACCCGAGCAACTCGACGACGCGCCCGCCTTCGACGCCGCCGCGCTGGCGGACCTGCACGGCGACGAACACCACGTCGGCGACCTCCGCTACGAAGTCATGTACTTCCTCGAAGCCGACGACGCCACGATCCCGGCGTTCAAAGAAGTCTGGGCGGGCATCGGCGACTCGATCGTCGTCGTCGGTGGTGGCGGCATCTGGAACTGCCACATTCACACCGACGACATCGGTGCCGCCGTCGAAGCCGCGCTCGACGCCGGACGTCCGAAGAACATCCGCGTGACCGACCTCATGGAACAGGTGGAGGAAGAGCGCTGGGTCCGTGAGGCCGAACCCGTAGAGGAAGGCGATCGCACGCCCGTTCCGACCGCCGTGGTCGCGGTAGCGACCGGTGACGGCATCCGCCGCATCTTCCGCAGCCTCGGTGTGCAGCAGGTCGTCGCCGGTGGCCAGTCGATGAACCCGTCGACCGCGCAGATCCTCGAAGCCGTCGAAGCCGCCCCCGCGGACGCCGTCATCGTGTTGCCGAACAACAAGAACATCATCGCCGTCGCCGAACAGGTGCAGGACCTGACCGACAAGACGGTGCGCGTCGTGAAGACGGTGGGCGTGGCCGAAGGTTTCGCTGCGCTGATGGAGTACGACCCCGAAGCCAGCGCCGAGGACAACGCCGCGGCGATGACCAGCTGCGCCGACCGTGTCATATCCGGTGAGGTCACGCGTGCCGTGCGCGACAGCGAGGCCGACGTCGGCGCGATTTCCGAAGGCGACTATCTCGGCATCAGCCGCGACGGCATCGCGGTGGTCGCCTCGACACTGGACGACGCCGTGTCCGGGCTCGTCGACAAGCTCGCGACCGACGATCACGAGATCATCACGCTCATCGAAGGCGAAGGCGCCACCGCCGCGAGTACGCGGCGACTGACCGAGTGGATCAACGAGCACCGCCCGAAGGCCACCGTCGAGGTGCACCATGGCGGTCAACCGCTGTACCCCTACTTACTCTCTATCGAGTGAGTAAGAGCCTCCCGGAGCTCGCCGACATCCCGGTGACGAGGCTGACCGGCGTCGGCCCCGAGAAGCTCAAGGCGCTCGAGGTCTTCGAGATCGAGAACGTCCTCGATCTGCTCATGCACTACCCGCGTCGCTACATCGATCGCACACAGCAAAGCTCGATTCGCGACTTGCGCGTCGACGAAGAGGCGATGGTGCTCGCCACCGTCAAGCGCGTGCAGACGCGCCGCACGCGCAACGGGAAGTCACTCGTCGAGATCGACGTGTTCGACGGCTCGAGCTACATGACGTGCACGTTCTTCAACCAGCCGTGGCGCGCCAAGACGCTCGTCGCCGGCACCGAGGCGGTCTTCTTCGGCAAGCTCACGCTGTACCGAGGCAAACGCCAGATGGCGAGTCCCGTCGTCGACCTGATCGGCGACAAGACGGGCAAAGTCGTGCCCGTTTACCCGCAGTCGGAGAAGGCGCAACTCAACACGTGGGAGTTGGGCAAGTTCGTCGAACAGGCGCTGCGGCGCGCCGGCGACTTGGCCGACCCGCTCCCGGAAGCGGTGCGCGACCGGCTCGACCTTGTCGACCGCACATGGGCGATGCGCACGATCCACGCGCCCGAGTCGATGGCGGCGGCCCAGGCGGCGCGCAAGCGGCTTGCGTTCGACGAACTGCTCCGGTTGCAAACCGTGCTCGTCGCCCGCAAGCGCCGCTACGAGGCGGAGTCGAAAGGGATCGAGCACGTCACCGACTCCGAGTTGGTCCGCAACTTCATCGCGTCGCTGCCGTTCCCGTTGACGGGCGCGCAACAGCGCGTCATCGACAAGATCAACCAGTTTCTCGGCAGCCCCCACCCGATGCACCTGTTGCTCCAAGGCGACGTGGGTTCCGGCAAGACCGTCGTCGCCGTCACCGCGCTGCTGACCGCGGTCGCCGGCGGTTACCAGGGGGCGCTGATGGCTCCGACCGAAGTACTCGCCGAACAGCACGCGCTCGGCGTGCGCGCACTGCTGCGCGGCGTGATGGTCCCCGGCGAGGAAGGCACGCTGTTGCCCGAGCGCGAACTGCGCGTCGACTTACTGACCGGGCGTTCGACGGCGAAGGAGCGGCGCGAGATGGCGGCGGGACTGGAATCCGGCGCCGTCGACATCGTCATCGGCACGCACGCGCTCATCACCGAAGGCGTGGCGTTCCACAACCTCGGCGTTGCCGTGATCGACGAGCAGCACCGCTTCGGCGTCGAACAACGCGCCGCGCTGCGCGGCAAGGGCGAGGACCCCGACGTGCTCGTGATGACGGCGACGCCGATCCCGCGCACCGCGGCGATGACTGTGTACGGCGACCTCGACGTCGCCGTGCTCGACGAGTTGCCTCCGGGCCGCACGCCGATCGTGACGAAGTGGGCGCGGGGCGAACTCGAAGAGGAACTGGCGTGGAAGGCGGTGCGCGAGGAAGTGGCCGCCGGCCGTCAGGCGTACGTCGTGTGCCCGCTCATCGAAGGCTCCGAGAAGATTCAGGCAGCGTCCGCGATCGAGACGTACGAGGAGTTGGCCGCGGGTCGCCTGCACGGGCTTCGGCTGGCGCTGCTGCACGGGCAAGTTCCCGCCAAGGAACGCGAAGCGACGATGACGGCGTTCCGCGCGGGCGACGTCGACGTACTCATCGCCACGACGGTGATCGAAGTCGGCGTCGACGTTCCGAACGCCACGGTGATTGTGATCGTCAACGCCGATCGCTTCGGCCTCGCCCAGCTGCACCAGTTGCGCGGACGCGTCGGCCGCGGCGCCGACGCGTCGCGGTGCTTCCTGCTCGGTGAAGCGACGACGCCCGAAGGCGAACGCCGCCTCGACGCGATGGTGAAGTCGACCGACGGGTTCTTCCTCGCCGAGGAAGACCTCGACATCCGTGGTGAAGGCACGGTTCTCGGCACGCGCCAGAAGGGCCGCAACGACCTGCGGCTGGCGTCGCTGCGGCGCGACGTGCGCCTCGTCGAACAAGCGCGTGAAGTCGCCTTCGAGATGGTCGACCCGGTGCAC
>JBEEFV010000091.1:0-120691 GCA_041166405.1 Actinomycetota bacterium | reverse complement strand
CAGCGCCCTGTACGAAGACCTCGGGCTCACCCAACTAACCTGATCGGCCTCATGCCGCGTTCTCGAGCCCTTTTCACCGCGCCGATCGTGCTGGCGATCATCCTGATCGGGGTGTTCGCCATTCGCTCGCGCGGCGACAACAACGCCAACGTCGAAACCACGCCGACGAAGAACTGCCCGCCGATCGCGCGTGCCGACGCCGTCGCCACGAAGCCCGCGACACCACTGGCGATCGACGTGCTGGCGAATGACACCGACCCCGACGGCGACCCGCTCGTCTTCCAGATCCGCAACACCACCGGCGGCGAGTCCACGATCGACGATGGCGGCACGCCCACCGACGCCAGCGACGACCGCGTCATGTTCACGCCCGCCGACCCGGCACCGCCCCAAGCGACGATCGACTACCAGGCGCTGGACCCCGACGGCGCGCTGAGTGAGTCGACGGTGACCGTGACCATCAACGCCGACGGCGTGCTGCCCGCTGGCGTGGCGTCCGAAGCGGTGCCCACCAACGGCAAGAGTCCGTCGGCGAACGGCTGTGGCACCGGCCGGGTGTCGACCTCTACGACGGGCCGCTCCGGGACAACCGGTCAGACGACGACTGGCTCGACGGCGCGCGACCACAGTGGCAACTCGAAGTCGCCCACCGCGAAGAAGAAGCCGTCGGCGAAGAAGGGACATCACAAGACGCCGAGCCGTCCGACGACGACGCGCCACACGACGGCCACGACGGAGCGCCGAACGGACGACACGCCGCCGCCGACGCACCCGCCCACGACGCAGCCGCCGCCGACGACGGCGACGACCGAGCCGCCACCGACGACGGCGGATCCGTGCGGGCCCTATCCGTACAACGGGACGCCGGACGATCAGAACGCCTGGAAGAAGTGCGAGGGCGTTCCCGACCGGTAGCGGCTGCTACATCACGCGTTGGTGTGCGGTGCGCGTGCCGTAGCCGCGCCCGCCGCGCCGCGTGAGCGGTGGTCGGCGGAAGGTCGCCGGGCGGTCACCGCTCCACAGCGCGGGCGGCGCCCAGACGAGTCCGCACAACGCCAACAACGGCGTGTCGTAGTTGACGCGCCAACCGACGAAGTCGCGCCACGCCTGTTCGCGGTCAGCCTTCAGCGGAACACCGGCGGCCGCGAGTTGCGCGAGCGCGTCGTCGAATTCTTGCCGCGTCACCGAAATCGGATCAGTGGGTTGCGGGTCGTGTTCGTAGAGGATGTCGAAGAAGTCGGCCACGTGCCGCAACGCGAGGTACCCCGAACGAATGCACAACGCCGCACGCGGCTGACGCGGCACGTCGACGCTCGACAACAGCAATGACGCGGCGTCGAGCACCGCGCCCGAGGCGGTGATCCAGGAATGGTCCGGTAACCCGGAACGGAAGTGCGCGAGCGAACCCATCGAGGTGTGGCTCTCCTCGACGTCGACGAACCACTCTTCCCAACCGGTCCAGATCTCGTCGGTGAGGTCCAGGAACTCGATGAGCTGGAACCGCACGATCATCTCGATGGGCGACGGGGGCGTGCCGGCGCGCACGGACAGCAGGGATACCTCGCGCTCGCGCCGCTGGTAGGCGGCGTAAATCGTCGGGAGATACGTGATCAGCAGCGCCACCAGCCCCAAGCCGAGCGCGGCTTCGCCAAAGCTGAGCACGCTCGAAAGAAACGTGTCGGGGTGGAACGTGCCGAGGCTTGTCACGGCCGACCCGCTCGTCTCGAGCGCGTGGCGCCACGGAGAGCCGTCAAGGGCCCAGAACAGACTGGCGAAACACAGCCACGTCACGAACATCCAGATGATCGGCAGCACCAACAGCGCGCTGGGCGCGTAGGCGCGCATCAGCCGGTGGGCGCCCGCGTGGTCGCGCCGGCGGGCGACGGCGACGAAGGGAACGCGCAGCGCGATGAAAACCGCGCGCGTGAGCGCCGTCGGTTCGTCGCGCGGGACGACGAACGAACGCACCGCCGACACGAGCGTGCGCAACAGAAAGACGGACGCGGCGACGGCGACGACTACGCGCACCGCGATCACGACGCGAACTCCTCCCACGCGGCTTTGGCGGCGTCGCTCATCTTCGCCAGAGTCTTGCGCACGATGTCGGCGAGCTTCTCGGCGTCGGTGCGCGACGCGAACTCGTCGAACTGCGACTCGAGGAACACGAGGCACAGCACGTCTTCGTACGTCTGTGCTTCGGTGTCGGTGCGCAGGTTGCGCTTGTGCATCACGTCGCGCGCTCGGCCGATCGCCGCGTCGTCGTACCCGGCGTCGCGCATGATGTCGCCGACGTGGTCCGACGCGACGTCGTACAGACGCGTGCGCCACTTGAGGTAGCCGGCGCGTCCCTCCGGAAACGACGCGCGCGGCGTTTCCCATCGTCGGATGTGGTGGCCGCGCACTGCGATGCGCAACGCGTCGGACGCGTCAGGCGCGAGTTGCTCGAGCCACAACGTCGCGAGCTCGCCTTCGCCGAGGGCCCACGGACGCGAAGATCCGCGCACCGAAAGGGTGCGCGGATCTTCGGCGTTGGCGGCGTCGATCTTCTGCAACGCCGCCTCGAGCTTCACGGGCGTGTGTCTATCGCAAACCCATCTTGCGGGAGCAGACCGGCCACTGGCCCCAACCGGAGCGGGCCTGCAGGCGCTTGGCGACCTCGAGCTGGGTGCCGTAGTCGTAGTCGACCGGGCTGCCACCCATGCCCATGGCGTGCCAGGTTGCCAAGGAAAACTGGAAGGCACCGAAGTACTTACCGCTCCGGCTCACGGCGTCGGGCCGTCCGCCGGCCTCGCACCATGAAAGGCGGATGAAAGTGTCATCGGTGACCGGCCCCACGTATCGAGGCCGAACCGCCGCTCGACTGGCCCTTTGCTGGACCGGCGCCGGGGGCGGGGGTGCTGCGGTGGTGCTTGTGGTCGGGAGAGTCTCGGCGGTGACCACTGCCGCGAGGTGAACACGTTGGGTACGGGGTTTCGGTGTCGGGCTCGCACTCGGAAGTGCGCGACACCCGAGACTGATGTAACCGGAGATGCCGAGGACGACCATCGCCCCGGCGAACACGCGTCGAACAATCATGGATGAATAAGCCCTTCGGTAGGCAATAGGTACGAGGTGGGGGGAAGTAGCGGGGGGTCGCGTGCGAACAAAGAGTTCGGGGAAGCGCTAGCGGGGACCCAGCCCACCTATCTGTAGAAGCACTAAGCGCTAGCTACAGCAAGCGTTGTATAAACGGTAGCTAGCATTGTACTACAGCGGTGTAACACGCGAAAGCATTCGTGGCCGAACTCGTCTGTGAGCAGGCAGAATGCGCCACCTACCCACCCCGTGTCTTCGGGAGGCTTCGCTACGCTCGCCTCCATGCTCGTACCGCTCACCGTCGGCGACTTTCTCTATCGGGGCTCTCTGGCCTACCCGGACCGCGTCGCTGTCGTCGACGAGCCCGGAATTACGGGGTCTTTGGGGCGTCTCACGTATCGCGACCTCGACGCACGTGCCCGTGGCTTGGCCCTCGCCCTCGAAAAAATGGGCGTCGATCAGGGCGAGCGCGTGGCGATCGTCAGCCCGAACTCCGCCAAGTTCATGATCACGCTGTTCGGTGTCAGCGCCTACGGGCGCGTGTGTGTGCCCGTCAACTTCCGGCTCAACGCCGAGGAGGTCTCCTACATCGTCGAGCACTCCGGGGCGTCCGTGCTGCTGATCGACCCCGAGGTCGAGCCCGCGCTCGCCGGTGTGCAGTGCAAGCACCGGATCGTGCTCGACGGCGTCGCCGACGCGGAGTTGTTCGAGCCCGCGCCGGACGGCGCGCAGCCGCAGCCTTGGGAACCTGACGAGAACGCCACGGCGTCGATCAACTACACGTCGGGCACGACGGCGCGCCCCAAGGGTGTGCAGTTGACGCACCGCAACATCTGGTTGAACGCCACGACGTTCGGATGGCACGCCGGCGTGTCGGACCGCGACACCTATCTGCACACGTTGCCGATGTTCCACTGCAACGGCTGGGGCATGCCGTACGCGCTCACGGCGATGGGCGTGCCGCAAGTGGTGCTGCGCAAAGTCGACGGTGAAGACATCCTCGCGCGCATCGCCGAGCACGGCGTTTCGCTGTTGTGCGGCGCGCCGGCCGTCGTCGCCGCCATCCTCGACGCGGCGTCGAAGCGCCGCGACGCGGGGACGACGGTGCCGGGTGCTGGCCACGCGGTACGCATGGTCGTCGCCGGAGCGCCACCGCCGACCAAGACCATCGAGCGCGTCGACACCGAACTCGGCTGGGAGTTCATCCAGATTTACGGGCTGACCGAAACGTCACCGCTGCTCGTGATGAACCGCGCACCGTCGGAGTGGGACGCGCTCACGCCGACCGAACGCGCGCAGAAGTTGGGCCGCGCCGGGCTGCCGACGATCGGCGTGCGCATGGCGACCGACGAGAACGGCGAGGTGTTGGCGCGCACCAACCAGGTGTTCGCGGGGTACTGGGAGCAGCCCGACGAATCGGCGAAGGCGCTCGACGGTGGGTGGTTCCACACCGGCGACGGCGGCGCAATCGACGATGAGGGCTACGTCGTAATCGCCGACCGGAAGAAGGACGTCATCATCACCGGCGGTGAGAACGTCTCGTCGATCGAGGTCGAGGACTGCTTGTTCCAGCATCCCGATGTCGCCGAAGTCGCGGTGATCGGTGTGCCCGACGAGAAGTGGGGCGAGACCATCAAGGCGCTCGTCGTGCTGCGTCCCGACGCCGCCGTCGACGAGGCCGGTCTCATCGAGCACTGCCGTTCGAAGATGTCGCACTTCAAGTGCCCGACGTCGGTCGAGTTCCGCACCGAGCTCGCGCGCACCGCCACCGGCAAGCTGCAGAAGTTCAAGCTGCGCCAGCCCTACTGGGAAGGCCGCGAAAAACTCGTCAACTAACCGTTCTTGTGATGTTTTGACAAGGTCTTCTTGTCAGAACATCACAAGAATCGGACTGAACGCAGCATGGCGTCGACCTGGCGGCGAAGGAGCGCGAGGTTGGGGCCGCGGAGGCAGGCGTTCATCGTGTAGGTGGTCGTGAGCGCCGGGTTGTCGAAGCGCACGGTGATCTCCTCGTCGCCGATGCCGGGGCAGCCGTGGCGGCGGTACGTCTTGTGCGCCGGCTGGCCGGCGACGAACAGGTTCTCGCTCGCGACGCGGCCCTTCGGGCCGTCGTACCACGCCACGAGGACGGAGTTCGCCGGCAAGGTGTCGATCGGATTCGCACACGAGTTGTCGACGCACGGGTCGTGCAACGTCTGGTTGCTGAGATAGGTCACGAGCTTTGGCTCGCTGGCGAACTGTTGCGCTCGCCACGCCTCGGGATATTTGAATTCGATGCCGTGGTCACTCGACGTGAACGTCGTGCGCGGACAACTCGCCTCGGTGCGTTTGATCTCGACGCGGACCAGTCCGGGAAGGTCGGCACGGCGTGACAGTCCGAGCACGCGATAGCGAAGGCTGACCCCTTCGAGAATGGTTCCGGTCCCTGCGTCGTACCACTCGCACGCGTCCATGCGCGATCGAATGACGACGTCGCGCGTCTCGCCAGCGCGGATGGTGAAGGGCCGGAACGCTTTCGTATGCACGACGCTGGTGCCGCCACCGCGCAGCCGGTCGCCTACCCGTATATCGATGAGTGCGTTGAGCGCGTGGATCGGCGGATGTTCGAAACCGGTGATCGCCACGCCCACTCGTCCGCTGTTGTGGATTGCGACGGCGTCGACGAAATGCTGACCGTCGACGTAGTCGGTGGCGACGTGTTCGGTGTCGTCGTCGTCCTGCTCATCCTCGACGACCTTGAAGTCACCCGACACGTACGTCGACGGCTGGATCGCGCCACCTGGATGCACGACTCCATCGCTCAGGTGGTCCCCGAACGTCACCGCCTCGCCGTCGATCTGAAGCGGCTGGTACGACGTCCGCCATCGCAGGGCGACAGCAGCGGCCGCGACGAGAGCGAGCGCGAGCACCAGCGCCGCGACGCGTTTCATCGCTTCACCCACACTCGCATCGGCGCGATCGGCGGCGTGTCCTTCGGCGCCTCGTCGTCGGTGAACCAGTCGAAGCCGCCCTTCTGCTGGTAGTCGCCGCGATACCAGTGGCCGTTGAGCAGGACCTCGAAGCCGTGCGCGGCGAGATCCAGCGTGGCGAAGCTGTCTTTGATCGACGCGCCCGGGGAGAGGTCGATGTGCGACAGCACGTCGTCGATGTCGGCGTACGGGTGCAACGTCACCGCGTCGGGATAGAACTCGTTCGTGCGGCGCGGCGCGTACCAGAAGGTGTCGGTCCACCGACCGCGCACGCCGCCTTGTGACGAACACCACTGCGCGTTGCCGCGCGCGGCGGCTGCGGTGTCGGCCAGCGTGGCGGCGGCGCGCATGTGATCAGTCAACTGCGCCAGCGACGTCGATGCGTTGCGACCACTCGTCGACGGCATCACGTACGCGGGACGCCCTCCGAACGGTTCGGGCTGCACGCCCACGGTCGCTCGCCGCGACACGGCGCTGCGGTACGCCGTGATCGACGTGAACAGCACGACCGCGGGCTTGTGCTCGCGCACCAGCTCGGCGACTTCGAGTGCGCCGGCGCGCAGTTCGTCGGTCGCCAACTTGGACGCATCGGCTTCGACGCGCGCCACGAAGTCGGTAAAGCCGACGCGATCGACGCGCAGCGCGTGGTCCGCGTCGCGATCGGCGGTGACGAGGCCCGCCGCAAGCGCGGCCGACCAGAACCGGTTGCCTTTGCGGAAGTAGCCGACGCCCGCGTTAGCCGACGCCGGTGAGGGATTGATGCCGCACACCAAGATGCGCAGGCCGCGCGCGACCCGGTTAGGGAGCGGGCGCGTACTCGCCACAGTCACGACACCGAGCGACGTAGCTCTTCGGTGTGACGCGCACCGTCATCCGTCGTCCGCACTGAGGACAGAACCGCGGCGGGTCGAGCGTGCGCGCGCACTGGTTGTTGCACAGCTCGAGCTTGCGGCCGCAACTGGTGCAATGCTTAAAGAGCAGCCGTCAGCGCTCCGACGGGCATGCGAAGGTCCTCGAGCATCTTGAGGTCCTGTTCGGCCGAGCGCCCCAACGTCGTCAGGTAGTTGCCGACGATGAGCGCGTTGATCCCCGACGTCATCCCCATCGCCTGAAGGTCGCGCAGCGTGACCTCGCGGCCTCCGGCGAGGCGCAAGATGACCGTCGGCAGCGCGAGCCGCAGCAGCGCGATCCACTTGATGGCTTCGAGCGCACCGACGAGCGGACGCTCGGACAGCGGCGTGCCCGGTCGCGGGTTCAGAAAGTTGACGGGGACCTCCGCGGGCTCCACGTCGCGCAACTGGCCGATGAGTTCGAGACGTTGCTCGTCGCTCTCGCCCATGCCGAACAGCACGCCGCAACACAGCTCCATGCCTTCGGCGCGGATCATCTGACACGTCTCGAAGCGTTCTTCCCACGTGTGCGTCGTCACGATGCGCCCGAAGAACGACTTCGCCGTCTCGAGGTTGTGGTTGTAGCGGTGCACGCCCGCTCGGCGCAGCCGCGCCGCCTGCTCTTCGTCGAGGACACCCGCGGAGACCGCCACCTGCATGCCCGTGCGCTCGACGACGATCGGCGTGACCTCTTCGAGCCACCGCATGATCTTCTCGTCGGGGCCGCGGATGGCCAGCACGAGGCAGAACTCGGTAGCGCCGGTCGCCTTCGTCTCCTCCGCCGCCTGCACGACCTCGTCGATCGAGAGCAGCGGAGTTGCCTTGACGGGCGAGTCGAACTTCGACGACTGGCTGCAGAACGAGCAGTCCTCCGAGCAACCCCCGGTCTTCACCGACAGGATCCCCTCGACCTCGACCATCGGACCGCACCACGCGAGCCGGACGTCGTGGGCCACCGCCGCCAGCGCAGCCGTGTGCTCGCTCGGCAGCGCGGCGAGCGCCGCCAGTTCGTCGAGCGTGAGCTGCCGGCGCTCGTCGATCAGTGCACGGGCGGCATCGGCGAGCAGTTCGCGTGGCGTCACGGCGACAGAAACTAGATGGCGACGAGGATCGCCGCCGCTTCGGCGGCCGAAGTCACCACGGTGAACTTGTCGTGGCGTGCCAGCCATGCTCGGTTCTCGACGTGCAGGCCGTTGCCCGTATCGAACCGGTTCAGGAACACGATCGGCGGCACGCGCAACGCCGCGGCCGCGCCGCGCACGGCGTTGATAACGCCGAGCCCTGCGTCGGCGACCAGGAGCACGCCGTCGGCGCGCAATTCCTCGGCGAAGTCACCGACGTGCAGTCCGTCGCTGGCCTGCGGCGACCACGCGCCACCCGCCGTTTCGACAACGGCGACGTCGGCGTCGGTGAGCGACTGGTTCGTCTCCATCACGAGGTCCGCGGTGCTGAACGGGCCACGCCCCAGCGCGGCCGCCGCCATCGGAGGCGCCATCGGAATCGGATACCACCGGTGCTTCGGGCACACGGCGTCAGGCTGTTCGCCAGTCGCGGCCGCCAGCAGCGTGGCGTCGGTGGTCGCGTCGCCTTCGTCGAACGACTGCGCCGGCTTGCGCGCGATCACGGTGTGTCCCTGCTCGCGCAGCGCGTGGATCACCGCGCAGCCGACGTACGTCTTGCCGACTTCGGTCCCGGTTCCCGCGACGACGATCACACGCCGAGGTCGCACAGTGCCTTCACGAGTTGGGTGATCTCGTCGTCGGTGTGCGCCGCGCTCAGCGCGACGCGCAAACGAGACGTGCCTTCAGCCACAGTGGGCGGACGGATCGCGGGGACCAACAGGCCGCGTTCGGCCATGAAGGCTGCGGCGTCGAGCGCCGCCTGCTCGTCGCCGAGCACGACGGGCACGATGGGCGACGGGTGGCCGGCGCGCACCCGTTCCACGTGACCGCGCAATTTCGCCACGAGCGCTTCGCCCTCGCGTGAGCGCAACACTGCGAGCGCGGCGCGTGCGGCTGCGGTGTCGGCCGGCGTCGACGCCGTCGTGAAGATGTACGGGCGCGCGCGGTTGACGAGCAGGTCGCACATCGGAGCCGAGGCCGCGGCAAAACCGCCGAGCGAACCGAGCGTCTTGCTCAACGTCCCGACGCGGACGTGGGCGCTATTCAGTGCGACGTCGGGTCCGAGCACGGCGTGCGCTTCGTCGACGACGAGCAGCGAGCCGGTACGTACACAGAGTTCGTCAAGCTCGCCGAGTGGCGCCACATCGCCGTCCATCGAGAAGACCGAGTCGGTCACGACGACGCCGCGCTCGGCGCCGGCGAGCAGCGACGCCGCGTGATCGACGTCGCCGTGGCGGTAGATGGCCACCTCCGCGCGCGCCAACCGGCAGCCGTCGATGATCGACGCGTGGTTCAGTTCGTCGGACACGACGCGCACACCCGCGCCACCAAACGTCGTGAGCACCGAAAGGTTGGCCTGATAGCCCGTCGAGAACAGCACGGCGCGCTCGGTTCGCTTCCACTCGGCGAGATCGTCTTCGAGCGCGTGATGGTCGGCAAGCGAGCCGACGACGAGCCGCGCCGAGCCCGCGCCGGTGCCGTTCTTGTCGAGGGCATCGTGGGCGGCGGCGATCACCGCGGGGTGCTGGGTCAGGCCGAGGTAGTCGTTCGACGCGAAGTTGCGGATGCCGTCACGGGCGACGGGCGCGCGCCACCGGTCGGCGGCGCGGATGGCGTCGAGTTCGCCGTCGACCCAGTCAGTCCAGCGCATTGATCGAATCGACCAGCGTGTCGACGATGCGGTCGATTTCGTCTTCGGTCGAGGTGAGAATCGGCATGAGCACGACGACGTCACCCAACGGCCGAAGCAGCACACCGCGACGCACCGCGTCGGCGCACACGCGCCGGCCCCAACGCAATCCGTCGCGGGGCGGCGCGAGCTCGACGCCGGCCATCAGCCCTTGCTGGCGAACGTCACGTACCGCGTCGAGGGCGCGCACCGCCTCGAGCCGCGTCGCCAGTTGCGCCGCGCGGGCGCGCACGTTGGTGAGCACGTCGAGTTCCGTGAACAACTCGAGATGACGGCGCGCCACCGCCGCGCACAGCGCGTTCCCCGAGAACGAGTGACCGTGGTACAGCGTGAACTCGCTCAGGTCGGGACCGAGGAAGGCGTCGAACACCGCGCCGCTCGCCACCGTCGCCGCCATCGGCAGATACCCGCCCGTCAGACCCTTGCCGATGCACATCAGGTCGGGCGTGACGGCGCACTGCTCGCTGGCGAACAGCGTGCCCGTGCGACCGAAGCCCGTCGCCACTTCGTCGGCGATGAACAGCACGCCGTTGTCGCGACACGCTTCCCAGAGCGCGCGCACGCCCTCGGCGGGGGAGAGGCGCATACCTTCGGCGCCCTGTACGAGCGGCTCGATGATGACCGCGGCGAGCGACGACGCGTTGTCGCGCACCATCTGGACTGCGGTGTCGAAGGCGCCGGGCGCGTCGACGTTGGGGGCGCGCAGAACGGGGAAGCGCAGCGGGTTGAACACGTCGGTGCCGAACCCGCCGGCGCCCACCGACAGCGAGCCGATGGTGTCGCCGTGGTACGCGCCGCCGAACGCCAGGTACGTGTTGCGACCGGCGATGCCCTGGTTGGTCCAGTACTGGAACGCAATCTTGAGCGCTTGCTCGACGGCGGCCGCGCCGTCTCCGGCGAACAACAGATGGGGCCGCTCGACGGGCAACACCGCGGCGAGGTCTTCGGCGAGTTCGACGGCCGCGGTATTGCCGTTACCGAGCAGCGTCGAGTGGGCGACCTTGTCGATTTGCGCACGCAGCGCGTCGTCCAACTGCGGCACGCGGTGGCCGAGCGTCGTGACCCACAGCGACGAGATGGCGTCGAGGTAGCGGTTGCCGTCGACGTCGATGAGCTCGCGCCCCTCCGCGCGCTCGACGATGATCGGCTGGTTGTCGGCGTACGTCGACATCTGCGTGAACCCGTGCCACACCACCGCGGCATCCCGCTTCACCCACTCGTCGTGCGAACTCACGCCCGCACGCTACTTAACCCGTGCGGGCGAGAAGCTTTGGCGCCGGCGGTGTGGGGAGCCCGTGCGCCGCGGCGTCGGCTTGTTCGAGGAAGGCGCGGTAGTCGGCGACGATCGACGCGTCGACGCGCAGGTCGTTGTGATACGTGCCGGGATACGTACGGTTCTGCGCGCCGCGCAATGCCGGCGACTGTGCGTACATCGGCCCGGCGTACCCGGGATCGCCGGCGCCGCTGCCGTCGTAGACCGTGAGCCACTTGATCGGTGCGTACGTCTCGTCGGAACCGTCCGGTCCGTTGAGGTCGGCGAGCCACTGGGTTCCTGCGGCGATCTCGTTGCAGCTGACGAGTTGATCTTCGGACCCCGGTGGGCAGAACGACGTGCCGTGGTTGCCGCCGGCGATGCCGACGAAGGCCACGACGTTGCTGCGCAATTCGGGATGGTCCTTCAAGACCTTGCGCGCCAAGGTCACGCCGAGCGAGTGCGTGACGAGCGAGAACTTCTGCGACCCGGTGTAGGTCTGCACGGCGCGGATGAAGTCGTACAGGTCGGGCACGTTGACACTGTTGTTGGTGATGCGCGTGTTCCCGTCCCAGCCCATCGCGATGTGTTCCTGATCGCGCTCGGGCTGCGGGCGCGTCGTCGCGGTGCCGTTCTCGCCGCCGAGCCCGTTGTACGAGAGTGCGTACATCTCTTGATCGGTCCAACCTGCGGCGCGGAAGTCGTCGCGCACGACGTACCAGTCGGCGGCGTCGACGTTGTTGCCGTGCACAAAGATGACCGGGAAGTGCCGACGCGGCGCACCCGGCGACGAGCCCCCGAAGCCTCCGAGCGCGAAGTTCCACTCGTGATCGACGAGGTGCGGGAAGCCCGCGCCGAACGCGACCTTCGCCGGACCCTGCGGGCGCATGTGTTCGGGCTCGGCGCTCGCAACGCGCGGCGTCGCCGTGATGAGAAGAGCCGCTGCCCCCAGCAGCGCAGCTCGCTTGATCACGGCAACTGCGTGCGGATGACTTCGGCGGTGGCCTTCGCCCCGCGTTCGCTGAGCGTGATGGTGAAATGGTTCACGTCGTCGACGAGGTGGTCCTCGAGCATCGGGTACTCGTCGACCATCTGCTTCGCGACGGCATCGGAGTACAGCGGCGCTTCGTTGAGGAGGCCGCGCGGCGCGCGCAACCACGGCATCGGTCGCTTCACTTGACGGAAGAGGAGCCCGGCTTCGCCGAGCGTGTCGGCGCCGTCGGCGCGGATGGCATCGACGTTGCAACCCGAGCGCAGGTTCGGCTCAGTGCCTACCAAGTCGGCCATCACGTACGCCTCGATCGCCGGGTTCCACTCCTGCAACGACGGATGCTGCTTCCAGAACGCCAGCCACGCCGCCTCGTCTTCGAACGTCATCGACAGGCGCTGCATCGTCGGGCCGAGGATCTGCGTCAGGACGGCGTCGATGTCGGTACCTTCCGGCGCTTCCGCGATGGTCACACCACCGTCGACGAGCACGATGCCGGCGACGCGATCGGGGTGATCGACCGCGAACGCCGCGGTCACGAAGCCGCCCATGCTGTGGCCGACGATCGTCGCCGCGTCGATGCCGGCGTGGTCGAGCACCGCCGCGATGTCGCGCGCGTGGTTGCGCATGCCGTACGGACCGGGCAGCGCGGCCGAGCCGGCGCGCCCTCGCAGGTCGGGCGCCAGCAACGTGACGTCGTCGCCGAGTTCGTCGGCCACCATCGCCCACGTGAGGTGATTGGCGGTGATGCCGTGGATGAGTACGACGGCGGGCGCGCCTTGTCGGCCCTCTCGCACGCCCACGTTCAGCGTGCCGCCGATGACCGGGACCCCGATCGTCTCGAACGTCATGTTGCCTTCTTTCGTGCGGGACCGTTCTTGGCGACGGCCTTCTTTTTGGCGACCGCCGTCTTCTTGACCGCCTTCTTCACCGAACTGGTCCTCGTATTCACCGTCCGGCGGTTGCTGGGAGGACCAGTTCGGGGTTTTTTGGGTTTTCGAGTGGGGGCGAGGAGTTTTCCGATGCCCAAGCGCTCGGTGAGCATCGAGCGATCCAAGTCTTTGACGGGGCCCGTCCACGCGACCGATCCCGTCTGGAGCAGGGTGACGGTGTCGACGAGCTTCAGCGCCGCCGACACGTTCTGTTCGACGAGGACCATCGTGACGCCGGTCTCGGCGACGCCGCGCAGCGTGTCGAACACCTCGCGCACGACGATCGGCGCCAGACCGGCCGACGGTTCGTCGACGAGGATCACGCTCGGTTCGTTGATCAGCGCCCGCGCGACGGCGAGCGCCGCCTGCTCGCCACCCGACATCGTCCCGGCGTACTGACCGCGTCGCTCGTACATCTTGGGAAACCGCTCCCAGATGCTCGACAGCGACTCGGCGTAGCGCCCCTTGTTCTTGCGCCGCAACGTGTACGCGCCGAGCCGCAGGTTCTCCTCGACCGTGAGGTCAGGGAACACCTGGCGGCCCTGCGGGACGTTGCCCATCCCGATGCCGACGCGTTCTTCGGCCGGCAGGTGAGTGATGTCGCGTCCGCGCAGGCGGACCGCGCCTTTCCACACCGGCACGAGACCGGCGATCGCTTTGATGGTGACGGATTTGCCGGCGCCGTTGAGTCCGAGCACGCCGGCGATCTCGCCCTCGCCAACGGTTAGGTCGACGCCGAACAGGATCTGGCTGGCACCGAAGCCCGTCTCCAATCCGGTGACTTCGAGAATCGGTTCCGTCATACCGCACCCCCGAGATACGCCTCGAGGACGAGGTCGTCCTGCACGACTTCGTTCGGTGTGCCGTGAGCGATGATCCGCCCGGCTGCCATCACGTACAGCTCGTCGCACGTCGCCATCACGAGCGGGATGTTGTGCTCGATGAGCAGCACCGTGCGCCCGAGGGCGTCGCGCAGGTCGATCAATCGCTCGGCGAGATTCTCGGCCGCCGCCGGTGACATCCCCGCGGCCGGCTCGTCGAGCAGCACGACCTCGGGTGCGGTGAGCAGCACCGCACCGAGTTCGACGATCCGCTGCTGGCCGATCGACAAGTTGCCGACGGGAGTGCGCGCGTAACGCTGGAAGCCCAGCGCCTCGATCGCCGCAGCGGCGCGCTCGCGCAGTTCGCGTTCGCCGCGGGCGACGGGCGGCGTGTACACGAGCGCCGAGAACGGGTCGTAGCCCGACACGTGATGCTGCGCGAGCAAGAAGTTCTCGGTGACCGACAGGTCGCGCACGAGCCCGATGTTCTGGAACGTGCGGCCGAGCCCGGCGCGGGCGCGCCGCGCGGCGCCGTACGCCGACACGTCGGCGCCCAGCAGGTGCACGCGACCGGAGTCGGGTTGCCGGCGCCCCGACAACACGTCGAACAACGTCGTCTTGCCCGCGCCGTTGGGACCGATCAGCCCGACGGTGCGACCGCGCGGCACCGCGAGCGACGCGTCGTCGACGGCGACGAGTCCGCCGAAGTGCACGCGAATGTCGGTGCACTCGAGCACGACACCTTCGTTGTGGTCGACCCCGCGCAACGCCGTCGGCCGCGGCAACACCGGCAGCGGCGGCATCGCCGTCGTATCCGGCGGCGCATCGGCCTCAGCGCGTGTCGTGCGTTGCTCCAGGACCTCGCGCACCGTGCCGGCGAGACCCGACGGGTTGCGCGCCATCGTCACGATGAGCACGAAGGCGCCGATGACGAGGTCGTAGCCGAGGATGCCCTTGCCGAACAGCGACGGCATCACGACGGGGAACAACGCGTAGAACGCCGCCGCTGTCAACACACCGACGCGACTGCCGAGCCCGCCGACGACGACGATGACGACGAGCAGCAGCGACTTCTCGAACTGGAACGATTCGCTGTTGACCGTGCCGACGAGGTGGCCCGACATCAGTCCGGCGATGCCCGCCATTGCCCCTGACAGTGCGAACGCGCCGAGTTTGAACGCAGTGACGTCGACACCAAAGCTCGCCGCCACCGACTCGTCGGACTTGATGGCGCGAAAGGCGCGTCCGAGTGTCGTGCGCGTGATGTTGGTGTCGAACCACCACACCAGGACGAGCAGCGCGATGAGGATGCCGAGGTAGTCGCCGTTTCGGGTGAAGACGAAGTTGTTGACCTGCGGACGCGGCAACGCGATACCCGCCGAGCCACCGCCGATGGACTGCGCACGGAAGATCGACTCGGTGAGGGCGAACGACATCGCAATCGTGACGACGGCGAGATACAGGCCCCGCAGGCGCAGCGCCGGCAGGCCGACGAGAAACGCTGCGGCTGCACCGGCCAGCGCCGCGGCCGGCAACGCCACGAGGAACGGCAAGCCCAGGCGCGTCGCCGGCGTCATCCAACCCGACATGAACGCGCCGACACCGAGCAGCGAATACTGCCCGAGACTGATCTGGCCCGCGTATCCCATCAACAGGTTGAGCGACATCGCGGCGGCGGCGAGCGCCACGCCGGTGCCGATGACGAACGCCGCGTACTCCGTCACGAGGCCGGCGTGCACCAGCGCCGGTGCCGCCAGCGCCGCGACGACGCCTACGACGATGACGCGCAGCCCTGGTCGATCGCTCATGCCTTGCTCCCGAACAATCCGTCGGGGCGCACGAGCAGCGTCACCAGCAACAGCACGAAGACGGCGAGCGTCTTGACGCCCGGCAGAGCCACGCTCTCGAAGATGCGCCCCGCACTCGCCTCGACGATGCCAACGATGACGCCACCGGCGAACGCGCCCGGCAGTGACGTCAGACCACCGAGCACGGCTGCGGCCAAGCCGAACAGGAACAGCCGACTGACGGCTCCGGGCGCGAACGCGCCCAACCCCGGAGCGATGAGGAGGCAACCCAGCGTGGTCACGGCCGCACCCGTGCCCCACACGAACGCGGACACGCGGTTGACGGGCACGCCGACGAGGCGGGCGGCCGCGGTGTCCTGCGCGGCGGCGAGCACGCCGAGGCCGAAGTCGGTTCGCCGCAACAACACGGCGAGCCCGACACCGATCCCGAGGGCCACGACCAAGGACAGCATCTGCGTCGGCGACACCACGACCCCGGCGATCTTCGCCCCGGCGCCGGCGATCGGTCCGTCGATCGAGCGGGGCTTTCCGCCGAGCTTGAACACGATGAGTTCCAGCGTCGACACGAACAGCAGCAGCCCAACGGTCGCGACCGCCACGGAGACGCGCGGCGCGTCACCCATGCGGCGCACGACGAACCGCTCGAACGCCACGCCGATGGCGGCCGTCATCACGATGGCGGCGATCGCGCCGCCAATCCACGGCAACCCGTGGTCCACGGTTAACCACGTCGCCAGGAACAGCCCGGCTGTGCCGACTTCACCCTGCGCGAAGTTCAGGACCCGCGAGCCGCGGTAGACGAGCACGACTCCGACGGCGAACAGCGCGTAGATGCCGCCCGACAACAGACCTAAAACGAGGACCTGCCCCATTGGCTACAGAAGGTGCTCGACGCAGGTATCGGTGTTGCGCCAGTTCACGTCGCCCGACGGCGAGCGATACGTCTGCATGACGTTGACCGAGAACCCACCCATGCGCGGGAACCCGGGGCGGGTGAAGTCGACGTCGCAGCTCGCGGGGAAGGGACGCGCCACTTTCAGCGACGTCATGACGTCGACCATCTTGTTACGCGTGCAATCGGGGCCGCATTTCTGGAGGAGCACGGCGAGGCCCTTCATCCCGGTCCAGTTGAGGAACAGCAAGTCACCGCCGAAGCCCGTGAGATCCGCGTTCGGCCGGTACTTCGCGTACTCCGCCTCGAACTCCTTCATGTCCGACGCGTAGGAGGCGAACGAGCCGCTGTAGTCGTGAAAGCTGTACGCCGGATACATCGCCACGCCCACGAGCGGAGGGTTCATGGCGTCGTTGTTGAGCGTCTGGCTGGTCAGGTTGAACGGGAAGAGCAGGAACTGCGGGTTGTAGGCCTGCGCCTTCGACTGCTTCACGATCTGGGTCGAGTCGAGGGCGTTCTCCCACAACCACACGACCTGCGCCCCGTGGTTCGACATGTCGAGCAGCTCCTGCTGATAGCTGCCCTGGTTCTGGTCGACGGGGTCCTCGGCGACGATCTGAACGCCGTACTTCTGCGCGACGGCCTTGAACGCTTTCACGCCCGGCTCCCAGTTCGGACTGTTGCGCTTGATGATGCCGACCTTCTTGCCGCGGTAACGCGCCGCCACCAACTCGCCGAACATCTCGCCCATCTTCTCGGTCGACGGCAAACCGGTGAAGCTGTAGTGCTGGTTCTGCGTGCCCTCGACAGTGGCGGTGTGGTGGATGTAGAGGACGTGGTTCGTCTCCGCCCAGTTGCGCACTGCGGGGATCTGGTCGAAGCCGATGCCGCCGATCAGCGCGAACGGGTTCTTCTGCTTGCACGCGTTCGCCGCTTGCACCGCGGTGTCGGGCTTGTAGTCGTCGTTCTCGTACGTGACGGTGACCTTGCGGCCGTAGATGCCGCCGGCGTCGTTGATCGCGCTCCAGTAGACGTTGAGGTCCTTGTCGCTGGTGTTGAACGCCGCCCCGTAGGTGAGCGCGGCGTGCGCACACAGCGTGATCGAGTCCTTCGTGATGCCGATCGTGTTCTCGTTCGGCGTGAACAACGTCGAACGCACCGCGCTGGTGTCGGCCGCGACCAGCGTCGTCGCGGTCGTCGATCCCTTCCCCTTCGCCGGCAGCGACGGCAACGTCGACGGGTTGGTGACGCCGCCGAGCGGGTCGCTGCCGTCCACCGACGTGCTCGTGGTGCTCTCGTTGGCGCTCAGCGTGGTGTCGGTGCGGTTGCGCGCTGCTACCTCTTTCGGCAACCGCGCGCCCGTGCACGACGTGAGCAACAACAGCGCAAGCAACGCGCTCAGCTTCCGAATCACTTCTGCCCCCCAACGATTCGCATGGCGAATGCCGCGTACGTGTCCATTACATGCTCGATCGAATCCGACTCGTCGAACCAGTTGGCGACGCGGATGCCCATGCCGCCGATCGCCGCCACCGCCAACCAATCGTCGATCGGCGCAAACTGTCCAGCTTCGGTGCCGGCGCGCACCGCGTCGAGCAACAGTTGTGTCGACGCGTCGCGCACCGCGAGCGCCGGCGCCGCCAACTCGGGTGACAGCGCGTGCAACTCGGCGTTGGCGACGACCGCCAGCCGCGGGTGCTCCGCGTGCCAACGGACGTGGGCGCGCACCAGCAGCTCGAGCCCGACGACCCCGCGCAGCCGCGCGTGGTGGTCCTCGTGGCCGATCAGCACGAGGTCGGCGAGGATGTGCTCCTTCGAGCCGTAGTGGGCGTACAGCGACGCCGATTGCATTTGGGCGAGTGCGGCGATGTCGCGGATCGACGCGCCAGCGAAGCCTTTCTCGGCGAACAGCCCGAGCGCCGCTTCGAGGATGCGCCGCCGTGGCCCCGTCGGCCCCGTCCCCTCGGGCAGTCCGCCCTCCCGCGCCGACAGACGCCGGATCTCTTGCGCTAGCTCCACCAGTCCCCCTACCGATCGATCGGTAGGGAAGGTACTACAGCCGCGCTTCGGGTGTCGCTGCGGCGGAGAAGACCTCGCGCCAGCCCGGCAATTCGGCCCCGAGCGCCTCCAACGCCTGGTCGGCGTCGGCCGCCTGATCGACGGCGTCGTCGACGCGCAGCGCGCAGGCCACGCTCGCTTGCACGAGCAGCGCCGTCGCCTGCGCCAGCGCGTCGGTGGTTTCGCCGGCGCGCTTGACGATGTCGTCGGCGACGACGAGCGCGCGCCGGTCGTCCATTTGTGCGAACGCCAGCGCTTGGCCCGTCTTTGCCATCTGGGCGTCGAGGTACGTGCCGCCCTGTGCGGCCAGTGCCTTGTTTGCGGCCTCGAGCGCCGCCTTGGGATCGCGCGCCGCCGCCGCCGCGATCGCCAGCGCTCCGTAGGCGTAGGCGCGCTGGCCTTCGTTCGACGCAACCGCGACGGATTGCTCGAGCAGCGAACGCGCGCGCACCGCATCGCCGCTGAGCAACGAATGGAGTCCGCGCAACACGCCGCTCTCGTGATCGGCGACGGTGCCGAGCGACGTTTGCGTCTGGCTCGGTCGCGCCAGCGCCGACGCCATCATCTCGGGCTCGCCGAGTTGCGACGCCACCGCCGCGGGAATCGGCCCGAAGCCGATCGGGGATCCGTCTTCGCCGTGCTCGAACAAACTGCGCAACAGATCCGTCGCTTCGTCGATGCGGCCGATGGCGACGAGGCTGCGCGCCCGCGTCGCTTGTGCTTGGACGAGCCGTTCGTTGTCGCCGATCATCGTGAACAGCTCGCCCGCCTCTTGCGCGGGCTTCAGCGCTTCGTCGGGCTTGCCGGTGAACAGTTTCACGCTCGACAGGAGCAAGTGGATCATGCCGAGCGCCCACTTGTCGTTGCGGTCGCGTTCGCTGGTGAGGATCTTCTCGGCGATGGCGCCGGCTTCTTCGAAGCGGCCCTGGAACATGCGCACGAACCCGAGCAGGCCGCGTACGAAACCGAGCCCGCCGAAGTCGCCGATGTCGACGAAGGTCTTCTCGGCTTCGTGCAAGCGCTCATCGGCCTCGTCGAGCAGGCCTTGGTTGAAGCTGAGCCAGGCACGGCTCTGCAGCGCCCACGCTTCGCCCTGGCGGTCGCCGATATTGCGGAACGCGTTGAGCGCCTCTTCGAGCAGTCGGTCGGCCGACGCGTTGTCGCCCGAGAACAGATACGTCATGCCCATCAGGCGAAGCGTCTTCGCTTCGGCCGCGGCGTCGCCGAGTTGGCGCCACAGTTCGAGGGCGTGTTCCAGCGCTTGGATCGCGCCGTCGGCATCTCCCGCTGTCGTGCGCAGATCGCCGCGCACCATCTCGACGTGCGCCCAGTCGGCGAGGTCGCCCTCGCCGAGGTCGGCGGCGACCGCCTCGACGTCGGCGAGGCCGCGCTCGACCATTCGCAGCGTGGCGTAACCACTGGCTCGCGCCAGCAGTACGCGATGCACGTTGGCGCGGTCCGACGCATCCAATAGTTCGAGCGCCCGGTCGAGCAGGAAGATCGATCCGGAATGCAGCCCGCGATCCTTCGCCGCCATCGCGGCGCGCTCGATGGCGCGCAGCGCCCGCGGGCAGATGTCGGCCGGCACGCCGGGGATGTCGCCCAGCGACTGCTGCAGTAGGGCGGCCGTGCTCAAGTGGTGGGCGATCGGTTCGAGCTCGTCGTCTTCGCGGCCGAGGCTGCGCCGCCGCTCGGTCATCCACACGCCGACCGCCGCGTGGCGCCGCGCCCGGTCAGCCTTGGTGAGGGTGTCGTAGGCGACCTCGCGCACGAGTTCGGAGCGGAACGACCACGCCCCGGCGTCTTCTTCCAGCACTTCGCGGGCGACCAGTTCGTCGAGCGCCGTCTCGTCGAGCGACTCGCCGCGGGCGGCCGCCAACGCCGCGAGGGCGTCGACCCGGCCGTCGGAACCGATGACAGCGGCGTCGTCGAGGACGGTGCGCGCCGCTTGGTCGAGGCCGTCGATGCGGGCGGCGACGAGGCCGCGCAGCGTCGCCGGCAACTCGCCGACGGGAGTCGTCGAAGTGTCGGCCAGCAGTCCGGCGAGTTCCTCGAGGAACAGCGGATTGCCTCCGGCGCGCTCCATGACGAGCCGCACCATCTCCTGCGACGCTTCGGCCCCGAGCAGCGACGACAGCAGCTGCGCGGCTGCGGCTTCGTCGAGCGGGTCGAGATGGATGGCGACGGCGTTGTGGCGCCCTGCCGGTGGCATCCACCGCTTCTCCAAGTCGGGCCGGGCCGTGGCGAGCACGAACACGGGCAGGCCGATGGCGCGCTCGAGCAGATCGTCGATGAGGCTCAGCACGACGTCGTCGGCCCAGTGCAACTCGGCGAGCGCGATGAGCAGCGGCTGCTGACGCGCCAGACCCTGGATCAACGCTTGGACCGCGCGGCGCACTTCGGCAGGGGCGCGCGCCGAGTCGACGTCGCCGAGCGCGCTCGCATCGCCGAGCACATAGATGAGCCCGGCCACGAGACGATCGAGTTCGGGATCGTCGTGATCCAGGCCGGTGACCTCGGCCATGCGGGCGCGGATGCGCGTGCGCACCACGTCGTCGGCGCGCTCGCAGTCCGTCGACAGCCCGCACGCCTCGCGTACCGCTTCCGCTACGGGCCACCACACGTTGGCTTCGCCGTAGGGAACGCAGCGACCTTCGAGCACGAGCGCGTTGTGTTCGTGCCGCGCCATCTCCGCGACTTCGTCGGCCAGACGCGTCTTGCCAACGCCTGGCTCGCCGAACATCACCACGACACTCGGACGACTGCGCTCCAAGCTCGTCGCCATCGCGGCGCGCAACAACGCGACCTCGTTGTCGCGGCCGACGAGCGGACTCTTGCGTTGTGAAGCGCGTCGACCGGGCATCACGAGCGCGGCTTCGGCGCGCCAACGCGGCACTGCTTCCTCGCGTCCGCGCGCTTGCAGCGGCTCGAGCTCTGCGTACGCGATGACGCCGTTCGTCGCTTGATACGTCGCCGGACCGACAATTACGGCGCCTGGTTCAGAAGAAGTTTGCAATCTGCTTGCGACGTTTACGGCGTCTCCCATCGCGGTGAAATCACCGCCGGCGCGCATGCCGCCGATCAACACTTCGCCGGTGTTGACGCCGACGCGCAAGCGCACGCTGATGTCGGTGCTCGCCGCGAGATCGGCGACGGTGCGTTGCATCGCCAACGCGCAACGCACGGCGCGCTCGGCGTCGTCTTCGTGCGCGATCGGCGCGCCGAAGATCGCCATCAACGCGTCGCCGATCGTCTTGTCGACGCGGCCGCCGTGGTTCGTCACATCGGTCGCGAGACGCGCGAACCACGAGTCGACGAGGTTCTTCACGTGCTCCGGATCGCGGGCCTCCGCCAAGCTCGTGAAACCCACGATGTCGGCAAAAAGCACCGTAACTACTCGTCTTTCGTCGCCTCGGGCGACCAAAGCGTGCCCGCAGGACGGGCAGAAGCGAGCGTTCTCCGGAGCACTCGCGGCGCAACTCGGACACGTCACTGCGCTAACGGTACTTGCTCGGTGTTACGTCGCTTCTAAGCGAAATCGCGGAACGCCCGCGACGACTTGCAACGTTCCCGGCAGACCCAACCACTCGAGTGGTTCGTCTTTCATGGCGCCGCGCAAACGAATCGTCTGACCCTTCGACGCGCCCGTCGCGATCGCGAGTTCGATGACGACAACATCGTCTTCATCGCGCGTCACATCGACGACAACGCAGTCGTAATCACCGTCATCGAGCAACGACATGTGACGAGCATCGCGCGTTCGTTTTGCGCGCGCGTATAGCAACGCGCGCGTGTGAATGCTTGACCTTTGCGCGCGATTCGTTGAAACTTTTTACGTTTCGGCAACACCGCCGAGCATTTGCATCCCACCAACATGAAAGGGCGGCATTTCATGGCTGTTGCCAAGAAGGCACCCGCTAAGAAGAAGGCTGCGGCCAAGAAGGCACCTGCAAAGAAGAAGGCAGCTGCCAAGAAGGCTCCGGCACGGAAGAAGGCGGCAGCGAAAAAAGCTCCCGCGAAGAAGAAGGCAGTAGCAAAGAAGGCGCCCGCGCGTAAGAAGGCTGCGGCCAAGAAGGCGCCTGCAAAGAAGAAGGCAGCTGCGAAGAAGGCTCCGGCAAAGAAGAAGGCCGCTGCCAAGAAGGCTCCTGCGAAGCGCAAGGCTGCTGCGAAGAAGGCTCCTGCGAAGAAGAAGGGTCCGGTTCGCAAGACCGCTGCCCGCAAGAAGACTGCTGCACGCAAGGCTCCGGCCCGTCGTCGTTAGTCACTTCGCATAAGCAGTTGAAGAAGCGGCGACTTCGGTCGCCGCTTCTTCGCGTCTACGGAAGGTCGGCGGGTTCGTCGACGTCCCACCCGAGCGACGCGTCGTCGACGACGCGCAACGCGAGTCCGCGCGCACGCGCTTCGGATTCGTGGCGCGCGCGCGATCCGTCGCCGTACGCGAACGTGAAGGCCGCGCGCGTCGGCAACGCCATCACGTTGCTGCCACCGCCGTGGCGGTCGGGCACGAGCGTGACGCCGTCGAAGTCGGCGACCCAGGCGAACGGGGTGGGCTGCGCCAAGTCGGCGTGCGCCACGATCACCATCGCGAACCCGTCAGCGGCCACCGTCGCCCTTCCGGCGTCAGCCGCGGCGTTGAGGCTGCCGGGGTCGGCGACCACTTTGGCGCCGTTGTCGCTGGCGAACACTGCCACCTCGTCGTCGCTGGTCACGACGTAGACGGGCAGCGGGGAGGCCGCATCGAGGACCCCCTGCGCCATCGAGCGGGCCAGTGCCGCCCGTTCCACGTCGCCGAGCACGCCCGCGAGCCGGCCTTTCCCTGCCCGGAAGCTCCGGATCGGCACGACGACGGCAACGCTGTCCACGCGGCGCAGTGTAGGAATACAGGGGTATGGCGCAGCGGGTGGCGGTAATCGGAGCGGGTTCGTGGGGCACCGCGGTGGCGGCGTTGACGGCGAGCAACGCGTCGACGGTGCTGTGGGCACGCCGCCCCGAACTGGCCGAGCAGATCGGTAGCGACCACGAGAACGGCGACTACCTCGCGGGCTTGCCGCTGCCGGCGGCTCTCGAGTCGACGAGCGACGTGCGCGCCGCCGCCGACGGCGCTGACGTCGTCGTGATGGGTGTGCCGTCGCACGGCTTTCGCGCGGTACTCGAAGAGTTGCGACCGAGCCTCGCCCCCGGTGTGCCAATCGTCAGTCTGTCGAAGGGGATGGAGCAGGACACGCAGCTCCGCATGACAGAGGTGATCGTGGATGTCGCGCCCGGCCATCCCGCGGGCGTGCTCACGGGGCCCAACCTGGCGAAGGAAGTGTTGCAAGGTTCGCCGGCCGCCGCCGTCGTCGCCTTCGACGAAGAAGACGTCGCCGAAGCCTTGCAAGCAGTGTTCTCGACGACGACGTTTCGTGTGTACCGCAACGACGACGTCGTCGGTTGTGAAGTTGCCGGGGCGTTGAAGAACGTGATGGCGATCGCCGCCGGTATGGCCGACGGCATGGGTTTCGGCGACAACACGAAAGCGGCGTTGCTCACGCGCGGCCTTGCCGAGTTGACGCGTCTCGGTGTGGCGCTCGGAGGCAATCCGCTGACGTTCGCGGGGCTCGCCGGCATGGGCGACCTCGTAGCCACGTGCAGTTCGCGTCAGAGCCGTAACCGTCACGTCGGCGAGCAACTCGGAAAAGGTCGCAACCTCGACGACATCATCGCCGAGATGAAGATGGTCGCCGAAGGTGTGAAGACGGCGCGCAGCGTCGTCGCCATCGCGAAGCGAGTGGGCGTCGAGATGCCAATCGCGGAACAGGTCGTCGCCGTGCTCGACGGAGAAGTGTCAGCGGCGGACGTGATCGTCCGGTTGATGTCGCGTTCGGCGAAGGCCGAGTCGCACGGCATCGCTTGAGGATTCCTCTCGCCGTCGCGGGCAACGCGCCGCGCGGTTTCCTCGACGAGTTCGGATATCTCCACTTCGACGGCGGGTGGCGCGTCGAGTGGTGGGTCGGCGGTGAGGACCACTGGCACGTGCCTGCGAGCGCGGCGTCAAGGCGCCAACGTGTCGTCGGCAACACGCCCGTCGTCGAGACGGTGATCCGCGTTCCCGGCGGCGATGTCGCGTGGCGCGCCGCCGCCGCGGCAACCGGCGAGGGTGGCGCGGTCACCATCGAATTCGAGAACACCGCCACGATTCCCGTCGCCCTCGGTATCGCGCTGGTCACGCCGAGCGATCTCGCAGCGCCGCTTGGTCGGCCTGCGCTCCATTTCACGGCACCGGCGCGCAGCGTCGCCGCTGACGTGGGCGTGGAACTGCTCGTCCACCCGGTGAGCCACGGCTCGACGTGGCGCGCCAGCATCGGGCCCACACCGCCGGGATCGCTGCCACCCGTCGAGGCGATCGTGCGCGGCTGGCAGGCGTTCACGCGTCAGGGCGCGTCTGTGTCCACCGGCGACGCGTCGATGGACGACGCGCTTGCGACCGCCCGCACCAGCCTGCTGTTGCACGCTGCCAGCCTGCGCGCGCCGAGGGACAGGCTCCGCGGAGCGGCCGTCGCCAACGCGCTCACGTACCTCGGCTACGAAGACGAAGCCGAGGCGCTGCGCGTCGCCAGCCGCCTGCGGCCGCAGCGCCGCGGCCTGCCCCTCGTGTCCGACCCCCACGCCGCGTACAACCCCGACGCGCTGCGAATGCTCGAAGACCCCGTCGCGGCGGCGGCGACGGTCTCGGCGATCCGTAGGGCACTCGTCGACGACACACAGCGCGGCGTCATCGACGTCCTACCTTCGGCGAACGCGTCGCTGCGCGGGCGGTCGGTCGACATCGCCAACCTGCCGACGAATTTCGGACCCGTGTCCTTCGCGCTGCGATGGCACGGCGAGAAGCCGGCGCTGCTGTGGGAGGCCCCGCCGGCGCGGCGACGGCGCGCCCGCATCACGCTGCGTGCGTCGGCGCTCGACCCCGACTGGTCGACGACCGACCAAGCGGGCGAAGCGCTACTGCGCGGCTAGTCGCCGACGTCGATGAGGACGTGCTCGGCGGTGAACTGCGTGTCCTTGCTGATGTCGCAATAACCGTCGGTGTAGGAGTTATCGCATACGAGGAACACCGCGTTGGCGGCGTAGCCGCCCGCTTCGAGGCGCCGGCACTTCTCCCGATCGCTCACCGACTTCGGCGCGGGATACAGCGTCGAGAATGTGACGGACTGGCCCGGGTTGAGGTTGGCCGCGGGCGCGTTGCGATCGCGGGCGGGGGGCTGGCAGTTCGTGTCTTCCCAGCGGAGGCGCCCTGACCCTTGCGGATACGCGAGGAGCGAGAAGAACTGCGCTTGGTTCTTGTCGTAGTGCACGACCTCGGAAGACACGTTGGTGACCGTCAGCGTGAAGCCGATGTCGTCGGCGTGCTTCGGGCACAGCGTTGACACCGCGAGCGCCAACTTCAGTCGGTTCGCGTAGACGATCTCCGAGTTGGGATCGGTGTATTGGCATTTCGGCGCGGGCGATGACGTCGCCGCCGGTTTGCCGGCCGTCGTCGGTGGCGCCGCAGTGGTCGTCGGCACGGTCAGACCAGAGCCGACCCCGTCACCCAACAGCGTCGTCGGCGCCGACGCCTTACTCGAACCGAACCGACCACAGGCGCCACTCGTCACGAGCGCGGCTGCGCAAAGAAGCCCCAAAATCCGTTTCAAGCGGGCAAGTGTGGCATGCGGACCGTGAGAATTTCCCACGGACGCAACGGGGCGCGGCCCTCGAACGGGCCGACCGGGTGGCCGCGGAGGTCCACGACCCAGCCGACGCCGTCGGTGATCGTGACCGTGCGCGCCTCATCGGACGGGTTCCACACGCGCACCTCGATGGCGCCGGGCACGCGCCGCACCGCGGACACTTCGGCACCGGTGACCTCGAGCGCGCGTCCCGCGTCTTCACCGGGCCCGTCGCCCTGCGCGATCGCCACTTCGAGCGGGAGCAGGAAGTCGTCGGCCAAGGCGAATGGATCGACGTCACCCATGGCGATGGCGTAGTGCGACTCGACGGGGCCGAGCATCTGCGAACCCCGGAGCACGTTCGGGGGTCCTGCGGGCTGTGGCCGGTACGACATCTCGATGCGCGACAACATCGCCGACGCGCGCAACAGCGTGAGCGCCAGCGTTTTGCCGCCGCCGATGACTTCGTATTCGGTGACGCCGTCGACGATCGCCGTCAACCCACCCGCCTGCACAAAGCGCTTCGCAGGATGCGTCGGGAGTTCCTTCTCGTGCGGGCCGCCCTCGCTGCGCAGTCCGCGTTCGGGCACTGCGAACGCGCAATCGGCACGCGACCCTGTCGCCACATTCGGCAACGGCAGCATGGTGCGGAGGCGATGGTCGCGCGACGGGTTTTCGAAGGTCGTGTGGACGCGCACCATGCGCTCGCCCGCTTGCAGCTCGTAAACGGTGCGGATGTCGACGGTGTGCGACCCCACGCGGGCGCGCTTGGTGTCGTCGATGCGATCGGGCCACTCGTAGCTGCGGATGACTTCGAGACGCGCCCGCAGCGGTCCCGATTCGAGCGTCTTCACCGCGACCGCCGTAGGCGCGTCGACGATCGTGTCGTTGTCGGGCGGTGAGTAGTTGTAGGTGTCGCCTTGGTCGCCGCCGTCGACGAGCCGGTCGAACCCGGGCGTGCCGTTGATCGTGAGCGTGCCCGCAGTCGTGTCGACGCCGACCGTCAGCAAACCGTTGTTCATGGTGTCGTCGCGCACGGCGACGGGCAGCACGCGCGACGCTTCGCCGGTCCAGCGCTGCCAACCGAAGCCCGGGATGTCGTCGATGCGGCACACGATCCGTCGCTGCGGGTTCTGCGTGATGCGCATCTTGATCGGCCGCTTGGGGTTCGTAGCCACCTTGTCGGCGATCTCGCGCTTGATCACGTCGAGCTCGAGCCACTCGCGCAGGTACGGGCGCGCTCGTAGGTTGATCTCCAATGCGTCGTCGGTCTCTTCGACGTCGACGGCGTAGAAGTACGTCTCGTCGTCGATGCGTTGGCTCCGCAGCCGCGACAGCAGCGCGCCGATCTTGTCGGCGGTGAACGTGATTTCGCCGCGGACGGAGGGCCGCTCGTGGATGATCTGCGCGGCCATCCCGACGGGTCCCTCGCCCGGTACGTCCAGCTCGACGAGGCCGCTGCGCGTCTTCGCCGATGGGTTGATCACGATCGCGCCCGGCGACGGGCACTGCGCGGCGATGGCGCGCTTGGCCTGATGCGTCAACCCTTCTCCGATGTGGCGCGCCTCTTGGAAACGCACCACGACGGCGTCGACCACGTCGTCGTGCGAGCACGCGCAGATCGAGTCGTGCGCGGCGTTGCGCAGCATCTCTTTCCAGCCGATGTCGAGCAGCGCGCCCGGCCACTTCTCGGGGGGTAGGAACAACGCACTCAAGGGTTCGGCCAGCCGTTCCAGCGAACGTTCGGCGCGCGCCGCCAGGAGCCGGACGTCGGTGCGGTTCGACGTCACGCCCATCAGCAAGTTGGCGCGCCCTCCGCTGCGCAGCTCGCCAGTCCACTTCGGCAGATCTTTCGTGGGGCCCATCCTCAAGTGCTCTGCGAGCGGCGTGATGCGCAGGTCGAAGTCCTGCTGCGCGGCGTTGGCCTCGGCGATCACTTGACCGAGCCACGGATCGGGGGACAGGTGATCGCTGCCGTTCATCCACAACATCGGCGCGGGGTGCGTCGGGTTGCGCCCGTCCATCGCCGCGTGCGTCAGTTGTTCGTACTCACCGATGCGCTCCAGGAGCTCTTTGGAATCCTTCGGCGTGCGCGCGCCGTTCCCATAACCGCGCCACAGGTACTCGGCGCGCACGGTGGAACCGTCGGGCGACGACCACATGAACGCCGTGCGGTCGACGGCGTTGGGCACGCCGCGCCACACCACTGCGTGCTCGAAGCCGAAGAGGCGGAAGATCTGCGGCATCTGCGAGACGTGGCCGAACATGTCGGGCAGGTAGCCGACGTTCATGGCGCCGCCGAACTCCGCCGCTCGCGCGAGACCGGTTTGCAGGTTGCGAATGATCGTCTCGCCCGACACCAGAAACTCGTCGGGCAGCGAGTACCACGGGCCCATCGCCAGGCGGCCTTCGGTCGCCAGTCGGCGCAGCGCTTTTTCCGCCTCCGGGCGCACCTCGAGATAGTCGTCGACGACGGCCATCTGGCCGTCGAGCAGGAAGTGGCTGTACGACGCGTCGCTGTCGAGCAGCGGCAAGAGCCCGTCGACCATGTCGACGAGGCGCATCCGGAATTTCTGGAACGTCGAGTACCACTCGCGGTCCCAGTGGGTGTGCGGGACGATATTGACCCGGCGCGCCGTCATGGCCTCATTGTGGCCGAATCAGTGACGCCAGAAGCGGAGGTGGTGGCGCTTTTCGATGCGGATCTCGTCGGCGGGGAAGCGCTCGGGCAGCAGTACCTGGTCGAACTCGCGGCGGACCGTGTAGCCCTCGTCGTTGCCGTGCTCGATCGTGAATCCCCGGGCCCATTTGCCGTCGAACCGGCGTTTGACCTCGACACGCGTGCCGTGTTGTAGGAGGTGATCGTCCGGTTCGAGCATCTATGAGCACTATCTCGCCTCGGTAGTGGTTCGTGCAAGCGGTACGTTCGCGGCCGTGCCCGTTCGCACCGCACCGCCGTCGCTGCGCCAGGAAAAGGTGTTGTGGGACGAGGGGCTCGTCTGCGCGGGGATGGACGAGGTCGGCCGCGGTGCGTGGGCGGGCCCGATCACCGTCGGTGCGGCCGTGCTGCCGCAGGATCGGCGGGTCTACAAGGTGCGCGACTCGAAGATGCTGACCGAGCGCGAGCGAGAGCGGATGTTCGACCGCATCGCGGAATGGTGCGTGTCGTGGTCGGTCGGCCACGCCAGCTCTTTCGAGTGCGACGAGCTCGGCATGTCCGCCGCGCAAAAGCTGGCGGCGCGCCGGTGTCTCGACGGTCTCGGCGTCGAGGTCGACAAGGTGCTGCTCGACGGCAACTGGGACTTCGTCGGCGACGGCCGCACCATCAAGTTGATCAAGGGCGATGCGCGTTGCCTGTCGATCGCGGCGGCGTCGATCCTGGCGAAGGTCACGCGTGACCGCATCATGCGCGCCGAGGCGCACAACTACCCCGGCTACGACTTCGAGCGCAACAAGGGCTACCCGTGCCCGTGGCACAAGACCGCGCTACGCGGGACGGGGCCGACGGCCATCCACCGTCAGACGTGGGTGTTCATGAAGTACCTGCCGTGGGGCGTGAAGGAACTCGACGAAGACGTTCCTGCGCCCGACCCGACGCTGTTCTGACCGACTACTTCTTCTGGAAGTTGGCGATGCGCTCTTTGAACTCCGGTTGTTGGAGCGACCACGCCTGCACTTCGAGTTCGAGGGCAACGGCTTCGGGCGACGTGGCGACGTCGAACATGCGCTGCATCGTCGCCTTCGTGCGCGCCGACAGCTCGCGCGGGGCTGACGCGGCGCGTGCGCCCATCTCGAGCGCGCGCGGCAACAGCTGGCCGGGTTCGACGCATTCGTAGGCGAGGCCGTTGCGCACGGCCGCCTCGCCGTCGTACTCCTGACCGAAAAGGACCATGACGCGCGCCACTTGCGGACCGACGATGCGCTGCAGCATCCACGTGTGCCCGCCGCCGGGGTGCAGGCCGAGGTCGAGGAAGCGCGTGATGAACTTCGCACTCGTCGACGCGATGCGCACGTCGCACGCCAGCGCGAGGTTCATGCCCGCGCCGACCGCCGCGCCATTCACCGCGGCGATCGTCGGCTTCGGGCAGTTGAAGAACGACAGGAACCCGTCGTACACCGAGCCGACTTTGCGGCTGGCTTGCGAGTCCGTCGAGCCGGCGAGGTGATCGAGCGTTGCGCCGGCGCAGAAACCCTTGCCTTCGCCCGTGACGACGATGGCGCCGACGGCGTCGTCGGCCACGCACGTGTCGAGGATCCCGACGATCTCCTCGACCATGTCGAGGTTCATCGAGTTCCGCCGCTCGGGCGCGTTGAGCGTGACGAGGGCGACGCCGTTGTCGTCGATCGAAAGCAGCGCCTCGGACATCAGTTGTTGCCGTCGCGCACGACGGCCGGCGAATGGCGGAAGAAGTTCTCGACGTCGCGTTCGTAGTGGTAGTCGGGGCGTGAGTTACCGACGGTCCGTCGCAGCCGCGAGGCCCGCACGAAGCTTTCGACCGCGCCAGCTGACGTGTGGCGGTACGTGAACCCCGCGCGCTTGAGACGCCGGTTGTCGACGCCGCGGCCGTAGCGCAGCAGGTCGAGTACTTCCGGGGGCCATTCGACGACGCGCAACGTGTCGAGCAGACCGGCCACGATGCCCGTTCCGGCGGGCGTGATCGGGAACCGACGCTTGCCGCACAGCGACACGACCTCGCTCCACGGGATCTTGCCGTCGCCGGCGACGTTGAAGATGCCGGGGATGCGGTTGCGCAGCACGAACTCGATCGAACGGATGACGTCGTCTTCCTCGGTGAACTGGAAGAGCGGGTCGAACCCGGCGATGCAGGGCACCATCGGCAGCTCCAGCGCGCGCGACAGCGGCGTCTGGATGTCGGTGCCGAGCACGTTCGAGAAGCGCAGCAGGCTGACGACGACGTGCGGATTGTCCTCGGCGAAGTCGCGCAGGTATCCCTCGACTTCGAGCAGCGACCGCTCGACGCGCGTGCGCGGCGGCTTGCGCCGCGTCATCTCCTCGCGGAACCACGCGGGGTCTTCCCGGTTCGATCCGTAGACGAGCGTCGACGACTTCACGACGATATGGCGCACCGAGCTGCCGGGAGTGCTGGCGGCGGCGAGCAGGTTCATCGTTCCGATCACGTTGATCTCGTGCAGTGCGCGGCCGCTGATGCGCGTGCTGTCCATCTCGAGGAACGTGTGCAGGATCGTGTCGACCTGGGTGGCCTCCACGATGCGGGCGAGGATCGAGTAGCTCGAGTCGGCACGCACGTACTCCGTCCGTTCGAGCTCGACCTTCGGCTCCTTCGTGTCGAGCCCGACGATCATCTCGATTTCGGGGTCGGCCTCGAGCGCTTCAGCAGCCCGGCCGCCCCAGAACGTGCCGAGGCCCGTGATGAGAACGCGCTTGCCCATTAGCCGAACCACACAGACGAGCGGGTGCGCAGCATGTCGAACAGCGCCTCTTGCAACTGGATCCGAATGCGCTCGGCCTCGTCCATCACGTGACTCTTCGAGTAGCGCTCTTGATCGGCGGGCACGTCGAAGTGCACCGGGTCGAGCACGCGCAGCTTGAACTTGGACGGGAACGGCGCGAGCGCGCCGAGCAGTGGGCCGAACACCAACTGGTTGGCCGTGATGGGGAAGTACGGCAGACCGAACATGCGCGCCAGGGTGGCGTTCTTCGCCAGGATGGGCATCGCCTCTTCGGCGCCGACGACGGCGATCGGCACGATCGGCACGCCCGCTCGCATGGCGATCTCGACGAAGCCGCCGCGACCGAACCGGCGCAGTTGGTAGCGCTCGCCGTAGGTCTTCGACGTGCCCTTGGTCCCTTCGGGGAACACGAGCGCGAGTTGCTTCTGCTCGCGCAGCAATCGGTAGCCGTTCTCTGGATCCGCGGCGACGCCCCCGACGCGGGACCACATCGTGCCCAGGTACGGCATGCCCTTGAACCAATGATCGGCCATGCCGTAGACGGGCCGCTGCAGTTCGGTTTCGATGCCGTGCATGATCACCGGCGCGTCCGAGGGAATGGCGCCTGCGTGATTGGCGACGAGCAGCGCGCCACCGGTGCTCGGGATCTTCTCGAGACCTTCCCACTCGGCGCGGAACCAGTACTTGTAGAGCGGGTCGTACACACGGCGCGCGATCTCGCGCACACGCTCGGAGCGGCCCCACTCGTCGACGTCGCCGACGCGCGGGTCTTCAATCGGTTCGTCTTCGGTCTGCCGGGGCAGCGGCACGAGGGCCGCGCTGGTCTCGCGCTCAGCAACGCGCTTGGTGGCCATCCGTCACACGTTAGTTGGCGTTCTCCGCAGCCAAAGAGGCCGGCCCCTCACAGGTTTCGGCGAGCGCGCACCACGTGCACGCGGGTCCAGGCGACAGCGCGGGCGGGCGCTGCGAACACAAGATCTCGGTCATGCGGAGGATGGCGTCGCTGGTGCGGCGCGCCGCGGCTTCGAGCACGTCGCCATCCACGTCTTCGGCCGTCCAACTGCCGTCGGGGGCGTAATACGACGCGATTCGCCACGGCGGTGCGCCCCACCGCAGCATGAAGACGAGCGCGTAAAACCGAAGATCGTCGGCGTGCGACTGATGTGGCGTACCCGTTTTCAGATCGATCAAAAGACTGCGCGCATCGGGGCCCGCGGGACGCCCGAGCGCCAGGTCGGGGCGGGCGTTGAGTTGGATGGTCCGTGATCCGAGCGTCGCTTGGAACGACTGCTCCGTCCGCGGCAACAGGCGCTTGGGCAACACCGGAAAGCCGTCGACGAGCGACGACACGTGCGTGATCGCGTCGGCCCGCAGCGCGGCGGCCCGCGCTGGCGGTCCTTCCTCGAGGAACGCGGCGAAGCCGGCGTTCTCCTCGCGCATGAGTTCGATCGCGGCGTTCGTGGCGTCGAGCGGTGTGGCATTGAGCCGGCCGACGAGCAGCAACTCGGCGGCGCGGTGCGCGACGGACCCCGCGGCGTTCGCCACGTTCCATTCGAAGTTGCCGCCGAATTGCCAGCGTGTCTCGCAGTTCAGGACGGTCCGGACGATGTACTTGTTGACCGGCAGCACCTGGCCGGCTTCGTCGAGCGCGTCGACGGCCCACTGCGTCCGCTCGGTGAAGCCGCGACGGATGTGTTCGACGGTGTCGTTGTCGACGCGCGGCCCGGCGTCGCGGAGGCTGAGGAGGCCGTCGGCGACGGCTTGTTGCGCGGCGTTGAGTTCAGTCAACGGTTGCGGGGCGGAACAGCGCGCCGACCGCGATGAGTGCAGCGGTGACCGCCGAGCCGAAATTGCGAATGACGAACACGACGAGCACGCGTCGCGTCAGCGAGTCGACGGGCTGTGTCGCGACTAGCTGCGCTACCCGGAAGCGCGCCATGACCGCCAGGATCGTGCCGACCCCGAGTACCAGCGCGGCGGCGACGACGCCCCACAGGGCGAGCGTCGTGAGGTTCGACTGGTCACCGTCGCGGCGGCGCAGGACCGCGATGGCGCCGAACACGGACCCGACGATCAGGGCGAGCCCGATCGGCGACTTCTCGAGGTTGGTGAGAAACGCGTATCCCTGGCGCGTCGGGAAGTTCATGCGTTTGACGTTGACGGCGAGGCCGACGGTCATCGTGCCGATCATCTCGGCGATCGAAATCAGCGCTATCGCGACCGCCGCCCACGACAGGACTCGGTTGACGGGATCGCCGGGTGCGGCGGCAACGGCAACGGCGGTCAGTTCGGGCGTGGCCTCTACGGCTTCGGTCTCGTCATCCACGGCCGTGAGTGTTACATGTCCCCTCGGCTCCGTACGGCCTTTGGCCTCCCGTCGCTGTCCCGGCGGGGACCCCACCCCCGCCGGCCGTAAACGCGTTACACCCTTCTGTCACCGTTGCCTTGATGGATCCGTTGAGTGGCCCCGAGTTCGCACACGTCGTGCGGCAACTGATGCAGGCGGCTGCGGTCGCGGGCATGCGGGCCCCGGCGTTCAAGAGCCCGCCACGACTGCCCGACGCGCAGCGCACGATCCGGTGGCTGAGCCCCGAGAAGGCGATCGTCGCCGTCCGGCGCGCCAACCGTGGCTCCGACGCGGTCGTCGCCGACATGATCGCCGGCGTCGTGCGCGCCAACGGACTGTCGGGTTCGGCTGCGCAAGACGCGGCTCGTAAGCTCGCGGAGTGCCTGACGCGCTGATCCCGTCGACCGGTTGGGGTGTACTGCACCTCTTCTGCACCGTGACCCCGAGCTTCGACGGCGAGGCCGTCGTCGCCGCGGTGAAGGCCGTCGAGGCCGACGGGTACCAAGCGATTCCGTTCGTGGTGCTCGGCCACAAGGCCGACATGGGCTTCATGGCGCTCGGCCCCGACCTGTGGCGCTTGCAGCAGCTGCAGTCCGAACTCCAGCGCGCCGGTCTCGCGATCGCGACGTCGTACGTCTCGCTCACCGAAGTGTCCGAGTACGCCGCCGGGATGCCCGAGGAGATGCTCAAGGCGCGCCTGTACCCGAAGCTGCCGCCCGAAGGCATGCGCGCCTTCTGCTGGTATCCGATGTCGAAGCGCCGCGGCGAAACCGACAACTGGTTCACGCTTCCGTTCGACGACCGACGTGAGCTCATGTCAGGGCACGGCAAGACCGGCCGCACGTTCGCCGGCCGCGTGCTGCAAGTGATCACCGGCTCGGCGGGTCTCGACGACTGGGAGTGGGGCGTGTCGCTGTTCGCGGTGAACCCCGACGACCTCAAGGAGGTCGTCTACAAGATGCGCTTCGACGAGGCGTCGGCGAAGTACGCCGAGTTCGGTCCCTTCATCACAGGCCTCGTCGCCGACGTCGAAGAAGTCGTCACCCGCGTCGCGCGCTGAGAATCCGCTTCGCCGCCGACTGGCCCGACGCGACGCACGCCGGTAGGCCGAGGCCCTCGTAACAAGACCCGGCGAGCGCAAGCGGAGCACGGACGGCGGCGGCCGCGGCGTGCGCTTTGGCGGTGACGTCGGTGAGGTGGCCGACCTTGAACTGCGGGAGCGCGTTCTCGTAACGACTGACGCACGCCTCGATCGGCGCGGCGGCGCGCACGCCGGTGGCTTCGACGAACTCGGCGTGCAGTCGCGCTACCAGGTCCTCGTCGGAGAGGTCGCGGTGGCGCACGTCGTCGCTGCGACCCGTCGACGCGCGCACCACCTGCGTATCGGCGGGGGCGCGCTGCGACCACTTGGCGTTCCAGTAGGACACGGCGCTGGTGAGTTTGTGCTCGACGCGCGGCACCAGGTACCCGCTCGTCGACGGCGGCGACGGGAACTCGTGCGTCGGATACGCGAGCAGCGTCAGCACTACCGACGCGTATTCGACGGTCGCCAGCGCAGCGGCGGCGTCGGGAGCGACGTGTTCGATCAACCGAGCGGTGACGGGCGCGTGCGTCGCCACGATCACAGCGTCGAACGACTCGCCCGCGATCTCCCAACCATCGCCAACCACGCGCAACTCTTCGACGGGGGCGCGCAACCGCACGTCGGGGAGCTGCTTCGCCACCGCGTCGATCACGCGCTCGAGGCCCGAACGCACGCTGTAGAAGACCGGGTCGTTCGAAGGCGGCGGCACCGGCAGCGACTCGGAAAGGCTGCGTCCCGAACGCGCCGCCGCCAGCAGCTGCGGCACGGCGACCGCGGTGCTGAGCAACTCGCTGCGCCCCGCGTGCACGCCGCCCATCAGCGGATCGACGAGTCGCTCGAACACTTCCTCCCCGAAGCGGCGGCGCACGAGGTCGCCCATCCCGACGTCGTCGCCGACTTCGAACACCGGCAGGTCGCGCTCTTGCGCGGCGCGCGCGACACCCTCCGCACTGATGATCCCGGTGTCGCCGAGGTGCTCGGCGTCGCGCGGCACGCCCATGACGAGTCCGCCGGGCATCTGTCGCACGGCGCCGCGCGTCCAGATCCCGGCGTCGGCGGCGGTCGGCGAGATCAGATCGGCGGTCGCGAACCCGACGCGCGCCGCGAGGTCGATCATTTCGGGGCGACGGGCCAAGAACGCGTCGGGTCCAGCCTCCACCGATTCGCCGGCGAACTCGACGGTGCGCACCGGGCCGCCGACGCGATCGGTCGCCTCGAACAGCGTGACGTCGGCGTGGTCGACGAGATCGAGCGCGGCGGCGAGTCCCGACACGCCGCCGCCCACGACTGCGATGCGCGGGCGCGCCGTCATCGCCGTGTGACGATGTCGGCGATCAGCGCGCAGAACGCCGGATCGTCGTCGAGCGAACGCGTGCGGGCGAAGCCGATCCCGAGTTCGTTCGCCAACGTTGCTGCTTCGATGTCGAGGTCGTACGCGATCTCGAGGTGCTCCGACGTGAACCCCGCGGGGCACACGACGACCGCAGGCGTGCCCGCGCCCGCCTCCTCGCGCAGTACGTCGAGCAACGACGGATCGAGCCAACGCCCGCCCGACAGCCCGGCGCTCTGCCACGCGATGCCGTAGTTCGTGACGTTCGCCTGCTCGGCGACGAGGCGCGCCGTCTGCTCCAGCGCGTCGCCGTACGACGTGTCGTCGCCGAGCGCCGCCAGCGGCAGGCTGTGCGCGGTGATCGCCAGCAGAGCGCCGTCGATCCACACTTCGCGCACGCGGTCGGCGAGCAGTTCGATCAGCGCAGGCTCGGCGTGCCACGAACGCACGACGTCGAGCGGCACGCGCCCGGCCACTGCCTCCTCGGCGCGCGCCGCGTAATCGTCGACGGCCGGCGAGTCGTGGGGTGCCAGCACGACGCCGACAATGCGTTCGACGCCGGCGTCGATCAGTTCGGCGACGGCGTCGGCGATGAAGGGGTCGGCGAATTTCTGCCCGAGGCGCACGACGTACTTGTCGGCGTCGAGCGCGGCAGCGATGCCGACAACTTGCGCTGTCGTCCGCGCTGCGAACGGCGACAGTCCGCCGATCGCTTCGTAGCGACGCGAGAGTTCCGCCAATTCCTCGTCCGTCGGCGGGCGCCCACGCCGGATGCGCGTGTAGAAGTCGGCGATGTCCTCGCGCCGCGCCGGAGTGCCATGCGCGAGGACGAGAACGCCGATCACATCGACTCCGTCGGCGGCTGCTGCTGGTGCACCCAGTCGACCAACTGCGTGAGCACGTCGGGATCCGTCGCCGGCAGCACGCCCCACCCGAGGTTGAACACGTGCCCGGGCGACGACCCCGCAGCGTCGATGACGCGCTGCGCTTCGGCCTGCACGGCCGGCCAGCCCGCGAGGCACACTGCCGGATCGAGGTTGCCTTGCACGGCGACGTGCGGACCGACGCGGGCTCGTGCGAGGTCGAGCGGCACGCGCCAGTCGACGCCCACGACGTCGGCGCCCGCTTCGGCGAACAGCGGAAGCAGCTCGCCCGTCGACACGCCGAACACGATGCGCGGCACGCCGCGCGTCGCCACGGCTTCGAGCACGGCGTGGGTCGCCGGCATGGCGTAGCGCCGGTAGGTGTCGGGATCGAGCGCGCCGACCCAGCTATCGAAGATTTGGATCGCCGATGCGCCCGCGTCGATCTGCGCCAGCAGGCTCGTCGCCGCGATGTCGGTCAGCGCCTCCATCAGCGCGTTCCACACGTCGGGCGCTCCGAGCATGAGCGCCTTGGTCTTGGCGTATTCGCGCGACGGCCCGCCTTCGACGAGATAGCTCGCCAGCGTGAACGGGCCGCCGCAGAATCCGATCACCGGAACGGTGTCCGTCTCGGCGACCTGCTTGATGCCGCCGAGCAGACCGGCCATCGACGACGACGGATCGGCGAGACGCGGCAACGCGTGCACATCGGCAGCGGTGCGCACGGGGTTGGCGAACACGGGGCCGACGTCGGCGACCAATTTCACGTCGATGCCAGCTGCCGACAGCGGCGCCACGATGTCGGAGAAGATCACGGCAGCGTCGACACCGAATCGTTTGACGGGTTGCTGGGTGACCAGCGCCGTCAGCTCGGCGCTCGCCATCACGTCGAACATCTCGTGCTGGGCGCGCAGCTCGCGGTATTCGGGGAGGCAGCGGCCCGCTTGGCGCATGAACCACACCGGGATGCGGTCGGCGGGCTCGCGTCGGCACGCTCGGAGAAAGGCGTCGTTCACTTCGTGTCCAGCCTAAGAGTTGCGGAAGCTCGAACCCGATTCGACAGTGGCAACGAGCGCCGAGCCAATCACTCGTGTCTTCTTGCCCCACATCGTGCCCCCGGTGGGTCTCGAACCCACACTGTGGAGATTTTAAGTCTCCTGCCTCTACCGATTGGGCTACAGGGGCTGCGCCGCCATTCTCACCGAACGACGAGTTCGCCGACCATCCGTGGGTGCAGCAGGCACGCGTACGGGTACGTGCCCGGTCGCGTGAACGTGACGCTGTAGAGCATCGGTCCGCCGAACGACGCGCCCGAAGACAGGAACTTGTGCCCGTCGTACGAACCGGCGTCCACAGCCACGGGCGGGGGAGGGCCCGCGTTTTCGCTCGGCGCTGCTTGAGGCGCGTCAGGCGGGTAGCCCGGACCGTTGCGCGGCTCGGTGGTCTCGGGGTTGCCGCGCACGGTGCCGTCCTTGCCGACGATGATGACCGGTAAGTACTTCGGGACGTGGAAGCTGATGGTGTGCGCGGGATTGGTATTGATCAGCCACGTCACCGTCTGTCCGACGCTCGCGTGGAACGACGCAGGGAAGAACTCGCGGTCGTCGTAACCGTCGAGGTGGGCGCCGCCGCCCGGCGCCGCCCCCGCCACGATGTCGACGCCCGACGGCTTGTCAGCCGACGCGGTCTTGTGCAGGGCGCGCACCTCGCGGGCGAACCGGTCGAGCTGCTTGTGGGCGGCGGCGTTGATGCGCGCTTGCCCCCCGATGTCGGCCGACTTCGGGGCGACGGTGATCGTCCCGGTCATCTGCGGTCCGTGCACGACGCAGTTGAAGGCGTACTCGCCCGGCCTGATGTCGTCGGCGAGCTTCAGTGAGTAGCGGTTGCCTTGCACGCCGGCGAACGGGATGAAGCCGCTGTTGAAGAACGTCTCGGTGCCGTGGAATTCGGGCTCGTGCTGCTGGCGCTTCGGGCACGGGGCTTCGCCGCTAGGCAGCGCGCCCGCGGTGATGTAGCACGGCTGCGCCGCGAGTTGATTGATGTCCGGGTCGAAGAATGACGGCAGCTTGGCGAAACCCGCGGAGATCTCCTCGGGTGGCTCGTCAGGAAGTTGTTTTTGGCCCTTCAGGTACGGCAGCAGCGGCTTGGCGGCCTCGTCGACGAGGCGCCCGAGCGTCACCGTGTGCGGGTCGCCGGTCCACGCCTGTCGGAACTCGACGGTGTCGCCCGGATGCGCGCTGATGAAGCGCGGGAAGAACGCCTGGTAGCCGTTCGCGACGTCGTCGAGGTTGTAATCGGCAAGCACTGTGCGCGTCGTCTCGGGCGTGCGGGCGCACGCCGGCAACGCGAGGAACAAAACCGCTACTGCAACGATTCGAGAAAGCACGCGGCCGGTCTACCCTGCGAGACATGTCTGAACAACACTCGGCGATCATCTGGCACAACAAGAACTGTTCGAAGAGTCGTGGCGCCTGCGATCTGCTGGGCGTGCGCGGCGTCGACTTCGAAACGCGCGACTACATCAAGAACCCGCCGACGCGCAGTGAGATCGAGTCGGTACTGAAAATGATGGGCGACCCGGATCCGAAGGTGATCGTGCGGATGGGCGAGGACGAGGCGAAGCAGTTGGGCCTCAAGGACGCGTCCCGCGACGACATTCTCGACGCGCTGGTGGCGCATCCGAAACTGATCGAGCGTCCGATCGTCATCTCCAGTGACGGCAAGGCCGTCGTCGGCCGTCCGCCGGAACTCGTTCTCGACTTGTTCGACTGATCCTTTGCGTCTCGTCGTCGCTCAGTGCACCGTCACGTACGCGGGACGGTTGTCCGCCACGCTGCCGTCGGGCGTGCGCCTCGTCATGGTCAAGGCCGACGGGTGCGTCGCCATCCACGCCGACGCCGGCGCCTACAAACCGCTCAACTGGATGATGGCGCCGAACTTCCTCGACGAGGGCGAAGGCCGGTGGGTCGTGACCAACGCCAAGGGCGAGACGTTGACCATCGACTTCGAGGAGATCTTCTCGGACTCCGCGCACGACATGGAGGTCGGGCCCGGTCTGGTGAAGGACGGCGTCGAGCACGCGCTGCGCGACCTGCTCGCCGCGGCGCCGCACACGATCGAGGACGGACTCATGCTGGTGCGCCGCGAGTACCCGACCGCGATCGGTCCCGTCGACCTCATGCTGCGCGACCGCGACGGCGGCATGGTGGCCGTCGAGATCAAACGTCGCGGCGAGATCGACGGCGTCGAGCAACTGGCGCGCTACATCGAGTGCCTCGACCAAGACGCGCGGCTACGCCCCGTCCGCGGCGTGTTCGCCGCGCAGAAGATCGCACCCCAAGCAAAGACGCTCGCCGAACAGCGGGGCCTCGGCTGGGTCGAAGTCGACTACGACGCGTTGAAAGACGGCCACAGCGACAACACCCTCTTCTGAGCCGACTTTGTGAATCTGGACGCGCGGGAGGCGTACCTCAGATTCAGAAAGTCGCCTTAATAGGTAGCGACGGCGGGGACGAACTGTTCGTTGTCGTCGGGAACGAGGTCGCCGAGGGCGTGGTAGCCCTCGAGGATCTCGGCGCTGTTCTTCCGTGAAGAAAGCGCGTGCTTCAGTTCGTTGTACTGCGTCTGCAGGTTTGCCTGACGGTTCGGGCCGAGCGAGTTGGCGACGGCGCGATCCCACAGCGGGCCGACGACGTCGATGCCCTTGTGCTGCTTGCCGCTCTTGCCGATGAAGGTGCGGTCGCGCATTTCCGTGAGCGTCGTCTTCAAGTACTCGACGTGGGGTGTCTCGTCGGCGCGGATGTAGGAGACGAGCTTCGACGCCAGCCCATCGCCGGCGGTGAGGTTGGTGTCGGCGAGAACTTCTTCGGCGAAGGCGAAGATGTGGAACGCGCTGATCTCGATGAGCAACAGCGACGTCATGCGCTGGATCAACGACTCGAGGTCGGCGTCGATGTCGGGCAGGATCTGCTCGGCGCCGAGCTGCGACAGGATGCCGGTCGACTTCTGCTGCGTGTTCGCCTTCTGGCCGATGCCCATGCGGGCGAGCATCACGTCGGCCTGGTCCTCGGTGACCGGGTTCTCGAAGGCGACGTCGCGCGCGGCGAACCACATCTGCTTGTGCCCGCCCTCGAACCCGTCCTCGGCGTCGAAGCCGGCCTCGTCACGCGCGTGCGCCTCGAACAGGCCACCACCGAGGTGCGCCATCGCCGTGCCCTTGATGGGCTCGACGAAGTTCGCTTGCAGATCGGGGATGGGGGAGTAGCGCAGGAACGCGCCGAAGCCTTCGACCGTGCCGACGCGCGTCAGCGTCGAGATCATCGGCTCGACGACGCCGTTGTCGAGCAGGTACTTCGCCTGGGCGACGTTCGGGTAGTGCGCCGGCCAGCGGTCGAGGCCGATGTCGAGCAGTTCGGTGCCGAAGTTGGCGGCGTGCTCGGCCTTCCAGTTCTCGATGGCGGTGGCGCGGTTCTTCGTGCGCGGGGAGACGTACTCGCCGTCTGCCTTGAACCCGCCGTGGCACTTCACGCCACCGGCGAACAAGGGCTCTTCGACGTCGTGGGTTTCCAACAACTCCGCTTCGGTCCACTCCAGCTGCACGAGATCCCTCCCAGGTCAGGTGTAAACTCCAGTGTATACACCGCCGCCTCCTGCCCGCGCCAGAGCGTCGCGCCGCCCTGATTGCGGCGGCGAAGGACGCGTTCGCCGAGCGCGGGTTCGCCGCGACGTCGATGGACGACGTCGCCAATGCGGCCGGCGTCAGCCGCCTCATCGTGTACCGGCACTTCGACTCGAAAGAAGAGCTCTACGACGTCGTCGTCGCCGAGACCGCGCAGCTTCTCGTCAGCGCGCTGAAGGAGTCCGAGCAAGAACCGGGCGGCCAAGTCGCGTTCGCGGCGTTGCTCGGCGTGGCGCGCCAAGACCCGAACGGTTTCCGGGTGCTGTGGCAACACGCGACGCGCGAGCCACAGTTCGCCGCGCACGCCGACGGTTTCCGCGGACCCGCCGTCGCGTTCGTCCGCACGCTGCTCACGCGGGCGGGGCTGAAGGGGACGCGCCTGACGTGGGCTGCGGAGACCATCCTCAGTTTTGCGATCGACGCGGTGACGCACTGGGTCGAGGTCGAACCACCGGAGCGCGACGACGAGTTGCTCGAGTTGATGGCGGCGTCGATGCCGTTGCTCATCAGGGCATGGGTGGAGCAAACGCGTTAGAAACGCGCGCATGGAGGCGACGCGCGTTGGGGAGTCTGCCCCCGCGGACACGACCCGGCAGCGACTGCTCGACGCAGCAACCGATGTGTTCCTCGAAAAGGGATACGACGGTACGCGCGTCGCCGAGATTGCTCGACGTGCGGGACTCACCACCGGAGCCATCTACGGCAACTTCGAAAGCAAGGCGGAGTTGTTGACCGCCGCGCTCGCGGCCGGCTGTTCGACGCAGCATCGTCTGTTTCTCGACGTCCTCGCGCTCGCGCCACGCGACGAGACGGCAGCGCGCGCCGTCGACGCCGCGCTCAAGGCGTCGAGCGATCAGATCGCACAGATCGTGAGCGAGCACGGCGCCGGCACCGACGTCGAACCCGAAGCGATGAGCCTGGCGCTCGAACTCATGGCCGTGGGCGCGATCGTGATGCAAGCCCTCGGTCGTACGTTGCCGTCGGCCGAACTGGCGCACGTGCTGAAGGTGGCCGCCGCGGTCATTTCCGCCGAACACAACGGAGCCTGATGGATCTCTTCTCCCTCGAAGGCCGCACGGCGATCGTGACCGGTGCGTCGTCAGGCATCGGCGTCCAGATGGCGCGCGCGTTGCACGACGCCGGTGCGAACGTCGTGCTGGCGGCGCGCCGCGCCGACCGGCTCAAGGCGCTGGCCGACGACCTCGAGCGCTCGCTGCCCCTCGCGTGCGACGTCTCGAACGACGGCGACCTCGACGACTTGGTCGAGGCGACGATGGACACGTACGGACGCATCGACGTACTCGTCAACAACGCCGGGACCGGCGAGCCCATCGCGGCGCTCGACGAATCGGTGGACGCGTTTCGCGACACCATCGCCGTCAACCTCACTGCAACGTTCGCCCTTTCGCAGAAGGTCGGCGGTCGCATGCTCGCCGCGGGGCAAGGCTCGATCGTCAACGTGGCGTCGATCCTCGGCATGGTCGGTGCCGGGATGTTCGCCTCGGCGTCGTACGCGTCGTCGAAGGGCGCCGTGATCCAACTGACCCGCGACCTCGCCGCACAGTGGGCGCGCGGAGGCGTGCGGGTGAACGCGCTGGCGCCCGGCTGGTTCGAAACCGAGATGACCGCGGTGATGTTCGCCGACGAAAAGGCCATGACGCTGGTCCGGCGCAAGACGCCGATGGCACGTCCCGGGCGTCCCGGGGAACTCGACGGCGCCCTCCTCTATCTGGCGAGCGACGCCTCGTCCTTCGTCACCGGGCAGGTCCTGGCGGTCGACGGCGGCTGGACCGCCATTTGATTAATTCGGAAATACCGCCGGAATCGCGCCAGAAATGCCCGTCTCGCCCGTTGTAATCACGCGAGACGAAAGGGCGTAATTCCATGACGATTTCTGTCGAGTCCGACCTGCTTACACCTGCTGAAGTGGCAACGCTGTTCCGCGTGAGTCCGAAGACGGTGACCCGCTGGGCCCGTTCAGGCAAGCTGACTGCGCTGCGTACCCTCGGCGGGCACCGCCGGTTCCGGGCGAGCGAAGTCAAGGAGCTGCTCGAGCGCTTCGAGGAAGTCGGAACGGATCTCGACTGACGTTCACTGACGACTACGTGGTCGTCAGCACAATCTTGCCGAGCTTCCCCCCAGCAGCGAACCGGTCGTAGGCAGCCTCGACTTCGTCGAGGCCGTACGTCGCGAGCACCGGCACGCGCACGCGCCCGTCGGCCAGTAGCGGCACGACATCGGCTTCGACGCGTCGCGCCGCGTCGGCCTTTTGGTCGAGCGGCCGCGCCCGCAGCGTTGAGCCGTAGATGGCGGCGCGCTTTTGCATCAACGCCAGCAGGTTGAGATTGGCGCTGCCGCCGGCGCCGACGCCGATCACCGAAATGCGCCCGCCCGTGTTGAGCGCGTTGAGGTTGGCTTCCATGTTCGGGCCGCCGACGAGTTCGAGGATGACGTCGTAGCCCGACGTCTGCACGAACTCGTCAGGCGTGATCACCTCGTCAGCACCGAGTGCTCTGACTTCGTCGTGGCGAGCACGGTCGCGCACGGTCGCCGTGACGTGCGCGCCTAGTCCGTGCGCGATCTGTACGGCGGCCGTGCCCACGCCGCCCGCAGCGCCGTGGATGGCGACGCGCTCGCCGGTGCTCAATCCGCACTGCGTGCACAACGCGTCGTGCGCGGTGGTAAACGCCTCGGGAAACCCGCCGGCTTCGCCGAAACTGACGCCGTCGGGCACCGCCATCAACTGCTGTTCGGGCACCAGCGCGTGCGTCGCCTGCGCGCCGCCACCCACGAGCGCCATCACGCGACTGCCGGGCCGAAACCGCGAGAGCACACCGGGTCCGAGCGCGACCACTTCGCCCGCGAGTTCGAGCCCAGGAATGTCAGGCGGGGAGTCGGGTGGCGCCGGATAGAACCCGCGACGTTGCAGTAGGTCGGCAGCGTTGAGTCCTGCGGCTTTCACCGCGACGAGAACCTCTTGTCTTCCGGGCTCGGGGTCGTCGCGGTCTTCAACGACGAGCGCACCGTCGGGCTTGATGGCGACGCAGCGCACGCGTCAGCCCTTCACGACCTCGAGCGTGCGGGCGTTTTCTTCGGCGGTGCCGAACGGCACGGCGACGAAGTCGGTCGCGCCTGCGTCGCGTATGCCGTCGATGGCTTTGCGCACCGTCGCTTCGTCCCCGGCGATGACGACGTCGGCGGGGCCCGCGGCGCCCTCGCGGTCGAGCATGGCGCGATACGACGGCAACCCGCCGTAGATCACGAACGTGGTCGACGCGCGTTGCTTCGCGTCGTCGACGTCGCCGGTCACCATCACGGGCAGTGCGACGACGGTGCGTGGCGCGGCGCGGCCAGCGGCCTCCGCGGCGGCAGTGATCGAGGGCACGATGTGGTTCGCGACCGTCGCCGGCCCCGTCATCCACGTCACGGTGCCGTCGGCGACGCCGCCGGCGAGCTTGAGCATGGTCGGCGCCAGCGCGGCGAGCAGCACCGGCGGGCGCGTCGCGCCCGCGACCGTTACCTGCCCGACACTCTTGAGCGTTTCGCCCTGGACGTTGACGGCCTCACCGTTGAGCAGCGGCAGCAGCGCCTGGAGGTATTCGCGCATGTGGCGCGCCGGCTTGTCGAACGAATACCCGAACATGTGCTCAATCACGACTTGATGCGACAGCCCGATGCCGAGCGCCAGGCGGTTGCCGATCGCGGCCTGCGTCGTGAGCGCCTGACTCGCCAGCATCATCGGGTGCCGCGGGTAGGTCGGGATGACGGCGGTACCGATCTCGATACCCGTGGCGCGGTTGCCGACGGCGGCGATCGCCGTCAGCGCGTCGAAACCAAAAATGTTCGGCAACCACGCCGAATCGAAGCCCGCAGTCGCAACCGCCTCGAGGGCATCGCCCAACTCGCCGATCGTTCCGTCAGCCGGAAGAAACACCCCAGTTCTCATGAGGCGGCACGTTACGTCACGCGACGTTCACCGTATTTCGAACGATTTCCCGCGACGCGGCGTGGGCGATTTCGGCGATAGTGCCGCTGTGCTGGAGGTTGCGTCGCTGGCGAAGAGCTACGGGGACGTGCACGCGCTCGTCGACGTCGACCTCGTCGTCGAACGTGGCGAAGTCGTCGGACTGCTCGGCCCGAACGGCGCGGGAAAGACGACGCTGGTGTCGATCGTGGCGGGGCTGCGCAGCCCCGACTCGGGCACGGTCCTCGTCGACGGCATCGACGTCGTGCGCGACCCCGACGGAGTGCACTCCCGCATCGCGCTGGCACCGCAGGAGCTCGGGATTTATCCGACCATCAGCGCGCGGGAGAACCTGCTGTTCTTCGCCGAGCTCGCGGGGTTCCGCGGCAAGACGGCGCGCCAACGCGTCGAGCAGGTCGCGAAGTCGCTGAACCTGACGGACAAGCTCGACGCACGTGCCGAGTCGCTCTCAGGGGGACAGAAGCGCCGTCTGCACGCCGGGATGGCGCTCATCGGTACCGGCGAACTTCTGCTGCTCGACGAGCCGACGGCCGGCGCCGACGTTGAAACGCGCGCGCAGCTATTGGAAGTCGTGCGCGAGCGCGCGGCTGCGGGCGCGGCCGTCGTCTATTCGACGCACTACCTGCACGAGATCGAACAGCTCGCCGCCAACGTCGCCATCCTCGACGGCGGTCGCATCGTCGTGCGTGGCCCGTGCCAGGAACTGATCGCGGCGCGCGGCACGTCGATCGTCGAACTGGCCTTCGACGGGGAGCCGCCCCACGACGGCGCCGCGTTCGCCAACGCCGAAGTGCACGGCGACGTGGCGCGGTTCGCCACGTCGACACCCGACGAAGTCGCGGCGGCCGCGATGAGAGCTGCGATGGCCGACGGCTTGAACGTGCGCCGGCTCGAGATCATCCGGCCGAGCCTCGAGACCGTGTATCTGTCGGTGGTCGGGCGGCGGTACGAAGGCGCGGCAGCGGAGGCGGAACTGTGAACACACGCACGGCCGGGATGCCGGCTTCGCTCGCAATCACCCGCCAGAGCGTGCGCACAATGCGCGCCGAGTTGGGCTCGCTCATTTCGCTCGTTGCGATGCCGGCGATCCTGATGATGGTCTTCCTCCCGATCGCCAAGGACGCCTTGCGTCAGAGCGGGTTCCGTCACGCGACGGGCGCCGAGCAGGTCGTGCCGGGCATGACCGTGGGCTTTGGGCTCTTCCTCCTCGGCTTCGTGGCCTTCGGGTTTATGAGCGAACGGCAGTGGGGCACGTGGGACCGGCTGCGCGCCAGCCGGGCACGTCCGTGGGAGGTCGTGGTCGGCAAGCTCGTTCCTGCCTTCGGACGCTGATCGTTCCCACCTTCGGCGCGGCGATCGTCGCCATCGGCATCTTCTTGACGTCGGTGGCACACACGCCACAGCAGGTGAACGTCGTCAGCAACATCTGCGGCATGGGCTTGAGCGCGCTCGGTGGCGCGTACGTGCCCGTGGCGCTGCTCCCGGCGTGGGCGCGAGCGATCGCTCCGGTGACGCCCACGTATTGGGCGGTGCGGGGCTTCCGTGTCGCGTTCCTGCCTACCTATTCGGTCAGCGGCGCGTTGACGTCCGCAGCGATCCTCGCGGGGCTCGCGCTCGTCTTCGGGGTCGCCGCAGCGTCGCGCCTACGCGCGGAAGTGCGCCGTAGTCGCTAGTTGACGCGGCCGACGGCGACGAGGTCGCCGCGGAAGGCGTTGGCGTACGACACCACTTCGCCGGTCTCGGGCGCGTGGATCATCTTGCCGCCGCCGACGTACAGGCCGACGTGGTGGATCGAGCCGACCGACGAGCCGAAGAACACCAAGTCGCCCGGCGCGATGTCGCTGAGGGAGATGCGCGACGTCGCGCCGTACTGCGCACGCGACGAATGGGGGAGCGAGCGTCCGCCGCCATGGGCCCACGACCACATCGTCAGCCCCGAGCAGTCGAAGCTGTCGGGTCCGGCGGCGCCGTAGTGATACGGCTTGCCGAGTTGCTTCTTCGCCTCGGCGATCGCACCCGCGGCGCCCGGGTTGGGCGCGGGCACGTCGACGGTCGGCGGACTGCCGATGCCGCGTCCGGTCCGGCCACGCGACGAGTGACTCGGGGCGGCGGTGCGGCGCGCCTGATCCGCGGCGACGAGGCGAGCGAGGTCGCCCTTCACTTTGGCGAGCAGCGCTCGTTGCGCGTCCTCCGCCGCGGCTGCGGCCTTGCGCTTCGCACCCACGCTGGCGAGCACGCTGCGCGCCTGCGCGCGCTGTGACGCCAGGACGCTCTGCTGCTCCGCCAGTTGCTGCCGGGCGGCGTGCAACGCGTCGATGGCGTCCTTCTGCCGGTTCGCGGTGGCGTGCAGGTAGTACTCGGCGCGAGCGGGATCCGTACCGCCGAGCGCCAAACGGGACTGGCTGAACCCGCCCTTGATGTACGCCGACAGCGAGACCTGCTTGAGCGCTGCGGTCGCCGACTGCGTCTTGGCCGCGGTTTCGGCGAGTTTCGCCTCGGCGTTGCGCGCGCGATTGTCGAGGTCGGTCGCCTTGACGCGCGCCTCGTTGTAGTCCTCGTCGAGGATGCTGGCGCGCTCGGCGAGACGGCTCAACTCGGCGGAAATGCGCGCCGCTTCGGCCTTTTTGGACGCGACAGAGTCGGCCGACGCCGATGGGGCGACGATCGTGCTCAGAGTCCCCAGCGAAAGGATGAGCGAAAGAACGGTGGCAGCCCGGCGGGCCGTTGTCTGCAACACGTTGGAGCGACACCTTATCGGTTCGCTCGGCGGATTGGGGAATCTCCGCGGTGCAGACGTAGCTTTTTCTCATGGCAGAAAAGTTTCGGATTGAGCACGATTCCCTCGGTGAGGTAAAGGTCCCCGCGAAGGCCAAATGGGCTGCTCAGACGCAACGCGCCGTCGAGAATTTCCCGATTTCCGGCCTCACGATCGATCCGCTGCTCATCTCCGCCCTGTGCGCGATCAAGGGCGCGGCCGCCATGGAAAATGCCCGGCTCAAGATCATCCCGAAGAACGTCGCCAAGGCGATTTGGGACTCCGCCGACGAGATCATCGACGGCGCCTACCGCGACCAGTTCCCGATCGACGTGTACCAAACGGGCTCAGGTACGTCGTCGAACATGAACGCCAACGAAGTCCTCGCCGCGCTGGCGACGGAGAAGCTCGGCAAGCCGGTGCATCCCAACGACCACGTCAACGCGTCACAGTCGTCGAACGACGTGTTCCCGTCGGCCATCCACGTCGCCGCGGTCGCCGGCCTCGTGCACGACCTCGTGCCGGCGCTCGACCACCTCGCCAAGACCTTGCGCAAGAAGTCCAAGGAATTCGACAAGGTCGTCAAGAGCGGACGCACGCACCTGATGGACGCCACCCCCGTCACGCTCGGCCAGGAGTTCTCGGGGTACGCGGCGTCGATCGAGATGGGCATCGAGCGCATCGGCGCGGCGTTGCCGCGCGTCGGCGAGCTTCCGCTCGGCGGCACGGCCGTCGGCACCGGTCTGAACTGCCCGCCGGAGTTCGCCGGTGGCGTCATCGGTCGCGTGGCCAAGCGGTACAAGAATCTCCCGCTGCGCGAGGCGCGCGACCACTTCGAGGCGCAGGCGTCACGCGACGCGCTCGTCGAGTGTTCGGGCGTGCTGCGCACGATCGCGGTGTCGCTGTACAAGATCGCCAACGACCTGCGCTGGATGGGCTCGGGCCCGCGCACAGGTCTGATGGAGATCCACATCCCTGACCTCCAGCCGGGCTCGTCGATCATGCCGGGCAAGGTCAACCCCGTGGTGCCCGAAGCGGTCTGCCAGGTGGTGTCGCAGGTGATCGGCAACGACGCCGCGGTTGCGTTCGGCGGCAGCGCCGGCAACTTCGAGCTCAACGTCATGCTGCCGGTCATCGCCCGCAACCTGCTCGAGTCGATCCGTCTGCTGTCGTCGGTGTCGCGCACTTTCGCCGACAAGTGCATCAACGGCATCGAAGCCAACGTCGAGCAGTGCGAGCGGTACGCGCTGTCGTCGCCGTCGGTCGGCACGTCGCTCAACCCCTACATCGGTTACGACGAAGCGGCGCGCGTCATCAAGAAGTCGCTGAAGGAAAACAAGACCCTCAAGGAAGTCGTCCTCGAAGAGGGCCTGCTGACCGAGGAGGAGGCCGACCGCGCCCTCGACGTCATCGCCATGACCAAGGGCGGCCTGATCAAGTAGCGCCCGTCGCTGTTCTGAGAAGGTTTACCGACGGCTGGCGTCGGTAGGTCTTCTCAGAAGGGGGCGGGGTCGCCGTCGCGCTCGACGACGGTCGAGGTCCAGGAGAGGACCTTGGCCATGTTGTCGGCGACGGCCTGCCATTCGGCGGGGTGCCAGCCCTCCGCCTTGCCTTCGAGCGTGCCGTCCATGGCGATATGGGCGAAGACGGGAAGGCGTTCGAGGCCCATGCCCTTGATGGCTTCGCGCTCGGGGTCGGCGAAGGTGAGCAGCGAGTTCACCCACGGACCGAGGAACAGGCGGCACTCGTCGGGCGACGCTGGCAACAGCAGCGCCACGCGGACGTCGGCTTGGCTGAAATGCGTCAGCACGCGCGTCGCTACGGGGAAGATCCACGCGCCCTCACGGGTGAACGGATCGAGGGCGACGACGGCGAGATGGAACGTCGTCAGCCACTCTTCGAGCGTGCGCGCTCGGCCGGTCAGCGGGGTCAGCGTTACGTCGGTGGAAATGGTGGTCGCCACTGGGGACGACAAGGTAGCGGCACGCCTATCGTGAGTGCGAGATGGCTCACCCGATCGAACGCCTGCGCTGGGCGGCGCGCAACGACGGCGACGGCCCACGCCTCGCCGGACTGCAAGCGGCGCGAGCGCTGGGCGGGTTCGTCGGGGACCCGGCGGGCCTCGTGACGGCGTGCCGCCGACTCGTGCAACGCCAACCGGCGATGGGACCCGTGTGGTGGGTGACGGCGCGCATGCTCGTGACCCCGGATCACGCTTACGTCGAGGCGGACCTGATCGAGGACTTGCTCGTCGACGATCCGACGACCGAAGAGGTCGCGTACTTCCTCGACGGGTTGATCCCCGGCGAGTCGACGCTGCTGCTCGTCGGACCGCCGTGGTACTCGGGCGAAGCGTTGACGCGCCGCGGCGACGTCACGGTGCTCGCCGTCGATACCCCGGTGGGTTACGGGCTGGCGCGTGCCCTCGAGCGAGCGGATGTCGACGCCGTCACCGTGCGCGACTCGGGCATCGGCGCGGCAGCCGCAGCGGCCGACGTCGTCATGATCGACGCCACTGCCGTTGGTCCCGACGGCGTGATCGCAGCCAGCGGTTCGCGCGCCGCCGCGGCGGTGGCGCGCGCCGCGGGCCGCCACGTCATCGTCGCCGCCGGCGAAGCGACCGTGCTGCCGGCGCGAATGTGGGAAGCGCTGTGCGCGGCCGTCGACGCCGAGGACGATCCGTGGGACGCCGACTACGAGTTGGTGCCGCTGTCGTTGGTCGAAACCATGATCGGCCCGACGGGCGCGCTGGAACCGGCGCGCGCCGTCACGCGCGCCGATTGCCCGATCGCGGCGGAGCTCCTGCGCCCGTTGCGCTGAGCGGGTAAGAAAGCGGCATGGCTGAAACCGTTTCCTTCAAGTCCAACGGCGACACTGCGAACGGCTACCTAGCTCTGCCCGCCGGCGGGTCAGGCCCTGGTCTGATCGTCGTGCAGGAGTGGTGGGGCATCAACCCGCAGATCAAAGGCATGACCGATCGCTTCGCCGGCGAAGGCTTCACCGCGCTGGCACCCGACCTGTACCACGGCGAGCTGGCGACGCACGACGAGATGGACAAAGCGACGCACTTGATGAACACGCTGCCCGCCGACCGCGCGGCGCGCGACATGCTGGGCGCCGTCGACTACCTGCTGGGCCGCGACGAATGCACGAGCGACAAGGTGGGCGTCATCGGCTTCTGCATGGGCGGCATGCTCACCATGATCCTGGCGGGGATCGGCGGGGACAAGATCGGTGCCGCGTGCCCGTATTACGGCGCACCGGTGTTCGGCAACGCGCCCGACTGGAACAACCTGAGCGCGCCGATCTCGGGCCACTACGCGTCGAGCGACGACTTCTTCGGTCCCGACGCCGTCAAGCCGCTGTACGACGACCTGAAGGCGATGGGCAAGGACGTGACGATGGTCGTCCACGAGGGCGCACACCACGCGTTCGTCAACGAGGAGAACACCGACGGTTACGACAAGGACCTCGCCGAGGAGTGCTTGGCGGAGTCGGTCGCTTTCTTGAAGAAGAACCTCTCGTCGTAGAGTTTTCGCATGAGCGCACGTTCACGCGACCTGCCCCGTCGTAGCTGCCTGTCGGTTCCCGGATCGAGCGAGAAGTTCCTCGCCAAGGGTCCGACGATCAACGCCGACATGACCTTCCTCGACCTCGAGGACGCGGTGGCTCCGCTGGAGAAGGTGGACGCGCGCGCCAAGGTCGTCGACGCCATCAAGAACCTCGACTGGGGCGACCGCGTGCTGTGCGTGCGCGTCAACGCGTGGGACACGATCTGGACGTACGGCGACGTGATCGAGGTCGTCGGCAACGCGGGCGAACGCCTCGACGAGATCATGCTGCCGAAGGTCAATACCGCCGCCGAGGTCGTCGCCCTCGACCTGTTGCTGACGCAGGTGGAGAAGAACAGCGGCCTGCCCGTCGGCCACATCGGCATCGAAGCCCAGATCGAAACGGCGCGCGGTCTGATCAACGTCGAAGAGATCTGCGCGGCGTCGCCTCGCCTCGAGACGATCATCCTCGGCCCGGTCGACTTCTCGGCCGGCATGGAGATGCCGTCGCTCGCCGGCGGCCTCCAGATCCCCGAGTACCCCGGCGACTACTTCCACTACGTGTTCATGAAGATCCTCATGGCCGGCCGCGCCAACGGCTTGCAGGTCATCGACGGCCCGTACGTGAAGGTGCGTGACTCGGAGGGGTTCAAGGACTACTCCACGCGCACGCAGATCCTCGGCTTCGACGGCAAGTGGGCGCTGCATCCCGATCAGGTCGAAATCCTCAACGACCTGTTCTCGGGCACGCAGGAGCAGTTCGACAAGGCGTGGGACGTGCTCGACGCCTACGAAAAGGCGACCACGACCGGCGACCGCAAGGGCGCGGTGATGTTCGGCGACGAGATGATCGACGAGGCGTCGCGCAAGGTCGCCGTCAAGTTGGTCGCACGCGGCAAGCGCGCCGGCCGCACCCGCTCACCCGGCTAGAAACTGACGAGCTGTGTCGGACGCAGATCGACTGCGTGACGAGCGCGCTCGCACTGTCGCCATCGTTGAGGCTCTCGCTGGTGAGTTCGACGGCATCGTTGCGGCTGCAGATCTGAGTTCGACCGATGACGAGCACGACCCCGAGGGCAGCACGATTGCCTTCGAGCGTCAACGCATCGCCGCGATGCTCCGAGACGCGCGCGTCAAGCTGCGCGCACTCGATGACGCGCTCGCCAGCGTCGCCGAGGGTGGGTACGGAATTTGCGCGTCCTGCGGCGCCCCAATCGGCGACGAACGGCTCGCCGCACTCCCGGCCACGCGCAGTTGCATCGCCTGCGCCGCCGCTTCCGCGAGGCGCCCTTAGCGGGCGGGATCTCTCGCCGCTAGACGTTCATTCAGGCGCGCCGCTTGGCGCGTCTGATGGTCACGCTCGGCGACGTTTAGGGCTTTGCGGGCCGCGACCGCGTAGAGGCGCGCCGCCTCCGCGAGATCGCCGTTCTTCTCGTGCAGGTACGCGGCGACGGCGTCGCGGCGCGGCACGTCGGCATCGATCGCGGCCAACGCTTCTAATCCTTCCGCCGCGCCGACCGCTTGTCCGAGGGCGACCGCGCGATTGAGTCGCACGACGGGCGTGTCGGCGAAGCGAAGGAGTTCGTCGTACCACTCGAGGATCTGCACCCAGTCGGTCTCCTCGACGCGTGGCGCGTCCGCGTGCAACGCAGCGATGGCGGCCTGCACCTGGTACTCACCGAGGCGATCGCGCGCGAGCGCCGCGTGAATGGTGGCGACGCCTTCCGTGATCAGCGCCGTGTCCCACTGCGCGCGGTCCTGCTCGTCGAGCGACACGAGACTGCCGTCGGGCCGGATGCGGCTGTTGCGACGGGCGTGGTGCAGCAGCATCAGAGCGAGCAGCCCGTCGATCTCGGGCTCGTCGGCGAGCGCCGCGAGCTGGCGCGTCAGTCGGATCGCTTCGGCTGCGAGGTCGACGTCGCCCGAGTAGCCCTCGTTGAACACGAGATAGAGAGTGCGCATCACCGTGCGCACGTCGCCTGGGCGATCCACGCCGGAGTCGGCGATGACGCGCTTGGCGCGGCTGATGCGCTGCGCCATCGTGGCCTCGGGCACGAGGTACGCCTCGGCGATCTGGCGCGTGGTGAGACCGCCTACGGCGCGCAGCGTGAGTGCGACGGCCGACGACGGCGTGAGCTCGGGATGCGCGCACAAGAAGTACAAGCTCAGCGAATCGTCTCTGTTGGGCGCGGCATCGGCGGGCGGTTCGGCCTCGACGCGGACTTCACGATCGCGACGCGATGCGTCGGCGCGTGTCATGTCGAGGAATGACCGCCACGCCGTTGTGATCAGCCACGCCTTGAGGTGCGCCGGCGGTTCGGCCGACAGCGCCTTGATCAGCGCTTCCTGCACCGCGTCCTCGGCGGTCGCGAAATCTGCGCCACGACCGACGAGGACGCTCAGCACTTGGGGGACGAGCTCACGCAGAGCAACGTCATCCATCGCTAGGAATGGAAGTCGCTCCCGGGCGCGGACATCACCGGGCGCACTTCGAGCCACTCGTGAATCGGCTCGCCGTTCGGACCCGGCGCGTCGGAGAGTTCACCCGCGAGTTGCACGGCGCGCTCTTGGCTGTCGACGTCGATAATCATCCAGCCGGCGATCAGGTCCTTCGTTTCTGCGAAGGGCCCGTCGGTCACGGGCGGCTTGCCGTCGCCGTCGCCGCGGACCCACAGTCCGTCCTGGGCGACGGCGTCGGCGGCGACGAACTCGCCGGTGTCCTGCAGACGCGCCGCGAAGTCACGCATGAACTGAATGTGCGCGTCGACCTCGTCGGGCGTCCACTCCGACATGGGCTTGCAGTCGAGCGACTTCTGCGTGTTGTTGTAGTGCTTGAGCAACAGGTACTTGGCCATTGGGATCTCCTTTGTGGAAGGTGTATCCCTAAGACGAAGCTGGTCCGCGTTTCTCGACAGCTATTTGATCGAAGCTTCGAAAATCGACTGGATGGCGACGTCGAGCGCCTTGTCGAACTCGTCGTCGCTTTGCTGCGCGCTGAGACCTTCCGTCAACGCTCGCGAGAACGACGCGATGACACCGGGGTTCTTCGCCAGCTTGGCGTTGGCCTCTTCGCGGCTGTAGCCGCCGGAGAGCGCGACGACCTTGACGACCTTCGGGTGCTGCACGAGGTCGGTGTAGAAGCCGTCTTCATCCGGCAGTGTGAGCTTGAACATCACCGGCTGGTCGGCGGAGACGTCGTCGAGTCCCGCGAGGAGCGCCGCCTTCAACTGTGCTTCGGCCTCGGCCTTGTTCGGCGCCTTGATGTTGACCTCGGGTTCGAGGATCGGCACGAGACCGTGACTCGACACCTGCCTGCCGACTTCGAACTGCTGCGCGGCGATCGCTTGCACGCCTTTCTCGTTGGCGTCGTTGATCACCGAGCGCTCCTTGGTGCCGAAGATCCCCTTGGTGACGCCGCGGGCGAGCAACGCGTCGAGATCGGGCATCGGCTTCATCAGCTGCACGCTGTCGGCCTCGTCGGCGAGGCCCTTGTCGATCTTCAGGAACGGCACGACGTTCTTCTTGGACCACAGGTACTCCGCGGTGTCCATGCCCGAGACCTGCCGGTCCATCGTCATCTCGAACAGGATCGCTCCGAGCACGCGGTCGCCGTTGAACGACGGGCTCTCGATGATGCGACTGCGCATCTCGTGGATCTTGTCGAACATCTCGGCGTCGCCCGAGTACTCCGACTCCTCGATGCCGTAGAGCTTGAGCGCCTTCGGCGTCGAACCACCGGACTGGTCGAGGGCGGCGATGAAGCCTTGACCGTTACGGACCTTTGCGAGCTGTTCGTTGTTCATAACGTCCCTCTTTCTACCTCCCCCGCACGTGGCGGAGGGTACGTCCGATGTCGAGGAGGTGATGGTCGACCTCGTGCTGCACGTTGCGCGCCATCCAGTCGATCGTGAACTTCATGTCGCCGCGCATCCAGAACCGTTCCCAACCATCGTCGGGAACGGCGGCGAAAGCCGCCGCCAGCGCGGTGGCGTTGGCGTCGATCTCGTCGGCGACGGCCGACGGATCCTGCTCGTTGTAGCGGCGCGCCGTCACCGCTTCGTCGCGGCCGAACGCCTGGAACTCCGGCGGGTCGTCGGCCAGCGTTGCGGCGACGCGTTCGATATTGATCCCGAGCGCGTCGCGCACATGACACGCGTACTCGAGCGCCGACCACTCGTCGGGCGTCGGGCGCGAGCGCAGGACGGCGAGCAGGTCCTCTTCTTTGAGGCCGCGCGTGAGCGGAGCACGCAAGCGCTTCCCCGTCTTCGCGATCGATTCGGTGACGGACTTGGGGTCGCAGTCGTCGAACACGAAGCCGCACTCGGCGCACGTCCACCCAGGACGCGGCACATCCCAGTCGCCGACGCCCATCTACTTATTGAGTCGATCGGGGTTGACGAGGAACGGGATGATCACGCGCAGCGCGAGCAGTTCGTCGGCGCCTTCGAAGATCGACAACACACGGGCGTCGACGAAGTAGCGCGACACCGGGAACTCTTCGGCGTAGCCCATGCCGCCGTGGATCTGCAGCGCCTCGCGCGTCACCCACTCCGCAGCGCGGCACACGTAGGCCTTGACGAGGCTCGCCTCCATCGCGCCGCGGCCCGTCGCCATGAGCTTGGCGACTTGGTAGCTGAACTGGCGCGCGCACTGGATGATCGCCGCCATCTTCGTGAGCTTCGCCTGCGTCAGCTGGTAGGCCGACAGAGGCTGTTCGAAGATGATGCGGTTCTGCGCGTAGTCGAGCGCCGCTTCGTACGCGGCCTGCATCACGCCGATGGCGCGGGCCGCGGTTTGCAGGCGACCGTTCTCGAAGCCCTTCATCTGCATGTAGAAGCCCTTGTTGAGGCCCGCTTCGCCACCGATGAGGTTCGCCGCCGGCACGCGCCAGCCGTCGAAGGACACTTCGTAGGAGTGCATGCCGCGATAGCCGATGGTGTCGATGGCGCGGCCTTCCATCTTGCCGCCGCCCGGTTGCGTCTCCTCGAAGCCGTGCCCGTTGCCGCGCTGCTTCGGGACGATGAACAGGCTCAGGCCGCGGTGCTTCGGTTCGCTACCGGTGCGCGCCATCAGCATGAGCACGTCGCCGCGGGCGCCGAACGTGCACCACGTCTTGACGCCGTTGATGACGTAGTCGTCGCCGTCGCGCGTCGCAGTCGTCTTTACGCCGCCCGAGTCGGACCCGAAGTCGGGTTCGGTGACGGCGACCGCCGCCATGATCTCGCCCGTCGCCAGCTTCGGCAGCCACTCGTGCTTCTGCTCTTCAGTACCACCGGCAACGAGGGCGCGGGCGAGGATCTCCGGGCGGGTGATGAGCGAGCCGCCGGCCCCGAGGGAGCCTCGGCTCAACTCTTCGGTGGCGACGACCATCGACATGTATTCGTTGGCGTCGCCCGTCGCCCAGCCGCCGTACTCCTCGGGCACGGACAGACCGAACGCGCCGAGTTCGGCGATGCCCGAGATGATGTCTTCGGGGATGTCGCTGTTGGTGCGGTGGATGTGTTCGGCAACCGGCTTGAGCTTGTCCTCGGCGAAGCGACGGAACGTGTCCTGCACCATCTCCATGTCGCCTTCGAGACGACGCGCTCCTTGTTGACCGGAGAGCGAGGCCATGTACTGCGGGTCGCGGCCGCCCGCGGTGAGTCGCAGGGCTTTGTCGAGCACACCGGGGTCGACGCCCCACGCGGCCTCGCGGCCCGTCACCTTCAACGCGACGTCGTAGACCGCCTCGGCGATGAACACCGCCGCCAGGTCGGCCTCGACACCGCCGTTGTCGCCGTAATCGGCGGCGGCGCGACCACACGCAATCGCGGCCGCCGCGTGGGCGAGGTCATAAGCGATGACCTGCTCGGTGTCGACCGTCCCGTCGGCCACCAGCTTGCGCACGCACGTGTCGATCACGCTCTGCGCGTCGGCCAGTGCGGCCCGGGCCTCATCCATCGAAAACGGCGCTGCCATGAGCGGCGATCCTACGTTTTGCTAACCAAAGGCCACGATCTGGCCGAGCCACGCGCCCGTCGCCGTGTTGGTCGCGGTCGTCGAATACGTTCCCGTCGACGTTGCCAGCAGGCCGGCACCTGCCAGCAACGTTTTGGCTCCGCCGGAACCCGCGGTGAAGTCGACGATCTCACTGAAACCGTTGGTCCATCCCGACATTCCGGTGCCGAAGTTGGCGACGGTGGCGCCGATGATTCCGGTGTAGGCCACCGACGGCGTGACGCTGCCCGAGCCGGGCGTAGTCGACGAGCCAGTCGCGGAGCCCGTGCCGCGCACGGTCGTGGCGCCCGAAAGCTCGTACACGTGCAGACCGTTGCCGGTGCCCGAGGCCGTGGTGGCCACGGCGACGGCCTTGGACTCGAGCGCACCGGCGACCTTGTAATAGATGGCCTGGTGCGGAGTGCTGGTGGCTCCGGAGTCGATCGCCAGGGTCCACCCCAGCGGGCCGGTGATCGTGCCGGCGTTGCGGGTGGCGGCGACGGCGACAAGCAGGTTGCCGGCGACCGGGGTTGTCGTGAAGGTCGCGGTTGTCGTGGTGGTGCCGGCCGCGTTCGCACTTTGCACGAACGCGATGGCGCTGCGGGCGGCGCTTACCTGTGTGCTGTTGGCGCTCGTCCACTGCTGGTAATACGACTGGAGCACGTAGTAGTAGGTGCCGGCGCCGGGCGGGTAGTCGACGTACGTCGTCGTCGTGCGCGGCGACACCAACGCGATTTGCGAATAGGGCCCGCCGGACGCGGTGCCGCGCAGCACGCGAGTGCCGGTGGCGTAGGTGGACGACGTGGCCGTCCAGTTGAGCGTGATCGAGGATCCGCCAACCGCGGACGGGCTCGTGGGCGCGGCGATGGTGGAGGTGCTGATGCTGCCCGCGCTAGTCACCGTCGCCGGCGTGAAGAAGGCTGAGGCCGCCGCCGTGGCGGCGCACAACACGAGCGCGGTCGCGGCGATGACGAGGATGCGGCGCGTCACTGGTTCGTTCCGGCGCGCTGCGTGCCCGTGAACGCGTACGTGATCGACGTCGACAGACCTTGGAACGTGTTGTCAGCCGTCGTGGGGAACGTCAGCGTGACGCGCAGATGGTCCGTGCCGCCGGAGGTCAACGCGCTCAGCCCGGTCAAGCTCATGTTGGCGCCGATGACGGCGCGGGTCGCCACGATCGTCGTCGACGACCCGCTGCACGTGTACGTGAACGCCGGCGACGCGCCCGACTCCGTCCAGTTCGAAGAGCAGCGGTCGACGACCATCTGTAGCCCGTTGGTGGTGTCGGTCGTCAACACCGTCGACGGACTCGCGGTCGTCGTCAGCGTGAGCGACGCCAAGTTCTGGTTGCCCGTGTTCGCCACGTCGACCGAACGCTGGATGGTGTCGCCGGGCACGAGTCCTGACGCCGCGACCGTGAGACGGTTCGTCGCTGCGGCGGTCGCGCCGAGGCCGACGACGACGGTGCCGCTGCCGACCGACTGGCTGGCGTTTGTCGAAGACGTGAAGGTGGCGAAGCTGCCCAACCCGGCCATGGACGCGGCAATACCGACAGCACCGAGCGTCAGCAGCAGCTTGCGGCTGAGCGTGGATCCGCTTCGGAAGTGTCGGGCGCGTTTCATGGTCTTAGGTCGTGGAGAGGAGGTGCTTGGGTTTGTACGGGGGCTCGCTGTTGCCGCTCCAGATCATCGAGAGCCAGAACAGTGCGAGCAGGAGAGGAACGAACCGGGTTGTCGCCACTTGGACGCGTCCGCCGCGCATGAAGCGGATGAGCGTGCCCGCCTTCGGTACGACGGCGCGCACTTTCCACGCCGTTGTGCCGCCGAGCGTCGCCGTCCACGGATCAGCGGCGTTGTTGGCATCGCCCTGCGTGCGCACGGTCGGATTCGCGCCCGCGGTCACGACTTCGACGATGCGGTGGGTGACGACGTGGTGATCCGGCGTCGGCGTCTCGTACGTGATGATGTCGCCGACGTGCACGCGTGACAGCGCGACCGGGAAGTCGACCACGAGGTCGCCCGGGTTGGCAGTGCCGGTCATGCTCCCGGTCAACACGGTGACGACTCGGTAGCCGAACACGTGCGGGCCGATCCCGACGAAGAAGAGGAACGCCAGCGCCGCGACGAGCAACGCCCGCACCGCCGCCTTGGCGGTGGTGCGGGCGATTGCCGTCACTCGACTTGCGTTCCGGACGAGTCCGGACATCACTGGCTTAAGCGCTGGTCGCGTTGCGCTGGGTGGCAGTGAAGGCGTAGGAGATCGTCGAGGTCGCGCCCTGGAGCGTGCTCGCCGACGGAAGCGTCAGCGTGACCCGAAGGTGGTCGGTTGAACCGGCCGTCATGCTGAGGTTGCTCAACGCCATTGTCGAGCCGATGACCGCGCGGCTGGCGAGGACCGTCGAAGACGTACCGCCGCACGTGTAGGTGAATGCCGGGCTGGAGCCGGCTTCCGTCCACGCCGTCGAGCACTTGTCGATGACCATCTGCAAGCCGGCGGTGGTGTCGGTGTCGAGCGCGGAGCTCGGCGAAGCGGTGGTCGTCAGCGTGATCGACGCGAGGTTGACGGTGCCCGAGTCGACGAGGTCGACCGAGCGCTGCATCGTGTCACCGGCAGCGATTCCGCTGGCAGCGACGGTAAGGCGGTTCGTCGCGGCGCCGGTGGCGCCGAGACCGATGGTGACGGTGCCGCTGGCCACTGACTGGCTGGCGCTCGTCGACGACGTGAACGTCGCGAACGTGCCCAGGCCGGCCATGGCGGCGGCGGTACCGACAGCCCCGAGGGAGAGCAGAACTTTCTTAGTGGTGAAACGACGAAGCCTCATGGGAGTGCTTCCTTTCATGTCGAGTGAACGACTGACCTATCGTCCCAACTCGTTGGGATTTGAGCGTCCGGTGCCAATTTCTTGGGATTCTTGGGATTTCGTAGATTCGGACGCATGACGACGTACGACAGGCCGTTCGGGCGCTACCTCGAGGACTTCGCGGTCGGTGACATCTACAAGCACTGGCCCGGCAAGACGATCACCGAGTACGACGATCATCTGTTCTGCATGATCACCATGAACCACCATCCGTTGCACACGAACGCCTGGTTTGCAGAGAACGAGACGGTGCACGGGAAGAACGTCGTCGTCGGCAACCTCGTGTACAGCCTCGTGCTCGGCATGTCGGTGCCCGACGTGTCAGGCGCCGCCATCGCCAACCTCGAGATCGAGTCGCTGACCCACCGCAAGCCGACGTTCCACGGCGACACGATCTACGCGGAGACGCGCGTGCTCGACAAGGTGGAGTCGTCGTCGAAACCCGACCGCGGGATCGTCACCGTCGAGACGAAGGGCTTCAACCAGCACGGCGATGAGGTGTGCTACTTCCGGCGCAAGGTAATGGTGTGGAAGAAGGACGCGGCGCCGAAGCGCCAGCGCCCGTACAGCGACGACGTCTGGTCTTAGGAGACCCAGTCGACCACGAGCTTGTTCACCAAGTCGGGTCGTTCGACTTGGAGGAAGTGCCCGCAGTCGTCGAGGACCTCGACGCGCGATTCGGCCGACAAGAACATGGCGGCGTTGTCGACGAGTTCGACCCCGAGGCAGCCGTCGTTGCGGCCGTGCAAGTAGAGCACCGGCTGCGTCGGTGTCCCTTGGGTTCCGGGCTGCTCGCCGCCGCCGAGCATGGCGCGGTAATAACCGATCGCAGCGGCGAGGTTCGCCGGGTCGCGTAGCGCGTCTTTGACTGCAGGTAGATGTGCGGCGCCGTCGAAGCCGGGAGACCAGTCGGCCCACAGCGCGTCGATGAACGCCAAGTCGTTCATGGAGACCGCCATCTCCGCGAGTGCCGTCTGAAACAGGAACATGTACCACGACCGCTTGAGCTGCGCGAACGACAAGAAGCCCATGCCGAGCGCGCCCGACGGCGGCACCGCCATCGTCACGACGCGGCGCCACCGTTCCGGCGCGACGACCGCGATGCCGTACGTCGCGATCGCGCCCCAGTCGTGGCCGATGATCACGCCGCGCTCGTCGCCGCCGAGTGCGTCGTGGAGCGCGTTGGCGTCGCGTTCGAGCGCGCCGACGCCGTAGACGCCGTCGGCGGGAATCGACGTCGGCGCGTAGCCGCGCAACCACGGGGCGACCGCGTGGAAACCGGCGTCGCCGAGCGCGGTGAGAAGCGGATGCCACGTGGGCGCGGCGTCGGGGAATCCGTGCAGGCACAACGCCAGCGGTCCATCTGCGGGGCCCGCCTCCAAGTAGGCGAAGTCGATTCCGTTGGCGCTGACCGTGGGCATGTGCGGCAACATACCGGCGATGCCCGTTCACATCTCAGCGGAAGAGGGCTACGCCCACGTCGGGGCGACGTACGAGAAGGGCCGGCCCGAGTATCCGAGTGATGCCGTCGCGTACCTGCTGCAGCGACTCGGCGGCACGGGTCTCGTCGTCGACCTTGCGGCGGGGACGGGCAAGTCGACACGCGCACTGCTCGCCGCCGGCGTGAACCCGATCGCCGTCGAACCCGTCGCCCACATGCGCGAGACGCTCGCCGCGCAGAACCTTGGGATTGAGATCGTTGACGGCACGGCGGAGTCGATGCCGCTCGCCGACGCGTCAGTCGACGCCGTCATCGCCGCGCAGGCGTTCCACTGGTTCGACGGTCCGGCCGCGCTGCGCGAGATCCGTCGCGTGCTCAAGCCGTTGGGCGCGCTCGGTCTCGTCTGGAATCGCGGACCGGACCTGGAGTGGGCGCGGCCGATCTGGGACGAACTCGACGCGCTCCGCGGTGATACGCCGAGCGCGTGGTCCATGGTGTGGCGCGAAGCGTTCACCGACGATGCCGGCTTCAGCCCGCTGTCGACCGCGACGTTTCGCCACGAACAACCGTCGGACCGCCAAGGGTTGGTCGCGCGGGTGATGTCGATCAGCTTTGTCGCAGCAGGATCGCAAGCGCAGCGCGACGCGCTCGAGGAGAAGATCCACGCCGCATGTGACGCCGCCAACGTCGGCTCGCACTTCGCTTTGCCGTACAACACGTTCGTGTACTGGTGCCGTCGCACGCGCTGATCGAATGGGCCGCGGCGAAGGGCCGCGACCTGCCGTGGCGTCACACGCGCGACCCGTGGGCCATCCTCGTCAGCGAGGTGATGCTCCAGCAGACGCAAGTCGCGCGCGTCGTTCCCGTGTGGCGTGCGTTTCTCGATTGCTTCCCGACGCCGACGGCGTGTGCGGCCGCCCCGCAAGCCGATGTCGTCGTCGCGTGGCACGGGATGGGTTACAACCGCCGCGCGGTGAATCTGCACCGGTGCGCGGTCGCCATCGCCGACGACCACGGCGGCGCGGTGCCCGACGACCTCGACGCGCTCCTGGCGTTGCCGGGCATCGGGCCCTACACGGCGCGCGCGGTGCTGGCGTTCGCGTTCGAGAGACGCGTCGGCGTGCTCGACGTCAACGCGATGCGGGTGCACGCGCGACTCTGCGGCCGCGCCGTCGACCAACGCGCCGCTGACGCCGCGACGCCGGAAGCCGCGCCGTGGGCGTGGAACCAGGCGATCCTCGACCTGGGCGCGACCGTCTGCACGAAACGCAGCCCACGATGCGGCGAATGTCCACTGATGGGCGAGTGTGCGTGGCGCGGGACGGGTCCCGATCCCGCGGGCGGGGGCGCCCGCCAGTCGCGGTTCGAAGGCTCAGACCGGCAAGGTCGTGGCCGATTGGTCGACGCGCTGCGCGCCGGCGCCGTTTCGGCGCGGCCAAGTGACCTCGCGGTAACTATGGGTTGGCCAGGTGATCCTGAGCGTTCGCTGCGAGTGGCGATGAGCGTGGTGACTGACGGCCTGGCAAAGTGGGCAGACGACTCAGAGACGATTTGCTTGCGCTAGTCGATGTGATCTTTGTCACACATGGTTAAACGAATCCATAAAGCAGTAACCTGCCGTCAACAGAAGGACTGAATGGGGGGGAGCAGCGCTGAAAGTTTCTTTTCACGGCGTACGTGGCAGCTGCCCATGTCCCTCTGACGCCAACGTCCGCTACGGCGGCAATACCGCGTCGGTCGCGGTTGAGGTGCATGGGGAGCCCCCGATCCTGTTCGACCTGGGAACAGGCTTGCGGCTCCTCGGCGCGGCCATGCCCATCACGCCGTTCGTGGCGTCGGCGCTCGTAACGCACATCCACTGGGATCACGTCCAGGGCCTTCCGTTCTTCCCGCAGATCCACGTGCCGGGCAATCGCCTCGACATCTACGGACCGCACCAGGCCGACGGCACCCTCGCCGAAGTCTTCGGTGGCTTGATGAAGCCGCCGTACTTTCCGATTCACTTCAGCGAGCTGCAAGGCGACGTCAACTTCATCGACGTCACGAGTGAAGAGATGGCGATCGGCAACGCCAAGGTGTTGGTCCGGCCCGTGCCGCACGTCGGGCCGACCGTCGGGTACCGCCTCGACTGGGACGGCGTGAGCATCGCCTACATCAGCGATCACCAGGCGCCGTACTCGACCGTCAACGACACGCCGACGCCCACGAGCCACATCGACGCCGGCGTGCTCGAGTTGTGCGACGGCGTCGACATCCTCATCCACGACGCGCAGTACACACCCGACGAGTTCGCGGTGAAGTCGTACTGGGGTCACTGCACGATCGATTACGCGCTGCTGCTCGCCAAGCGCGCCGGCGTGCAGGCGCTCGCCATGTTCCACCACGATCCGGGCCACAGCGACGAGCGCATGGACGAGCTGATCGAAGACGCGAAATGCAAGGGCCTCGCGCTCGGCATCCCCGAAGTGATCGGCACCTACGAGGGAATGGTCCTCGAACTCTAGGAACTACCTTTCGGTGTCGTGAATACCATCGACGCCGGACGCTTCAAGAGCGTCATGGGCCACTTCGCCACCGGCGTCACCATCGTCACCGCGCTCGAAGGCGACAAGCCCGTCGGCTTCACCGCCCAGAGTTTCGTGTCGCTGTCGATCGACCCGCCGCTCGTGGCGGTGTGCCCTGCGCTGACGTCGACGTCGTGGCCGCGCATCGCCGCCGCCGACGGGTTGTGCATCAACATCCTCGGCGCCGATCAAGAAGCGTTGTGCCGCGGTTTCGCCACTCCGAGCGAGGACAAGTTCGCCGGCGTCGGGTGGCGTCCGGGGCCCACGACGGGCGCGCCGCTCATCGACGGCTCGCTGGCATGGGTCGAAGGCCGGATCGAGTCGACGTATCCCGCGGGTGACCACGAAATCGTCGTCATCGCCGTCGACGAGATGGGCGAGGCGACCACCGAGGGCCATCCGCACGGACCGCTGCTGTTCTACCGAGCGGGCTTCGGAGCGTTCGCGCCGTGAAGCTGCGCGAAACCGCGATCGCGGGTTTGTACGAAATCTCTCTCGACGTCAACCGCGACGCGCGCGGTTCGTTCCGCGAAGCGTTCCAAGCGGAGAAGCTCGAGGCGCTCGGCCTCCCGCATCTCGGGCCTGTCCAGTGGAACGTGTCGACGAACGCGTCACGCGGCACGCTGCGCGGCATTCACGCCGAGCCGTGGGACAAGTACATCCACGTGCTCAGTGGTGAAGCCTTCGCCGCCATCGTGGACCTGCGTCCCGACTCGCCGACGTTCAAGCAGCACGAGTCGTTCACGCTCACGCCCGAGAACGCGATCTACGTGTCGCGCGGGCTCGGCAACTCCTACCAGACGCTCACCGACGACGTCGTCTACGGCTACCTCGTCAACCAGCACTGGTCGCCGGACGCCGAGTACACCTTGGTGTCGTATCGCGACCCGGAGCTGGCTATTTCTTGGCCGCTCGAGCCCGACCCGGCGCTGATTTCCGAGAAGGACTTGCAGCACCCGCCGCTTTCGCAGCTGTTTTCTTAGCGACGGCCTTCTTCTTCACCGGCGCAGCCTTCTTCTTGACGGGCGCAACCGCCTTCTTTGCCGTTGTTTTCGCCGAACTGGTCCTCCCAGCGACCGCCGGACGGTTCTGGGGAGGACCAGTTCGGTTGGGTTTGGGTTTGGGTTTGGGTTTGGCTGGCGCGCGGGCGCCGGAGCGTTCGAGGACGGCTTGGTCGGTGCCGAGGTAGGCGGCGACGAGGCGCGGGTCGTTGAGCACTTCTTCAGGCGCGCCGCGCGTGAGGACGCGGCCGGTCTCCAACGCCAGGATCTCGTCGGAGATGTTGGTGATCAGCGGCATGTCGTGTTCGATCACCAGCAGCGACGCGCCCGTCTGCTCACGAATGCGCAACAGCAGCGGACCCAGCGCCTCGGTCTCGCGCTGGGCGATGCCGGACGACGGCTCGTCGAGCAGCAATACCAAGGGGTCGTGGGCGAGGATCGCCGCCAAGTCGACGATGCGCCGCGACCCGGTCGACAACTCCGAGATGAACTTGTCGCGGAACGCGCCCAAACCCATGAGCTCGATCAGCTCTTCGACCTTCTGCGCGATGCGCTTCTCGGAGCGGCGCACCCACGGTGCCGACAGCGCGGAGAACACGACACCCTCGACGCGAATGTGACGTTCGAACGCGATCTTGAGCGCTTCGCCGACCGTGAGCGACGGGAACAGCTTGGCGTCTTGGAACGAGCGGCCGAGCCGGGCGCGAGCGCGCTTTTCCGGCGTCTTGCCGGAGATCTCTTGGCCGTCGAGAACCACGCGGCCCGTCGACTGGACGAACCCAGAAATGGCGTCGAACACCGTCGTCTTGCCGGCACCGTTTGGCCCGATGATGCCGAGGATCTCGCCCTGTTTGAGGTCGAAGTCGACCTCGTCGACCGCGGTGATGCCGCCGAAGCGAACCGTCAGGCCTGCGACCTCGAGGATCGGTTTCGCAGTGGCGACTTCTGCCACCGCCACTTACTTCACCCCTTCGAGCGCGCCGGCGCCGGTGAGGAACACGGCGCGCAGGATGTCGTCGCGGTGCAACAGGTCCGCGGTCGCACCGCTGAATCGCACCTCGCCCTTTTCCATGAACAGTGCGCGGCTCGCCACGGTCAGTGCGATGTTCACCGACTGCTCGACGAGGATGACCGACGTGCCCTCTTCGTGAATGCGGCGCACGATGCGCAGCAGGTCCTCGACGACGATCGGCGCGAGACCGAGCGACAACTCGTCGATCATCAGCAGCTTCGGCTTGGCGATGAACGCTTGGCTCAGGGTGAGCATCTGCTGCTCGCCGCCGGACAGGACGCCTGCCGGTTGGTCGTAGCGGCGCTCGAGCGACGGGAACGTCTGCAGGACTTCCTTGATGGCCTCGTTCACTTCCGGTCGCGGTCGCCGTGACGCCCACGCTGCGACTTCGAGGTTCTCCTTCACCGTGAGGCCGGGGAAGATGCCGCGCCCGCCGGGCACCTGGACCATACCGAGCGCAAAGCTGTCCTCGGGTTCGAGGCCGGTGACGTCGTCGCCGTCGAAGTAGATGGCGCCCGACTGCATCGGCACGAGTCCCGAGATCGCCTTGAGCAACGTCGACTTGCCGGCGCCGTTCGTGCCGAGCAACGCGATGATCTCGCCCTCTTCGAGTTCGAAGTCGACACCGAACAGCACCTGCACGGGGCCGTAGCTGACGTCGAGACCGCGCACGACGAGGATCGAGTTCTTCGACGCCGACAGACGCTGCTTGCGCAACTCGGCGGTGGTCTGCAGCACTTCGATCGAACGCTGCGTGTCGGACGCGACGAACTTGCGTGCAGAGCTCAACACGAGGCCGCCGATGATCCAGTAGGGCGCCAACGCGAAGATGCCCCACCTGATCCCCGAATGATCCGACACCGCGGACACGCCGGGGATCAACCACAGCCCCCACACGCCCGCGACGAGGAACACCGCGCCGAAGGAGAACGACATCGACCGCACACGCGCCGGCGAGACGAGCGCCTGGGTCGTCAGGAACGGCGCCCAGAAGATGTTGCCGAGGAAGTTCGCGACCAAGATGACGGGGATCGCCAGCCACAGGGTCTTGACCCATGCGAGCGCGAGCAGGCTCGGACCAACCGAGACCAACGCCCACCCGGCGCGCCGTGCGGGCTCGCCGAGGTCCTTCGCCAGCCAGCCCGCGGTCAAGCGCCCGCCGACGAGCACACCGGCGAACGCGGCGGCGGCTCCGACGGAGCCGATCGCGCCGCGAGCGAGCGGGTCGAGACCGAACGCGCGCTTGAAATACAGCGGCGCTAGGAACGCGAGGGGAAGCGACCCGGGGCCGATGAACAGCCACGCCAGGTACTGACGGCGCAGCGTCTTGACGTTGAAGAGAATGCGCGAACCGCGGCCGAAGTTCACGGCGCGTTCTTCGGCGGCAAGCTCCGCAGCCTCGGCGTCGTCGGTGGCGCCGCGCACGGGGTTCTGGAGCTTCCGCGCCACGAAGGCCATGGCGAAGATCGGCACGATGAGGATCATGAACGCCCAGCGCCATCCGAAGAAGAAGCCGACGACGCCCGCGACCATCGGACCGGCGACGCCACCGAGGCGAGCAGCGTTGGTGTGCAGCGCGTACACACGCGGTCGGTCGTCGGGCTTGTAGTAGTCACCGAGCAGAGAGCGGTGGATCGGGTCGTTGACGAGCACGCCGACGCCGTTGGCGATACGGACGAGGATGAGCATCCACGTCGCCGTCGCCAAGCCCGTCCCGAAGGAGAACGCGCCAGCGATGAGCGCTCCGCCGACGACGAGCTTCGTGCGCGGCAGGCGGTCGCCGTAGTAGCCGACGAACACCGAGAACAGCAGGACGACGGACAGGTTCAGGATGACGATCGTCCCGAAACGGCTGTCGCTGAGGTGGAACGCCTTCTCGATGTCCGGCGCCAGCACTCCGAACGCAGCAGTGTCGAACTCGTCGAAGAAGTACAGGAAGAACAACACCATGAGCGGGAACGCGACGAGGCCTCCGGTCACGTTCTCGAACGGCTTGCGAATGAGCTTGAGCATTTACGCCACCACCGGTTCCGGGACGGGCAGCGCGACGTCTTCGGTCACGCGTTTATCGGCGACCAGACTCGGCACCAGCAACCCTCGTCTATTGGCCACTCTTCGCAGGTAGGCGTCGCGCAGTTGGTAAAGGATCTGTCCGAGTCCCCCGGGGAAGAACAGCAGGAGTAGCAGCACGCCCAGACCTGTCACCAGGAGCTGGAACTGCACCGGCAGGAAGTACTGCGTGCCCCGCACGTAGATGGCGCCGAGGATGGCGCCGCTCATCGAACCCATGCCGCCGATGACGACCATCGAGAAGATGAACAGCGACAGTTCCGACGGGAAGCGATCGGGACGCAGTTGCTGCTGGTGGTACGCGTACAGCGCGCCCGCCACCGCGGCGATGAACCCGCTCGCCGCGAACGCCGTGAGCTTGGTCCGCACGAGCGGAACACCGAAGGCCTGCGCGGCTTTTTCGTTGTCGCGCATCCCGATGAGCACTCGCCCGATACGTGAGTTGCGGAGGTTGCGCGCTCCCAGCATCGTCAGCACGAGCGCGATCAAGCACACGTAATAGAAGTTCCGCTCCGACGTGACGTCGAACACACCGAAGATGACGGGCCGCAGGATGGCGCCGCGCGGCTTGAAGATGTCGAAGGACTGGAAGAACCAGCTGCCGGCGGCGAGCGCGAACCCGAGCGTCGTGACGCCGAGGAACAACCCGCGTATCCGCAATGCAGGCAGGCCGATCATCACGGCGACGAAGGCACCGGCCAAGCCGCAGATCAAGAGCACGAGGAAGAAGTCGGGCGGGTTGGCGACGCTGGCGAGACGGCCGCCCAGCAACGCGCCCACGCCGACGATGGCCCAGTGGCCGAGCGACACGTTGCCGCTCCAACCCGTCAGCAACACGAGGGAGATGCCGACCATGGCGTAGAGCATGATCACCGACGCCAGGCTGATGCGATCGGGCTCCAGTGCCAGGGGAATCACGAGCAGCAGTACCAAGCCGAGCGCCGTCCCACCCCAACGCAGGAGACGCACCTCCGGCAATGAGACGAGTTCGCGCGGGACCGGTCGGACCTCTTGCACCGCTTGCCATGACGACTCGGTGACGTCGGTACGTCCGAGGCGGCGGCGTTGCACCAGGAGCGCAACGAGCAGCGCGAAGAAGATGACGCCGGTGTCGGGGCCGGCCTTGCCCGTCCCGAAGTAGATCGTCTGCTGCGCGGTACTGATGAGGATCGCGGCACCGAAGGTCACCGGCAGGCTTTCCATGCGACCGATGACCGCGGCGGCGAGCGCCGGCATCAGCAAACCGAAGCCGGTGATAGCGCCGAGCTGGAACCCGGTGATGGGCGCCTGGAGGATTGCGGTGAGCGCCGAGAGGAAACCGGCGATGACCCACACGAGCAGCGAGACGCGTTTGACGCGCACGCCGAGCAACCGCGCGCGGTCGGAGTTCTCTGCCGACGCGCGGGCAGCGAGGCCGTAGCCCGTCCCGCGTAAGAACCAGATCAGCCCGGCGACGACGATCGGCGTGACGATCAGAGCGACAATGTGGTCGCCGGCGAAGATCACCTTGCCGTATTCGAAGTGCTTGGTCAGCGGCGTGTGAAATCCCGTCTCCAACTGCGCGTGCTTGTTGAAGAGGTAGGGGATGAGCACTTCCACCGCGCCGAGGATCTGCGCGACCGCGATCGTGGCGACAGTGAGGATGAGACGTGGCGCCTTCGAGAAGCGGCGGATGATGACGAACTCGATGAAAGCGCTGCTGAGCACCGCGGCTAGCAAGCCGATGAACACCGCCACGTAGAACGGCACGTGGAAGCGCTGCACCAGTTCGGCAGCGAGCGTCGCGGCGAAGGCGCCAAGCTCGCCCTGCGCGAAGTTGATGATGCGATTCGTGCGGTAGATGAGCACGAGCCCGACGGCGAGCATGCCGTTGAGCACGCCGAGCACGATGCCCTGGAGAAAGATCCCATTCGGGACGTATTGGTGGAGTCCGTCGACGAGGTATCCGTTGACGCCCTTACCGAGCAGGACGATGGCGATGAAGCCGGCGACGAACGCGCCCGCGCCTGTAAGCGTTTTCCGTTGCAGTGTGAACAATGAATCCCCCAGCGGGATGCCCGATCCCTACGCGTCGTAGGGCCGACGCAACCTAGCTCAGGCGCCTTGTTAAGGTTCGGCTGCTGAGTGACGTCTGGGGCGTCACGTCTGGGGGATCCATGAATACAAGAACCATTCGCGTCGTAGCGCTGCTCGCCGCATGTGCGCTCGTCGGTGCGGGCTGCTCTAAGCCGAAGAGCGACAAGGTCGAGGCGTCGTCGCCCGACACGACGGTAAACCTCGATTCGTCGTCGACGACTGCGCCGCTGACGCCGGGGACAACTGTCGCCGCCAACGGCCCGAAGAGCGCAGGTGCCAAGAAGAGCGCCCTCAGCGGCGGTGACGACGCGCAGGCCAAGGCCATCGGAGCCCAGCTCAAGCCGCAGACGACGACGCGCGGCCCGAAGCCGTACTACCAGGGCGTCGGCGACGACACGATTCAGCTCGACTTCTCGACCGACCCGACCAACTGCGGTGTCGCGGTCGTGAACGCCATCACCGCCGCCGGCGGCGCGCTGCCGAGCCCGACGCGTTTCTACCGGGCCGCGCCGAAGACCACGACCAAGGCCACGGCCGAGATCAACGAAGCGATCAACGTCATGGTGGCGTACTGGAACCGCCACGGATGGGACGCGGCGAACTACGCGCCCGAGATCCGCAAGCTGATGGGCGACGACCCGAAGAACCAGTACTTCGGTCGGCACTTCAACGCCAACATCATCGACGGCGGCTCGAACCAGTGCCCCGAGAAGACCAAGGCCGGCGCGACCAAGGCTGCCGAGGTCGACAAGGCGTTCGCCGTGTTCAACAACCTCGAAGGCGCGTCACCTGCCGGTGCGTACAACATGGCCGCTGACCTCAACGCCGAAGACGGCGGGAACGGCGCGTGCAAGACCGGCGTGCGCGGCTGCAAGCGTCCGATGCACTTCGGCTCGCTGTGGCTTTCGGACCAGGACTACTCACGCTTCGCCCCATTCGCGTGGACGCAGTTCGCCACCGGTTCGACGATCGTGCGCCAGGAGGCGAGCTACGTGTGCGGCACGCTCGTCGGCAAGAAGGCGTCGCGCAGCCCCGACGGCAACCTCAAGGACAAGACGCGCGTCTTCGGCATCGTCCACACGAACAACGAGCAGGACGTGCGCCTCGCCAACGAGTTCAAGAGCGATCTCAATCACTATTGCGGCAAGGACGTCATCGGTAACCGCGACTACAGCTACGACGGCACGAACTTCGGCAAGGCGCAGCAGGACGGTTCGAACCTCATCGTGCAGATGAAGGTTGCGGGCGTCACCAGTGCGCTCATGCTGACCGAGCCGATCGGGCCGCTGTTCCAGCTCAACGCCGCCAAGGGTCAGAACTACTCGCCCGAGTGGATCTGGTCGAGCTTCGGCTACTCCGACTCCTCGACGGTGCAGCGTCTCTACGATGACGACGAGGTACAGGGCAGCTTCGGCACGTCGAACCTCGGCGTGCCGGGTGGCTTCGGCTTCGGCGCCGGCGACCCGTTCCTGATGTACCACGACACGCACAAGGTCGCTCCCGACGGCAAGCCGTGTGACCCGCGCACCGACGTCGGCATGAACCACGGCGAGAGCGACGGCGACGCCACGAGCACGAACCACCCGAACTCCGACTTCTGCAAGGCACCGGGCGCGCTCGTCACTTGGTACTACTCGATGCTGGACTTCATCGGCGGCGTCCTGTTCGCCGGTCCTGACCTGACCCCGCAGAACCTCACGAACGGTCTGCAGCACTATCCCGTCACCCGCTACGGCGGCAACGGTCCCACGAGTGACCCGCGTCCTGCGCTCGTCGGCGCCGGTACCGGCAAGTTCGGATTCGTGGTCGACGCCGTCGAATGGCGTTGGCATCAGGAGTACACGTCGCCGCCGCCCGAAAGTAAGGCCGAGGGCTGGATCGAGTATCCAGATTGCCAGCGGCATTACCTCGAGTGGCCGAACGGCCTCGCGCCGAACTGGGAGAAGGACGGGCCCAACTACAACGCGTGGTGCTCGACCAACAAGGACCCGTACGGCCACAACGCACCGGGCTACGGCAAGACCACTCCTGAGGACTCCGCACCGCCGGAGCCGTAGGCCGCGACCGTGGAACCGTGGGCGTACCTGCGGTGGCTCAGCCGCCCCAAGTACGCCCACGCTTCAGTCCCGATTCGGGACTCGGGCGTCCGGGTTAGTAGTCGATGCCCAAGCGATCGAGGATGAAGGCCTGCACGCGGGCTTCGTCCTCCCACGCGCTGTAGCGGCCTGACGGGCCGGAGTGCCCGGCGCCCATCTCGGTCTTCAGCACGAGCGGGTTGTCGTCGGTCTTCGTGACGCGCAGCTTGGCAACCCACTTCGCGGGCTCCCAGTACTGCACACGCGGGTCGTTGAGCCCCGCCTCGACGTAGAGCGCCGGGTAGTCGACCTCGGCGACGTTGTCGTACGGCGAGTACGACTTCATGTACTGGTAGTCATCGGCGTTGTCGCGGGGGTTGCCCCACTCTTCCCACTCGGTGACGGTCAGCGGGATCGTCTCGTCCGACATCGTCGTCACCACGTCGACGAAGGGAACCTCGGCGACCACGGTGTTGAACAGTTCCGGGGCCATGTTGGCGACTGCGCCCATGAGTAGGCCGCCGGCCGAACCGCCGCGAGCGACGAGTTGGCCCGGTGCGCACCACCCGGTGTCGACGAGGTGGCGGGCGCACGCGATGAAGTCGGTGAACGTGTTGCGCTTGCGCAGCATCTTGCCGTTCTCGTACCAGCTGCGACCCATCTCGCCGCCACCACGAATGTGGGCGATCGCGAACACCACGCCGCGGTCGACGAGGTTGAGCCGCGGGATCGAGAAGTACGGATCGATCGAGATCTCGTACGAGCCATAGCCGTAGAGCAGGCACGGCGACGTGCCGTCGGGGTCAAAGTCGCGCCGGCACAGAATCGAGATCGGGATGCGCGTCCCGTCGTCGGCGGTCGCCCATTCGCGCGCTGTGACGTAATCAGACGGCGAAAAGTCACCGAGTACTTCGAGTTGCTTGACGAGCTTCGGCCGGCGCGTCGTGACGTCGTAGTCGATCCACGTGATCGGTGTGTTGAGCGACGTGAACGTGAAGCGCAACTTCGTGGTGGCCCACTCGGCGTTCGTGTCGATCTCGGCGGCGTAAACGGCTTCGTTGTGGTGCATGACGTGCTGCACGCCCGTCGCCTTGTCGATGATGCGAATCGTGGTGAGGGCGTCGCTGCGTTCGCCCACCGCGGTGAACGTCTGGAACGCCGCCACTTCGGTGACGCGTGTTCCTTGGCGGTGCGGCAACACGTCGATCCAATTGGCGCGTCCGGGGCGATCCACGCTGGCGGCGACGACCTTGAAGTCGACGGCGCCGTCGGCGTTGGTGAGGATCAGGAAGCGTTCGCCGTCGTCACACGTCTCGTACTCGAGACCGTCGACGCGCGGCTCGACGATCGTGAGCGGGCCGAGCGGATCCTCGACCGACAAGAAGTGGTCCTCGTTGGAGATCTTGCTGCCCGACTGCACGAACACGAACCGGCCTGCGATGTCGCGCACAACCCGCACGAAGAAGCGCTCGTCGTTGTCCTCGTAGATGACGGGGTCGTGACTGGCGTCGTCGCCGATGACGTGCCGGCGGACCTGGTACGGGCGGTGCGCGTCGTCGAGCATCACGTAGAGGAACACGTCGTCGGTGACCCAGCACATGTCACCGGCGGTCCCCGGAATGACGTCTTCGAGGTCGTCGAGCGTGGCGAGGTCGCGGACGCGGATCGTGTACTTCTCGGAGCCGTCGAAGTCAGTCGCGTACAGGCACAGTCCGTCGTTGGGGCTGATGTGCGGACCGATGCACGACAGGTAGTCGTGGCCCTCCGCCATGGCGTTGCGGTCGAGGATGACTGTTTCGTCGCCGTCGGAGCCGCCGCGGGGGCGCCGGCACGAGTCGGGATATTGCGCGCCTTCGGCCGTGCGGGAGTAGTACTCGAACCCGCGTAGCGGCACGGGCGGCGACGTGTCGTCCTCTTTCGTGCGTCCTTTGATGGTGTCGAACAGGCGCTGGCGCAGCTCACCGAGCGGCTCGAGGACCGTCTCGGCGTAGGCGTTTTCTGCTTCGAGGTAGGCAATGACGTCGGGGTTGTCGCGCTCGCGCAGCCAGTAGTACGGATCGGCGCGCACGTCGCCGAACGCCGTGAGTTCGAACGGGCGCTGCTCGACGTACGGCGGCTCGGGGTACGCCACGTCGCCGTTCTTTTGACGGACCGCTGCGAACCGCCTCGCCTTGAGCGGTTGTCTGCGACGGCGACGAGGAGGGCCTGCCGCTGCTTGCTGCGCGGCAGCCGCCGTCTCGCGTTCTTCGGCTTCGCGTTCTGCTTGCTCCGCTTGTTCTGCGGCTTCGCGCGCCGCTTCTTCTTCGGCTTCGCGGGCGGCTCGCTCCGCGGCTTCGCGTTCTTCGGCTTCGCGTGCGGCTTGTTGTTCGGCTGCACGTGCAGCTTCTTCGGCGGCTTCGCGTGCTGCTTGTTCGGCGGCCTCGCGTTCTTCGGCTTCGCGTGCGGCTTGTTGTTCGGCTGCACGTGCAGCTTCTTCGGCGGCTTCGCGGGCGGCTCGTTCGGCCGCTTCGCGTTCTTCGGCTTCGCGTGCGGCTTGTTCTGCGGCTGCACGTGCAGCTTCTTCGGCAGCCGCTCGTTCCTCGGCTTCGCGTGCCGCTTGTTCCGCGGCTTCGCGTTCTTCGGCTTCGCGTGCGGCTTGTTGTTCGGCTGCACGTGCAGCTTCTTCGGCGGCTTCGCGGGCGGCTTGTTCTGCGGCTGCACGTTCGGCGGCTTCGCGTTCTTCGGCTTCGCGTGCTGCTTGTTGTTCGGCTGCACGTGCAGCTTCTTCGGCGGCTTCGCGGGCGGCTTGTTCGGCGGCTTCGCGCTCTTCGGCTTCGCGTGCCGCTTGTTCTGCGGCTGCACGTGCAGCTTCTTCGGCGGCGCCCTCGCGTGCTGCTTGTTCTTCGGCCGCACGTGCAGCCTCTTCCGCTGCGGCGACTTCGGCGGCTTTGCGTGCGGCTACCTCGCGCGCCTCGTCGGCCGCTTGGCGTGCCTCGCGTTCTTCCGCCTCGCGCGCTGCCCGTTCAGCCTGGAATTCCGGCGATGCCTCTAGGAGCCGCCGGTGAGCCTGACGACGCCGCACCGTCACTACGAGCGCTGTCACGGCGACCGCGGCCGCGATCGCCGACAGCAGGAGCCCCCATGGCTTCGACGACGACGGCTTGGCGCGCCTCACGGGCCTCGATGTCGTCGTCGGAGTGGTCGCCACGGCGCCCGACGTTACGAGCAACAGACCAGGGGAGATGAAACGCTGCCCGCCGTCGCCCGCTGCGGACTCCAAACGCTGGATCAAGCAGTTGATTTGCACGACGTACTTGCGGTCGACGGTCAGCTCGGGAACGACGAATGTGAAGTCGAAGCTGAAGTCGCCCTCCGCTTTGAACGTGCGCAACTGCTTGCCGTCGACGAGGAGGACGCCGTCGTCGGGTCCTGCGCCGTCTTGCACGCACCCCTGGCCGACGACCCGTACGGACGCGCCCACCGGCGCCGACGGAGGCTTGAGAGTGAACACCGGCCCCGTGATCTCGAACTTCGGGCCCTTCGCGGTTCGATTCGTCGCTGCGCAGAACAGCGAGGTGTCGTACATCGAGTTTTCTGTCTGATCGCCCGCTTCGGCCGGCGGGACCTTGTAGTCGAAGGCGAAGGTTCCGTCCGGTGCCGACGTGAAGTCGAACTGCTCGCCGTTTCCGTTCGATACTTCGAACGTCCCATTCCCGGCGCATCCGTTTCCCTCGACGTGCACGACGCTGCCGACCGGACCGCTCGTCGGCGTCAGTTTCGTGATGCGCGCACCGGGGGCCGCGGCCCGCGCAGGCACGGTCACCGCAGCAGCTGCCGCGACGACCGCGATGAGTATCCGCGCCCGCCGTCGCATGCGCTCGTTTCTACCTCTAATCAATCGTGGCTTGAAAAGCAGCCTCGGTAGGATCGCTCTGATGTCGTCATCACAATCGGCTGGGGGGGTTGCGCGCTCTGATGGTTGGCGCCTACTGCGCCGCACTATCGGCAAGCAGAAGGGGGCCGTCGCTGTCGGCGTCGCTGCCGGATTGATCTGGACGGTCGCCAAGGTGACCTTGCCGTTGCTCGCGCGCCAGGGTCTCGAGCACGGCGTGAGGTTGAACGAGCCGGGTGCGCTGCGCAAGTGGACGATCGCCATCATCGTCGTCGCGTCGATCTCGGGAATCTGTACCGGTCTGCGCCGATATGTCGCCTTCGGCATCGCGTATCGCGCCGAGACCGACCTGCGGCTCAAGCTGTTCGCGCACCTCCAGCGGCTGCACTTCGCGTTCCACGATCACTCCCAGACCGGGCAGTTGATGTCGCGCGCCGCGACCGACCTGCAACAGATTCAGGGCTTCATCGTGATGATCCCGATCACCGTGTCGAATGCGCTCACCATCGTGCTCGTCGCCGCGGTCGTACTCGTGCTCAACCTGAAGCTCGCGCTGCTGGCCCTGCTTCCGCTCCCGGCGCTCAACGTGCTCGCCAACCGGTTCGCGAAGCGGATCCATCCCGTGTCGATGGAGCTGCAGCAGGAACTCGCCGGCGTGTCGAGCTCCGTCGAAGAAACCGTCACCGGCATCCGCGTCGTGAAGGGCTTCGGCGCCGAGGCGTACCAGTCGCAGCGCATGAAGCAGACGGCGGCGCGGGTGCTCGACCGGGCGCTGTACGCCGGCCAGGTCCGCGCCGGTTTCTTGCCGTTGCTCGACTTCGTTCCCGCGCTCGGGCTGTTGGCCGTCGTCTGGTACGGCGGCCACCTCGTGCTCAACGGCGACCTCAAGACGACCGACCTGTTGCCGTTCCTCCTCTACGTCAACATGCTGATCTTCCCTCTGCGGATGACGGGCCAACTGGTCGCGCAAGGCCAGCGTGCGGTGGCCGCCGCGCAGCGCATCGAGGAGATCCTCGTCACCGAGCCCGAGATCTTCGACAAGCCCGGCGCGGTGAAGCTGCCCGAAGGCAACGGCGAGGTCCGGTTCGACCACGTGAGCTTCGGCTATTCGCCGGAGGCCGAGCGGCCGGTGCTCGCGGATCTCAGCCTCACGATCCAGGCGGGCGAGGCCGTCGCCATCGTCGGACCGACCGGATGCGGCAAGACGACCGTCGCACGGCTCCTGCCGAGGTTCTACGACGTCGGCTCGGGCGCGATCACCATCGACGGCGTCGACGTTCGCGACGTGAAGCTGAACGATCTGCGCACGTCGATCGGCATCGTGTTCGAGGACACGTTCCTGTTCGGCGACACCGTCGCCGCCAATATCGCCTTCGCCGATCCCGACGCCTCGCAGGAGCGGATCGAAAAGGCGGCAGAGCTCGCGGGCGCGCACGAGTTCATCGCCGAGCTGCCCGAGGGATACGCCACCGAGCTCGGTGAACGCGGCTTCTCGCTCTCGGGCGGTCAGCGGCAGCGCATTGCGCTCGCGCGCGCCATCCTGGCCGACCCGCGCGTCCTGATCCTCGACGACGCCACCAGCTCAGTCGACCCGACGAAGGAACACGAGATTCGCGACGCGCTGCGCACCGTCATGGCGGGGCGCACCACGATCGTGATCGCGCACAGGCCGGCAACGATCGCGCTCGCCGATCGGGTCGTACTGCTCGACAACGGACGCATCGTCGCCGAGGGGACCCACACCGACCTGCTTCGCGACTGTGAGCGCTATCGCGAAGTGCTCGCCCAGGCCGAGGAAGTGGCGGCGTAATGGGCATGTGGAACAGCTACGCCGTCGAAGAGGACGACAAGCTCGAAAAGGGCGAGGCCGGCCACCTCATGCGCCGCGCGTTCCGCATGCTGCGGCCCTACCGCGGCGACGTCATCCTGTGCGCGTTCGTCCTCATCGCCTGGACCTTCGCGACCGTCGCCGGCCCGGCCGCCATTCGTTACGGCGTCGACCACGGGTTGGTCAAGCACAACGTCACTGCGGTGAACCGAGCGGCGATCGCCTTCGCCGTGTTCTCCGTGGCGGTGGCGTTGCTGTCGCGTGCGCAAATCCTGCTGGTGAACCGCATCGGCGAGCGGTTCCTCCGCGACATGCGCGAACGCGTCTTCGACCACCTGATGAAGATGTCGCTCGGGTTCTACGACATGCAGCAGACGGGCAAGTTGGTCGCCCGCATGACCAGCGACATCGACTCGCTGCAAGAGCTGGTGCAGCAGGGCCTCATCGTGTTCATCACGAGCGGGCTGTTGCTGATCTTCACGATCTCGACGCTGCTGGTGATTTCGCCGCTGCTGGCGTTGCTGTGCCTGGCGTCGCTGCCGATCGTCGTGTTGGCCAGCATCCAATTCCAGCGCGCGTCCAACCGCGCCTACCTCGTCGTGCGCGAGCGCATCGGACAGACGCTGGCCACGTTCCAAGAGGGGTTGTCGGGCGTGCGGGTCATCCAGGCGTTCGGGCGGGAGGCCGCCAACGAGAAGCGATTCCAGCATCACAATCAGGAACAGCTCGACGCCTATTCGTATGCGGTGAAGATCTCGGCGATCTACTTCCCCGTGGTCGAGCTCGCCGGCAACGCCGGTCTGGCGATCGTCGTCGGCATCGGCGGCGTGTTCGTGCACAGCGGCACGATCACGATCGGCACCATCTTCGCCTTCGTGTTGTTGCTGCAGAACCTGTTCGACCCGGTGCAACAGCTCAGCCAGCTGTTCAACATGCTCCAGTCGGCCGGCGCCGCCCTCAACAAACTCTTCGGCGTGCTCGACACCGACTCGCCGGTGCAAGAGCGAAAGGCTGCCGTCGACTTGCCGGCGCGGGGCGTCCTCGAGGCCGTCGACCTCACCTTCGCCTACAGCGCCGACGGCCCGAAGGTGCTCGACGACGTCAGCATCCAGATCAAGCCGGGCGAGCGCCTCGCGCTCGTCGGCCCGACGGGGGCAGGCAAGTCCACGCTCGCCAAACTGCTGAGCCGCATGTACGACCCGACACAAGGCTGCGTCCGCTACGCCGGCGTCGACCTGCGCGACGCGACGTTCAAGTCGATGCGCGATCGCTTCACCGTCGTGCCGCAGGAGGGCTACCTCTTCCAAGGGACGATCCTCGACAACGTTCGTTTGGCGAAGCCGGAGGCAACCGACGCCGAAGTCGAAGCGGCGATGGCGCGCATCGGCGTCCTCGACCATTTCGCGTCGCTCGCCGAAGGGCTGCACACCGAAGTACGCGAGCGGGGCTCGCGGTTCTCGGCGGGCGAACGTCAGCTCGTGTCGCTGGCGCGCGCCGCGCTCGCCAACAGCGAAGTGCTCGTGCTCGACGAGGCGACGAGTTCGCTCGACCCCGGCACGGAAGTCGAAGTCGAGTCCGCGCTCACGAAGCTGATGGAGCGCCGCACGGTAATTGTGATCGCGCACCGCCTGACGACGGCAGAACGCGCGGACATGGTCGCAGTGGTCGACGACGGCGGGATCGTCGAGATGGGGACACACGACGACCTCGTGATGCGCGGCGGCGCGTACGCCGCGCTCTTCGGGAGTTGGTCGGGTCACGCCGCCGCCTCCTAAGTTGCGCGCGACGTGCGCCGGCATTGTGCTGCTCGGCGGGCCGGGGTCGGGCAAAGGCACGCAGGCCGTCCGCCTCGCTGAGCACCTCGGAGTGCCGCACATCTCGACCGGCGACTTGTTCCGCGACAACGTCGAGCGCGGCACTCGCCTCGGTCTGCGCGCCAAGCGATACATCGACGCCGGCGAACTCGTTCCCGACGACATCACCCGCGGCATGGTGCGGGATCGCCTCGCGCAACCCGACACCGAGCGGGGTTTCATCCTCGACGGCTACCCGCGGACCCGCCAGCAGGCCGCCACGCTCAACGGGATCCTGGCGTCGCTCGGGCGTCGTCTCGCGGCGGCCATTCACGTCCGGGTCAGCGACGGCGAGTTGCGCGCCCGACTCGCCGCCCGGGGCCGCGATGACGACGACGCCCACACGGTGGCGACGCGACTCCGCACGTTCCACCGCTACCACGCGTCGCTCGTCGACTACTACCGGGAAGTCGGCCTTCTCCACGATGTCGATGGGGAAGGCGAGATGGAAGCGGTTGCCGAACGGGTCCTCGGCATATTCCCGAAGGCCACGGGGTTTACTACTATCTAGGTAGTGGAAATTCGGAGGAGCCATCGTGGCCATTGAGGAACTCGATCTCGGCAAGTACCAGCTCGGCTGGAGTGACGCGGAGAACTACGTCTTCAAGCCCGAAAAGGGCCTGAACGAGAAGGTCGTCCAAGACATCTCGTGGTGGAAGGGCGAGCCCGACTGGATGACGAAGTTCCGCATGAAGTCGCTGCAGCGCTTCGAGAAGAAGCCGATGGCGGCGTGGTTCGCGGACCACATCCCGAACATCGATTTCGACGACATCTACTACTACATCAAGCCGACGCAAGAGGTCACCGACGACTGGGATCAGCTGCCCGACGAGATGCGCAAGACCTACGAAAAGCTGGGCATCCCCGAAGCCGAACAGCGCTACTTCGCCGGCGTCACGAGCCAGTACGAGTCGGAAGTCGTGTACCACCGCAACCGCGAGGACCTCGAGAAGCAGGGGATCATCTTCTGCGACATGGACACGGCGCTGCGCGAGTACCCGGAACTGCTGAAGCAGTACTTCGGCACTGTGATCCCTCCCGGTGACAACAAGTTCGCCGCGCTCAACTCCGCCGTGTGGTCGGGTGGTTCGTTCATCTACGTGCCGCCGGGCGTCAACTGCGAGCTGCCGCTGCAGGCGTACTTCCGCATCAACTCGGAGAATGCGGGCCAGTTCGAGCGCACGCTGATCATCGCCGACGAAGGCGCGCAGGTGCACTACATCGAAGGCTGCTCGGCGCCCGTCTACGCCAAGGACACCGACTCGCTGCACTCAGCCGTCGTCGAACTCATCGCCAAGCCGCACTCGCGCATCACGTACACGACCATTCAGAACTGGTCGAACAACGTGTACAACCTCGTCACCAAGCGGGCGCGCGCTGAAGAGGGCGCGCACGTCGAGTGGATCGACGGCAACATCGGTTCGAAGCGCACGATCAAGTACCCGTCGGTGTACCTGATGGGTCCGAAGGCGTCGGGCGAAGTGCTGTCGGTTGCCTACGCGGGCGCCGACCAGTGGCAGGACACCGGAGCGAAGATGTACCACTGCGCGCCGGAGACGACGTCGACGATCATCTCGAAGTCGATTTCGAAGGACGGCGGCCGCACGACGTACCGCGGTCTCGTGCACGTCGACCCGGGCGCGGTGAAGTCGAAGAGCTTCGTCCGCTGCGACGCGCTGCTTCTCGACGACGACTCGATCAGCGACACCAAGCCGTACATGGAAGTGGGCGAGCGCGACGCGTCGATCGGTCACGAGGCGACGGTGTCGAAGATCGGCGCCGAGCAGCTCTTCTATCTGATGAGCCGCGGGCTGTCCGAAGAGCAAGCGATGGGCATGATCGTGAACGGCTTCATCGAGCCCATCACCAAGACGCTGCCGATGGAATACGCCGTCGAGTGGTCGCGCCTGATCGAGCTGCAAATGGAAGGCAGCATCGGTTAACCACCGATACCGTTGCGGCGCGGAGTGACGCCCGCGGAGTAATCGCAGTACAAGAGGCCGCGACAGCGGTGAAGTGCGGTGGCACCGCGGTGGTTCCATTCCTGGCCATTCGCCCGCACATCTGGGATCGATCCGGATGGAGGCGGAAGACATGGAACGAACGCTGGCGAGCGGACTCTCGGGTCGCGTCGGTGAAACGGTGCGACTGGCCGGCTGGTTGCACCACGTACGCACACTCTCGAAGGTGAGCTTCGTGTTGCTGCGCGACCGCAGCGGCATCGCACAAGTGGTCGTCGACGACGGCGGATTGCGCGAATCGGTCAACGCGCTGTTGCACGAGACGGTTGTGACCATCACCGGGACGGTCGTCGCCAACGCGCAGGCACCGACCGGTTACGAGCTGATCGCGCACGAGATCGAGATTTTGTCTGCGCCGAGCGAAGAACCGCCCTTCGAATTGCGTCGACCCGAGATCAACGCGCAGTTGCCCACCTTGCTCGACAACGCGGCCGTCTCGTTGCGTCACCCCAAGCGCCGCGCGGTCACGCAACTCGCTGCGCAGGCGACGCGCGGTTTTCGCCATACCCTCGACGCGTTGGGTTTCACCGAGATCTTCACGCCGAAGGTCGTGGCGAGTGCGACCGAGTCGGGCGCCAACGTGTTCCCGATTGACTGGTTCGGTGCGCGCGCCTTCCTCGCGCAGAGCCCGCAGTTCTACAAGCAGACGATGGTCGGCGTGCTCGAGCGCGTGTACGAAGTGGCGCCGGTGTTCCGCGCCGAGCCGCACGACACGGTGCGGCACCTCGCCGAGTACGTGTCACTCGACGTCGAGATGGGCTTCATCGACCACTACCGCGACGTGATGGCCGTCCTGCGAGAAGCCCTCGCCGGCATGATCGGGGCGATCGACGGCCCGTTCGAACTGCCCGTCGTGCCCGAACAGATTCCCGTCGTCGACTTCCGCGAGGCGCAAAAAATGATGGGCAGCGACCCTGAACCTGACCTCGCGCCGGCCGACGAGCGGTGGCTCGGTGAATGGGCGCTGCGCGAGCACAACTCAGATTTCGTGTTCGTCGCCGGCTACCCGATGGTGAAACGGCCGTTCTACACGCACCCGAATCCGGACCGACCCGACGTGTCGAACAGCTTCGACTTGTTGTTCCGCGGCCTCGAACTCGTGACTGGAGGCCAACGACTGCACCGCATCGACGACTACGAGCAGGCGCTCGCTGGCCAGGACACCGCTCCGTTCGAGGGCTACTTACAAGCGTTCCGGCACGGCATGCCGCCGCACGGCGGGTTCGCCATCGGGTTGGAACGCTTCGTCGCCCGCATCACCGGCGCGGCCAACGTACGCGAGGTCACGCTGTTCCCGCGTGACCTCCATCGCTTGACGCCCTAGCTGGCAGTACGCACGGTCATGAAGTCGTTGATCGGGTGATCAGCGAGGTCGACCGTGCCCGTCGCCGCGCAGTGGTACACCATCGCGGCGCGGATGCCGTTCGACACATTGTCAGTCGAGCGATGCATCAGGTGGCTGTCGAACACCAGTAGATCGCCCGGCTCCATCAGCACGGGTACCGCGTTCGAAAAGTCGAAGTCGACGATCTCGCGGTAGCCATAGTTCGCGCCTGGCCGCAGGTCGTCGACGTGTTCGTGCACGGGTTCGGTGTGGGAGCCGGGGATCACGTGCAGGCAGCCGTTCTCGAGCGTCGCCGCTGTCACTGCGAGCCACAACCCGACGATCGGACGCCCGCCGTTGTCGGGCCCGAACAAGAAGTAGTGGCTGTCCTGGTGCCACGGCTGGCCCCAGGCGCCGGGATTCTTGAAGATGAACTGCGACAGGAAGCAGTCGACGTCCGGTCCGACAATCGCGGCGGCGACGTCCGTGACCTCCGGCGACGAGATCCACTCGTGGAACACCCCGTCGCGATGCAGGCGGAAGATCTTCGACACCAACTCTTCGGGCTTGCCGTCTACACCGGCGAGATTCGCTTCAGGCAGCACCCACCCCGTGGAGCGGTCGCCCGCGGCGTGTGCGCGCGATACGTCGACGACGCGCTGGAGCATCGCGTCGCACACCTCGGGCGGACTGAAGGCGCTGATGCGCGTGAACCCAACCTCGTCGTATTCGGCGAGCTGTGCGTCAGTCAGCAACCCAGATCACCGAATCCACGACGAACCCACCGCCGGGCCACGCCTCGACCGTCATCTGCATCGAGCCACCTTCGTAGGTCCACGCGCAGTTGAACTGGCCGCCTTGAGGCGTGCACGGCTGACGGTCGTAGGTCGTGTCCGACGAGTAGGGATGCGAAAACAGCTTCCTCCACGCCGGATCCTTGGCGTAGCGCGACGCGTCGTTCTGATCGTTGTGCTTCCACGCGTCGTACAACCCATCGGCGGCGGCCTGCGGTGACTGCGCGGGGCCGCTCGGGATCGTCGTAGTGGCCGCTGACGTCGGTGGCGCGGTGGACGCGGTGGTCGACGCGCCCGACGAACCGCCGTTGTTCTTGTCGTTGCTCTTGCAGCCCGCGAAGGCGAGGAGGCACAAAACGGCTACGGCCAGTCGTCGCATGTCGTTACCGTACCGACCCCTGTGCGGGTGTATGTGGAGGTGGCGAGGCGCAGCTTCCGGCGGTGGTCGACGTACCGCGCCGCCACGGTCGCCGGCGTGTTCACGAACTCGATCTTCGGTTTCATCCGCGCCGCCGCACTCGTGGCGGTCGCCCACGCCCGCCCCGGCGCCGGTGGCCTGAGCGTCAAGGGGTTCATCACGTTCTCGGTGCTGAGCCAGGCGATGCTGGCCTACGTCGGGGTGTTCGGCTCGACCGACGAGATTGCGGAGCGCGTACGCACGGGCGACGTCGTGGCCGACCTGTACCGCCCGGCCGACTTCCAGCTGTGGTGGCTTGCGGCTTTCGTCGGCCGCGGCGTGTTCCAACTCGTCGGGCGCGGCATCCCGATCCTCGTCGTCGGCGCCGTCGTGTACGGGCTGCAGACCCCCGCCACCGTCGGCGACCTTGGACTGTTCCTCGTCTCGCTTCTGGCGGCGCTGCTCCTCGGTTTCGGCGTGTGGTTCCTCGTCAACGTTTCGACGTTCTGGCTGTTCGACAACCGGGGCACGAAACAACTCGTCGACACGGTCACCCTGTTCGCCTCCGGCCTGCTCGTACCGTTGTCGCTGTTTCCGCACGCGCTTGGCCACGTCGTGCGCCTTCTGCCGTTCGCCGGCATGGTGCAGACACCGGCCGAAATTTTCCTCGGAGTCTCAACCGGTGTCCACGCGCTCGGCCGCATCGGGCTGCAAGTGGCGTGGGTCGTCGCGTTATTCGGCATCGGCCGATACGCGCTCTCGCGAGCAACGCGCCGGGTGGTGATCCAGGGTGGCTGACGCGACGACCGGAATGCTGGACACCTATCGCATCCTCGCCAGCGCCCGCATGCGATCCGACCTCCAGTACCGCGTGAGCTTCGTGTTGTTCACGCTGAGCCAGTTCACCGTAACGATCCTCGACTTCGTCGCCATCCTGATCCTCTTCGGTGCTGTGCCCGCGCTGGCCCACTGGTCGCTGCGGGAGGTGACGTTCCTCTACGGGCTCGCCAATCTCTCGTTCGGCATCGCGGATCTCCTGGTGTCTCCGATCGAGACCGTGCAACAACACATCCAGACGGGGACGTTCGACCGCTTGCTCCTACGCCCCGCGTCACCGATTGTCCAGGTCATCGCCGATCAGTTCTCGCTGCGCCGTCTCGGCAAGGTCGCCGAAGGCGCGTTGGTGTTCGGCATCGGCTGCCGCGTGGCCGGGATTCACTGGACGACGGCTCGCATCGCGCTCACGGCGCTCTCGGTCGTGACCGGGAGTGTGATCTTTTCCGGCCTGTGGGTGCTCACGAGTTGCGTGTGCTTCTGGTGGGTGGAAGGCCGCGAGGCGCAGAACGCGCTCACCTACGGCGGTGGATTCCTGGCGCAATACCCGCTCGGCATCTACGGCGCGTGGCTGCGTCGGTTGCTGGCGTACGCGGTGCCGATCGCGTTCGTGAACTACTTCCCGGCGGTGTACGTACTCGACCGTCACGACCGCCTCGGGTTGCCGGCGTGGGCGTCGTTCGCGGCGCCGGGCGTGGCCTTGGTCGTCGTGATCGCCGCAGCCATGGCCTGGCGCGTCGGTATCCGCCACTACCGGAGCACCGGCAGCTGATGGCCGTCATCGAGGCGACTGATCTGGGCAAGACGTTCCGCGTGCGCCGCCGCGCCGGACGACTGCGGCGGCGCGTCGAGGACGTCGTCGCCGTCACCGATCTCACGTTCGGTATCGAACGGGGCGAAATGGTCGGCTACATCGGGCCCAACGGTGCGGGGAAGTCCACGACCATCAAGATGCTGACGGGGATCCTCGTGCCGGCGCACGGGGAAGTGCGCGTGAACGGCCTGGACCCGTCACGGCGGCGCACCGAAGTGGCGCGCAACGTCGGTGTCGTCTTCGGTCAGCGCACGCAGTTGTGGTGGGATCTGCCGCTCGTCGACAGCTTCGACTTGCTGCGCCGGGTCTACAAGGTTGGCGACGGCGCCTATCGCGAGTCGCTCGACGAACTCGTGGAACTGCTCGACCTGGCGGCGCTGCTCGAGGTGCCGGTGCGGCAACTGTCGCTCGGCCAGCGCATGCGCGGCGACATCGCCGCCGCGCTGTTGCACGACCCTGCGATCCTGTACCTCGACGAGCCGACCATCGGCCTCGACGTGGTGAGCAAGGCGCGCGTGCGGGAATTCCTCTCGAAGCGCAACGCCGAACGCGGCACGACCGTGCTCCTGACCACGCACGACCTCGACGACATCGAGCACCTTTGCAAGCGCGTGATGATCATCGACCACGGACGCCTCCTCTTCGATGGCGGCCTCGTCGAGGTCATCGAGCGACTGGGGGAGGAGCGCACTCTCGTCGTCGACCTCGCGGTCGAGGCGCCGCCGCTGTCGGTCCCCGGCGCGCGACTCGTGTCGTTGGACGGGACCCGCCAGCGTTTGGCGTTCAAGCGCTCCGAGACGTCGGCGGCGACGGTGATCGCCGCCGTTGCGGCCGCAGCAGAGATCGTCGAGCTCACGATCGAGGAGCCCGACATCGAGTCGGCAATCCGACGTCTGTACGAATCCGGGCTATGAGAAACTAAGCGCATGCCCATGCGGGAGGACTGCAAGCACTACGCCACGCGCACGTACGGCAGCGGCGAAATCGTGCGGATGTGCCGCTTGGACCTCGCGCCCGAAGCGCCGTGGAAGTGCCCGGCGGACTGCCCGCGGTTCGAGCGGCGCACGTGGGACGCCGGCTGGACGCTCGGCAAGCTCGCCGACACCGCTCCGGATCCCGTTGAGCCCGCGGGTGACGCGGAGGAGATCGCAGCGTTGCTCGACATGGCCGAGGATGTCATCAACGACATCGGCGCCGGCGTGCTCGCGGAGCATCGTGCCGCCGAAGCGAAGAAGAACAAGGGCATCCTTCCGAAGTTCAAGCGGAAGCGCGGAAAACGCTGAATCTCGCACGCACGTCGGTCTTCTTCGACTTCGACGGGACAATCTCGGCAGACGACGTCGGCGTGCACCTGCTCGATCGTTTGGCGACGGGCGACTGGCGCCACTTCGACGACCTGTACGCCGACGGCGTGATCGGCAGTCGCGAATGCATGGAGCAGCAGTGGGCGTGCATCCCCTCAAGCGTTGGCGAGGCCACGCTCCACGCCGTCGCCGCGGAAGTCGCGCTCGACGACGCATTCGGGCCGCTGGTCGACGCATTGCGCGGCGCCGGCGCCGAAGTCGCCGTCGTGTCCGACGGGTTCGGCTTCTACGTCCACGACCGCATCGATCCCTTCGGGATCCCGGTGTTCACCAACGCCGTCAACTTCGCAACCAACACGCTCGGCTTCCCGAACGCGGATCTCGAATGCCCAGAGTGCGGTGCGTGTGGAACGTGCAAACGACGGTTGATCGACGAAACGGCGGCCCGGGGACGCGCCACGGTGTTCGTCGGAGACGGCACGAGCGACCGCTATGCCGCACGCGCCGCCGACGTCGTGTTCGCCACGAAGTCGCTGGCGGATTGGTGCTGTGACCAGGGGATCACCCATACGCCGTTTACGACGCTCGCCGATGTCGCCGGGGTGCTGCTCGAAAACTAGAGTTGGCATCCCGTGAACGAATGGCTGGCGAGCCGACGCGCCTCTGCGCAGGCTGCCCTCGACGGGGTCGCGCTGCCCACCGAAGAGCTGGAAGTGTGGCGCTACAGCCCGATCGACGACCTCCAACTCGAACGGTACACACCCGTCGCCGACGCGGCCGACGCTGATCCTGCGATCGAGCACCCGCTCGTGCCCACCCAGCGGGCCGCGCTCGTCGTCGTGCGCGACGACCGCATCGTGCACCTCGAGGTCAATGCCTCGGGGGTGACGGTCACCGCTTTTGCGGACCTGGCCGAGGAACCGCCGGAACTGGGTGCCGCCATAAGCGAGCCCGACGCCTTCACGCTGCGCAACGACGCGTTCTCCGACGCCGGCGTCGTCATCGACGTCGACCGCAACGCCGTCGTCGAACTTCCGATCGTGATTGTGCAGGACGCGACGGTCGACGGAGCGCTGCTGTATCCGCGCGTGCTGGTGCGCGCGGGGTCGTCGTCGAACGCCACCGTGCTCGACGTGGCGCTCTCCGATGACATCGACGCGCTGATCCTGCCCGTCGCCGAACTGCACGCCGGCGCCAACGCCACGCTGCGCTATGAGTCCGTCCAAGCGCTCGGGCCCCGCGTGTGGCAAGTGGGCACGACCGGTGCGCGCGTCGAGCGCGACGGACATCTGGTCAGCGCGGCGGTCGCGCTCGGCGGTGGCTACGCACGTGCGCGCCTCGACTCGAAGGTCCTGGGGCCCGGCGCCGACACGGAACTGTTGGCGGCCTACTTCGGTTCCGGTTCGCAGATCCACGACTTCCGCACGCTGCAGGATCACCACGCCCCGAAGACCAACAGCGACCTTTTGTTCAAGGGCGTGCTCACCGACACGTCGCGGTCGGTCTACTCAGGTCTCATCCGTATCCGTCCGGGCGCGTCAGGGTCTGCGGCGTTCCAGACCAACCGCAACCTCGTACTCGGCGAAGGCGCGCACGCTGATTCGGTGCCCAACCTCGAGATCGAAGAGAACGACGTGAAGTGTTCGCACGCCTCGGCGGTCGGCCCGGTCGATCCCGACCAGCGCTTCTACCTCGAGGCCCGCGGCGTGCCCAGCGCAGTGGCAGAGCGCTTGATCGTGCTCGGGTTCTTCGACGACATCATCGAGCGCACACCCGTCGTCGAGCTGCGCGACGCGCTGCGCACCGCCGTCGCGCTGAAGTTCGCGGCCGCCGGAGGCGTGCTGTGACGCGGCTTCGCCTGTGTTCGTTGAAGGAACTGTCCGACGAGGCTGCGTCGCGATTCGAAGTCGGCGGCAGGACGATCGCCGCCGCGTTGATCGACGAGCGCGTCTACGCCATCGACGACGTGTGCTCACACGCCGACTACTCGTTGTCGGAAGGCGAGCTCTACGCCAGCGAACTCGAGTTGGAGTGCCCGAAGCACGGCTCGACGTTCAGCCTCGTCGACGGCACCCCGCAGTGCTTGCCGGCGACGGCGCCCGTGGTTGTGTACGCCGCCGATATCGACGGCGACGACGTCTACGTGGAGATTCCCGAATGAGCGTGTTGTCGATTCGCGGACTGCAGGCGGCGATCCCCGGCCGCGACATCTTGAAGGGCATCGACCTCGAGGTGCGCAGCGGTGAAGTGCACGCGGTCATGGGTCCGAACGGTTCGGGCAAGTCGACGTTGAGCCACGTGCTCGCCGGCAAACCCGGATACGAAGTCACGGGCGGCGTCGTCGAACTCGACGGCGAGAACCTGCTGGCGCTGCCGGCGTGGGAGCGCGCCCAACGCGGCCTGTACCTCGCGATGCAGTACCCGATCGAAGTCCCGGGCGTGTCGGTCACCGACGCCCTCGTCGAATCGTTCCGTGCCGCCGGTCGCGACGTCGAGCAAGTGCCGGCGTTGCTGCTCGCCGAAGCGGCGCGCATCGGCTTCGACGCGCGCTTCATCGACCGGCCGATGAACGTCGACCTCTCGGGCGGCGAGCGCAAGCGCAACGAGACGATGCAGCTCGGTGTGCTGTCGCCGAAGTTCGCCATCCTCGACGAGCTGGACTCCGGGCTCGACGTCGACGCGCTGCGCGACGTCGCCCGCCGCATCGAAGCGGCGACGCAAGAGAACAACCTCGGCGTGCTCGCCATCACGCACTACTCGCGGCTGCTCACCGAACTCCGGCCGGATGTCGTGCACGTGCTCGCCGGCGGCCGCATCGTCGCCACGGGTGGTCCGGAACTCGCGCAAGAACTCGAGGAAACCGGTTACGCCGGCTACGCGGAAGAACCGCAAGCTCCCGCCGCGGAGGATCCCTTCGCGGATCCGTTCGCTTAGGGAATTGTCGTGGAAGTCGTCGACGTGCTGGTGGTCGACGACGGCGGGAAGACGGGCTTGGTCGTCGACGTGGTGGTCGTCGCCGGCGCGCCGGTCGTGGTGGTCGCAGGACCACCGGTGCCTGTCGTGCCATCGGGTGCGGGCTCGTTGAACGGCACCGCAGCCTTCGAGCCGCCGATCACGTAGACGGGCGTGCCGTTCGGCACGGCGCCCGGGAACCACGTGGAGACGTACATCGGAATGCGCACGCAGCCGTGCGACGCCGGATAGCCCGGCACCGACGGTGCACCGTGAATGGCGATGCCGCCGTTGAAGTACAGCGGGTTGTAGAGCTTGCCGAGCTTGCTGATGCGGACGCCGCTGCGGCGGAAGAACACCTTGTACGAACCGCCGGGAGTGACGGCCATGGCGCACTCGCCTTCGACGCAGTAGCGCTTGCCGCTGCCGGTAGAGACGTCGACGACCTTGTACAGCGCGCCGTCCTTGTACAGCTGGAGAATTTGACGCGGGAGGTCGACCTCGACCCGAGTGGCCCCGCCGGAGGGCAGCAGCGGTCCCGGTGCACCGACCGTGCCGATCAGGTTGAGCACGTTGTCGGTCGCACGACCGGTGCGCGCCAAGCCGTGCACCTTCTGGAACGCCATCACGGCGTGGAAGGTCGAGGAGTCGAAGTAACCGTCGACCTTGCCGGGGTCGTACTTCTGCGCAGCGAGGCGGGATTCCAGCTCCTGTACCTGCGGTCCGCGCGAGCCCTCGCCGAGACCTGCGGGGGCGACGATCGGCGGCGCGGTGGTCGTCGTGGACGTCGAAGTGCTCGTAGAACTCGTCGTCGTGCGCTTGATCGCGCGCGGCGTTTCGACGTCACTCTTGTCACAAGCGGACGCGGAGACGGCGATCGCCAGCGCGACGAACGCGAAGCGAGAGAAGCGGGGAAGTGCAACAGCCCTCATTGCGGTCCGAAGTGTACGCACGAACAGTGCCGTTTGCCTAAGCAACTACCGCGAGATCCTCCGGATCGACGCCTAATTCCTCGGGATCGGTGAGCGGATGAAGGCTCGCGGGAGCGACGATCTGCCACGTCACGACGATCGCCACGAGTGCGCCGGCGCCGATCACCGTCGTCTCGGTCAGCCCGATTTTGTCGGCGATCCAGCCTTGGAACAGGCCGCCGACGGGATAAATCGCGCCAAGGGCGACGAGGTAGAGGCTGAGGATGCGGCCGCGAAGTTCCGTCGGCGCCCACAGCGACACGACGTTGCTCAAACCCGACAACACGCCGATGTACAGGGCGCCGACGACACCGAGCAACGCGATGGCGAGCCATGCGCTCTTCACTGAGGCGTACAGCATCAACACCATCGGGCTGGCGACGACGTTGAACAGCAGCATGCGTCGCCGGCCGAAGCGGAAGGCCAGCGGAGCGATGGCGAGCGCGCCGATGACCGCGCCGACGCCTTGCGCGGTGGTGAGCCAGCCGGTGATGGCGGCGATGTGGTCGCTGTTGTGCGGCGCCAGTTGATAGGCGCGCGCCGGGATCAGCGCGATGAACGGCGAGACGAGAAACGCGATCACCGCCATCAACGGGATCGCGGCGCGCGCTCCGGGGTTGGCGCGGGCGGCGCGCGCTCCGATGCGGATGCGTTCCCACAACGGCGACGGGTCGGTCGAGCGCACGTGTGGAATGCGGATGACGGCCATCCCCGCGACGACGGCGAAGAAGCTGACGGCGTTGACGGTGAACGCCCAGCTGTAACCCCAGACGGCGATGACGACACCGGCGAGCGAGGGTCCGAACACGCGCCCGAAGTTGTATTGCGCGGAGGTGAGGCTCGAGGCGGCGAGGAACTCGTCGCGTTCGACGAGGTCGAGCATCATCGCTTGATTGAACGGCAGTCGGATCGCTGCGAGACACCCCGCCACGAACACCACCGCGGTGACCGATCCCGGTCGCGCTCGGTCGGTCGCTGCCATCCACGCCAGCAGCGTCGCCGTGGCGGCCTCGAACACGCTGACGACGAGGATGAACGTGCGACGGTTGAGCCGGTCGGCGAGCGCGCCGCCCACCGGCGCCAACAATCCGATCGGTAGGAACGCAGCTGCCGCCGCCAGTCCGGCCCAACTGGCGCGTCCCGTGCGCGCCGTGACGAACGCGCCGACGGCCACCGTCTGCATCCAGCTGCCGGCATTCGAGACCATGCTCGCCGTCCAGACGATCGCGAAGTCGCGGTGCCGCATCGGCTGTAAGGAGGACGGCAGTCGCACGTCGCAAGTTTCGCGTCAGCGAACCGTGACGTTTGCGCAATCGTCACGTGCGCGCCTCGAAACGACGTGCGGCGAGGCTGCCGCGCATGGACTGGGGAAAGAAAATGCGTGTTGTGATGGCCGCGGCCTCGATCGGAGTCGGAGCCCTCGTCGCGGGCACCGCACCGGCGGCTGCCGTCGACTCGGCAATGACCTTGACGTTGGGCCGCGCCGTGTTCTGGCCGGGTGCGCACTTCGACTCTGCATCCGTGAGCGACGACGCCGCGTGCACCGCCGCGACGTGCCCGACGTATCCGTTAACGCTTGCCGGTGGTGCGGCGCGCCTGCGCGTCGCGATCGACAACCCGGTGCGCTCCAACACGTGGACGCTCGAAGTGCTCGATCCGTCGGGCAAAGTCGCGGGCTCCGACTCGACCGACAACCAGTTCGCCTCGGAGGTGTTCATTCCGAAGCCGGCCGCGGGCACGTGGACCGTGCGCGTCGTACCGACATCGGTAACGGACAGCGACTTCAGGCTGCGCGCCAAGCTCGAACGCACGCTGCCCACCAAGCCGAAGGGCAAGGTGATGCTGCTGCCGAACCTCAAGACCGTGCCGCCGTACGAGTTCGGGTTCGTCGCGCCGGCCAATCCACTCAACGCCGTCTATCCGCCCGACACCGTCAACCCGCCGCTCGACGTCGCCGGCGTGCACCCGCTGTCGTGCGCCGCCGACGAAATGGCACCCGTGCTCGCGGGAGGCGGAGGCGCCACCAAGTGCCTGCGCCTCACGTCGGGTCCGATCAACGTCGGCAGCGGTTCCTTCGACATGCTGTTCGACTTCGCCAGCGACACCGCGACCGGCAAGGTCGATCCCGTCACGTTGCGCGGGCCGATGCGCCAAGTCATCCACTACTCCGATGGTTCGGTGACGGAGCGCCCTGCGGGCAGCTACTCGTTTCACAAGACGCACATGCACTTCCACACCGACCAGGTGCTGACGTATCAGTTGTTCGGCGTCGACGACGTCAAGACCGGCAAGATCCACTACGCCAGCGTGGGTACGAAGTCGGGCTTCTGCCCCGCCGACCAACTCTACGGCGACTGGGACAGCTTCACCCAAGAGCGCGACGGGACGTTCGGTCAAGGAGACTCCGTGACCGGCGGCAGTTGCTTCTCACCGGAGGGCGGGCAGATTGGCTTGTCCGTCGGATGGGGCGACATCTATCGCTGGCAACGCCCCGGGCAGTACGTCGAGTTCGGCGGTCAACCCGACGGCACCTACCTCGTGCGGACGACGGCGGATGCCGACGACCACATCCTCGAGGAGAACGAGAACGACAACACCTCGTACGCGTTGATCGACGTCGAAGGAGACACCGTCAAGATCCTCGAACGCGGCCAGGGGATGGATCCGTGGGATCCGCACAAGGTCGTGTTCACCGGCGAAGGCCCGGCGGCGAGGGAGATGGCGGCGTCGCAACCCGTGTACGTCGAAGAGGCATCGACCGCGGTGTCCGCGCCGACGCAAGTAGCCGCGGTCGTGTTCGACAACGAGGACTTGCCGCGTACCGGGGGAGCCGCGGGTCTTCCGCTCGTGCTCGTTACGACGGCGACGGCGCTCGTAGCCGTGACGAGACGGCGAATCCTGCAAGCGCCACCACGATCATCAGTGCGAACGTGACGGTGAGTCCGACCTTCGTCGCGTGGTGGCTGGCGGTCGCGACGGCGACGATGGCGCCGGCGACGCCGGTACCCGTTGCCGTGCCGAGCGTGTCGAAGACCTGACGGGCGGCGACGACCGTTCCCGCGGGCCCCGAGTCGTCTTCGCCGGTTGCGCCCTCGTTGAGCACGATCAGCGCCACACCCTGGTAGCCGAGCCCCATGCCCATGCCAGCGACGATCCACGCCAGCGGGAAAATCGCGATCGGCACACCGGGCTGGAGCCCGATCATCACCAGCGCGATCGCCGCGATGACGCACGCGAATCCCGCCCGCACTCTCACCGTCTCCGACACACGCTCGTTGAGTCGCGCCGTGAGCCACGCTCCGGCCGTCCACGACAGCGCGCCCAACGTGAGCGCCAGGCCGGCGAAGCCGACGGAACGGTGGCGGACGCGGGTGACGGCGAGCGGCAGGAACGCGTCAGTGGCGAAGAACGAAAAGTTGATGATGGCGTTGAGGGCGATCGCCGCGGGCGCACCCGCGGCCATGCGGAATGTGCCAGGCGGGCTCAACCGGTACAGCGCCGGCCCGGCGACGCCGGCGCCAACCGCCACGAACGCCAGCGGCCACAGGTCGTGTGCGTTGGTGAGCCCGCCGATCACAAACGCGAATCCGATGGCGACCAACAAGGGGTCGGCGACGCGTCGCGTCGCTGCGTGCGCGATCGACTCGTCCGTCGCCACGAACGGCTTGAGCGCCGGCAGCGTGAGCACGGAGGCGCCGCCGACCAACGGGATCAACCCGGCGAACACCCAGCGCCATCCGAACGCCGTCGTCACTACCGCGGACAGCCCGGGACCGACGAGTCCCGGCACGACCCACGAGCTCGACATCACCGCCAACATCGCGGCGCGCAGGCGCGGGGGATAGGCGCGGCCGATCGCGATGTTGGCCACCGAGCCGACCGCGCCCGCGCCGAGGCCCTGCACGATGCGCCCGCCGACGAGCACGATCATCGAGGGCGCGGTGGCGCAGATGACAAGCCCGACGCAGAACAACGGCGCGCCGACGCGCAACACCGCGTGCATGCCGCGCGCGTCGATCGCTCGGCCGGAGATGGCGATGCTCGCCACCATCGACAGCATGAAGGCCGCGAAGACCCAGCCGTACAACCCGACGTTGCCGAGTTCCTTCGCCGCCGCCGGCAACGCGGTGTTGACCGCCAGCGCCTCGAAGGCAACCAGCGTGACGAGCAGGATCAGCCCGATCGTGACGGCCCGCCGGGCCGGAGCCCACAGGCCGTCCGCCATTACGTCAGCCTTCGATGGTGATGGCGCCGGTGGGGCAGCGTTCCGCCGCCTCTTCGACCTCGGCGCGCATGGACTCCGGTGGTTCGTCGATCAGCACGTAGAGGTAGCCGTCGTCGCGCACTTCGAACACCTTGGGTGCGATCTCCATGCACACCGCGTTCGACTGGCAGATGTCGAAGTCAACTGTGACCTTCATCGGGCGACCATCCCTCCGTCGACGACAAATTCCGAACCGGTCGAGTACGCCGAGTCGTCCGACGCCAGGAACAGCACGAGCTTTGCCACGGTCTCGGGGCCCGTTTCCTTGCCCATCGGGATCGCCTGGCGAACCATGTCCATCACACCCATGTTCTTGAACTCGTCGGCCATCGGCGTGTCGATGATCCCGGGGTGGACCGAATTCACGCGCACGCCGAAGCCGGCGTACTCGTTGGCGGCGCACTTCGTCATGCCGCGCACCGCCCACTTCGACGCGCTGTAGGCGATCGTGCCGGCGGTGCCCTTGAGGCCGGCGATGGAGCTGATGTTGATGATCGACCCGCGCTGGTTGTCGCACATGACGGGCGCGACCGTCTTGATGCCGAGGAACACGCCCGTCTGGTTGATCTTGATGACGCGCTCGTAGTCCTCGAGGCTTGTCATGGCGATGGGGCGGATGATGAACACGCCGGCGTTGTTGACGAGCGTGTCGGGCGGTCCGAACTCGTCGATGGTGAACTGCAACGCCGCCTGCCAATCCTCCTCGAGGGTGACGTCAAGGTGCACGTACCGGCAGTTCTCGCCGATCCGTTCGGCGGTCGCCTTGCCTTCGTCGTCGAGCACGTCGCCGATCACGACGCGCGCGCCTTCACTGACGAACAACTCCGCTTCGGTCGCTCCCTGACCGCGGGCGCCGCCCGAGATCAGTGCGATGTGGCCCTCCAACCGCTTCATTTCTTGGCCCCCCATCGGATCCTCAGATCTGCTTGATGTGCCGGGCGTCGAGGTGCCCGAGCTCTCGGCGGTTTTCGAACAGCACGCGGTAACGGCGCCAGTTCATGCCGTTGGCGACGATGACCTTGCCTTTCATCCCCGCGGGGACACCCGGCAAATCGGTCACTGCTTCGACCTTGTCGTGGACCTTGAGCATGAGCCCGCTCAGGTCCTCCGTCGCGTACTTGTGAGGTGCGTATTCGCGTGCCACGGAGTGCATCATGCCGCAACCAGAGGTTGCGACATGAACTAATCGACGCCGCCTCCGGCGGCGCGTTTTTTCGCCTCCGGAGCGAGCAAGTAGCTCCTCCGGCAACTACTGCCCTGCTCGGTGCGGCACGACGTGAGGCCGAAGGAGCCGGCTTTGCCGGTCCGTAGGCATCGGAGGCGTGGGCGGGGGTTGGCTCGGCGAGCAACCTCTGGTTGCGAGCCGAAGGGGTTAGGAGCCTGCTTCATCCAATGCTTGGGTGAGCGTGTTCCACGACAATGTCGCGCACTTGATGCGCACCGGGAACTTCACGACGCCCTGGAGCGCCTCGAGATCACCGAGCTTGACCTCGGCGTCAGCGGCTTGTTCCTCGGGCGTGCCCTCGTCGCCTTCGAGCCGCGACTCGTGGATGTCCATCATCGACTTGAACGCCCGGACCAGCGCGCGCACTTCGGCGACGGTCTTGCCCTTGATGGCCGCCGACATCATCGAGGCGGACGACTGGCTGATCGAGCAGCCTTGTCCGCCGATCTTCACGTCGGTCACGGCGTCGCCGTCGACCTGGAGGTACAGCACGATCTCGTCGCCGCACAATGGGTTGTAGCCCTCGACCTTGGTCGCAGGCGGTGTCTCCAACTCGCCCTTGTTCCGCGGCGAGCGGTAGTGGTCGAGGATGATCTCGCGGTAGAGGTCTTCGAGGCCGGCCATGTCGGTTTTCCTTGCTAGCAGAACATCGCGTCGGCGTCGGCCAACGCGGCGATGAGGGCGTCGACGTCGGACGCGTCGTTGTAGACGTAAAACGACGCGCGCGCCGTCGCCGGAACTTTGAGACAGCGCATCAGCGGTTTGGCGCAATGATGCCCGGCGCGTACGCAAACGCCGTGCTCGTCGAGGACCTGCGCGAGGTCGTGCGGGTGGACACCCTTGTATTCGAACGAGAACACGCCGGTGCGGTGCTCCACGTTGTGCGGGCCGTGGACAACCGAGTCGGTGCCGAAGCGGTCGCGGAACGCGTCGAACGCGTACTGCGTCAACTCCATCTCGTGCTTACGAACCGCACCCATGCCAAGCGCACCCAAGTAGTCGATGGCGGCACCGAGGCCGATCGCCTCCGCGATGGGCGGCGTGCCGGCCTCGAACTTCCACGGGATGTCGTTGACCTCGAAGCCGTCGAGGCGGACGTCGCGGATCATCTCGCCGCCGCCGAGGAATGGCGGGATCGCTTCGAGAATTTCGCGGCGCGCCCACAGACCGCCGATGCCAGTCGGGCCGAGCATCTTGTGGCCGGTCCATCCGAACGCGTCGCAACCGAGCGCGTGGACGTCGGTGGCGATGTGCGGCGCCGACTGTGCGCCGTCGACGAACACCACCGCGCCCACCGCGTGTGCGGCGTCGGCGATCCGGCGAATCGGGTTGAGCGTGCCGAGCACGTTCGACGCCGCGGTCACGCCGACGAACTTCACCCCGTCGAGCAACAAGTCGAGATTCGACAGGTCGAGGTATCCGTCCTCGGTGACGTCGAGGTAGCGGATCTCGACGCCAAGCTGCGGCGCCAGCATCAGCCACGGCACCAACATCGCGTGGTGCTCCATCGTCGTGAGCAATACGGCGTCGCCCGCCTTCAGGTTCTGGCGACCCCAGCTCTGCACGAACAGGTTCGACGCCTCGGTGACGTTCTTCGTGAACACGATCTCGGCGTCGTCGGTTGCGCCGAGGAACCGTGCGACCTTGCCGCGCGCCTCTTCGTACTCGCGCGTCGCTTCTTCGGCGATCGTGTAGACGCCGCGGTGCACGTTGGCGTGCGTCGTCTCGTAGTAGCGCGTCATCGCGTCGAGCACAGCTGTCGGCTTCTGCGACGACGACGCGCTGTCGAGGTAGACGAGCTTGCCGTCGTTGAAGATCGGGAAGTCCTTGCGGATCAAATCGACGTTCACGCTCGGAACCCTTCGTACCCGTGTGATTCCAGCGTTTCGGCCAGCTCGGGTCCGCCGCTCTTGGCGATGCGGCCTTCGAAGAGCAGGTGCACGAAGTCGGGCTTCAGTTCGTCGAGGATCCGCTGGTAGTGCGTGATGACGACGACGCCGAGTTCGGGACGGGCGGCGCGCACGGTGCGCACCCCGTTGGCGACGACGCGCAGCGCGTCGATGTCGAGGCCCGAGTCGGTCTCGTCGAGGATGGCAACTTCGGGTTCGAGGATCGCCATCTGGAGGATCTCGTTGCGCTTCTTCTCGCCGCCGGAGAATCCCTCGTTCAGGTACCGGTCGCCGAAGCTCGGGTCCATGTCGAGCTTCTTCATCCACTCCATGATCGACAGGCGTAGCTCGAGCACCGAAAGGTCCACGCCCTTGCGCTGCGACAGCGCCTGGCGCAGGAACTGCACGATGGGAACGCCAGCAATCTCTTCCGGATACTGGAAGGCAAGGAACATGCCCGCCTTGGCGCGCACGTCGGTCGGCCAGTCGGTGACGTCGTCGCCCTTGAACAAGATCTTGCCGTCGGTGACCTCGTACTCGGGGTTGCCGAGCAGCGTGTTGGCCAGCGTCGACTTGCCCGACCCGTTCGGACCCATGATGGCGTGGATTTCGCCGGGCCGAACCACGAGGTCGAGGCCGCGCAGGATCGGCGTGCCATCCACTGAAACGTGCAGGTTCTGGACCTCGAGGACGGGATTGGGGCTGGCCACGACCCGTCCATTGTATTACCACTACGGCGGTAGTGGAAATAGGCGGCGGGCCGTCAGCCGAACAGCGCCCGCCAGGCGAGGCTGAGCAGTCCGAACACCATCGGACCCAGTATCGCGGTGACCATCACGAGACCGGCGAAGCGCAGCCAAGGCTTGCGAGAGGTCCGCACCCCCGTCGCGAATCGAGAGAATCCTTCGAGCTCACCCTCGATCGTGTACGGGTCGTTCTGCAACGACCACGCGCCGAGCTGCTCGCTGGAGAACGTCTCGGGCTTGTCGTCCGACGTTGGCGCCATGTCTTCAGTTTGGCCCTCGCGCGCCTGCCAGACTCACCTTTCCATGACCGAGCCCTGGACATTCGCTGCAGAGCCCCCGGTCATGGGAGGCGACGGCGGTGTGTGCTCGTTGGTCGAAGGGTCGTCGTTCTGCGTATCGGCGACGTCGGGCGACATCGTGGCGGGGTCGCCCCACGGGCTGTTCTTCCGCGATTCCCGTCTCATTAGCCGGTGGGAACTACGCCTCAACGGCGGTCGACCGGAAGCGCTGGCGCACACGTCGCCCGAACCGTTCGCCGGCGCGACGGTGTTGCGCGACCGGCCGCGGCCGGGACGCGCCGATTCGACGCTGATGATGTTTCGGCGCCGGTGGATCGGCCGCGGCATGCGCGAAGACTTCGAACTGCGCAACGTCGGAAAGGAGCCTGCCTATTGCCGGCTCGAGCTGGCGGTCGAGTCGGACTTCGCCGACCTGTTCGAAGTGAAGGAACAGCGCGTCGCCGGCGGCACTCCGACGACAGCGACCGTCGAGGGCAGCTCGATCGTGTTCACGCACGCGCGCGGCGAGTCGACGCGCAGCCTCACGATCACCTTCGCCGACGGCGCGCGCGTGACCGAACGCGGCGCGACGTGGGAGGCGATCGTGCCCGCCGACGGCACGTGGGTCACGTCGATCGGTGCGTCGGTTGCCATCGACGGCCACGCCATCGAGCCGCGCTTCAAGCCCGGCGCGCCGGTGTCGCACGCCGCGCCCGAAGAACGACTCAACCGCTGGCGCGCCGCGGTGCCCGAAGTCGAGTCGGACCATCCGTTGCTGGCTTCGGTGATCGCGCGCGGCGCCGAAGACCTCGGCGCGTTGCGCATCTTCGATCCCGAGCACCCGGAGCGCGCCGTCGTCGCTGCGGGCGCGCCGTGGTTCATGACGTTGTTCGGACGCGACTCGCTGCTCACGTCGTGGATGTCGATGGTCGTCGATCCCGATCTCGCGCTCGGCGTGCTGCAGACACTGGCGCGCTTCCAGGGCACGAAGGTCGACGCGCGAACCGAGGAGGAACCCGGTCGCATCCTGCACGAGATGCGCTTCGGCGAAGCGGCGACGCTGTCGCTCGGCGGCGGCACGATCTACTACGGAAGCGCCGACGCCACGCCGCTCTTCGTGATCCTCCTCGGCGAACTGCGCCGGTGGGGGCTCGCCGCCGAGGTCGTCGACGCGTTGGCGCCGAACGCCGAGGCCGCCGTCAACTGGCTCGTCGAGTACGGCGACGCCGACGGTGACGGTTACATCGAGTACCAGCGCAAGACCGACCACGGCCTCGCCAACCAGGGCTGGAAGGACTCGTGGGACGGCATCCAGTTCGCGGACGGATCGCTGGCGAACGCGCCGATCGCGCTGGCCGAAGTGCAGGGATACGCCTACGCCGCGTATCTCGCGTGGGCGTACTTCCTCGAAGAGCTCGACCGTAGCGACGAGTCCGAGCAGTGGAAGGCGCGCGCCGCGGACTTGAAGGCTCGCTTCAACGAAGACTTCTGGCTCGAAGATCAGCAGTGTTTCGCGGTTGCCCTTGACGGGAACAAGCGGCCCGTCGACAGCGTCGCGTCGAACCAAGGTCACTGCTTGTGGACGGGGATCGTGGCACCCGACAAGGCGTCGGCCGTCGCGCAATCGTTGTTGTCGCCGGCGATGTTCTCCGGGTGGGGTGTGCGCACGATGGCGACGTCGGCCGACGGCTACAACCCGATCGGCTACCACACGGGTTCGGTGTGGCCGCACGACAACGCCATCATCGTGGCGGGACTCGTGCGCTACGGCTTCGTCGAGGACGCGCACATCGTCATCAACGGCATCCTCGACGCTGCCGCCTTCGAAGGCGGGCGGCTGCCGGAACTGTTTGCCGGCCTCGACCGCGAGGAGTTCCCGGGAGTCGTGCCGTACCCGACGTCGTGTTCGCCGCAGGCGTGGGCGGCGGCGACGCCGCTGGCGTTCTTGCGCGCCATCCTGCGGCTCGATCCGTGGCTGCCGCACGGCCAGATCTGGATGGCGCCGAAGCTGCTGCCGGGCATGACCGAACTGCACGTGCGCAACATCAACCTCGGGGGCGGTCGGGTGAACGTGAGCGTCACCGAAAAGGGCACGACCGTCGAGGGCTTACCGGCGGGGATCGAGTTGGTGACCGAACCGCGCAACCCGATGACGGCGCAGACGCCTACGAGCTGACGCCTACGGCGTCCACCTCACGACGAGGTCGTCGAGGTTCGCTTCGTTCGGCGCTTTGCCGCCGTCTTCGTTGGGGGTTCCGAGGTAGAGGAACCCGACGATGGCGTCTTGCTTCGTGAGCCCGAGCGCCGACTTCACGTCGTCGTCGTACGCGGGGTCGCCCGTACGCCACATCGATCCGTAGCCCAGCGCGGTAGCAGCGAGCAGCATGTTCTGCGACGCCGCGGCGGCCGCGGCGAACTGCTCGATGAACGGAACAGTGTCCTCGCCGCGGTTGACGGCGCACACCACGACGACCATCGGCGCCCGGCCGAGCTTGGTGCGTTCCTTCTCTTCCTTCGCCGAGACGATGTCCTTGCCGGCGGCTTCCGTGCGCGCTCGGTACGCGTCGGCGAGCACTTCGCCAAACGCGACCTTGGCGTCGCCTTCGAGAATGACGAACTTCCACGGGCGCAACTCGTTGTGGTCGGGCGCGACCGCGGCGGCGCGCAGGATCGTGTCGAGGTCGGCTTCGGTGGGAGCGGGAGGTCGCATTCGGCCGATCGACCGGCGGGCGAATATCGCGTCGAGCGCGTCCACTACCAGCGCCGCTCTTCCCACTCGTCGAGATGCGGGCGCTCGGCGCCGAGCATCGTCCACTCGCCGTGGCCGGGAAGCACGAGCATCTCGTCGGGGTAGGTGAACAGACGCGTGCGCAGTGACGTCATGATCGTGTCGAAGTCGCTGATTTCCGAGGCGGTGTTGCCGGGGCCGCCGGGGAAGAGCGTGTCGCCAGTGAGCAGGAGGGGAGTGCCGCGCACTTGGAAGCACATCGACCCTGGCGTGTGCCCGGGCGTAGCGATCGTGTCGAGTCGGAGTCGACCGACTTCGAGGACCGACTCGTCTTCGAGGATGTCGTCGTACGACGGCAACATCCCCGCGTCTGCCTGCGTGACCGCGACGCGGTAGCCGGCGTCGCGCACGGCGGGCACGGCCTGAATGTGGTCCCAGTGGCCGTGGGTTTCGACGACGCGACGCACGTCGAGCGCCTTGCACAACTCGAGGAGTTTCTCGTGCTCGTTGGCGGCGTCGACGAGCAACGCTTCGCCCGTCTCCTTGCACCGCACCACATACACGTTGTTGTCGTAGGACCCGACCACGACGGCGTGCACCGCGGCCAAAGCGTCCTCGTAGATGAGCGTGCTCACGCCGTCACGCTAAACCGAACTGGTCCTCCCCACGACCGCCGCACGGTTGTGGCGAGGACCACTTCGCATCGAGGGAGCCTTCAGCGGGGCGCGCCGACGAGGTCCGTGACGTCGGGGTGCAGAGCGGCGACGCCGCGGTCGAGGGTGACCAACCGTGAGTCGTGCGCGCGGGCGAGCGCGGCCAAATAGGAATCGGTGATCTGGCGGTGGCCGACGACGCCCGAGTAGGTGACGTGACGCAGGTCGACGTCGTCGGCCCAGAACTGGTGACGCTCGTTGGCGGCGATCGTCGCCAGAACGGCCGCGGCTTCCGACGCGGAGGCGCCCTCGCGTAGGAGGAACTGCATGAGGGCGCGCTGCGTCGTCGGGCAGGTCGCAAAGGGCGCCGACCCGCGGGCGAACCACTCCTCCGCCAGCGTGTGGTGAATGTGGTCGGAGACGATCAATGCGACGAGCACGTTGGCGTCGAGAAGGTCAGTCATCGAGCGCCCGGACGTCGTCGGCGGTCACGATGCGACCGACTCGGGCCAACGGAAGACCGGTGCGCCGCGAGCGTCCCACCGTCACCGTGCCGGGCTCGCCCATGCCGCGCCGGATCAGCATCGTCACCGCCTCGCTCAGGGTCAGTCCTTGATCGCGAGCAATCCCGCGGGCAGCGGCGTGGATGTCGTCGGGCAGATCGATCGTCGTGCGCATCAAGATGCATTTTGCATCAAAATGCAGCCCGCGCAAGGAAACTTGACCGAACGGTCTAGTAAGTAAATGCCCATGAATTTCGCCTTCACCGAAGAGCAGGACGAACTCCGTAACTCCGTGCGGAAGTTCATGGAGCAGAAGTCGCCGTCGGCGACCGTCCGGGAGCTGATGGAAACGACCGACGGCTACGACAAGGCCGTGTGGGATCAGATGGGCAACCAGCTCGGCCTCCAGGGCCTGGCGATCCCCGAAGAATTCGGCGGCTCGGGCTATTCGTTCATCGAGCTCGGAATCGTCCTCGAGGAGATGGGCCGAGCGCTGCTGTGCGCACCGTTCTTCTCCGGCGTGCTGGCGCAGACGGCGCTGCTGCAGTCGGGCGACGACGCGGCGAAGAAGGAGTTCCTGCCGGGCATCGCGTCGGGCGAGACAATCGCCACGCTGGCGTTCACCGAGCAGAGCGGCCGCTGGGACGAGGAAGGCATCACGCTGCCGGCGACGCAGTCGGGCGATAGCTGGACGCTCACCGGCAACAAGATGTTCGTGCTCGACGGCCACGTCGCCGACCTCATCGTCGTCGCCGCCCGTACCGGCGCCGGCGTTTCGCTGTTCGCCGTCGACGCGTCGGATGCGTCGGTGACCCGCGAAGCGCTCTCGACGATGGACCAGACCCGCAAGCAGGCCAGCGTCACGTTCAACAACACGCCCGCCAAGCTCATCGGCACCGACGGCGGTGGCTGGGCCACGATGCAGACGACGCTTGACCTCGCGGCGGTTGCCCTCGCCAACGAGCAGGTCGGCGGTGCGCAGAAGGTCCTCGAAATGTCGGTCGACTACGCCAAGGTGCGCGTGCAGTTCGGTCGTCCGATCGGTTCGTTCCAGGCGATCAAGCACAAGTGCGCCGACATGCTGCTCGAGGTCGAGTCGGCGAAGTCGGCGGCGTACTACGCGGCGTGGTGCGCGGCAGAGATGAACGACGAACTGCCGGTTACGGCGTCGCTCGCCAAGGCGTACTGCTCCGATGCGTATTTCCACTCGGCGGCCGAGAACATCCAGATTCACGGCGGCATCGGGTTCACGTGGGAGCACGACGCGCACCTGTACTTCAAGCGCGCCAAGTCGATGGAACTGTTCCTCGGTGACCCCACGTATCACCGCGAGCTGCTGGCACAGCGGCTCGGGATTTAGTTCCTAGGTGCGTCGCGCACTTCTCCTGCTAGCGACGCTCAGCGCGATAGCGGCGTTTCTCTTGGGCGCCGCTGGCGCGCGCGCCGACGACACGACCACGACCGACAACGTCACCACGACGGCGAAGCCGACGACGACAACTGCGCGCGCCACGACGACGTCCGCGCACGCGGCGACGACGGTGACGACCGCGCAGACCACGACGACTACGACGGCGAAGTCGACGACGACGAGTTCGTCACGGCGCACGACGTCGACGTCCACCGAAGAGTCGACGACGTCGTCGACGCTCAAGAGCAAGAGCGTGAGCAATTCGGTGAACGGCGGCGCGGTGGCGCTGCTGGTGGTGCTCATCGCCGCGGTCGGCGGCGGCGCGATCTGGGTGTTCACGCGCATGCGCTCCGCCTAGTGGTCGTCGCCACCGCCGTCGTCACGATGCTGATCGTGTTCGCCATCGCGGCGGGCGCGATCGGCCGCGAAGCGCAGAAGCTCGACGCCGTGCCGGCGCGTCCCGTCTTCGATCCCGACGAGGCGACCACCTGGATCGCCGAACGGCTCCCGCCGCAGGTGACGGCGACGCTGTCGTACGCGGAGCTTGGCTACATCGTGCAGTGGACGCTCGATTTGCTGCGCCAGCGAGCCGCGGTGGCGCGCACCAGCGGCGAGGTACCCGACGCCGGTGAGACCGCGGTGATCGACGTCGATTCGGCCGCCGACCATGCGATCACCGAAGCGATGGCGCTGGGTCTCGACCTGCATCGGCAGGACGTGCGCGCCGCCGTGGAACAAGTTTTGGTGTATCTCGAGACCATCGGTGCAATCGGACCCGAGGCCGACGCGTAATTCCCTCCGGAAATGACACAACTGGGTCGTCGGCGCGTGATTTACTGGCGGCACCAGAGAAAGGAGGTGGTCCCGCGAATGCACTTATGTTTTAGGACCCTGGAGGTGGCTGGCCGCTAAGGCGGCAGTCGGACCACTTGGTGAATCCTCACCAGCCACCCTCGCTGCTCTCGGACGGGCTAGGTCCAGCCCGTTAGCAATCCGACCAGCGAGCAATTCCGATAAAGAACTGTCCGAAGGGGCGTTCCACGAACACGTGGGCGCCCCTTCGGCGCGTCTAGTTTTCACAGGACCATGAGTCGGCCTATTCGTTTCGAGCATCATCGGTTCGTCGGCGACAAGCGATCGCAGGTCGTGTACGACCTCGACGCAGCGGATCTCGACGAGGGGGTCATCGACGAACTCATGAACGCGCAGACCTACGTCTCGTTCGGCCCCGACCGTCTCGCCGAAGCACGGAATCGCGGGTACCGGCTCTGGAAGGGCCACGCCGACCGCAATCCCGAATAGGTAGTCGGCAATGGCTGAGTCGGTCGTGTTGCCCGGAGCGGCGGGTGACCTCATCGGCCAACTCGCACTGCCCCCGGGAGCCGAGCGCGGCACCGCGGCGCTCGTGTTGTGCCACGGGTTTCCGTCGCCGCCGCGTGGCGCGCGCGCCAGCGGTGAGGGTTACGCCGAACTGGCGGAGTTCGTCGCCGACGAGACCGGCGCCGCCGTGCTGACCTTCACGTTCCGTGGCTGCGGCACGTCAGCCGGCGACTTCTCGTTGAGCGGTTGGATCGACGACCTCGGCGTCGCCGTCGACTGGCTGACGAAGACACGCAACGTCGTCGAGGTCGGTGTTGCCGGGTTCAGCGCCGGCGGGGCGGTGGCGTTTTGCCGCGCCGCGCGCGACGAGCGCATCAGCTCCGTCGCCGGGTTCGCGGTTCCGGCGACGTTCGACGACTGGTCGAACGAACCGCGCAAATTTCTCGACAGCTGCCGCGCCCTCGGCGTCATCCGCGACAAGGCGTTTCCGGCCGACGTGGCGGCGTGGGCGCAAGAGTTCGTCGCCGACAACGCGCAGCGGGCCGCCGCGAACATGGGTAAGCGTCCGGTGATGTTGGTGCAGGGTTCCGACGACGACGCCGTTGCGCCACAAGACGCGCGGCTGATCGAAGCGGCCATCACGCAGCAGCACGGTGAGGTCGAGGTGCGGATGCTGGCGGGCGCCGGGCACCGGCTGCGCCACGACCCGAGGGCCATCGCGGTGCTCGTCGGTTGGGCGTCGCGCCTCGGGCCGCTGCGGGCGGACTCCGAATGAGCCCGCGCCGCGCCTGGGACGGCGACGCGTATCACCGGCTGTCGGCGCCGATGGAGGAGATGGCGCTGCCGGTATTGGCGCGCTTGGAGTTACAGGGCGACGAGAGCGTGCTCGACGCCGGGTGTGGAAGCGGCCGCGTCACGAAGCACGTGTTGGACGCGGTACCGAACGGCCGCGTGGTCGCCGTCGACGCCGACGCCGACATGGTGCGCGCCGCGGCGGCGACCCTCGCGGGCACACCGGCGATCGTGCGCCAGGTCGACCTGCTCGAACTCGACCTGCCGACGCTCGGGATCGGCATCGACGCCGTCGACGCCGTGTTCTCGACGGCGACGTTTCACTGGATTCAGGACCACGACACGCTCTTCGCCCGGATGTTCGCGGCCCTGGTCGACGGTGGGCGCTTCGAGGCGCAATGCGGCGGCGGCCACAACATCGCGAGCGTCCACGCGGTGGCGCGCGACGTGGCGCGCCAGGAGCAGTACGCCGACGAGCTCTACGACGTCGAAGGCGTCACGAACTTCTACACACCCGAAGAAACCGAGGAGCGACTGCGTGCCGCCGGGTTCGTCGACGAGCGCTGCTGGTTGGAGGAGATCCCGGTCACACCTGACGATCCCGTGGGTTACTTGCGCACGATCATTCTCGGCCAGCACGTCGAACGCCTTGGCGACGATCTGGGCATGGCGTACGTCCAAGAAGTCGCGGACGGCCTCGGGTTCCCCGGCAAGGTGACCTTCGACTACGTGCGGCTCAACATTTCGGCGCGCCGGCCGTGAACGAATGGATCGCGCGCCTCGCGCCGGGTCCGGGCGACGGTCCGCGTCTCGCCGTCAAGGACGCCATCGACGTCGAAGGCGTGCCGACGACGGTTGGTTGCAAGGGGATCGCCGACTCGGCCGTGGCGGCGACGCGCGACGCCCGCTGTGTGGCGACGGCGCGCGCCGCGGGAGCGCGCATCATCGGCAAGACCAACCTGCACGAGTTGTGCTTCGGCACCACCGGCCTGAACCCGACCTTCGGTAACCCCGTCAACCCGCGCTGGCCCGACCTGATGCCGGGCGGGTCGTCGAGCGGATCGGCTGTCGCGATCGCACTCGGTGAAGCCGACGTCGCCTACGGCACCGACACGGGCGGGTCGGTGCGCTTGCCGGCGGCGTCCTGCGGCATCGCCGGCCTCAAGACGACGTGGGGCCGCATCCCGCTCGACGGCGTATGGCCGCTCGCGCCGTCGCTGGACACGGTCGGGCCGCTCGCGGCCGACGTCGCGGGACTCGTCGTCGGGATGCAGCTGTTGGAGCCGGGCTTCTCGCTGCGTGGCGTGGCGCCGGCAACGCGCATCGGTCGGCTGTCGCTGCCCTTCGAGGTCGACGCGCGCGTCGACGCCGCCGTCGATGCCGCGCTGCGCGCGGCCGGCGTCACGGTCGAACCCGTCGCGCTCGACGGATGGGAAGACATGGGGCGAGGGTTCGCCAACGTGATCGGCTACGAGGCGTGGCAGGCTGACCGACACCTCATGGACATCCCGGGTGGAGTGCACCCGTACGTCGGCCAGCGCTTTGAGTGGTGCGCCTCCATCACCGACGCCGCGTACAAGCAAGGCCTGGACGACCTGGCGCGCTGGCGCGCCGAAGTCGACGCGTTGCTCAAGCGGGTGCCGGTGCTGGCCCTGTCGACGTTGACCGGGCCGCCGCCGCGTGTCGACGAACAGCACCTCAACAACGCGTGCACGTCGCCGTTCAACGCTTCGGGCTCGCCCGCGATCTCGATTCCGGTCGGAACCGGCGCGGGGGAGAGCTTGCAGCTGGTTGCGGCGGCCGGCGGCGAAGAGCTGCTGCTGGCGACGACGGCGGTGATCGAGCAAGCCGTGGCGTCGCAATGGTGATGGCCCCGTCGAAATTGATGCACTTGCATTAGACTCGTCGGATGCCTGATTTGGTCATCCGCAACGCGCACATCGTCGACGGCACCGGCGCGCCCGCCTTCGACGGCGACATCACCGTCGACGGCGGCACCATCACCTCGATCGACGCGCCGGGCGCAGCGTCGAAGGCGACGCGGGAGATCGACGCCGACGGCCGACTCGTCGCCCCGGGCTGGGTCGACGTGCACACGCACTACGACGGCCAAGTCACCTGGGATCCCGAGGTCACGCCGTCGTCGTGGCACGGCGCGACGACCGTCGTCATGGGCAACTGCGGCGTCGGGTTCGCGCCCGCGCGCCGCGGCAGCGAAGAGCACGCGCTGCTGATCGAACTCATGGAGTCGGTGGAGGACATCCCTGGCACCGCGCTGCACGAAGGCATCGACTGGAAGTGGGAGTCGTTCCCCGAGTACCTCGACGCCCTTGACGCGATGCCGCGCGTCCTCGACGTCGCCGCGCAGGTGCCGCACGCCGCGCTGCGTGCCTACGTGATGGGCGACCGAGCGCACGACGACAACGCCACGCACGAAGACGTCGCGATGATGGCGAAACTCAGCGCCGAGGCGGTCGACGCCGGCGCCGTCGGGTTCTCCACTTCGCGCACCGTGCTGCACCGCTCGAAGTACGGCCTCGTGCCCGGGACCACTGCGCCGGGAGATGAAGTGATTGCGATCGCCGAAGCGATCGGCAAAGTCGGCAAGGGCGTGATCCAGATCATCAGTGACCGCTCAGGCCACGACGGCCCGGAGCGCGACTGGATGGTCGAGATCGCGCGCAACACCGGCCGACCCGTCACGTTCCTCACCGCGCAGTCGCCGTGGGCGCCCGAGGGATACCGCGACGTGTTGGCGCACGCGCAGGCGCTGCAGGACGAGGGCGTGATGTTCGTTCCACAAGTGGGCAACCGCCCCACCGGCATGCTGTTCGGTCTGCAGTCGTCGCTGCACCCGTTCATCGCGCACAAGACGTACAAGACGATCCGTGACCTGCCGCTCGCAGAGCGCGTCGCCAAGCTGCGTTCGGCGGAGGTGCGCGACGCGCTGCTCAACGAAGAGTCGATGTCGGCGAGCCCGCTGATGTCGCGTTGGGATCAGATGTTCCCGCTCGGCGATCCGCCCGACTACGAGCCTCCGCGCGAGGCGAGCGTTGCTGCGGCCGCGGAGCGCGAGGGCCGGCGCCCCGAAGAGGTGGCGCTCGACTGGTTGCTCGAGCGCGACGGCAAAGCGCTGTTCTTCGCGCCGTTGGCCAGCTACGTGCACCACAACTTCGACGCCATCCGCGAGATGGTGGCGCATCCGGCGACGATGCTCGGGTTGTCGGACGGCGGCGCGCACTGCGGTCTGATCTGCGACGCGTCGATGACGACGTTCAACCTCACGCACTGGGCTCGTGACCGCAAGCGGGGCGAGACTCTTGCGCTCGAATACGTCGTGCAGCAGCAGACGCAGCGCACCGCGTCGGTGTACGGCTTCCACGATCGCGGCGAGCTCAAGCCGGGCAAACGCGCCGACCTCAACGTGATCGATTTCGACAAGCTCAACATCCACGCCCCGGAAATGATCTTCGATCTCCCCGCCGGCGGGCGTCGGCTCGTGCAGTACGTCGACGGCTACGACGCCACCGTGTGCGCTGGCAAAGTGACCTATGAAAACGGAAAGGCGACCGGGGATCGTCCCGGTCGCCTCGTCCGAATTTAAGTTGTCAGTGCGTCTTTACACTTCGCGCTCGACGTACGTCGTGCGACGCGTGCGGCGACCGCCTTCGACTACGACGTTGTTGTCGCCGCCTGCGTCACGCGCACCCCAGCCGCCCCACGACGACCAGAACAGCAGCGAGAACAGCGCACCGAGAACGCCGACCGCCATCAGGATGTCACCGACCATGTGCAGGTCGAATCCGTTGGTGGTTACGTTCACCGCGAACCGAAGGATCGCACCAACGGCGATCAGGAAAATGGCTACTCCAATACCCATTGCTACGTCCTCCTTGTAGGAACATTTACGGATAGGTGGTACCTCCGCTAGCCCCAACGCATACGCAGAGTGTCGCGAATGACACGCGCAGTGAACGGGTAGTCCGCCAACAACATCACAACAAAGGAGGCCGCAATGGCTCTCGTCGTATTCCTATTGCTGTTGGCGCTCGTGTTCGGCGGTGCAGGTTTGTTCGTCGAAGGACTCAAGTGGGCGCTGATCATCGCGCTCGTCCTCGTCATCGCCAGCGCGATCAGCGGTTCGCGCGCGTATCGCAGCTAACGCGTTACGCGCTTCGCCTCGCGCGAAGCGTGGCGCGCACGATCGTGTGCCGCCGCTTGCGACGGACAACCGTCTCGTCGGCGAGCAGGCACACGATGCTGAGGCCCCGGCCGTGCTCTTCGTCCGTCTCCGGCAAACGCAACGCCTGAGACAGACGGAAACCACTGCCGGGGTCTTCTGTTTCCACGATCACGTCGCCGCTTCGTTCGACGCCGAGGCGCACGTCGATCTCGTCTTCGTAACCAATGGCATGCATGGCGTTTGTTCCCAGTTCCGACAGCACAAGCAACGAGTCATCGATGACCGCGCGCGGTACGCCTGCGGCGTCCAACGCGGAATGCACATCGTGACGGACCAACTGCAACGCGGACGGACTCCTTGGCAACCGGCGTTCGTACACAACCTTCACGATTGGGTCGGTACCCGCGCGGGGTAGCGCGAACACATGATGAAATTCGGATACACACTTTCGAGTGAAGAGCACGGCCCGCGCACGCTCGTTGACAACGCGCGCCTCGCAGAAGACGCGGGTTTCGACTTCGTCTCGATTTCCGACCACTTTCATCCCTGGATAGAGGCGCAGGGGCACAGTCCATTCGTCTGGTCGGTTCTCGGTGGCATCGCGTGCACGACATCGCACATCGACGTCGGCATCGGCGTTTCATGCCCAACCACGCGCATGCACCCGGCGCTCGTCGCGCACGCGTCGGCAACGGTCGCGCAAATGTTCGGTGATCGCTTCTTCCTCGGCGTGGGCACGGGCGAAGCGCTGAACGAGCACGTGCTCGGACACCGGTGGCCGCGGCACGACATTCGCCTCAAGATGCTTGAAGAAGCGGTCACGGTCATTCGCGAACTGTGGAAGGGCGAGACCGTGAACTTCGACGGGCGTTACTACCGCGTCGAGAACGCGCGCATCTTCGACGCGCCGGGCCGCCGCGTGCCGATCATCGTGTCGGGCTTCGGTGAGCAGACCGTCGAACTGGCGGCCAACATCGGCGACGGGTTTTGGGGCCACGGGACCGACCCGTCGCCCAACGAGCGGTACGTCGCCGCGGGCGGCCAGGGGCCGCGCTACGCGCAGCTGTCGTTGTGCTGGGCTCAGGACACGGAACAGGCGCGCAAGACCGTGCTGCAGTACTGGCCGGTCGGCGGCGTCGGCGGCCAGCTCATGCAAGACCTGCCGACGTTCCGGCATTTCGAACAGGCCGTCGAGTCGATCAGTGAGGAGCAGGTGCTGAAGGACACGCCGTGCGGTCCCGACGTCGAAGCCGTCGTACGTTCGGTCGAGCAGTACGTCAACGCTGGGTTCGACCACCTGTACTTCCACCAGATCGGACCGGACCAGCACGGATTCATCGACTTCTGGACCGAAGAACTCCGGCCGGCGCTCAGCCGGTTCACGATGTAGCTGCGCGGGTACTTCTTGACGGAGTGGTCGAATCGATGAACGCTGAAGTGCCTGATGCCGTAACGGTCACGGAGATCCTTGCTCGCTATGAGGAGCAGGGATACGTGATGTCGTTCAGCGTCGAAGAGGGCGGCAAAGTGCGCTGCGGCGCCTGTCGCACCGTCAGCGACGCCCAAGACGTCCACGTCGACGCCATCGCGCGCGTCGAAGGGCCGAGCAATCCCGACGACATGGGCATGGTCGCCGTCGTGCGGTGTCCGTGGTGCACGGTCGCCGGCACACTCGTCGTGGGCTACGGGCCGACGGCGAGCCCCGAGGACTCCGATGTCGTCGCCTTGCTTTCGGACGAGCGCGAAGAAGGCGAGCCCGCAGTGCTGTTCCCTGACGTCGAGTCATGAACCTCGCGGAGAAAGCGATCCGCAACCTCGACCAGCGACAGCAGACCAATCGGCGGCTCGGGTTTGTGGTCGCGGTATTCAAGAAGTTCGGCGACGACCGCGCCGGGATGCTGGCGTCGGTGTTGGCGTACGACGCGTTCCTCGCCATCTTCCCGCTGCTGCTGTTGCTGACGACGATCGTCGGGTTCATCAGCGATCGCAATCCGGCCGTACGCGACGCGATCTTGCATTCGGCGCTGCGCGACTTTCCGATCATCGGCACGCAGCTGGCGCACTCGGTGCACCCGCTGAAAGGCAGCTTCGTCGCGGTCTTGGTCGGCTCCGTCGGGCTCCTGTGGGGTTCGATGGGCGTCAGTCAGGCGGCGCAACTGGCGATGGCGGAAATCTGGAACATCCCGGGCGTCCACCGGCCCGGGTTCTTTCCGCGACTCGTGCGCAGCCTGGCGTTCGTCGGCGCGCTGGGTGCCGGCATCGCGGTGACCACGGTTGTCACGGCGATCGCGGCGTTCGCACCGGGTGCGATTGTGTCGCGCGGCATGGCCGAACTCGGCATCATCGGTGTGAACATCGCGCTGTTCATCGTCTTGTTCCGCGTGCTCACTCCGAACATCGCGACCCACGACCTGTTACCGGGCGCGGCGATCGGCGGCGTCGGGTGGTCGTTCTTGCAAAGCGTCGGCGCCCTCCTGGTGGGCCACTCGTTGCGTCACGCGTCGCAGCTCTACGGGTTCTTCGGCAGCGTGCTCGGTCTCGTGGGGTGGCTGTTCCTGACCGCACAGCTCACGCTGTATGCCGCTGAGGTGAACGTGGTCCGCGCCCGCAAGCTGTGGCCGCGCAGCATTGTGCAGCCGCCGCTCACCGAAGCCGACCGCAAAGTGCTCGACGCCATCGCCGGCGAAGGCCGTCGCCGTCCCGAGCAGGTGCTACGGACCGGCTGGCACAACCCCGAGCCCACCGCCTGAGTCGATGCGGCTCCGCAGCGCCTGCGCCGCTGCGAACGGGTCCGCCGCCTGCGTCAACCAGCGCACCGCGACGAACCGCGTCGCGCCCGCCGCGAGCATGGGTCCAATGGTGTCGGGCGTGACGTCACCGGTCACGACAATCGGCACAGGCGCGTTGGCGGCGGCGTCACGCAATGCGTCGAGGCCGATCGGCGCGCGCTCGGGGTGCGTCGCCGTCGAGTGCACCGGCCCGACCGACGCGTAGTCGATGGGTTCGCGCGCGGCGGCGCGTAACTGTTCGCCGCCACGAGTCGACAGGCCGACGACCTTGTTTGGCCCGAGGATGCGACGGGCGAGCGACGCGGGCGCGTCGTTCTGACCGACGTGCACGCCGTCGGCGTCGCACACGAGCGCCAGATCGGGTCGGTCGTTGAGGATGAAGGGCACGCCGTGGTCGCGGCACACGTCGCGCACGATCGCCGCGCGCTGCAGCAGCGCGCGGGCCTCCGCGTCCTTCTCGCGCAGCTGCACGATGTCGACGCCACCGCGAATGCAGGCGTCCACGAACTCCGCGAGATCCGGGCGGTCGGGAGTGCACAGGTAGAAGCGACGGTCTCCGAGGTCAACCACCGGCGACGGCCTTGACGATCTCGAGGACATCGCCGTCGCGCAACACGACCGAGGCGTGCTCGCTGCGGATCAACGCGTTGCCGTTGTGCTCGACGGCGACGGTGCGCTTGGCCCAGCCGATCTGCGCCAGCAACTCCGTGACCGTCGCGCCGTCGGCGATCGAAACCGGGTCGCCGTTGGCGACGACGGTGATCAGGGCTTCGGTGCGGCGGCCGCTTTCGCCGCCGCCTTCTTCTGGGCCTTGAAGGCGCGCACCTTGCCGAGGCTCGCTTCGTCGACGATGTCGGCGACGGAGAGGAACGTGTCGGGCTGGCCGAAGTTCTTCGCCTGCTCTTCCCAGCCCGCGGGCCGCACGCCGAACTGCTTTGCCAGCAGCGCGACGAAAATGCGCGCCTTCATCTCGCCAAATCCCGGTAGCGCCTTGATGCGCTTGTACAACTCGTTGCCGTCTGCCGCAGTTGTCCAGATCGTCTCGGGCCTGCCGTCGTACTCGGCGACGATGACGTTGCACAGCTCGTGCACGCGGCGCGCCATCGCCGCGGGGTAGCGGTGCAACGCGGGGCGGTCACAGAAGATCGTCACGAGGGTGTCCTCGTCCATCGCCGCCAACTTGTGCACGTCGAGGTCAGTGCCGAGCCGCTGCGTCAGCGTGTACGGACCGAGGAACGCCCATTCGAGGGGCACCTGCTGGTCGAGCACCATCCCGATGAGCAACGCCAACGGGTCGGCGGCGAGGAGTTTGTCGGCATCCGGATGCTGCGCCAGGGCGAGCTTTTTCGGTGCGGGCATGGAGTGAGCCTAGGCGGATGGTCGTACTACCTCCCCCTGCTCCACTCCCGTAACTCCACGAAGACAAGATGTCCACGTGACTGACGCCGCATCGATCGCCGACGAATTGCTGCGAGCGCACACCACGGGGGAAGCGGTCGTACCGTTCACGGCGCGCAATCCCCAGTTCGCTCTGGCGAGTGCGTACGCGGTGCTGCGCGAGATCGCGCGTCGACGCGAGGCCGACGGATGGCGGCCGCTTGGCCGCAAGATCGGTTTCACGAACACGACGATCTGGGAGCTATACGGCGTTGACGCGCCGATGTGGGCGCACGTGTGGGATCGCACGGTGACCTTCGCGCGCGACGACGCGGCGACCGTCGAGTTGGGCACGTTGCGCGAGCCGCGTATCGAGCCGGAGGTCGTGTTCAAGCTGAAGTCCTCTCCGCCCGCGACGGATGGCGCTGTCGAGCTGCTCGCGCACGTCGAGTGGATGGCGCCGGGTTTCGAAATCGTGTGGTCGCCGTACCCAGGTTGGAAGTTCGCGCTCGCTGACGCTGCGGCCGCATTTGGGCTCCACGGTTACCTCGTGGTCGGCACGCCGGTCGCCGTCACCGCCGCTACGGTCGACGCGTTGGCGTCGTTCACGGCGACGTTGTCGCGCAACGGTGAGGTGGTCGAGCGCGGCATTGGTGCCAACGTCCTCGGGAGCCCCGCCCTCGCCCTCGGGCACCTCGCGACGGTGCTCGCGGCCCAGCTCGATAACCCGCCCTTGCAAGCGGGCGAACTGATCACGACAGGAACGATCACGAATGCGCATCCCGTCGCGCCCGGTGAGACGTGGTCGTCGGACTACGGGGAGTTGGGACTAGCGCGACTCACCTTGCAACTCAGCTGACGCCACCGCGATGCGCCTGGCGCAATGCGCTCGCGCGCCTCGCGAGGAATAGCCTGCGGGCGTGGACGCTGGGGAGCTGTTCGCGGAGGCGGCAAGCGTGCAGTTCTACGACTGGCCGCATCCGGATGTCGTCGCCGTCGCGATCCGCGCGGGCAAGACGGTCTACGGCCACACGCCGGGCGGCTACTCGCAACACGCCATCGTCGACGAACCCGACGACGAGATTTTCCGTCGGTTCCCGGTGGCAGGCGGGGGATATCTCATCAGCACGCCGATCGACGGCGCACCGCTCGTTGACCTCGTCATTACGTACCGCCCGCCCGAGGAGCAACCGGGGATTCTCGACATGGCGCGCCAGCAGGGCGCGAAGTCGTTCTGGATCCAGCCGCCAGCGGAGACGAGCGCGGAGGCGCGCGACGCGGCCGCCGTTGCCGGTGTCGTACTGGTCGAGGGCGTCGACCTTCGGGATCTCAACCCATGATGGTCAGCGGCGACGTGCGGGACCGTGTGCTCGAGTTGTTGCGCGCCGGTTTGTCCGACGGCCATTCCGACATCACCGAGTACGAAGCGGCGATTGACGCCGCGCTGCACGCGACGAGCGAGGCCGAACTCGCGGAACTCGTGCGCAAGTACGCCCCGCCGGTGACCATCACACCGCCTGAGCGCTGCTACTCCCAGCCGTTCAAGATGGAAACGCTGGGCTTGTTCAGTGACATCCGCATGCGCGGCCGGTGGCAAGTCGCCCGGGATCTCACCGTGAAGACCGGTCCTTCCAAAATCGTGCTCGATTTCACCGACGCCGAGTTCGACGACTGGGACGTGAAGCTCAAAACCGAGACCGGCCTCGGCGACATCACGCTGATCGTCCCGCGGGGGGTGACGGTGAAGTTGGTCGACGTCGTCGGGCCCGTGACGAACAAGCTCGAAGAGTCGACGCCGGGTTATCCCGTGATCGAACTCACCGTAAAGATCGGCTTCGGCCGACTGCGGTTGAAGCACCCCCGCGCTAAGCGGTCCGCGGGTCGGGCGCTTCCGCGTTGATTTCGTAGCGGTCGATCGCCTTTTCCACTTCCTCAGGACCGGCGGCGCCCGACGATGCGAGCGCGCTGAGCACGGCGACCACGATGTGGCCGGCGTCGACTTCGAAGTGGCGGCGCAGGGCTTCGCGCGTGTCGGAGCGCCCGTAGCCGTCGGTGCCGAGCGTCGTGTACGAACGCGGCACCCAGCGGGCGATCTGATCGGGCACCGCCTTCATGAAGTCGGTCACGGCGATGATCGGGCCTTCGGCATCGTCGAGCGCGCTCGTCACGTACGGCACGTCGGGCGTGCGCGACGGGTGGAGGCGATTGTCGCGTTCCACGGCCAACGCGTCTTCGCGCAGCGTCTTGTACGACGTGGCGCTCCACAGCTCGGCGGCGACGTCGAAGTCGGTGGCGAGCGCGTCGCGCGCCGCCAACGCAGCCTGCGACGCCGAACCCGAGAACAGGATGGTCGCGCTGCGCGACGGGCCGACGGGCGCGGCCTCGAAGCGATACAGACCACGACGGATGCCGTCGCCGATGTCGGGCGGCATCGGCGGCATGACGTAGTTCTCGTTGTAGAGCGTGACGTAGAAGTACTCGTCTCGGTCTTCGGGGCCATACATCCGGGTGATGCCGTCCTGGATGATCTCTGCGACCTCGTACGCGAACGCCGGGTCGTACGCCGCGACGTTGGGCACCGTTGACGCCAACAACAGCGATTGGCCGTCCTCGTGTTGCAAGCCCTCGCCGTTGAGCGTGGTGCGCCCGGCGGTGGCTCCGAGCATGAAGCCGCGCGCGCCGATGTCACCGGCGGCCCAAGCGAGGTCGCCGACGCGCTGGAACCCGAACATCGAATAGAAGATGAAGAACGGGATCATCGGCTGACCCCACGTGCTGGCCGACGTGCCCGACGCGATGAACGAGCACATCGAGCCCGCCTCGGTGATGCCCTCCTCGAGGAGCTGGCCGTCGTCGGCTTCGGTGTAGGAGAGCAGCAGTTCCTTGTCGACGGGCTCGTACTGCTGGCCGAACGGCGCGTAGATCTCGAACTCTTTGAACAGCGCGTCCATGCCGAAGGTGCGCGCCTCGTCGGGCACGATCGGCACGATGCGCTTGCCGACTGCTTGGTCGCGCAGCAGGTTGCGGATCAAGCGGGCGAAGGCCATCGTCGTGGACACGGCTTGGCCTTTGGACCCGTCGTGGAACTCCTTGAACACCGCCGGCGCCGGCAGCTCGCGCAGGGCGACGCGCGGCAGGCGACGCGGCAATGATCCCGCCAGCGCGCGCCGGCGCGTCATCAGGTACTCGTGGATCTCGGAGCCCTCGGCCGGCCGGTAATAGGGAGGCAACTTCTCGTCGAGCGCCTTCTCCGGAATCTCCTCCTGGAGATACAGCGTGTCGCGCATCGTGAGCAGCTGCGCCTTGGTCATCTTCTTGATCTGGTGCGTGGCGTTGCGCGACTCGATCTCCGGGCCGAGCGTCCAGCCCTTGATCGTCTTCGCGAGGATCACGGTCGGGGCGCCGTCGTGTTCGACCGCGGCTTTGTAGGCGGCGAACAGCTTGCGGTAGTCGTGGCCGCCGCGGGGCAGCGCGTGGATCTCGGCGTCGCTGAGGTGTTCGACGATCTTGCGCAGGCGCGGGTCGGGCCCGAAGAAGTGCTCACGGATGTAGGCGCCGTCGGACACCGCGTACTTCTGGAACGTGCCGTCGACGGTGGTGTTCATCTGGTTGAGCAACACGCCGTCGACGACGCGCGCCAGCAACTCGTCCCACTTCGAACCCCAGATCACCTTGATGACGTTCCATCCCGCGCCGCGGAACACCGCTTCCAGCTCCTGGATGATCTTGCCGTTGCCGCGGACGGGACCGTCGAGGCGCTGGAGGTTGCAGTTGACGACGAAGATGAGGTTGTCGAGGCCGTCGCGCGCCGCCAGCGACAGCGCGCCCAGCGTCTCCGGTTCGTCGCACTCGCCGTCGCCCACGAAGCACCACACCTTGGCGCGGCTCGTATCTGCGATCTCGCGGTTCAGGAGATACCGGTTGAAGCGCGCTTGGTAAATCGCCTGCAGCGGACCCAGCCCCATCGACACCGTGGGGAACTCCCAGAAGTCGGGCATCAGGCGAGGGTGCGGGTACGACGACAGCCCGCCCCCGTTGACTTCCATGCGGAAGTTGTCGAGCTGCGATTCGACCATCCGGCCTTCGAGATAGGCGCGGGCGTAGACGCCGGGCGCCGCGTGGCCCTGGAAGTAGATCTGGTCGCCGAACTGGCCGTCGTCCTTGCCGTGGAAGAAGTGCTGGAACCCGACCTCGTAGAGCGCGGCCGACGACGCGTACGTGGCCAGGTGTCCGCCGATGCCGTCGAAGTGCTTGTTGGCGCGCACGACCATCGCCGCCGCGTTCCAGC